>DASPLX010000076.1:0-59156 GCA_035627375.1 Paucimonas sp. | reverse complement strand
CACGGTGTCATCGATGCGCTTCCTGGCGGCATCCGTCAATTCCGCCTTGTTGAAAGTGAAGGTCTCGTCGTTGGCAAGCGTCACCGAGAAATCGCAGCGCTTGGGCGGCGCCGGCGGCGGAGGCGGCGGGGGCGGAGGAGTCACGGCGACCGGAGGCGCGGTCGGCTTCTGTACCGGCGGCGCGAGTTCGCCGTCGCAACCGGGTACCGCGTCGGCCGGGGTCCAGTAGCCGGCGCGCCAGCATAATCCGGTCCCCGAGCGGGTGATGACGCCACGCCCGTCCTGCAGATAGGCGCTGTTCGGCGTCTTGGCCTTGATGTCGGTTTGCGCCAGGGCGCTGCTTGCGGCGCAAGCGATGAGTACGGCAGCAATCTTTTTCAGCATGGTGGCCCCTCTCTTTAGTTGTCCCGAACCCTTCTTGTCGTTGCGGCATGTATTAGAGCATGTTTTTCTTGTGCAAGACTGTCTTTGGGATGCCAATTGGCGTTAGCTCAAGGCGCCGACGGCGGCACGGTTCGCGGCCGGCGCCGAAACGAGGTTTCGGCACAAGCCAAAAGCAAAGTTGATGCCCGTCCGCGTGGTAAAATCCAAGGTTTGGCATGCCGTCCTGCCCACAAGGCTGCGGCGCTCGACAGTCAACCGAATCAACCAGCCACCCGGCTCGCATAATGGATCAATTCGCTAAAGAGACTATCCCGATTTCCCTCGAAGAAGAGATGCGCAAGAGTTACCTCGATTACGCCATGAGCGTGATCGTGGGGCGCGCTCTTCCCGACGTGCGCGACGGCCTGAAGCCGGTGCACCGCCGCGTGCTCTATGCGATGCACGAGACGAACAACGTCTGGAACCGCCCCTACGTCAAGTGCGCCCGCGTGGTCGGCGAGGTGATGGGTAAATACCATCCGCACGGCGACCAGGCGATCTACGACACGCTGGTGCGCATGGCGCAGGATTTCTCGCTGCGCTATACGCTGGTCGACGGCCAGGGCAACTTCGGCTCGGTCGACGGCGACAATGCCGCGGCGATGCGTTACACCGAGTGCCGCCTGGACAAGATATCGAGCGAACTGCTGGCCGACATCGAGAAGGAAACCGTCGATTTCGTGCCGAACTACGACGGCAAGGAGAAGGAGCCGTCGGTGCTGCCCACGCGCATCCCGAATCTCCTGATCAACGGCGCGTCCGGCATCGCGGTCGGCATGGCGACCAATATCCCGCCGCACAACATCACCGAAGTCGTCAACGGCGCGCTGCACGTGCTGCGCAATCCGCAATGCTCCGTCGATGAGCTGATCGAAATCATCCCGGCGCCGGATTTCCCGACCGCCGGCATCATTTACGGCGTTTCCGGCGTGCGCGAAGGCTATCGCACCGGCCGCGGCCGCGTGGTGATGCGCGCCAAGACCCATTTCGAGGAATTCGGCCGCGAGGGCCGGACCGCGATCATCGTCGACGAGCTGCCCTACCAGGTCAACAAGAAGTCGCTGCTCGAGCGCATCGCCGAGCTGGTGCGCGAGAAGAAGCTGGAAGGCATTTCCGACATCCGCGACGAATCCGACAAGTCGGGCATGCGCGTCGTGATCGAATTGAAGCGCGGCGAAGTTCCGGAAGTCGTGCTCAACAATCTGTACAAGCAGACGCAGCTGCAGGACACCTTCGGCATGAACATGGTCGCGCTGGTCGACGGCCAGCCGAAGCTGCTTAACCTGAAGCAGATGCTGGAGTGCTTCCTGTCGCATCGCCGCGAAGTCGTCACGCGCCGCACCGTGTTCGAACTGCGCAAGGCGCGCGAGCGCGGCCACGTATTGGAAGGCCTGGCGGTCGCCCTGGCGAACATCGACGACTTCATCGCGATCATCAAGGCCGCGCCGACGCCGCCGATCGCGAAAGCCGAATTGATGGCGCGCGCCTGGGATTCGTCGCTGGTCCGCGAGATGCTGGCGCGCACCGGTTCCGAGAACGTCGGCGGCATCGACGCCTTCCGTCCGGAGAACCTGCCGAAGCACTACGGCATGCAATCCGACGGCCTCTACAAGCTGTCGGACGACCAGGCGCAGGAGATCCTGCAGATGCGCCTGCAGCGTCTGACCGGCCTCGAGCAGGACAAGATCGTCAACGAATACAAGGATGTCATGGCGCAGATCGCCGATCTGCTCGACATCCTCGCCAAGCCGGAGCGCGTCACCGCGATCATTTCCGACGAGCTGAACGCGGCCAAGCTCGAGTACGGCGAAGGCAACAAGGATGTGCGCCGCTCGACGATCGAACTGAACACCAGCGACCTCGCCACCGAAGACCTGATCGCTCCGCAAGACATGGTGGTCACCCTGTCGCACGCCGGCTACATGAAGGCGCAGCCGGTTTCCGAATACCGCGCCCAGAAGCGCGGCGGTCGCGGCAAGCAGGCGATGGCGACCAAGGAAGACGACTGGATCGACCAGATCTTCATCGGCAACACGCACGATTACATCCTGTGCTTCTCCAACCGCGGCCGCATGTACTGGCTCAAGGTGTGGGAAGTGCCGCAAGGCTCGCGCAACTCGCGCGGCAAGCCGATCGTCAACATGTTCCCGCTGCAGGACGGCGAGAAGATCACCGTGGTGCTGCCGCTGTCGGGCGAGAACCGCAGCTTCCCGGAGGACCATTACGTCTTCATGGCGACTTCGCTCGGCACCGTGAAGAAGACGCCGTTGACAGAATTCTCCAATCCGCGCAAGGCCGGCATCATCGCGGTCGACCTCGACGAGGGCGATTATCTGATCGGCGCCGCGCTGACCGACGGCAAGCACGACGTGATGCTGTTCTCCGACGCCGGCAAGGCGGTGCGCTTCGACGAGAACGATGTGCGCCCGATGGGCCGCACGGCGCGCGGCGTGCGCGGCATGAGCCTGGAGGACGGCCAGCAGGTCATCGCATTGCTGGTCGCCGAGAACGAGCAGCAATCGGTGCTGACGGCGACCGAGAACGGTTACGGCAAGCGCACGCCGATCACCGAATACACGCGCCACGGCCGCGGCACCAAGGGCATGATCGCGATCCAGACCAGCGAGCGCAACGGCAAGGTGGTCGCCGCCACCCTGGTCGAGGAGCGCCATGAGATCATGCTGATCACCACCGGCGGCGTGCTGATCAGGACGCGCGTCGCCGAAATCCGCGAGATGGGCCGCGCGACGCAAGGCGTGACGCTGATCGCCGTGGAAGACGGAACCAAGCTGTCCGGCCTGCAGCGCATCGTCGAGTCCGATGTGGACGAGGAGGAAGCCGATGCGGGCAATGCCGAGGCCGGCAACACGGCAGGAGAGACGGAGGCGTAATGACGCAGGTCTATAACTTCTCCGCCGGACCGGCCGTCCTGCCGAAGGAAGTGCTGAAGCAGGCCGCCGAGGAAATGCTCGACTGGCACGGCAGCGGCATGTCGGTCATGGAGATGAGCCACCGCGGTCCCGAGTTCATCTCGATCCACGAGAACGCGGTGCGCGACCTGCGCGAACTGCTCGCCGTACCGGAAAACTACAAGATCCTGTTCCTGCAAGGCGGCGGCATCGGCGAGAACGCCATCGTGCCGCTCAACCTGGTCGGCCGCAAGGCGCAGCCGGCGACCGTCGACGTGGTGGTCACCGGCACCTGGACCAAGAAGTCGGCCAAGGAAGCGGCGAAGTACGCCAACGTGAATATCGCCGCATCGAGCGAGGCGAGCCGGTTCTCGCGCGTGCCGCCGCGCGATACCTGGCAGCTGACCAAGGACGCAGCCTATGTCCATCTCTGCACGAACGAGACCATCGACGGCGTGGAATACCATTTCGTGCCCGAGGTCGGCGACGTTCCGCTGGTGGCGGACATGTCTTCGCATATCTTGTCGCGCCCGGTCGAGGTCTCGCGATACGGCGCCATTTTCGCCGGCGCGCAGAAGAACATCGGACCTGCCGGTCTTACCATCGTGATCGTGCGCGAGGATCTGCTCGGGCATCAGCTGCCGATCTGCCCGTCGGCGTTCGACTGGACGCTGGTCGCCGAACACGATTCGATGTACAACACGCCGCCGACCTATGCGATCTACATCGCGGGCCTGGTGTTCCAGTGGCTCAAGCGCCAGGGCGGCGTGGCGGCGATGGAAGAACGCAATATCGCCAAGGCGAAACTGTTGTATGACTATCTGGATTCGACCGGTTTCTATGAGACCAAGGTCGAGAAGAATGACCGCTCGCGCATGAACGTACCGTTCTTCCTGCGCGACGAAACGTTGAATACCGCTTTCCTGGCCGGCGCGAAAGAGCGCGGCCTGCTCCAGCTCAAGGGCCACAAGTCCGTCGGCGGTATGCGGGCATCGATTTACAACGCGATGCCGATCGAAGGTGTACAGGCGCTGGTGGAATACCTGCGCGAATTCGAAAAGACGCACGGCTAAATACAGCCGTTCCGGCGCATGCCGGGACTCGACGCCATGATGGAGTGGGTGGCATTGCGTTCCGGTTGCCGTGGAATGGCTTTCGAAACCATGAGCACGGACGACAAACTCAAACCGCTGCGCGAAAAGATCGACTCGATCGACGCGCAAATCCTCGATCTCTTGAATCAGCGCGCCCGCGTCGCGCAGGAAGTCGGCCACGTCAAGGCCGAAACCAACGCGCCGGTGTTCCGTCCGGAGCGCGAGGCGCAGGTGCTGCGCAAGGTCGCCGACCTCAATCCCGGGCCGCTCGACAGCGGCGACGTCCAGCTGATCTTTCGCGAGATCATGTCGTCATGCCGCGCGCTCGAGCGCCGCGTCATCGTGGCTTATCTGGGCCCGGCCGGCACCTTCAGCGAGCAGGCCGTCTATCAGCAATTCGGCCACGCGATCGAAAGCCTGCCGTGCGCCTCCATCGACGAAGTGTTCCGCGCCACCGAAGCCGGGACCGCCGATTTCGGCGTGGTGCCGGTCGAGAATTCGACGGAGGGCGCGATCAACCGCACGCTCGACCTGCTGCTGCAGACGACGCTCTCGATCAGCGGCGAGCTGTCGATCGCCGTGCACCACAGCCTGATGACGAAGTCGGGCACGATGGATGGCATCAAGCGCATTTGCGCCCATTCGCAGGCGCTCGCGCAATGCCAGGTCTGGTTGAATCTGAATTATCCGAACGTCGAACGCCAGGCCGTCGCCTCCAACGGCGAGGCGGCGCGCATCGCGAGCGAGGACCCGACCGCGGCGGCGATCGCCGGCGAAATTGCCGGCCAGAAGTACGATCTCGCCGTCGTCAAGGCGCATATCCAGGACGATCCGCATAACCGCACGCGCTTTGCCGTGATCGGCAAGATGCAGCCGGGCCCCTCCGGTTGCGACCAGACGTCGCTCGTGCTGGCGGTGCCGAACAAGGCGGGCGCCGTCTACAACTTGCTGGCGCCGCTGGCGAATCATGGCGTGTCGATGACGCGCTTCGAATCGCGTCCGGCGCGCATCGGGACCTGGGAATACTATTTCTATGTCGATGTCGAAGGCCATCGGCAGGACGAGAAGGTCGCGCGCGGACTGGCGGAGTTGAAGCGGAACGCGGCATTCTTCAAGATACTCGGGTCATATCCGTCCAGCTCGTTGTGAGCGCATTATTTCGTTGAGTTTCCTTCCTCATGCGGGAAGGAAGAGGCAATCCTTGTTCAGTGGAGTTTTTGATGTCCATCCAGTTCGGTCCAGATTACATTCGCGCCATCGCCCCTTACCAGGGCGGCAAGCCCATCTCGGAAGTCGCGCGCGAATTCGGCCTCGACGAGGCGAAGATCGTGAAGCTCGCTTCGAATGAAAATCCGCTCGGCATGCCCGATTCGGCGAAGCAGGCGATGCTGCAGGCGATGGCCGAACTGGCGCGCTATCCCGACGCCAACGGCTTCGACCTGAAGGCGGCGATCACGTCGAAATTCGACGTGCCGGCCGACTGGATCACGCTCGGCAACGGCAGCAACGACATCCTCGAACTCGCGGCGCACGCCTTCGTGCAGCCGGGCCAGTCGGTCGTCTTCGCGCAGTATTCCTTCGCCGTCTATCCGCTCGCGACGCAAGCCGTCGGCGGCCGCGCGATCGTGGTGCCGGCAAAGAATTACGGCCACGATCTGCCTGCGATGGCCAAGGCGATCGCGCCGGATACCAAGCTGGTGTTCATCGCCAATCCGAACAATCCGACCGGCACCTTCACGCCGGCGGCGGAGATCGAAGCATTCCTGGACCAGGTGCCGCCGCAGGTGGTGGTCGTCCTCGACGAGGCCTACAACGAATACCTCGCCCCCGAACTGCAATACGACTCGATCGCCTGGGTGCGCCGCTATCCGAACCTGATCGTGTCGCGCACGATGTCCAAGGCTTATGGCCTGGCGGGCTTGCGCGTCGGCTTCGGCATCGCGCAACCGGCAGTCACGGACTTGCTCAATCGCATTCGCCAGCCGTTCAACGTCAACTCGATGGCGCAGGCGGCGGCGATCGCCGCGTTGAACGACAAGGAATTCCTCGCCAAGAGCGCGAAGATCAATGCCGACGGTTACAAGCAGTTGACGCAAGCCTTCGGCGAGCTTGGTCTCGAATATGTGCCGTCCTACGGCAATTTCGTGCTGGTCAAGGTCGGCGATGACGATGGCGCCGGCGCGCGCGTGAATCTCGAATTGCTGAAGCAAGGCATCATCGTGCGCCCGGTAGGCAACTACGGCTTGCCGAAGCACCTGCGCATTTCGATCGGCCTGCCGGAAGAGAACGCGGCGTTCATCGCGGCGCTGAAGAAAGTGCTGGGCCGATAAGCCGATGCCGCTCTCCAATTACCTGGATGCCTTTCCACGCCTGGCGGAAGGAATCTTCTGCCATGAATCGGCGTACGTCATCGGCGACGTGCGGCTCGGCGAGGATTCGTCCGTCTGGTGCAATGCCGTGCTGCGCGGCGACGTGAACCATATCGTCGTCGGCCGCTGCAGCAACATCCAGGATTTCGCGATGTGCCATGTCTCGCACAAGACCGGCGGCAAACCGCTGGGCTCGCCCTTGATCATCGGCGATTACGTCACGATCGGACATTCGGCGATCCTGCATGGCTGCAAGATCGAGGATGAATGCCTGGTCGGGATGGGAACCATCGTCATGGACGATGCCGTCGTGTCGAGCCGAGTCATGATCGGCGCCGGCAGCCTCGTTCCACCGGGCAAGCGGCTGGAGAGCGGATATCTGTACGTCGGGCGACCGGTCGAGAAGGTTCGCCTCCTGACCGAAGAGGAGATCGCTTATCTGCGCTATTCCGCCGAGCACTACGTGCGTGTCAAAAACAATTATCTTGCCGGCAGCAAGACGGCGGAGGCGCCGCGCTCTCTCATGTAACGCTCATTGTCCCGGATATTCTTCGTGTTCAAGAAAATCACAATCTTCGGTGTAGGGCTGATCGGCGGCTCCTTTGCATTGGCCTTGAAGCAGGCGCATGCCGTCGCGCATGTCGCCGGCGTCGGCCGCAGCGCCGCTTCGCTCCGGCGCGCGCGGGAACTCGGTATTATCGACAGCATTGCCGATGGCGTGGCCGAGGCGGTGCATGACGCCGATCTGGTATTGATCGCGGCGCCGGTTGCGCAAACCGAGGCGATTCTTGCCGCGATCAAGCCGCATCTGCAGCCGGGTACCGTCGTCACCGATGCCGGCAGCACCAAGTCCGACGTGGTCGCGGCCGCCCGCAAGGCGCTCGGCGACAAGATCGGGCAGTTCGTGCCCGGCCATCCGATCGCCGGACGCGAATTGAACGGCCCCGACGCCGCGATTCCCGATCTCTATGCCGGCAAGAAAGCAGTCATCACGCGCCTGCCGGAAAACTCCGCCGATGATGTCGAACGCGTCGCCGCGGCATGGAAGCAATGCGGCGCGGTCATTCATCACCTGACGCCGGAAGACCATGACCGCGTGTTCGCCGCCGTCAGCCATCTGCCGCATTTGCTCGCCTATGCGCTGGTCGACGATATCGCGAAGAAGCCGCACGCCGATCTGCTGTTCCAGTATGCCGCGAGCGGCTTTCGCGATTTCACGCGCATCTCCGGTTCCTCTCCTGAAATGTGGCGCGACATTTCGCTGGCGAACCAAGCCGCGTTGTTGAGCGAACTCGATGCCTACTTGGCGCAGTTGACGCGGGTGCGGGCCATGTTGGCCGCCGGCGACGGCGCGGCGCTCGAGGCGGTCTATGCCAATGCCCAGCGCGCCCGCATGACCTGGATACGCGCCATCGAGGCGGCCGAAAAACAAAACAAGGAAGGCGGCGATTGAGCCGTACGCACGGAATGAAACATTATCCCCATCACCTCGACTTGAATCCGGCCTTGCATGCCAAGGGTACCGTCAAACTGCCCGGTTCCAAGAGCATTTCGAATCGCACACTGCTGCTCGCCGCGCTGGCCAAGGGCTCCACGGAGATCAAGGACTTGCTGGCATCCGACGATACCCATGTGATGCTGATGGCGTTGCAGAAGCTCGGCGTGAAGTGGGAGCAGGTCGGAGCTGCCCAAGACTACGTCGTGCATGGCGCCGGCGGCGCGCTGCCTGTGCATCAGGCGGATCTTTTCATGGGCAATGCCGGCACCGCGATCCGGCCGCTGACCGCGGCCTTGGCGGTGATCGGCGGCGACTACAGCTTGCACGGCGTGCAACGCATGCACGAACGCCCGATCGGCGACCTGGTCGATGCCTTGAACGCGGTCGGCGCGCAGATCGAATACACCGGCGAACCGGGCTTCCCGCCCTTGCATATTCGGCGCGGACATATCCACGCGCAGACGATGCAGGTGCGCGGCAACGTGTCCAGCCAATTCCTGACGGCGCTCTTGATGTCCGCGCCGCTGATGGCGAAGGACCATGCGGTCACGATCGAGGTGATCGGCGAACTGATTTCCAAGCCCTATATCGAGATCACGCTGAATCTGATGCAGCGCTTCGGCGTCGAGGTGCAGCGCCGAGGCTGGCAAGCTTTCACGATCCCGGCCGGCCAGCATTACCGGAGCCCGGGCGTGATCCATGTCGAAGGCGATGCCTCGTCGGCCTCGTATTTTCTTGCTGCCGGCGCGATCGCCGGCGGCCCGGTGCGGGTCGAAGGCATCGGCAGGAACAGCATCCAGGGCGACGTGCGTTTCGCCGAGGCGCTGGAACGGATGGGCGCCAGGATCACGATGGGCGAGAACTGGATCGAAGCGGAAGGCCATGGGCCGCTGAATGCCATCGACGCCGACTTCAACCATATTCCCGACGCCGCGATGACGATCGCCGTCGCCGCGCTGTATGCGAACGGCACGACCACCTTGCGCAATATCGCCAGCTGGCGCGTGAAGGAGACCGATCGCATCGCCGCCATGGCGACCGAATTGAAGAAGCTCGGCGCGACGGTGGAAGAGGGACCGGATTACCTGCGGGTGACGCCGCCGGCGCAGATCGCCGCCGCGACGATCGACACCTATGACGACCACCGCATGGCGATGTGCTTCTCGCTGGCCTCGCTCGACGGCGCGGCAAGGCGCGGCAACACGATCCGCATCAACGATCCGAAATGCGTCGCGAAGACCTTTCCGGAATATTTCGATGCCTTCGCCCAAATCACGTGCGGCGACCTCTGCTGAGCAAGTAATTCAATGACAACATCCCACCCGATTCCCGTCATCACGATCGACGGCCCGACCGCTTCCGGCAAGGGTACCGTCGCCCATCGTGTCGCCGACCGCCTCGGTTTCCATTACCTCGATTCCGGCGCGCTATACCGGCTGACCGCCCTGAGCGCCTTGCGCAAGGGCGTTCCGCTCGGCGATGATCACGCGCTCGCCAAATGCGCCGAGCATTTGCAATGCCGGTTTTCGGGCGGAGATATCTTCCTCGGCCAGGATGATGTCACCCAGGCGATCCGCGCCGAGGAAGTCGGCAATACCGCCTCGAAAATCGCCGGTTTCACGACGGTGCGCCAGGCCTTGTATGGATTGCAACTGTCGTTCCGCAAGGCGCCCGGCCTGGTCGCCGACGGCCGCGACATGGGGACCGTGATCTTTCCTTCCGCGCCGCTCAAGGTGTTCCTGACCGCAAGCGTCGAGGCACGCGCGGAAAGGCGTTATAAGCAATTGATTGAGAAGGGTTTTTCTGCTAGTATGGAAGACCTTCTGAAAGATTTGAAGGAGCGTGACGAGCGGGATTCCTCCCGTGCGATCGCTCCCTTGAAGCCGGCGGAAGGCGCGCATTTGCTGGATACCTCGCATATGACGATCGATGAAGCGGTCGATCGGGTGCTCGGCTGGTACGCGGAAGTGAAAAGGGCAATCTGAGGATTGCCCATGATGTGGTGCCCGAACAGGCGCAAGGCCTCGCCGGGCTGTGTTCAACCCTGACCCAACCGCCGCAGCAATGGTGCCGCGGAGTTGGCTAACCTTTTTTACTTATGTCTACAGTTTCCTCCTCCCCCGCAATGTCCGGCATGGAAAGCTTTGCCGCCCTCTTCGAAGAATCGCTGTCGCGCCAGGATATGCGTTCCGGCGAAGTGATTTCGGCTGAAGTCGTTCGCATCGACCACAACTTCGTGATCGTCAACGCCGGCCTGAAGTCCGAAGCGTTCATTCCCATCGAAGAATTCAAGAACGACAGCGGCGAACTCGAAGTCAACGTGGGGGACTTCGTCACGGTGGCGATTGAATCGCTCGAAAACGGCTTCGGCGACACCATCCTGTCGCGCGACAAGGCCAAGCGTCTCGCATCGTGGCTCTCGCTCGAAAAAGCCATGGAATCCGGCGAACTGGTCACCGGTACCGTCTCCGGCAAGGTCAAAGGCGGCCTGACCGTCCTGACCAACGGCATCCGCGCCTTCCTCCCGGGTTCGCTGGTCGACACCCGCCCGGTCAAGGACACGACGCCGTACGAAGGCAAGACCATGGAATTCAAGGTCATCAAGCTGGATCGCAAGCGCAACAACGTCGTGCTGTCGCGCCGCGCCGTCATCGAAGCCTCGATGGGCGAAGAGCGCGCCAAGCTGATGGAGACCCTGAAGGAAGGCACCATCGTCACCGGTATCGTCAAGAACATCACCGACTACGGCGCGTTCGTTGACCTCGGCGGCATCGACGGCCTGCTGCACATCACCGACCTGGCATGGCGCCGTGTCCGCCATCCGTCGGAAGTGCTATCCGTCGGCCAAGAGATCACCGCGAAGGTTCTCAAGTACGATCAAGAGAAGAACCGCGTTTCCCTCGGCGTCAAGCAGCTCGGCGACGATCCGTGGACCGGTCTGTCGCGTCGCTATCCGCAAGGCACCCGCCTGTTCGGCAAGGTCACCAACCTGACCGACTACGGTGCGTTCGTGGAAGTCGAGCAAGGCATCGAAGGCCTGGTGCACGTCTCCGAGATGGACTGGACCAACAAGAACGTCGCTCCGTCCAAGGTTGTCCAATTGGGCGACGAAGTCGAAGTCATGGTCCTCGAGATCGACGAAGAGCGGCGCCGCATCTCCCTCGGCATGAAGCAGTGCAAGCCGAATCCGTGGGAAGATTTCTCGATGAATCACAAGAAGGGCGACAAGGTCAAAGGCGCCATCAAGTCGATCACCGACTTCGGCGTGTTCATCGGCCTGCCGGGCAACATCGATGGCCTGGTTCACCTGTCCGACCTGTCCTGGACCGAAGCCGGCGAAGAAGCCGTCCGCAAGTTCAAGAAGGGTGACGAGCTGGAAGCCGTCGTGCTGGCGATCGATGTCGAGCGCGAGCGCGTTTCCCTGGGCGTCAAGCAGCTCGAAGGCGATCCGTTCAACAACTTCGCCGCGATGAACGACAAGGGCGCTATCGTCACCGGTACCGTCAAGTCGGTCGAGCCGAAGGGCGCCGTGATCCAGTTGTCCGACGAAGTCGAAGGCTATCTGCGTGCTTCCGAAATCTCCCGCGACCGCGTGGAAGATGCCGGCACGCACCTGAAGGCAGGCGACAAGGTCGAAGCCATGATCATCAACATCGACCGCAAGGCGCGTTCGATCCAGCTGTCGATCAAGGCCAAGGACAACGCCGAAACCCAGGAAGCCATGCAGAAGATGGCCGCTGATTCCAGCGCCGCTTCCGGCACGACCAGCTTGGGCGCACTGTTGAAAGCGAAGCTCGACAACAAGCAATAATCCTGTCGGGATTGGTCGATGACAAAATCGGAGCTGATTGCCTGTTTGGCCGCACGTTATCCGCAATTGCCAGCGAAGGATGTGGAATACGTGGTCAATACCCTTCTCGATGCAATGACCGCTTGCCTGGTGAACGGCCAGCGCATCGAGGTTCGCGGTTTCGGTCGGTTCAGCTTGAACAGCCGACCGTCGCGCATCGGACGCAATCCGAAGTCGGGCGACAAGGTCGTGGTCCCGGGGAAACTGGTTCCGCACTTCAAGCCCGGCAAGGAATTGCGCGAGCGTGTGGACGCGAAGGCCAGGCAGGCGGCTCCGTCGGTCCAGCCTAATCAGTCTCCCGATCAGGCTGTTTCGTCGATTCAGCCGGATCGATCTCCCGATTAGGCGATGATTCTGTCGTTCGGATCGGTTGGTCTGTGGGACAGGCGGCCATGCCTGTCCGGTCCGGCCAGCTTGGCAATAAATGAAGACGGCGCCCTCGGGCGCCGTTTTTTATGGCGTACAATTTCGGTTCTTCGCGCGAATTCATCCATTCCGTCGGCCATGAAAATCCTGTCCCGTATCGTTGGCGTCATCCTGTTCGTGATCTTCTTCGGCTTCGCATTGAAGAACACCCAGGAGGCCGCATTGCAGTTTTTCCTGGGCTACGAAATCCGCGGACCGCTGGTCCTGCTGCTGCTCGGCTTCTTCGCCGCGGGTGCCGCGCTCGGCGTGCTGGCGATGACGCCGACTGTATTCCGCCATCGGCGCGAATTGAGCAAGTACCGGAAGGCGGTCGCCGATCTGCAGAAGGAAGGCGAGGCGCGGCAATTGGCGCGCACGCAACCGCCCCAGCCCGATAGCATCGCGAGCAAATAAGCGCATCGACCACACTCAACGATTACAAGAACAAATACGCATGGAATTCGAAACCTGGTGGCTATTGGGCATTCCCGTTTTTTTCGGCCTTGGCTGGGTTGCCGCGCGCGTCGATATCAATCAACTCGTCTCGGAGTCGCGGACGCTGCCGCGAGGTTATTTCAAAGGTTTGAATTTCCTGCTCAACGAACAGCCGGACAAGGCGATCGATGCCTTCATCGAGATCGTCAAGCTCGACCCGGAAACGGTCGAACTGCATTTCGCGCTCGGCAATCTGTTCCGTCGTCGCGGCGAGACCGAGCGTGCGATCCGCGTCCATCAGAATTTGATCGCGCGGCCCGATCTCGGGCCGGAGCAATTGGCGCACGCGATGTTCGAACTCGGCCAGGATTATTTGAAGGCAGGGCTGCTCGATCGCGCCGAGGAAACCTTCAACAAGCTCGTCGATACGCAATACGGCGCCCAGGCGCGCCGCGCCTTGCTCGAGATCTACCAGCGCGAAAAGGAATGGCAGCGCGCCATCGATGCCGCGCGCGGTTTGCAGGAATCGGGCGCCGGAGGACGACAAAAGGAGATCGCGCAGTTCTATTGCGAATTGGCGCAGGATGAATTGGTGCATACGCATCCCGATGCCGCCTACGCGTTGCTCGAAAAGGCGCTCGCCACCGATCGCTCGAACGTGCGCGCCACGATACTGATGGGAGACGTCCATCTGGCAAAGGGCGATGTCGAGGGCGCGTTGCTGTGCTGGCGGCGCGTCGAGCAGCAAAGCGTGCCGCACGTCGCATTGGTCGCCCAGCGCCTGATGGACGGCTATCGCGCGGTTGGCCGGCCCCAGGAAGGAGCGAATCTGCTGAAATCCTATCTGGCCGAAGCGCCGTCGATCGATCTGCTCGAAGTCGTATTCAAGGCGGTGCTCGAACTCGACGGCGTGGAAGCCGCGAACCAATTGGTCAGCGACGAATTGCGGCGCACGCCGACACTGCTCGGCCTCGACAAGCTGCTCGAAGCGCGCTTGATGGAAGCGCCGCCGGAAGTCCGGCCGCAGCTCTCGCTGGTGCAAAACATCGTGCATGGCTATACGCAGAAGCTTGCGCGCTATCAATGCGGCCATTGCGGCTTCAAGGCGCGTCAATATTATTGGCAATGTCCAGGATGTAACCGCTGGGAAACCTATCCGCCACGCCGTACCGAAGAGCTCAATGTCATGAATTAAATATTGCGGCAAGCTAAGCGCTCCATTTCGCTTTCTTCCGCAATAAGGAATCCCATGAAAATCACGATCATCGGTACAGGTTATGTAGGCTTGGTGACCGGCGCGTGTCTCGCCGAGCTTGGTAACAGCGTGCTTTGCCTCGATCTCGATCAGCGCAAGATCGATATTCTCAACGACGGCGGCATCCCGATTCACGAACCCGGGCTCGAGGAGATCGTCAGGCATAACCGCGCCGCGGGACGCTTGAATTTTTCGACCGATATCGCCGCCGGCGTCGCGCACGGAGAAATCCAGTTCATCGCGGTCGGCACGCCGCCGGATGAAGACGGTTCGGCGGACTTGCAATATGTGCTCGCCGCCGCGCGCGATATCGGCAAGTACATGAACGAGTTCAAGGTCATCGTCGATAAGTCGACGGTGCCGGTCGGGACGGCCGACAAGGTGCGCGCCGAGATCCAGTCGCAACTCGATGCGCGCGGCTGCGATGCCAGGTTCTCGGTGGTTTCCAATCCCGAGTTCCTGAAGGAGGGCGCGGCGGTGGCCGACTTCATGCGTCCGGACCGCATCGTGATCGGCTGCGATCAGACGCCGGAGGGCATGCAGGCGCAGGCAATGATGCGCAAGCTGTATCTGCCCTTCAACCGTAATCATGAGCGGACATTCTGGATGGACGTCCGTTCGGCCGAATTCACCAAGTACGCCGCCAATGCGATGCTGGCGACGCGTATTTCATTCATGAACGAATTGGCCAATCTCGCCGAGAAAGTGGGCGCCGATATCGAGGCGGTGCGCCAGGGTATCGGTTCGGATCCGCGCATCGGCTACAGTTTCCTGTATGCCGGGTGCGGCTACGGCGGCTCTTGCTTTCCCAAGGATGTCCAGGCGCTCGAGCGCACCGCCCGCGAGTACGATCTGAACTTGATGATTCTGCGTGCCGTCGAGGCGGTCAACGATCGTCAAAAGCATGTGCTTGGCAAGAAGATCGTGAAGCGTTTCGGACGCGATCTCGTCGGCAGGCATTTCGCGATCTGGGGGCTGTCGTTCAAGCCGAATACGGATGACATGCGCGAGGCGCCGTCGCGTGTCCTGATCAAGGAAATCATCGGCCGCGGCGCCACGGTCGCGGTCTACGATCCGGTTGCGATGGAGCAGGCCCGGCGCGTCGTTGCGCTAGACTTCAACGGAGACCGGGAATTGCTGTCGCGGATTCGCTTTTGCGAGCGTCCGATGGAGGCTTTGCGCGACGCCGACGCCTTGGCTATCCTCACCGAATGGAAAACCTTCCGCAGTCCCGATTTCGACCAGGTCAAGTCGATGCTGAGATCGCCCGTGATTTTCGACGGGCGCAATCTGTACGAACCTGACTTGATGTCCGATCTCGGCATCGAATATCACGGCATCGGCCGGCAAGTATTGGCACATCACACCTGCTCACCATGACAAACAAGTTCTCCCTCGAAAATTCGCGCCTGCTGGTGGTCGGCGACGTCATGCTCGATCGTTATTGGTTCGGAGACGTCAGCCGCATTTCCCCCGAGGCGCCGGTGCCGGTCGTACGCGTCGAAAGGCGCGAAGAGCGCCTCGGCGGCGCGGCCAACGTCGCGCGCAACGCGGTGGCGTTGGGCGCGCGCACGGCGTTGCTCGGCGTGGTGGGCAAGGACGAAGCGGGGGACATGGTCGACAGCATGCTGACCGAGCTCGGCATCCGTAGCTCGCTCAATCGCGACCCGTCGATCTCGACCATCATCAAGCTGCGCGTGATCGGCCGCCAGCAGCAATTGCTGCGTATCGATTTCGAAGCGCCGCCGGCCGATACCGTCCTGCGCGACAAGCTCACGCAGTTCAATGCCTTGTTGCCCGAGTACGAGACGATCCTGCTGTCCGATTATGCGAAGGGCAGCCTCGTCAACGTCGCGCACATGATCGATGCGGCAAGGAAGCTCGACAAGCGGATCTTGGTCGATCCCAAGGGGGACGATTTCTCGCCCTACAAAGGAGCCTCGATCCTCACGCCCAACAAGGCCGAATTGAAACGCATCGTCGGCAACTGGAAAACGGAAGAGGAATTGACCGCCAAGGCACAGCGGCTGCGCGCCGAACTCGAACTCGAAGCCCTTTTGCTGACGCGTTCCGAGGAGGGAATGAGCCTGTACACCGCATCCGAGGTGCACCATTTCCCGACCGAGGCGCGCGAGGTCTATGACGTGTCCGGCGCCGGCGACACGGTGATCGCGACGCTGGCCGTCATGCTCGGCGCCGGGGCGCCGCTCACCGAAGCGGTCGAGGTCGCCAATCGCGCGGGCGGTATCGTGGTCGGCAAACTAGGTACCGCCACAGTGACCCGAGAGGAGTTGTTTGGAAGCTAGACGGGGCGAATCGCCGTTAATAATTCTTGACCTTCCACGGAGAAAGTTGATAAAAGTTCAATGCGGTGCGGTATGGCCGCTCCTTTTATCATTTTCAACGAGAGAGATCATATGTTCAAAAAAATGTTGTGTGCAGTAGCCATGTTTGTCGCGACCGTAAGCGTCGCTTTTGCGCAAATCGACGTCAACAAGGCCGATCAAGCGGCGCTTGAAAGCATCAAGGGCGTCGGCCCCGCGATTTCGAAAGCCATTCTCGACGAGCGCAAGAAGGGTGAGTTCAAGGACTGGGCCGACTTCCAAAAGCGCGTCAGTGGAATCAAGGACAAGAAGGCGGCCGCGCTCTCGGAAGCCGGCCTAACGGTCAACGGCCAAGCCATGTCGGGCAGCGCGGCAACCGCCTCGGCCAAGGAAGAGAAAAAGAGCAAGGCTTCAGCGTCGGCCTCGGCCTCGGCATCCGACAAGAAGAAGTGATTCGACCTCGGCCACAGCGGTCTCGGCCAGGACAAGCCCCGTCGGCGCAAGCCGATGGGGCTTTGTCGTTAGAGCGGATTCAGCCCGGATTTGGGATCGCGCCGCTCGTCTTGCGCTTGTCAGCACTTGATCTTATGCAATCCGCAATTCGGACTGAATCCGCTCTAGAGGGCCGCTCCAACTCGCTTTTGCGTCTGCGATTAGAATAGTCGCATCGCACCATCCATTCAACTCATCTATGCCTTATCTCACCATCGAAGACACGATCGGCAACACACCCTTGGTTCGCCTGAAGCGCCTGCCTGGCGAGGATGCCGAACGCCGCAACAACATCATTCTTGGCAAGCTGGAGGGCAATAACCCGGCCGGGTCGGTCAAGGATCGGCCTGCGTTGTCGATGATCAAGTGCGCGGAAGAGCGAGGAGAGATCCGGCCCGGCGATACGCTGATCGAGGCAACCAGCGGCAATACCGGCATCGCTCTGGCAATGGCGGCGGCGATGCGCGGTTACAAGATGGTATTGTTGATGCCCGAGAACTTGAGCGTGGAGCGCCGCCAGAGCATGGCGGCGTACGGCGCGAAGATTGTTTTGACGCCCAAGAACGGCGGCATGGAGTACGCGCGCGACCTCGCCGAGCAGATGCAGAAGGAAGGGCAGGGTTACATCCTCGATCAATTCGCCAATCCGGACAATCCACGTTCCCACTATGAGGGCACAGGGCCTGAAATCTGGCGCGATACCGACGGCCGCGTGACCCATTTCGTCAGCGCCATGGGTACGACCGGCACCATCATGGGCGTATCGCAATATTTGAAGGAGAAGAACCCGGCGATCCGCATTATCGGCGCTCAACCGGAAGAGGGTTCGCAGATTCCGGGCATCCGCAAATGGCCGGAAGCGTACATGCCGAAAATCTTCGACAGGTCGCGCGTGGATCAGGTGGAATCGGTCAGCCAGGCGGTCGCGGAGCAGATGGCGCGCCGACTGGCCGTGGAAGAGGGGATTTTCTGCGGCATTTCCGCCGCCGGCGCCTGCGAAATCGCTCTACGTATCTCGCAAACCGTCGAAAACGCGACGATTGTCTTCATCGTCTGCGATCGCGGCGACCGCTATCTATCGACCGGAGTCTTCCCCGCCTAAGCCTGCGGGGAAGGCTTCCCGCCGAAAATCAGTCTTCGCCTCCCATGTCGGACGCTTTGGCTTCGCCCGGCTTCGGCTTGAACTGCTTGTCGCTGATGCGGAATTTATCGCGGCGATCGCCCATCAGGATGCGCAGATCCTTGATGCTCAAATCGCTCACTTCATGCATGCGGATCAGCAGCGATGCGCCCACCGGCAAGCGGCGATGACGAATCTTGCTGATCACCGGGGGCGCCACTTCCAAGGCGCGCGACAGTGCCGCATCGTTTTTCAAGCCCAGTTTCTCGATCAGGGCATCGAGCAGGTTGTTCGGGTCGTAATTGACTTGGTCGGCAAGCCGGTTACTCGTTACGGTATTGTCTGCTTGGCTGGTCATGGTGTCAGTCTTTCCAAATGTTGACAGATTGTACAAGGAAATTCACCTGCGAATTCATTGCAAAAATACAAGATACTGAAACATTGTTATTTTTAGAATTCACATCAGACAAGACGCGAAACTTTCTCTCCCGAATCAATTGTACTATGGAAATATAGTCAATGCATTCCAAAAAGCCAATGCAAAAAGTGATATGGGCATTTTGGAGACACAATTTGCTTTGCTACATCAGCCTAGTGAGCGCTGACCTTGACGACACGCCATATGATGTCAATTGGAAATGCAAATGATTAAATGGAAAGCGGAAACTACTGTCAATATGGTCATGTTGCATGACCACTAATTACCACTTGGACAGTCCTTGGCCCCGCGACGGAAAGGCGCAGAGCCGAAGCTTACTTTTTCTGTGGCGTCAAACCAAGCCGATGCCAGCCGGCATGACCGAGCCGGCGCATGGTTTCGATGTTCTTGCGATAGATGTCTTCGGTGTCCGGATAAGAAGTCACTGCCCGTTCGACGCTCGTTTCGCGCAGTAAGTGGAGTACTGGGTAAGGAGAACGGTTCGTGAAGTTGGCGATATCGTTGACCGCCGCGTCGGCGAACTGATAGTCGGGATGAAAACTCGCGATCTGAAGTTCTCCCGCCAGCCCGAGTTCAGTGACGAGATCGTCGGCGATTTCGAGGAAATCGTTGTAGTCGAGAAAATCGGTCAACACGTAAGGATGAATCAGGATCGTCGTGTCGAGCAGGGCCGGTTCGGCATCCTCCAGGTGCCGCAGTTCGATCGCCAGGTCGTCGAGCAATTCCTCGGCATGATGCGCGCCGCTGACGGCATAGCGGATTTGCCGCTTGACCTGGACTGCCTTCGCGAATGGGCAGAGATTCAAGCCGATGACTGCCTTGTCGACCCAGATCCGGGTTGCCTCGATGGCTGCCATGGCCGCTGCGGTACGGGCATCGGTCGAGGGGACGGCAATGCCGTGATTCGTATGGTCGATCGCGAGTTGAATCATGTGCGAACAGTGGGAACAAGTAAGGGAGTTTCGGTCAACGCGACATTATGACCGCAAATTTACAAAGAGTGCATACGGGCAAGACGAGGCGGCCGAGAAATCGGCTATGCTTGCGCTCTTCATTCATCCTAGACCGCGTCGCGCGGAAGCTCTCGTCATGGCCCTCAAAGCAGTCATCTATAAAGCCGACCTCCAGATTGCAGACATGGATCGGCACTACTATGGAAAGCATGCGTTGACCATCGCGCGCCACCCTTCCGAGACCGACGAGCGAATGATGGTCCGCCTGCTGGCGTTCGCGCTGAATGCCCACGATGCTCTCGCCTTCGGCAAGGGATTGAGCACGGACGATGAACCCGATCTATGGCAAAAGGATTTGACCGGTGCGATCGATCTTTGGATCGAAGTGGGGCAACCCGACGACAAACGTCTCATGAAAGCATGCGGCCGCGCCGAGCGCGTCGTCGTATTCAGCTATAGCGCGGCCAGCGGCGTGTGGTGGAACCAGATCTCCGGCAAGCTCGATCGTGCGCGGAATCTCGCCGTTTTCAATATTCCATCGGCATCCAGCCAGGCGCTCGCGGCGCTTGCCCGGCGCACGATGCAATTGCAATGCACGGTGCAGGACGGCCACATCTGGTTCGCCAGCGGCGAGGGGGATGTGCAACTCGAGCTGACGGCGCTCAAGGCGCCGGCCGAGCCTGGGCGTTGATGTTCCGAGGCGGCTCGTCTTGCGCGCCGCCGCGCGCATTGCGTACCGCGCGTCCCAATTCGACCACCGACATCGCATAGAAGAAGCTGCGGTTGTAGTGCGCGATGGCGTAGAAGTTGGCGGTCCCGAGCCAATACTCGGTCGGGTCGAAACCGTTCTGCAGATCGACCAGTCCATAGCCGAGGTTGGTCGGCACATCGTCCGACACCGATATTCCGTGCTGTTTCAATTCCTCGAGCCGGAATTTCGCCTCCAGAGGTTGGCCGATGAAACGCTTCCAGTCCGGTGTTTCGCCGTCGGTCGCGGCCGTCACGCCGGCCGGAAAGGCGATCGGTTCGCCGCGCTTCCAGCCGTGTCGCGACAGGAAGCTGGCGATGCTGCCGATGGCATCCTGCGGCGACTGGCGCAAATCGATCTTGTCGTCGCCGTCGAAATCGACCGCGTACCGTAGGATGCTGCCAGGCATGAATTGCGGCAATCCGATCGCGCCGGCGTAGGAGCCGAGCAGCGTGAACGGATCGATGCCGGAATCACGCGCGAACAAGAGGGTGTTTTCGAGTTCGCCCCGGAAATATTCCATGCGTGCCTTACGGTTCGGGGTTTCGGGATAGGCGAAGGCCAGCGTCGTGATCGCATCCATGACGCGGAACTTGCCGGTATTGCGGCCGTAGATCGTCTCCACGCCGAGAATGCCGATGATGATCTCGGCCGGCACGCCGTATTGCCGCTCCGCGCGCGCCAACGCTTCTTCATGATCGTTCCAGAAGGCGACGCCGGTCTTGATGCGTACCGGATCCAGGAAGCGCGCCCGATACGCGGCCCAGTTCTTGGGTTTGCCGGGGGGCGCCGGCTTGACCAGCTGGATCGCGAGTTCCACGTAACGCGCCTTGCGTAGCGCGTCTTCCACTTCGGGGCGCGGGAAGTCATGTTTTTCGACCATCTGGTCGATGAACTCCGGCACGCCCGTCCATTGCGTGAAGTCGGCGAACTCGCCGAGCTCTTCCGGATCGCCGGCGATTTGCGGGGCCTTCGCGGCGGTCGGGGCTGGTCTTTGGGCCGGCTTTCCTCCCGCCGGCGCGGCAAGCAGGGAGAATGCAGCAGTCAGCAGAACGGGCAACGCAAGGAATTTCATCGGCAGGCGGATAACAGGGATTTCAATTCGGATAGCGCGGCCAAGCGCATTCCTTTGTCGTTTGCGCCATATTGCAGCGCTTCATAGAGTTGCAAGAAACGTTCTATCGCCGATTTCCGGCCGTGATCCAGCGGCGAATCGGCCGCGGTCAGCCGCAAGCGATACGCGCGCGGACCTTCGTGCGGCGCGCGCGGCAGGCCGCGCCTCGCCATCGATTCGCACAGCGCGCGATAGCATGCATTGACCGGATCCGGCTTCTGGCGGTTCCGCAACAAGAAAAAGGCGGCTGCGGCAAGAATCAGGGAAGCCGCCGTGGCCAGTAACGCCAGCAGCGTGCGCCAATCGGGTTCGGTGAAGCCGAGCGCGCGCAGCAGGCTTTGCTGCTTTTCCAAAGAGTAATTCAAGACCCATTGGTTCCATTGGTTCGTGATCGCATCCCAATTGAAGCGCAGTTTCGACAACCAGGGGCTGCGGCCGACGTCGAGAGTGATCAGGCCGCCGAGGGCGCGGCGCGGCAGGATGGTCGAGAGATTCTGTTCGACCCGGCCCGGCGCCACGGCCGCGGTCGGATCGACGCGCACCCAACCGCGATTGCCGAGCCAGACCTCCGCCCAGGCATGGGCGTCGGACTGGCGCACTACCATGTAACCGTCGATGGGGTTGATCGTGCCGCCTTGATAACCGGTGATGACACGCGCCGGAATGCCGGCCGCGCGCATCAGCACCACGAAGGCGCTCGCGTAGTGCTCGCAAAAGCCGGCGCGCGTCGAGAACAGGAATTCATCGATTGCGTCCTGGCCGAGCGCGGGCGGCTCCAGGGTGTAGAAGAATTTTTCGGTGCGGAAGTGCGCGAGCACGGCGTCGACGAACCGGGCTGGATCGTCGAATTGCCTTCGCAGGCGATCGGCGAAGGCCAGCGTCTGAGGGTTGTATCCGGCCGGCAGGATCAGCCAATTGCGCAGGGCGACCGTCGGCCCCGTCAATTGCACATCGAAATCGACGAAAGAACTGACTTCATAGCGCACGCGGTCGCTCAGCGGCCGTCCGGCCAGCAGCTGCAGATCGGGATTGATGTAGGTCTCGCGATCGCTCAGTTGCGGCTTGTTCAGAGGAAGTTCCAGCGCGAACAACCATCGTTTCCCGCTCGGTTCGAGCGTCACTTCCTGGCGTATCGGCGTGCCGCGCGGCCGGACCGCGACTTGTCCGTGGGCCAAGCCGGGCGACAGCGGTGTCCAGGTACGGCCATCGTAACTGCCGAGTACGACGCCGCGCCAATAGAGTTTCGATTGATGCGGGGGAGGATCGAGGAATCGCACACGGAAGGCGATATCGTCGGACAGCGCGAGCTGGGTGATATTCCCGGGGGACATGGTATCCGACAGTCCGCTGCGTCCCGCGCCGGCGTCGCCGGGCATGCCCCAGAGAGGACCTTGTATGCGCGGGAACAGGAAGAATAGCGCCAGCGTCAGCGGCACCGCCATGGCGACGATATACGCGGCGAAACGCAGACGGCGCTTCAAGGGCGGCACCTCGCCGGCGTATTGAAAGGTGAGTTGCGTGGCCAGCAAGACGACGACGACGGCGATCGTATAGAGCGCGGCGGCAATCGATTGCGAATAGAAGAAGCGTGCAAGCAGCAGGAATAGACAGAGGAACAGGACGACGAACAAGTCGCGCCGCGCGCGCATTTCGAGCAGTTTCAGGGCGAGCAGCAATACCAGCATGGTGACGCCGGCGGTCTGCCCGAACACCGTGCGGTAAGAGGCATACACGCTGCCCAGGAGCGCGGCGGCGAGCAGGGCCAGCAACCAGCGCGGCGGCATGCGGTTGCCGCGCCAGGTGATCCAGCCGCGCCATAGCAGCAGGAGAGCGCAGATCCACGGCGCCCAGGACGGCAGGTGGCCGCCGTGCGGCGCCAGCACGAGGGCGCAGGTGCCGAGCAGGAGCAGCGTGTCGGCCTTGTCGCGCGGCAGCGGCCACATCGTGCGGAAACGTTCGAACAACCGCATCAGGCCCCCTCGAATAGCGCGAGCGCGCGCAGGCAGGCTTCCCGGTGCGCCGGGCCGATCGCGGCGGGCAGGCGGATCGCGCCGAGCTGCAGGGCATAGGCGGCGCCGCGCGCTTCGGCTTCCAGGACCCAGCGCGTCAGGCGCGATAACCTGGCCTCATGATCCATGCCGGGCGGCAGCTGCCGGTAATCGAGGCAGAGTTCGCTTGCCGCGCCGCCTTCGAAATGCTTGGTCACCAGGGTCGAACCCGCGTCCGGCGAAATGCGCGCGATCTGGCGCCATGCGAGCTGCCGCAACGAATCGCCGGCCTGATAGGCGCGCACGCCCGCGAAATCCTCGTTGCCGGCGGCGCCCTGTCCATCGCCGAGAACAAGACCCGCGCTCGGCAGCGGCGGCGCGTCGTCTTCCGGACGCGGGTAAACGAGCGCTCTGGCATCGGGCGACCAATATGCCCAGCAGAAGAACAGGCCGAGCGGAAATTTCGTGTGCAGCCGCACGCGCGGCGCCTGCAGCCAGCCGCGCCGCTGCGCCTGAACCGCCAGCGTCGCGATGCGCGTCGTGCCGCCCGGCACATCGATTGTCTGCTCGAGCGCCGGCAAATCCTTGCCGACGAAGCCGAGCCGCAGTGCATAGCGGTCATGCTTGCGCCGGTTGATGACCAGTAGCTCGAATTGCGCTTCTTCGCCCGCGAATACCGGATGCGTGCGGCCGGCCAGGAGCGACAGGTGGGCGAGATTGCGGAAGGTCAGCGTCATGTCGATCAGTGCGCAGCCTCCCAGCAGGAAGGTCAGGCCGAAACCGAGGCTGAGGTTGTAATTGACGGAGCCGATGAACAGCACGACCAGGAGCGCGGCGAAGCCGAGCCCGGCCGACGAAGGGATGATGAAGACCCGGCGCTGGTAAAGGAAGATCTCGCCGTTCTCGACCGGCCGCAACCGGAACAGGCGCTGCTCGATCTGCTGGCGCATCCACTGGCGGGCGGCGTCGACCATGGAGGGTGCTCGGCTGGTCATGGGGCGGCGAATGCGGCGGCGAAAACTCAGACCGGCACCGATTTCATCAATTGCAACACCAGGTCGCGGCTGCCGGCGGCACTTCCGGCGCCGGTCTTCAGCGGCCGCAGGCGATGCGCGATCACCGGCACCAGCACCGCTTGCACGTCCTCCGGGATGGCGTGGTTCCGGCCTTCCATGGCCGCCCAGGCGCGGGCCGCCTGCAGCAACGCGATCGCGGCGCGCGGGCTCATGCCCTCGGCGAACAAGCCGTTCTGGCGCGACGCTTGCGTCAAGGATTGCACGTAATCGATCAACGCCGGGGAGGCGTGGATGCGCGGCACCGCACGTTGGGCGGCCAGCAATTCTTCCGGATGCATCGCCATGTGCATCGTCTTCAGGAGGCTTCTGCGGTCCTCGCCCATCAGCAGCGCGCGTTCGGAGGCGGCGTCGGGATAACCGAGCGACAGGCACATCAGGAAGCGGTCGAGTTGCGATTCGGGCAATTGGAAGGTGCCGATCTGATGGGTCGGATTCTGCGTCGCGATCACGAAGAAGGGCGCGGGCAGGTCGCGCGTCGTGCCGTCGGCCGTGACTTGGCGCTCTTCCATCGCTTCGAGCAGGGACGACTGGGTCTTCGGCGTGGCGCGGTTGATCTCGTCGGCCAGCAGCACTTGGGTGAAGACCGGGCCGGGATGAAAAACGAAGCCGTTCTTTTCGCGGTCGAAGATCGAGATGCCGACCACGTCGGCCGGCAGCAGGTCGCTCGTGAACTGGATGCGGTTGAACTTCAAGCCGAGCGAGACGGCCAGCGCATGGGCCAGCGTGGTCTTGCCGACGCCAGGGACGTCTTCGATCAGGAGATGGCCGCCGGCCAGGAGGCAGACCAGCGCCTGGCGCACCTGCGTGTCCTTTCCGACGATGATTTGATTTACCTGCTTGGCAACGGCATGCAGTTTTTCGAACATGGCGGCTTTCGGTTGTTACACTATCGGAATTCTATGCGAGAAAGCAGATGACCACGGCAATTTATACCCATCCCGACTGCAAGCGCCATGAAATGGGATCGTGGCATCCGGAGTGCCCGGAGCGCCTGCAAGCGATCGAAGATCAATTGATCGCCAGCCGCATCGATAGTTTTCTCGACCATCGCGAAGCGCCGGAAGCGGCGATCGAGCACATCGAGCGCGTCCACACGGCGCGGGCCGTCGCGCGCGTGCGCGATAATGTTCCGCAGCCGGATGGCGGCTATTTTCCGCTCGATGGCGACACTTCGCTCAATCCCTATAGCTGGAAAGCGGCGCTGCGCGCCGCCGGCGCGGCCGTGGCGGCGACCGACGCCGTGCTCAAGGGCGAGGTAGACAATGCTTTTTGCGCGATCCGCCCGCCGGGACATCATGCGCGTCCCGCCGAGGCGATGGGATTTTGCCTGTTCAACAACGTGGCGATCGCCGCGCGCCATGCGCTCGAGGCGCACGGATTGCAGCGTGTCGCGATCGTCGACTTCGATGTCCATCACGGCAACGGCACCGAAGAAGCGTTCGCGGACGATGCGCGGGTCGTGATGGTGAGCTTCTTCCAGCATCCGTTCTATCCGTATTGCGGCGCCGGCCGCGAGCGGGAACCGCATGCCAACATGGTCAATATCCCCGTGCCGGCCTATACCAAGGGCGATGCGGTGCGCCAACTGGTCAGCGAGAAGTGGCTGCCGGCCTTGCATGCGCATCGGCCGGAAATGATCTTCGTTTCCGCCGGCTTCGACGCCCACCGCGAGGACGACATGGCCCAGCTCGGCCTGGTCGAGGCCGATTACGCCTGGATCACGTGGCAGATCATGGACATCGCCAGGCAATATGCCGGCGGCCGCATCGTCAGCTGCCTGGAAGGCGGCTATAACCTGCCGGCGCTCGGACGCAGCGTGGCGGCGCACATCAAGGCGCTGGCCGAACTGGATTGATCCGCAACATCGGGCGCGCCGCACCCGGAGTGCCTGCGGCGGCAAGGTAAAATAGCGCCTTGCCACCCGAATAGATTCGCCCATGTCCATCCAATGGTTCCCCGGTCACATGAATGCCGCCCGCAAGAAGGCGGCGGAAGCCATGGAAAAGACCGACCTGGTCATCGAAGTGCTCGACGCCCGCATTCCCGAAGCGAGCCGCAATCCGATGATCGAACAGCTACGCCGTCATCGCCAGCGCCCCTGCCTGAAGATCCTCAACAAGGCCGACCTGGCCGATCCGGTCGCCACCAAGGCCTGGCTCGACTACTACAACCAGCAGAAAGACGTGCATGCGGTAGCCTTGAGCTGCAAGAAGCCGGCCGACGTCGCCAAGGTGCCGGGCCTGTGCCTGAAGATCGCGCCGCATCGCGGCACGGCGCTCAAGCCCTTGCGTATGATGATCATGGGCATTCCCAATGTCGGCAAGTCGACGCTGATGAATGCCTTGCTGAAGAAGCGGGTGGCTGCCGTCGGCGATGAACCGGCCGTGACGAAGCAGCAGCAGCGCCTTTATCTCGGCAACAACATGGTGCTGACCGATACGCCCGGCCTGATGTGGCCGAAAATCGAGCATCCGAGCGACGGCCTGATGCTGGCGGCCAGCCATGCGATCGGCGTCAACGCCATCATCGAGGAAGAGGTCGCCACCTTCCTGGCCGAGCAATTGCTGGCGCGTTATCCGCAATTGCTGACGGCGCGCTACGGCTTCGCGCTCGACGGCGCCGACGGCGTCGCCGTGGTCGAAGGCATCGCGACGAAACGCGCGTTTCGCTTGAAGGGCGGCGAGCCCGATTTCGAGAAGGCGGCCCACACGCTGCTGCTCGATTACCGCAGCGGCGCGCTCGGGCGCGTCAGCCTGGAGACGCCGGAGAGCCGTACCGTCCTGCTCGCGAACTACAAGCCGGAGCCGGCGCTCGGCGAGCGTCCGGAACCCGATGTCGACGTCGATTGATCCACTTTCCTTGCGTTCACCCCTGGGAGCGAACATGGACGCCGTGCAACCCGAATCCCCCTATGTATTGAAATCGCAGGTCGGCGGCGTCGTGACGCTGACGCTCAATCGCGGCGCCAAATTCAATCCGCTGTCGGAGGCGATGATGGCCGCCTTGCAGGCCGAGTTCGATGCGATCGCCGAAGACGAAAGCGCGCGCGTCGTCGTGCTGGCGGCGGACGGCAAGGCATTCTGCGCCGGCCACGATCTCAAGGAGATGCGCGCCGAACCGTCGGCCGCCTATTATCAAAAGCTGTTCAAGCAATGCAGCAAGCTGATGCTGACGATGCAAAGAATGCCGCAGCCGGTGATCGCCCGTGTGCAGGGCATTGCCACGGCGGCGGGGTGCCAGTTGGTGTCGATGTGCGATCTCGCCGTGGCTTCGAGCGAGGCGCGCTTCGCCGTGTCGGGCGTCAACTACGGCTTGTTCTGCTCGACGCCCGCGGTCGGCTTGTCGCGCAATGTTTCGCGCAAGCAGGCGCTGGAAATGCTGTTGACCGGCGAGTTCATCGATGCCGACGCCGCGCGCGAACGCGGCCTCGTCAATCGCGTCGCGTCCCCGGATCGGCTCGACGCCGAGGTCGCGGCGCTGACCGCGAGCATCCTTGCCAAGCCCGCCGTCGCGATCGCGATGGGCAAGCAATTGTTCTACAAGCAGATGGAAATGGGTGTGGAAGCCGCCTATCAGCTGGCCGGCCAGACGATGGCATGCAACATGATGGAAGAGGCGGCGCTGGAAGGTGTGCAAGCCTTCATCGAGAAGCGGGCTCCTTCCTGGAAAAACTAACCGTCGATGATCTTGCGCGCGAACGACTCGAGATAATCCATCAGCGAATCGGCGCCGCGCATGGCCGCTTCCGGATTGCCGTCCGCGATCGCTTCGGCCATGCTCATGTGCGACCGCGCGCCTTCCGTCACGTCGCCTTCGTGCTGATAGGCATACCAGAAGCGGCGGCATTGGATGATCAGCGGGATGACGGCGGAAACGGCCGCCGGATTGCGGCAAGCGGCATGGACCACGTGGTCAAGCGCCTGGTCGGCCTGCATATAGCCTTGCAAATCGTCCTTCTTCGCCGCCGCCATCATTTTCTGGGCGCGGGCCACCATGTCTTTACGCTGCTGCGGCGTGGCGCGCCGCGCCGCGCTGGAGGCGATCAGGCGTTCCAGCACGCGCCGCGTTTCGATCACGTTCAGATGTCCTGCCGCGTCGATGTCGCTGACGATCAGGCCGCGCCGCGGCAATTGCACGATCAAGCCGTTGGACGACATGCGCATCAAGGCTTCGCGCAGTGGCGTCCGCCCGAGGCCGGTCGCTTCCACGAGTTCGGCCTCGACGATGGGAGAGCCGGGTTCCAGTTGCAGCGTCACGATCATGTTTTCGATCGTGTCGTAGGCGACGTCGGCCGCGCGCAGCTTGGGGGCGGGCGCCTTGGCGGAGGCTTCGCGTAGGGTCATCAGGTTTTCCACTCCGTGGGTTGTTCAGGCGGCGCTGCCGGCGGGATCGGTTCCCGGAACGGCACAGGACGTCTTCCAGCGGCGCCGTCTGGCGCGGCGCTCAAGGATGGAAGTATACATCGTCGAGCGCCGCCCCCTCGGAACCGCCGGTCTACGCCGCGATGTAGTGGGTCTTGACCCGGGTATAGAACTCCATCGCCGCCGGCCCCTGTTCGCGCGGTCCGAAGCTCGATCCCTTGATGCCGCCGAACGGTACGTGGTAGTCGACGCCGGCGGTCGGCGCATTGACCATCACCATGCCGGCCTGGGCTTCGCACCGGAATTGCGTCGAATGCTTGAGCGAGGTCGTGCAGATGCCGGCCGACAGTCCGAACTGAGTGTCGTTCGCCATGGCCAGCGCCTGCTCGAAATTCCTGACCCGGATGATGCTGGCGACCGGTCCGAACACTTCTTCGCGGTTCAGGCGCGCGTCGGCGCTGTCGCTGGCGATCAGCGCCGGAGCCAGGTAATACCCGTCGTGCTCCAGCTTCACGCGCTCGCCGCCGCACAACAGCTTGCCGCCTTCTTCCCGGCCGATGCGGATGTAATCCATATCCTTCTGCAACTGGCGTTCGTCGACGACCGGGCCGATCTGCGTCTGCGGATCGAGCGCATGGCCGACGCGCAGTCCGCGCGTGCGCTCGACCAGCGCAGCGGCGAAACGGTCGTAAATGCCTTCGGTGACGATCAGGCGGCTCGACGCGGTGCAACGCTGGCCGGTCGAGAAGAAGGCGCCGTTGACGGCGCACTCGACCGCGATGGCGAGATCGGCGTCGTCGAGCACGACGAGCGGATTCTTGCCGCCCATCTCGAGCTGCAGCTTCTTCAGCGAGCCGGCGCAGGTGCGGGCAATGTGGGCGCCGGTCTGCACGGAGCCGGTGAAGCTGATCGCGGCGACCTGGGGATGTTCGATCAGCGCGGCGCCGGCCGCGCCGCCGCCCATGATCAGGTTGAACACGCCTTTCGGCAAGGGCGAACGGCTGATGATTTCGGCCAGCACCCAGGCGCAGGCCGGCGTCAGTTCGGACGGCTTGATCACGACAGCGTTGCCGCAGGCGAGCGCCGGAGCGATCTTCCATGCCGGGATCGCGATCGGAAAGTTCCATGGCGTGATCAAGCCGACCACGCCGAGCGCCTCGCGCGACGTCATGACATCGAGGCCGGGGCGTACCGAGGGCAGCGCCTGGCCGCCGATGCGCAGTGCTTCGCCGGCGAAATACTTGAAAATATAGCCGGCGCGCGTGACTTCGCCGGTTGCCTCGGGCAAGACCTTGCCTTCCTCGCGCGCGAGCAGGGCACCGATTTCGGCGGCACGCCCCAGGATTTCCGTGCCGATGAAATCGAGCGCGTCGAAGCGTTGCTGAGGCGTCGAGCGACGCCACGCCGCCGCGGCCGCGGCAGCGGCTTCGACGGCGGCGGCGACATGCGACGCGTCCGCCTCATCGTACTGGCCGACGTTGTCCGAGGTATCGGAAGGGTTGATGTTGTCGCGATGATTCGCGGCGGCGACCCATTCGCCGCCGATGTACAGATGATGACGCGTCACAAAGTCTCCTTATAGATAGGCGCTCACGTCCGGCCGGTTCGCCAGCGCCTTGTTGACGATGGTAACCACGCGTTCGCGTTCGGCACCGACCAGCGGTTGGCGCGGACGGCGCACGTTTTCGTTGCCGACACCGGCCAGGGTTTCGACGAGCTTGAGGTTTTGCACCAGTTTGGTCGAAACGTCAAGATGCAGCAGCGGCATGAACCATTGATAGAGCTTGAGCGCCTCGTCCCAGCGCTTGGCTTTCATCAGGCGATAGAGGGCGACGGTTTCCTTCGGAAAGGCCACGACCAGGCCGGCCAGCAAGCCGTCGGCGCCGACCGCCAGGGCCTCGTAGGACAGGTCGTCCACGCCGATGAACAACTGGTAGCGGGTGCCGACCGTGTTGCGCAGGTCGGTGATGCGGCGGATGTTGTCGGTCGATTCCTTGATCGCCACCAGCCATTCGCAGTCCGCCAGGTCGGCGAAATCGTCCGGCGTCAGGTCGACCTTGTAGGACACCGGGTTGTTATAGACCATGATCGGCAATTGTGCCGCTTTGGCGATGGTGCGCAGATTATCCTTGGCTTCGCGCGCGTCGGCGGCATACAGCACCGAAGGCATCACCATCAAGCCTTGCACGCCCATTTCGGCGGCTTTTTCGACGAAACGGCAAGCGGTCGCGGTACGCGTCTCGGAGACGTTGGCCAGCACTGGAACGCGCTTGTCGGCCACGTCGAGCGCAACGCGCGTGACTTCCAGCTTTTCGTCGAAGGAGAGGGTACTGGCTTCGCCCAGCGAGCCGCAGGTGACGAGACCGTCCACTCCGGCATCGACCTGAAAGCCGAAGTGCTTCTCCATTTCCTTGTAGTCGAGGTCTTCGTTGGCGTGGAACTTGGTGGTGACCGCGGGGAAGACGCCTTCCCATGTCTTGCTGCTCATGTGCTTGCTCCTTTAGGGCGATTGAGACGGAGATTTGAACTACGGAATCGAGTTTAATATATTTAAAATATATCTACAACATACCCAAAGGATATTTATTCATATTTTCTGCTATTATGCCGAAGTTGTCACGATTAACGTTCCAAACCAACAAGACTGCATAGCCTTGAAGGATCAAACTCATGCTGTGCCGCTTGCCGAGAGCAAACAAAGCTCAGTCGCCAACAATACTGTTTCGCAGGCGGAGGCCGCCGCGAAAATCGGGTGCGGCGCGCGGATTACCTAGAGGAGAACGACATGAGACAGCAGGATGGAGGGGGGGCTCCGGCCTTTCGGGAATCGCCAATCGCCGTGAACGCCTTGGTCGCGGCGAACCGGGAATCGAAGCCGATTCCGAACGAAACACCATGCCGATTCCCGCATGCGTCAGCCCTTCCGGGCGGGCAATATAATGGGTTCCAGGCCGGCAAGCCTGCTCTCATCGCGTAGGAGGCGTGCCATGTATCTCTCCACTATCGATAAGCCGATGCCGGATCACCAGAGAAAACTGCAAGCCGTTTCTCCCGCCGTCGAGGAGGGCGCGCGCGGCATGCTGGCCGCCATGATCAAGAATGTCTTCTTTGCGGAACCGTTGTTCGATGCCTTGCCGGACGTCGTGTTTTTCGTGAAGGACCGGGAAGGGCGTTACCAGATCGTCAACCGCACCTTGGCCGAGCGCTGCGGCGTGCGCGAGAAGACCGCCCTGATCGGACGCACCGCCGCCGACGTCTTTCCCGGACTGGGTGCAAGCTATCTTGAACAAGATAAATCCGTGATCGCGACCGGCGCGGAAATACGCGATCAGCTCGAATTGCATCTCTATCCCGACCGCGATCCGGGCTGGTGCCTCACGTGCAAGGTGCCGTTGCGCGACGAGCATGGCGCGGTGGTCGGCTTGGCCGGCATTTCGCGCGACCTCGCCATGCCGGACAAGAAGCATCCGGTCTATCGCCGCATCGCCGCCGCGGCGCGCTTCATTCAGGACCATTACGACCAGCAGGTGCAGTTGGCCGACCTGGCTCGAATCGCCGACTTGTCGGTATCGCAAGTCGAACGCTATTTCCACAAGATTTTCCATCTGACGCCGCGCCAGATGATCATCCAGACCCGCTTGAACGCTGCCTCGAACATGCTGTCGGGCGACTCGAGCGTGACCGATATCGCCGCGGCATGCGGCTATCATGACCACAGCGCGTTCACGCGCCAGTTCAAGGCCACGATCGGCGTTACGCCGACGGAGTATCGGGCCCTGCTGCGGCGGCGTTGAGCTCGGTGCCGGCGGCTTCGCCGCCGGCGAGCAGGCTGCCGATGCGCGTCGGCGACAAGGGCATGCGGATCGAGTCCTGCGTCCAGCCGTACAGGAACCCGGTGGCGCCGCCGCAAATGCGTCCCTGGCACGGACCCATGCCGCAACGGGTGTGGAGCTTGGCGCTGCGCCAGTTCGGGTGCGATGCCAGCGAGCGATGCGCTACATCCTCGCAGCGGCATACGATCGTGTCCGGCTCGCACAGCGAGCGCAGGTCCGGCCGCAATGCAAACGCCCGTTCGAGGCGCCGCGCAAAAGCGCGCCAGCGTTCACGTTCCGCAAAATGCGGTTCGGCGTCCTGGGATCGCTGCGCGGCGGCGAGGCCGGCGATCTTTCCTTCCACCAAGGATAGGTCGACGCCGCCGACACCGGTGCCTTCACCGGCGCAGAACACATCCGGAACGGAGGTCCGTTGCAAGCCGTCGACCCGCACCGCGCCGTCGATCGTCGCGCAGCCGAGCGCGGACGCCAGCTCGACGTTCGGAATCAAACCGTAGCCGCAGGCCAGGTAGTCGCAGTCGATCTCTCGTCTTCGTCCGCCTTGCATGACGCTGATTTTCTCCAGGACATCCTTGCCCTTGGCCGCGACGACATGGCTGCCGGCGCGATAGGGAACGCCGGACAGTGTCGCGCGCAATTGCATCGCCTGTTTCAGTTTGCCCGGCGTCAGCGCCAGCGACAGGCCGAAGCGCGCGACACGGTGCCAGGGCGCCTGTTCGAAGATGGCGACGACCTCCGCGCCCTTGATCTTCAGCGTCGCGGCGACGGCGAGCAGCAGCGGTCCGGAACCGGCCACCACGACCCGTTTACCGGCAACGGGATAGCCGCCTTTGCTCAGCGCCTGCAAGCCGCCGGCGCCGGTGACGCCGGGCAGCGTCCAGCCGGGGAAGGGCAGCAATCTCTCGCGCGCGCCGGTCGCAAGAATCAATGTTCCGTATTGCAGTATCAATGCGCCATCCGGCGTCTCCGCCAGCAATTCCTTGCCGTCGAGCGGAGCGCAAATGCGCGTGCGCGAAAAGAACTCGACATTGCGTGCCTCGCGCAAGGCCGACCAGAGCGCAATGGCGCGCCCGTCCTTGCTCTCATCGGGGCCGCCGCGCCAGATCTGGCCGCCGGACTTCACGTTGTCGTCGACCACGGCGATGGCCGCTCCGCTCGCCGCAGCAGCCTGCGCCGCCGCCATGCCGGCCGGTCCGGCGCCGATGATCACGATGTCGAAAGCGCGTCTCATGCCGCCCCCCGCACCGACGCCGTGACAATCCGCATGCCCGGCGTACACGGCGTCTGGCACGCCAGCCGATGGGCACGGCCATCGATCGTGACGCGGCATTCCTGGCAGATGCCCATGCCGCAGACGGGAGCGCGCGGCGCGCCGCCGACCGAGCGGCGCGTGACCATGGCGCCGGCCAAGGCGATCGCGGCGGCGACGCTGACGCCGGCATCGACGGTTGCCGGTCTGCCGTCGATGAACAGCTCGATGCGCTCAGGCATGGGCGGCTTGATGGCGGTGGGAGTGTACATGTTCGGCAAGCGCGCCGAAGCGCGACGGCAGATAAGGTTCAAAAGGGATCGCGCTCGGCACGCTCAGGATCTGGTCGGCCAGCAGTTCGGCGGTCGCCAGCGAGGTCGTGATTCCCAGTCCCTCGTGGCCGGTGGCGAGCCACACGTTGCGCCGTGTCGGATGCGGTCCGACCAGCGGCAAGCCGTCCGGACTGGCGGCCCGGAAGCCGGTCCAGCAGCGCAGCGCGTTGAGCGTGGCAAGTTCGGGCAGGTAGCCGATCGCGTGCGCCAGCATGCGCCGGATCATGGCCGGCTCCGCGGATTTGTCGATCGTATCGAACTGGCGCGACGAACCGACCAGTATCTGCCCGGTCGGACGCGGCTGCAGGTTGAAGGCCACCGAATCGCCGTCCGAAGCATGGGCGCTTTTGATGTAGCCGAGTTCGACCAGTTGGTGGCGGATGAAACCGGGATAGCGATCGGTGATCAGCAAATGGCCCTTCTTGGGGCGGATCGGCAATTCCGGAAGCAGGGCGCTCGAGCCCATGCCGTTGGCGACCACGACCATGGCGGCGCCGATGCGCTCGCCGTTCCCCAGCGTCACGCCGCCGTCGTCGACCGATTTCACGGTGCCGAAGAGCAGCCGGACACCGCGTTGGATCGCCAGATCGAGCAGGCGGCGGGCGCTGCCGGGCGGATAGGTGATGCCGTCGCCGGAAACCCGCAAGCCGCCGGCCAGACCGGGACGCAGGCGCGGCTCGAGCTGGTACAAGCCTTGGGCGTCGAGCAATTCGCAGGCGATGTCGTGCGCATTCAAGGTGCGCCGCTTGAGACGCGCGGCGTCGAGTTCTTCATCGTCGGCGGCGATCCATAGCGTGCCGCAGCGGCTGAATTCATGATGCGCGCCGTCGCTATCGAGCAATGCATTCCATAGCCGCAGCGAATAGGAGGTCAGCGCCAGTTCTTCCGGGTTGTCGTCCATGACGACCAGGTGCCCCATGCCGGCCGCCGTGGCGCCGGAGCCGATCGCCTCGCGCTCGATGACGGCGATCCGCATTCCCCGGCGCGACAGCGTTTCGGCACAAGCGGCGCCGACCATGCCGGCGCCGACGATCAGCACATCGAATGCCCTGGAGCTCATGTCGCCGATGCCGGATGCGCGTTATCGAATGCCGCAGCGGAACGGATCCGCATCGTCGAGCAGCAGAGTCGCTTCCGCGTTCACGTAGGCGCGGCCGCGAATGCTCGGCAGGATCCGTTCGCCGTCGCGTCGATACGAGGCTTCGAAGATGCTGCCGATGATGCTTTCCTGGCGCCAGACGGCGCCTTCGGCCAGCTTGCCGTCGGCGGCCAGGCAGGCGATCTTGGCGCTGGTGCCGGTGCCGCACGGCGATCGGTCGTAGGCCTTGCCGGGACACAGCACGAAATTCCTGCTGTCGGCGTTCGGCGTCGGCGCGAACAGTTCGATGTGATCGATGACGCCGCCGTCGGCGCCGGCGATGCCGTTGTCCTCGAGTGCTTGGCGGATCTTCCAGCACAGCTCCGTCAGGGCGTCGACGTCGGCGAGTTTCAATTCGCGGCCATGATCGGCCACCAGGAAGAACCAGTTGCCCCCCCAGGCGACGTCGCCGGTGACGCGCCCGTGGCCTGGCACGTCGACTGCGACGCTGGTGCGCGAACGATAGGCCGGCACATTGTGAACGGTCACGCTGCCGTCGGCATGCAATTCGGTTTCGACGACGCCGACCGGCGTTTCGATCTTGTGGCGTCCGGCCTGCATGCGGCCGAGGTGCGCGAGCGAGGCGACCAGGCCGATCGTGCCGTGACCGCACATGCCGAGATAGCCGACGTTGTTGAAGAAGATCACGCCGACCGCGCAGGAGGGATCCTGCGGCTCGCATAGCAGGGCGCCGACCATGACGTCCGAGCCACGCGGCTCGCAGACGACCGCCGAACGGATGTGATCGTGCAGGCGCTGGAAACGTTCGCGCCGTTCCGCCAGCGAAACTTTGCCCAGATCGGGGCCGCCGTCGACGATCAGGCGCGTCGGTTCGCCGCCGGTATGGGAATCGATAATGGAGATTTTCTTCATGCCGAAAGAGTACCTCCATTCGAATCCGGCGTCTTGCTGAGGCAGTACCGGCGGGAAGACGAAATCCGCATATCGGCGACGGCATCCCAAGCGGCGCCCGTGGCAATGATGGCATCATTGAGCCCCGCATCGTCCATATTTCATGCGCCATGACTTCCGTCTTGTTTTCGCCTGTCGCCCTTGGTCCCGTTACCTTGCCGAACCGTATTGTCGTCGCTCCGATGTGCCAGTACAGCGCGCAGGACGGCAATGCCGGCGATTGGCATATCGTTCACCTGGGCGGCCTCGCCAAGTCGGGCGCCGGCCTGGTCATCATCGAGGCGACCGGGGTCGAGCCGGAGGGGCGCATTTCCCCGTGGTGCCTGGGTCTTTACAGCGACGACAACGAGAAATCCCTGGCGCGCGTGCTCGACGTCTGCGCCAGGGTCGGCAACGCCCGATTCGGCATCCAGCTCGGCCATGCCGGCCGCAAGGCTTCGACCGACGCGCCCTGGCGCGGCGGCCGTCCGCTTGCTCCGCAGCAGGGCGGCTGGAATGCCATCGCCCCCTCCGCGCTGCCGTTCGCGCCGGATTGGCCCGTTCCGCGCGCTTGCACCGCCGCCGACCTGCGCCGCGTTCGCGACGCGTTCGCGGCCTCGGCAAGGCGCGCCGCGCGCATCGGCATCGACGTGATCGAACTGCACCTCTCGCACGGCTACCTGATGCATCAGTTCCTGTCGCCGCATGCGAACAAGCGCGAGGATGGCTATGGCGGCAGCCTGGAAAACCGGCTCCGTTATCTGCTCGAGGTATTCGACGCGGTGCGGAAAGCTTGTCCGCCCAATATCGTGGTCGGGGCGCGCATCTCGGGCGGCGACTGGCTGGAAGGCGGCGCCGGCATCGAGGATTGCATCGCGCTGGCGCAGGGACTGGAGCGGCGCGGCTGCGGTTTCCTCGATGTCACGACCGGCGGCATCGATCCGGCGGCGAAGATCGCCGTGGCGCCCAATTATCAGGTGCCGCATGCCGAACAGGTCCGGAAACATGTGAAGATCCCGGTCTGCGCCGTCGGCCTGATCGTGCAGCCGACGCAGGCCGAAGACATCATCGCCTCGGGCAAGGCCGACATGGTGGCCTTGGCGCGCGCCTTCCTCGACAACCCGCATTGGCCGATGCATGCGTCGCAGGTGCTCGGCGGCGGGCTCGCCTATCCGCCGCAATACGCGCGCGCCCATCCGTCGCTGTGGCCGGGCGCGAAGCATCGCTGAACCGGGCTGCCGCCGAATGCCGCATCGCCCGTGCCGACACCGGCATATCGAACAGATCCTATATTCATTTCAAAAAAAGCCGGGGATAATCATTCCCTCCAATACCAATCAAACTCGAGAGATCATGAGCACGAATCAGACCGACGGCGCGGTGGACCTCGCCAAGAAAGACCAGTTGCGCGAAGCTGCGCTCGAATATCACCGCAGTCCGACCCGCGGCAAGATCGAAGTCAACTCGACCAAGGCCTTGTCCAACCAGCGCGACCTGTCGCTCGCCTATTCGCCGGGCGTCGCCTATGCCTGTGAAGAGATCGCGAAGGATCCGGCCACGGCCGCCGAATACACCTCGCGCGGCAACCTGGTCGCGGTGGTCACCAACGGCACGGCGGTGCTCGGACTCGGCGATATCGGCCCGCTGGCGGGCAAGCCGGTGATGGAAGGCAAGGGCTGCCTGTTCAAGAAATTCGCCGGCGTCGACGTGTTCGACATCGAGCTGGCCGAACACGATCCGGACAAGCTGGTCGATGCGATCGCGATGCTCGAACCGACCGTCGGCGGCATCAATCTCGAAGACATCAAGGCGCCGGAATGCTTCTATATCGAGAAGAAGCTGCGCGAACGCATGAATATCCCGGTCTTCCACGACGACCAGCACGGAACGGCCATCATCTCGGCGGCGGCGCTGCTGAACGGCTTGCAGGTGGTCGGCAAGAACATCGGCGACGTGAAAGTCGCGGTGTCTGGCGCCGGAGCGGCGGCGATCGCCTGCCTCGACTTGATGGTCGGCCTCGGCGTGAACCGCAAAAACGTCTACGTCACGGATTCCAAGGGCGTGATCTATTGCGGCCGCGACGCCAACATGGAAGCCAACAAGGCGCGCTATGCGCAGGACACCAATGCGCGCACGCTGGCCGACATCGTCAAGAACGCCGACGTGTTCCTCGGCTGCTCGACTGCCGGCGTGCTGACCGGCGACATGGTCAAGACCATGGCCGACAAGCCGATCATACTCGCGCTCGCCAATCCGGAACCGGAAATCCGCCCGGAAATCGCGAAGGCGGCGCGCCCCGACTGCATCATCGCCACCGGCCGTTCCGATTATCCGAACCAGGTCAACAACGTCTTGTGCTTCCCGTACATCTTCCGCGGCGCGCTCGATTGCGGCGCCACCAAGATCACGGAACAGATGAAGCTGGCGTGCGTGAAGGCGATCGCTGAGCTTGCGCAAGCCGAGACCAACGATGCGGTGGCCGCCGCCTATGCCGGCCAGGACCTTTCCTTCGGCCCCGAGTACATCATTCCCAAGCCTTTCGATTCGCGCCTGATCGAGAAGATCGCGCCGGCCGTCGCCAAGGCGGCCGAAGAATCCGGCGTCGCGATGCGGCCGATCAAGAACATGGAAGCGTATCGGCAGCAGCTGAGCCAGCTCGTGTACCACACCGGACTCATCATGAAGCCGGTGTTTTCCGCCGCGAAGAAGGCGCCCAAGCGCGTCGCCTATGCCGAAGGCGAGGAAGAGCGCGTGCTGCGCGCGGTGCAGACCGTGGTCGACGAGGGTCTCGCCAAGCCGATCCTGATCGGCCGCCCGCACGTGATCGAGATGCGCATCAAGAAAGCCGGCCTGCGCCTGAAGGCCGGCGTCGATTTCGAGATGATCGATCCGGAAGACGATCCGCGTTACCGCGCTTACCACGAGGCCTATCACGAATTGCGCGGCCGCGACGGCATCACGCCCGACATGGCCAAGACCGCACTGCGCCGCTCGAACACGCTGATCGGCAACATGCTGGTGCGAATGGGCGATGCCGACGCGCTTTTGTGCGGCACCGTCGGTCGCTTCGATGCGCATCTCGAACATGTGCGCGACGTGATCGGCCTGGCGCCCGGCGCGACCGTGTTCGCGACCATGAACGCTTTGATGCTCGAAAAACATACACTGTTCATCGCCGACACCTATGTGAACGACGACCCGACCGCCGAGCAATTGGCCGAGATCGCGCAACTGGCCGCCGACGAGATCGCGCGCTTCGGCCTGCAGCCGAAGGTGGCGATGCTGTCGCATTCGATGTTCGGTTCCTCGAATCGCCCGTCGGCGCGCAAGATGCGCGCGGCGCGCGACATCCTGGTCCGCACCGCGCCGCACCTCGAAGTCGAAGGCGAGATGCAGGGCGACGCAGCATTGTCGGAAGACGTGCGGCGCCACTTCCTCCCGGACACGTCGCTGACCGGCAGCGCGAATCTCTTGATCATGCCGACGCTCGACGCGGCCAACATCGCGTTCAACCTGCTGAAGATCACCGGCGGCTATGGCGTGACGGTCGGCCCGATTCTGCTCGGTGCGGCCAAGCCGGTGCATATCCTGAATCCAGCGGCGACCTCGCGGCGCATCGTCAACATGACGGCGGTGGCGGTGGCGGATGTCGGTGCGCGGCTGGAAGCCGCGGTGCGGACATAATATCGATCGCCGGCGTTCGGGCCGGAGCGGCCGCACTCGAGAAGACTCTGTCCTTCACGATTAGGTCGATTCAAAAGACATGACTACCAGGAGCCCCGTCGGCGGAAGCCGGCGGGGCTCTTTCATTGGCCTCGGCAAGAAAGTTTCCGTGAGAAATATATTGACGTAAATCAACCTTGATATAAATAACTAACTGGTAAGTTACTAGGGGTTTCTACTTGTCAATAGAATGCCCATTACTACACGAAGAAATACCAAGTGTAGTAACCGTCAATGCTTTATGGGAAGTAAGTACATCCTCCGGCATTGCCTATCAATGATAGTCATTCAACTTATGAAAGCGCACATGAAATATCTGAAGGTTGTTTCAGCTCTTGCTCTCACTCTCGGGACAGCTCAAGTTGTACAAGCTCAGTCCGTGTCGTCCAATCCTTTTGGTTCGGGATCAGCCGCCGCGACCAGCGGTGCATCCTTGACCAAGCAGCAGGCAAAGGCTGCCTTGTCTGCGGCAGCCAACAAGAAAATCGTACCCACTCTCCTTGATCGCGCGCTCGATGCGGGTGGCGGGGAGTTCATTGTCGTGTTTGCGGATGAGTCCGCATCGCGTATTAATCCGAAAGCCGCTTTCGCAGACCAGTTGACCGCGAAAAAGGCGGCGTTCAAGGCGGCGCGCGATCGTGTGCGTGCCGCGCTCACCAGCGACGAGGTCGAGTTCCGTAGCGAACTTGATGCGTTGCCGATGGCACTGGTCCAGTTCAAGAACCGCGGCGCGCTCGTCAAGATGCTGAATCATTCCGCTGTAGTCGGCGTCGTCGAAAACAGCAAGTTGACACTCTCCATGGCAGAAAGCATGCCATTGATACACCAGCCGGTCACAACGCAATCCACGCACACCGGCGCCGGGACCACGGTGGCCGTGCTGGATGACGGCACCTACTACAAGGATGCCGCTCTCGGAAGCTGTACCGCGCCCGGCCAGCCGGCTTCTTCCTGTCGCGTGACGGCCGCAGAGCCGATCAGCACGGTAGATTCGAGCCCGGCGTCGTATTCTCTGACGCCTGCCTCGCACGGCACGGGTGTGGCGATCATTGCTGCCGCCGTGGCACCGGGAGCGCGCATCGCCGCGCTCGACGTGGATGACGATACCGTGGATCCCGCTACCAGCAAGAAGCGAGGAATCTCCTCATTCACCGCTATCAAGGGGATGAATTGGGCGATCAACAATAAGGTGGCTTTGAACGTCGTGTCGCTCAACATGAGCTTCGGACTCGACTACAAGTTCACGAGCGCATGTAATTCCTATACCGCCGATGGTGTCTATAACGAAGGCGCGGCCTATGCCGCCGCCATCGGTCAAGTGCGTGCGGCCGGAATCCTGCCGGTTGCCGCAACCGGCAACCGGGGATGGACCGATGGTATTGGTGCGCCGGCCTGCGTGTCCGGCGTGGTCGCGGTGGGGGCGACCTATGATGGGGAATACAATCTTGCACCGATCGGCGGAAGCGTTACCTATACCCATGTCGAAGGCGGCGAGACAAAAACCACCTGTTCCGACACGGTGACCGGCGCCCACCGGGTGGCCTGCTTCAGCAACGGTGGCAACCTGCTCACTATGTTTGCTCCGGGTGCCTTCATCAGGGCGAGCACTACCGCAACCGGCAACATCAAACAATGGTCGGGAACGTCGCAAGCCGCGCCTCACGTCGCCGGTGCCATCGCCGTGCTGCGCGGCGCCAGTGCTTTTCCCAACGAATCGTTGGCTGCCGTCGAGAGTCGTTTGCTCAATACTGAATTGAAGGTCACCGACCATCGTAACGGCATAACCAAGCCGCGGCTCGATGTGCTTGGTTCCCTGGCTGGCGCCCACTACAAGGTCACGCAACAAATTTACATTGCGTACTATGGCCGGCCGGCAGATCCGGGGGGGCTGGCATTCTGGGCGGTCAACCTGGCTCGAGGCAATGCGCCGACCAATATCGTCGATCTCAATAATGCCTACGATTCGAATTCGTCGGTTAGAACCGTGATCGACTTCTTTGCCGGTGCGCCCGAATCGACGGCTTTGTATTCGGGAGACACGACGCAGTATGTCACCGCCATCTACCGCAATGTCCTCGACCGCGATCCGGATCAGGGAGGCCTGAATTTCTGGGTCAACGCGATCAACAATGGCTACGTGACGCGCGTCAAGGCGGCGCTGACCATCATGGCGAGTGCGATGTCCAATACGGATGGCATTACCGTGGACAAGAAGACGGCCGTTGCCACCAACTTCACCACGGGTATCGATACGGCTGCCGAGTTCAACGGATATGCTAAGCCGGCCGCCGCGCCGATCGTGCGCAGCATGATGGGAGAAGTCAACGGCAGCACGGATGTCAATGCGTTCCAAAGCACTGTCAATAGCACGCTGTCCCAAATTTCTCAGCTGTAGCGAGGAACCCATCCGGCCTTGCGGGCATCCTGATGTCTGTCCAGGTATCTTGCGAACGCCGGATTTGTCCGTGATACCGCGACCGCTTTTATCTTCCAGGGTAAAAGCGGTCGATTGAAATGAAAAAAGCCCCGCAGGCCAAACCTGCGGGGCTTTTCTTTGAAGCTCTGAACGGCAGGCTTCAGCCGGACATTACATCATGTCCATGCCGCCCATGCCGCCCATGCCACCCATGCCGCCCATCGGAGCAGCCGGCTTCTCTTCGACCAGTTCGGTCACGGTGCAGTCGGTGGTCAGCATCAGGCCGGCGATCGACGCTGCGTTCTGCAGAGCCGAACGGGTGACCTTGGCCGGATCCAGAACGCCCATCTCGACCATGTCGCCATAGACGCCGGTCGCGGCGTTGTAGCCGAAGTTGCCCTTGCCTTCGATGACCTTGTTGACGACGACGGAAGCTTCGTCGCCGGCGTTGGTCACGATCATGCGCAGCGGCTCTTCGATCGCGCGCAGGACGATCTTGATGCCGGCTTCCTGGTCGGCGTTGTCGCCTTTCAGGTCTTTCAGGTTGGCGCGAGCGCGCAGCAGCGCGACGCCGCCGCCTGCGACGATGCCTTCTTCAACGGCTGCGCGAGTGGCGTGCAGCGCGTCTTCGACGCGAGCTTTCTTCTCTTTCATTTCGACTTCGGTCGCGGCACCGACCTTGATCACTGCCACGCCGCCTGCCAGCTTGGCTACGCGCTCTTGCAGCTTTTCGCGGTCGTAGTCGGACGTCGCTTCTTCGATCTGGACGCGGATCTGCTTGACGCGCGCTTCGATCGCCGGAGCCTGGCCGGCGCCGTCGATGATGGTGGTGTTTTCCTTGCCGATTTCGACGCGCTTGGCTTGGCCGAGGTCGTTCAGCGTGGCCTTGTCGAGGGTCAGGCCGACTTCTTCAGCGATGACCTGGCCGCCGGTCAGGATCGCGATGTCTTCCAGCATGGCCTTGCGGCGGTCGCCGAAGCCCGGAGCCTTGACGGCGCAGGTCTTCAGGATGCCGCGGATGTTGTTGACCACCAGGGTCGCCAGCGCTTCGCCTTCGATGTCTTCGGCGATGATCAGCAGCGGACGGCCGGCTTTCGCGACTTGCTCCAGCACCGGCAGCAGATCGCGGATGTTCGAGATCTTCTTGTCGAACAGCAGGACGAACGGATTGTCCAGCACGGCGACTTGCTTCTCGGCGTTGTTGATGAAGTACGGGGACAGGTAGCCGCGGTCGAATTGCATGCCTTCGACGATGTCGAGTTCGTCCGACAGGGACTTGCCGTCTTCCACGGTGATCACGCCTTCCTTGCCGACTTTTTCCATCGCCTCGGCGATGCGGTCGCCGATCGAGGCGTCGGAGTTGGCGGAGATCGCGCCGACCTGGGCGATTTCCTTGGAGGTGGTGCAGGGCTTGGCGATCTTCTTCAGTTCTTCGACGGTCGCGGCGACGGCTTTGTCGATGCCGCGCTTCAGATCCATCGGATTCATGCCGGCGGCCACGTATTTCATGCCTTCGCGGACGATGGCTTGGGCCAGCACGGTGGCGGTAGTGGTGCCGTCGCCGGCGTTGTCGGAGGTCTTGGAGGCGACTTCCTTCACCATCTGAGCGCCCATGTTCATGAGCTTGTCTTTCAGTTCGATCTCTTTCGCGACCGAGACGCCGTCCTTGGTGACGGTCGGGGCGCCGAACGAGCGCTCCAGCACGACGTTGCGGCCTTTCGGGCCCAGGGTGACCTTGACTGCGTTGGCGAGAATGTTCACGCCTTCAACCATCTTGGCACGGGCGGAATCGCCGAATACGACTTCTTTAGCTGCCATCTTTGTTACTCCTTAAAATTGGGAAATTCGGAATTACTTCTGAACGATTGCCATGATGTCTTCTTCGCGCATCACGAGCAGTTCTTCACCTTCCACTTTCACGGTTTGACCGGAGTATTTTCCGAACAGCACGATGTCGCCGACTTTGACGTCCAGCGCGCGGACCTTGCCGTCTTCCAGGATTTTGCCGTTACCGACGGCCAGAACGCGGCCCTGATCCGGCTTTTCCGCTGCTGCATCCGGAATGACGATGCCGGACGCAGTTTTGGTTTCCTGGTCGAGGCGCTTGACGATGACGCGATCGTGCAAAGGACGAAGGTTCATACAAACTCCTTAAAATTCAATTGGTTATGGTTGTTTTGCGCGACCACCGAGGGTGGCCGGCAGGTTACGGAAAAGTAAAGCCAGGAGGATTGTTAGCACTCTCTCCTAACGAGTGCTAAGTATAGGGGCGGTGTGCGGCTTTTTCAAGATTGTGATCAATATTGTCGCTGGAGACGGCGTTCGGCCGGATATGCTCCCTCGCAGCTTGCGGCGACCGAATGTCGGGCAATAAGGATTGGGTAGGGCTCCCGGGCCCTTCGGCTCGCGTTCCGATACGGAACACTTCCCATGCCATGGGGATAAAAAAGCCTGCTCGCGAGCAGGCTTTGGTGGACGTGGGACCTAGAAGTATTTGGAGAGGTAAAACGCCCCGGAATCCGGGAAAATCGTCACGACGCGCCCGCCGTCGACTTGTTCCAGCAGTTTCGCCACGCCCGCTGCAACGCTGCCGCTCGAACCTCCCACCAGGATACCCTCTTCGCAGGCGAGCCGATGGCAATACTCGAGCGACAGCGTGTCCGGTACCTGGATCACGTCGTCGATCACGGTGGGATCGAAGCTTTCCGAGGGCTTCTGTTTTCCGACGCCTTCGATCACGGTGCGAAATCCCGCGTTCGATACGCCGCAGCCGACGGCCGAACGATAGATCGAGCCGTTCGGCTCGACGCCGATCACGCGGATGTTCGGATTGCGTTCCTTGAGATATTTGCCGATTCCCGAGATCGTGCCGCCGGAGCCGATGCCGCATACGAAATAATCGAGGCGGCCGGCCAATTGCTCCCACAGCTCGGGAGCGGTATCGAAGTAGTGCGCCTCGCGATTCAATGCGGAACGATACTGGTCGAGATGGAACGCATCGCTTTCCTCGGCGATCGCATGGGCTCGGGAATAGTAGCTGTCCGGATGGTCGCCCGGCACATCCGACGGACAAGGATGTACCTTGGCGCCGTAAGCGCTGATGCGCTTGATTTTCTCGACGCTGGTTCGGTCAGGTACGGAAATCTCGCATTTCAGTTTATGCACGGCACATGCCATGGCCAATGCGGCGCCGGTATTGCCGGACGAGCTTTCGACGACATGTTTTGCATCGAGCTGATGATTTTCCTGGGCATGCTTGAGCATGTAACGGACCATGCGATCCTTGATGCTGCCGCTCGGATTCATGTATTCGAGCTTGGCGATGACTTCGACTTCCGGCCTTTCGGCAAATAATCGTGCGAGCCGTACCGCCGGCGTATGGCCGATTGCGTCCAATACTGAACTACAGACTTGCCGCGACCTCTTTGCTGTGAACGCATCGTTCGACATTCCACAACTCCCCCTGGGTGCTTGATTTGCGGATGTTCTCATAACTTCCCTGGCGTTTTCCATTAATAAATGGTCTTGAACATCCCATACGCAGGTAAATTGACGCAATTATTGCGAAATATCAAACGAGGTGCGACTAGCGAATGACCGGGGGTGTTGATAGGGCCGCGAAAGAGTGGTGCGAAAAATGTCGATCAGCGCAATGAGATAAAACGCCATCTCGGATCAATCGTCGTCGCGCTCGGTTTCTCCGGTCGGTGGCGGCGGCACGAAACGCCGATGCTTCGCGACGCCTTCACGCAGCAGGTATTCGATCTGACTGTTCACGCTGCGCAATTCCTGGGCGGCGAGCGCCTCGAGCTCGGCCCACAAACGTGGGTCGAGCCGCAGCAGGAATTGTTTCTTGTTGCTTGCCATCGATAGGTCTCAGGGATATAGCGTGCCGGTATTGACGACCGGTTCCACTTCGCGATCGGCGCATAGCACGACCAGCAGATTGCTGACCATCGCCGCTTTGCGATCGTCGTCGAGCGAGACGAGCTGCTTATCCGACAGGCCTTTGAGCGCCATCTCGACCATGCTCACCGCGCCTTCGACGATCTTGTGCCGCGCCGCGATCACCGCTTCGGCCTGCTGCCTGCGCAGCATCGAGGCGGCGATCTCGGGCGCATATGCCAGATGCGTGAGGCGCGCCTCGCGGATCTCGATGCCGGCAGCCTCGATGCGGCTCTGCAGCGTCTGCACCAGCGTTTGCAGCAGTTTGTCGCCGCCGCTCATGAGCGTCAACTCGGATTGATCATCGGCCAGGCCACTATCGTAATTGAAGTGCGTGGCGACATGGCGCAGCGCGGCTTCGGCCTGCACGCGCACGAAGGTCTGGTAATCCTCGACGTCGAAAATCGCACGCGCCGTGTCCTGGATCTTCCAGACGACGGCGGCGGCGATTTCGATCGGATTGCCGCGTTTGTCGTTGACCTTGAGACGTTCCATGTTGAGATTGTTGGCGCGCAGCGACACCCTTTGTTTCGTGTAGAGCGGATTGGACCAGCGCAAACCGGAGTCGCGCACGGTGCCCTTGTAGGCGCCGAACAGCTGCAGTACGGCGGCTTGGTTCGGCTGGACCATGTAGAGGCCGGCCATTCCCAGGGCCGCCGCGGCGATCATGAGAACGCCGCCGAGGATGATGCCCTCGTGCGCCTGTTCGCCGCCGGCGCCGGAAACGATCGTCGCGATGCCCGCCAATGCCAAGCCTGCGCAGATCGCAAGGGCCGCATAACCGTTGCCACTGCTGATGGAACGTTCTTGTGTTGTTTGCATGAAAAATCTCCGTGGTAGGGAATGTGTTATATCTAAGTGATATCACTATGATTTCATAAAATGGAATTTTGTCAAGTGATCTTTCTGCCGGGCATGCGGAAAGCGAGGCGAGGAAGTAGAGGGGCGGCCGATCTTGAAGCCGCCGAAGTGCCCAATCGGTGCGGACGGACGGGGCGGCCGGGCATGGAGAGTATCTCTGCTCGACCAGGGGGAATGACGGGAATGGGCTGAAGATTGGTCCCGCCGACAGGAATCGAACCTGTATTTAGCGCTTAGGAGGCACTCGTTCTATCCATTGAACTACGGCGAGACGCTGCGAAGCCGCCATGGCTCCGGGTGAAGGCCGTGATTATAGCCGAGAGGCCGGCAATTGCGCTGATTTGTGTGAGAGTGAGGCGCTCATCGCGCCAGCATTTCGGCGGCGAGTTCGCCCAGTCGGCGCACGCAGGACTCGGTGCGGGTATCGTAGGAGTGCCCCGTATTGAGCCGCAAGCAATTGCGGAAGCCGTCGCCGAAGCTGAACAGGACGCCGGGGCCGAAGACGATGTCGTCCGCCTTGGCGCGACGCTGCAAGTCGACCGCATCGAAACCGGTCGGCATCTCGATCCAGAGCAGTTGGGCGCCGATCGGTTCCACGATGCGCGCGGCCGGCGGAAAGAAATTGCGTACGCCGGCAGCCAGCGCATGCGTTTGCTCGTGCAGTTGCCTGCGGAGCTGGCGCAAATGCCGTTCGAAACCGCTGCCATCCATGAACCTTGCCGCGGTTTTTTGCAACAGCGGTGGCGGCATTTCGCAACTCACCTTCTGCAGCAGCTCCAGCCGGCGCCGATGGCGTTCGGCGACGATATAGCCGAGCTGAAGGCCGGGACAAATCAGCAACCCGAGATCGCCGCAATACAGCACGATGCCCTGCTCGTCGAATGCCTTGAACGGCTTGGGGCGCTTTGGTCCGAAATGCAGGTCGGTATACGGGTCGCCTTCGATCAATGGAATGTTGCGCTCGGCAAACAGGGCGACTAGCGCGGCCTTTTCCGCGTCCGGCATGATGCTGCGCATCGGACCGAGAAACATCGAGGTAAACACGAAGGCCGCGATCGCTTGCTTGTCCAGCTCCGCGGCGATGGCGTCGACGGATAGAGCGCCGTCGGCATCGGTCGTGATTTCGACCGCCCGCAACCGCAGGGCGGAAACGGTTTCCAGCAATTCGAATTCGCACGGTACGGCGATCAATACCGTATCGCCGGGGGAGGTGACAGCCCGCAGCGACAAAGCCATGCCTTCGACGGTGCCATGCGTGATCAGTACGTCGCCGGCCGCGAAGTTGCAGCCGTAGTCGATGGCGCGGCGCGCGATGTTCGCGCCCAGTCCCGGCTCATGCGCTTGCCACGCCGTCAGGGATTCGGGATAGCGGCGCATGATGTCGGTCATGATCTTCCTGATCTGGTCAAGAGGATAGAGCGCCGGATTGAACGACAGGATGCCGAGGCGATCTCCATCGCGCCGTTGTGCGAATTCCAGCGTGAGCTCGCTCTTTTCATTCAGCGCCAGGAACTGCGCATATTCCACCGAATCCTGAGACGCCAGCGCCGTCCGGGGCTCGGGGGAGACAAAGAACCCGGCGCGCGGCCTGCTTTCGATCAGGCCTTGGTCTTCCAGCAGGTGCAGCGCATGCTGGACCGTGATCGGGCTCATGTCATGCGATACGCAAAGCTGGCGAACCGACGGCAGCCGATCGCCCGGCCGCAAGGTGCCGTCGCGAATGCTCTTCGCCAGCTGTTCCGCCAGTGCCGCATAACGCGTTGTCGCTGTCGCGCTGGAGCGCATTCCTTGTCCTCCCTGGATCGATTGGTTGCGGATGCCTTGGCAGGCGAAGCCACGGAATGGGTCGATCCGACTGTATCGCGAGGCCGCAGGGCTGTAAAACGCGCGAGCGGCCAGTTGCCATTCCGGGGGAGTCTGTGCTTATCGAATTTTTAACTTCCTGTGTCTATCGCTGTGCGAATCGCCGCATGCACAATGCTTCGGCTGCACAACGCTGTTTCGCGGGAGGGTCGTGCTTACCGAAGCATGGACAGTAGGCGCCCGGCCGTTGCTATCCGCAACCGGGCGGACAAGCGCCGGCTGCACTTGAAACATCGATTTTGAGACGGTGTACACGTTTTCGCGAATTGGCCTGCCGTCGCGACAAGAAGCCAAAGCGATTCCCACTACAAGAGGAGAAACAAACATGCGATTCAAAGCTATGCCGGGTTCCATCGCCGGCTCTGTGATTCCTGTATTGACCCTGGGTGCCGCCTTGCTGATCGGCGGCGCGCCGGCCTTTGCGCAATCGAGTCCCGACATGTCCCTTCCCTGGTCGACCCAAGCCTCGCAGCAAAGCCAGATGCATCACGCAGCTGCCGCAGCAAGAAAGAATCTCGCGGAATTCGTTCAATTTCGCCTGCAGTCCGGCAGCCTGCCGAAAGGGTTTCCGTTGGACATTTCCGATATCCAGGACCTGAAGGGCCTGAGCATCGGCCGCGGTTTTCAAGTCCATACGGTCGATCCGAACGAAGTGCTGGCCGGCCGCAAGGAAGTCAGCGGAATGGTGAAACCCACCGGCGAGTGGCGTTTCGTCATCAGCTCGAAGGGGCGCCCTGTCGGTCTGGCGACGGTGCATCAAGTGGATGGCCGCTGGGAAACCGTGGCCTACGGCGCGGCCGAGTTGTCCAAGGAAGTTGACAGCCTGATGGCGAAACACGGAAATGCCGACCATTCCAATCTCCGTTTCGTCCGTGTCTTCCAGGCGCGCTCGGACTTTATCGAAGTGACCTCGGAAAAGAATTTCGGCAAGCGCTTCGCGCCCTTGCGTTCGGCGCGCCAATCGCTTTCGTTGCAGCAACAAACCGCAAAGGCCGGTAGCTCCGGAGACGGCCTGATCGACGCCGCCGATTTCCTGGATCCGCTGCGGGCGGCGATCAAGACGAATCTCGCCGAGTTCCGCTGAATCGGCCCGGCATCGATAGAACACCTGTCAACGAGAAAATCACGGAGATAATATGAAACGTATTCTGCGCCGCGCCATTCTTGGCGCCAGTCTTCTGCTGTCCATGTCGGCCGCGTTCGCCGGAAAGCAGCTCAGTGTGCCGACCATCATCCAGGAACACAGCAACTGGTGCTGGGCCGGCTCGAGCAAGGCAGTGCTGCATTTCTATGCAAAGTATCCAAGCCAATGCCAGATCGTGAACTGGGCGTACGGCATCAATTACGCCTGCGGCAACACGGATTTCTACTGGAACAGCACGGCCAACACGCCGAATGCCATGTACGGTACCAACGGCAGCCTGCAAAGCATTCTGAACGCGTGGGGCGTGTCCAATTCCGCGTATGGCTACGCATCCTCGTGGAGCAGCGTGGTCTGGGACATCAACAACAATCGACCCTTCGTCATCCGTTACGGCTGGACGAGCGGCGGCGGTCATTTCATCGTCGGCGACGGCTGGGAAACCTGGAACGGCACCAACTACATCTACACCATGAATCCGTGGCCGGGCGAAGGCCAGGGCTACCGCACCTATGCTTCGGCGGTATCGGCCCCGGATCACAAGTGGACTCACACGTTGCGCATGAACCGCTAAGTCGCGGCTGAACGTTCGCGGCGCCGAGGCGCGGCGGTATCTCGGAACGGGGATTGCCGCGCCTTGGCATGTCCCCCTTCAATCCTACGAGACGGTAAGCGGTATGCATTCCACATTGCGTATGCGAGGAGCGACCTGGATCGACGAGGTCATCGACGGCATGGCGCGCAGATATTGCGTCGTCAAGTTCCGGTATTCCGGCGACTTGGAAGGAGAGTCGGCATTGATGCTGTTTCCCGATGCCGCGCTGACCGCTTTCGTCGGCCTGGAGCGCGTCGCGGCCCGCATCGGCGATCAATTCCATGAGTTGTATGTCCGGCATGCCGGCACGATTCATTCAGGACGATATTTCAGCCGGGCGCATGTCGTCTCGGGCCCGGATGCGGACCAATTACCCGGCCTGCGCGAGCAGTGGGAGTTGACTTGGGGCGAGCGTCCAGGGGGAGAACTGCTGCTGTAATGAGTCTCCGGACACGGCCGAGGCCGGAGCAAAGCGGGATCATGCGTAGGATTGCGGCCCGCATGCCGGTACAATGCCGGTTTTCCGACCAAATGCGCGCGGCGCGATGCGCTGCCGCTCCCCATGTTTATGGCAGTCATTTCTCTCACCGATGCGCAACTCGCCTTCGGTCACGTCGCCTTGCTCGATCATGCCGAATTCTCGCTCGAGTCGGGCGAGCGCGTCGGCCTGATCGGCCGCAACGGCACCGGCAAATCATCGCTGTTGAAAATCATCGCCGGCAAATCCCGGCTCGACGACGGCTTGCTCGTCATGCAGCAAGGCTTGAAGATCGCCTATGTCGAACAGGAGCCGCAATTCGCTGCCGAGATGACGGTATTCGATGCGGTAGCTTCCGGCCTCGGCGAATTGCAGACGCTTCTGTCCGAGTACGAAGATCTCACTGCCCGGCTCGGCAGTCATGAAGACGCGGCGTTGATGGATCGTCTGCACGACATCCAGGCCAAGCTCGACGCCGCCGAGGCCTGGAGTTTGACCAATCGCGTCGAAACGACGCTCGGTCGTCTCAATCTCGACAAGCACGCCGTCATGGGCACGCTGTCGGGCGGTACGCAAAAGCGCGTCGCGCTTGCCTGCGCGCTGGTCGGCGCGCCCGACGTCCTGCTGCTCGACGAGCCGACCAACCACCTCGACTTCACCTCGATCCAATGGCTGGAGGACTTGCTGCGCGATTACAAGGGCAGCATTCTATTCATCACCCATGACCGGCGTTTTCTCGACAACGTCGCCACCCGCATCATCGAACTCGATCGCGGCCGCTTGCTGTCCTTCCCCGGCAATTTCAGCGCCTACCAGGCGCGCAAGAAGGAGCAGCTGGAGATCGAAGCCGTCGAGAACGCCAAGTTCGACAAATTTCTCGCCCAAGAGGAGGTGTGGATACGCAAGGGCGTCGAGGCGCGCCGTACGCGCAACGAGGGACGCGTCAAGCGCCTCGAGGAATTGCGGCGTACGCGCAGCCAGCGGCGCGAGCAGCAAGGGCAGGTCAAGCTCGACGTCGCGCTCGGCGAACGCTCCGGCAAGATCGTGGCCGAACTGATCGATGTCGACAAGCGCTACGGCGAGAAAGTGATCGTGCGCGGATTCACGGACACGATCCTGCGCGGCGACAAGGTGGGCCTGATCGGCCCGAACGGCGCCGGCAAGACCACGCTCCTGAAGTTGATTCTCGGCGAGGAAGTGCCCGATGCCGGCACGATCCGCCAGGGTGCCCGCCTGCAAGTCGCCTATTTCGATCAGATGCGCGCGCAACTGAGCGAAGAGGCCAGCCTGGCCGACACGATTTCGCCCGGCAGCGACTGGGTCGAGATCAACGGCCAGAGGAAGCATGTGATGACCTATCTTTCCGACTTCCTGTTTTCTCCCGAGCGGGCGCGTTCGCCGGTGAAGTCGCTCTCGGGCGGCGAGCGCAACCGGCTCCTGCTGGCGCGCCTGTTCGCCAAACCCGCCAACGTGCTGGTGCTCGACGAGCCGACCAACGATCTCGATATCGACACGCTCGAATTGCTGGAAGAACTGTTGGAGGATTATGACGGTACCGTCTTCCTGGTCAGCCACGACCGCGCTTTCCTCGACAATGTCGTCACGCAGGTGATCGTGGCCGAAGGCAACGGCTTGTGGCGCGAATATGTCGGCGGCTACAGCGATTGGGAACGCATGCGTCCGGCACCGGCTGCGCCTGTGAAGCCGGCACAGAAGAGCGAATCCAAGCCGGAGCCAAAAACGGAGTCCGCGCCCGCGAAATCGAAGAAGCTGAGTTACAAGGAACAGCGCGAGCTCGAAAGCCTGCCGCAATTGATCGAACAGCTGGAAGCCGAACAGAAGACCATCGGCGAGCGGCTTGCCGATCCGGATTTATACAAGAACCAGCCGGGCGAAGTGCAGAAACTCAACGCGCGCTTCGCGGAGATCGATGCGTTGTTGCTGGAAAACCTGGAAAAGTGGGAAGCGATCGAGGCAAAACTCAAGGGGTGAAGAGTTGCGGCGGCCGGCCTTGGTTGAGGCGCTCAGTTGAGGCGTCGCGCCGCTTCGCGCAATTCAGGCAGCCTGCCGCGAATTCGCTCGGCGTCGGAGGCATAGGGACGTTCGGCGAGATAGGCTTCCAGATCGTCCAGCGCCGCTTGCGGGCACTCCATGTTGGCAAAAGCCAGGCCGCGGTCGCGGCGTTCCGCGATTTCCTCCGGCAGTAGGATCACGAGCCGCTGCTGCACGCCGAGCAAGCGATCCCAGCTCTTGTTCTCCATGAACAATGCCTTCAGGTTGCGCAGCATGCGGACCAGGATCTCGCGCGGATGCGCAGGCTGCAGATAGGATGCCAACGTGATGTCCGTGCCGTAATCGTCGTTCTCGAGGTAAGGCTCGAGCCGTTCTTCGAGTTCCTCGCGCGACAGGCTGTCGCCGTTGAAAGGATCGAGAATGATGTCGCCGGCCTGGATCGACAGCTTCATCAGGAAATGGCCGGGAAAGGAAATGCCTTTGACGTCGAGGCCGATTTGCTGCGCCAGCTCCATGTAGACCACGGCGAGCGAAATCGGGATGCCGCGGCGCGTCGTGATGACCCGGTGCAGATAGCTGTTATCGGCAGCGTAGTAATCGTTGACGTTGCCGGCGAAACCCAGCTCGCGATAGAAAAAGTGATTCAGCATGCGCAGCCGCTGGATCTGCGAGGCGTCCGCCGGCAGGCGGCGTTGCAGTTTGACCGCCAATACGTCGACCTCGGCCTGCGGCGCCGCCAGATCGAGTTGCGGATCGGCATCCTGGGCAATCGCGAGCGCCGCTTCAAACAAGGGGATCGAATCGTCTTGCTGGACCAGCGCAGCGAAGTAATCGAGGGCTTGGATCATTCGAGCATGATATAACCGTGGCGGCCCCAAAGGAAGCAGCGCCTGGTCCGACCTGCGCTGCGATTGCAACGCATCAATCATTTGGCGATGCGCTTGAAGTCCCGAAGTCGAAAGCCCATGGCCAGCAACGCCCCGAAGTAGGTGATTACGCACGCCGCGATCACGCCGCCAAGGGCGCCTATGCGCAGGAACGGACGGGCATGCAAGCCGATCCAGTCGAATTGTCCGGCGCTCCATAAGGCGACGCCCGCCATCAATGCCAGGGCCGCGGCAAGTCGCAGAAAGAACCATCCCCATCCCGGCCGCGCGACATAAATGCCTTGCCGGCGCAGGCCGAAGAACAGGAAGGCCGCGTTCAGGCAGGCGCCGAGCCCGACCGACAAGGCCAGGCCGGCATGCGCAAACAGCGGTACGAATGCGAGATTCATGAGTTGCGACACGACGAGTACGCCGATGGCGATTTTCACGGGCGTGCGGATGTCCTGCTTGGCATAGAAGCCGGGGGCCAGGATTTTCACGACGATCAGCCCGATCAGGCCGATTCCATAGGCGATCAGCGCCCGGGCAGTCATCGCGACTGCCTTGCCGTCGAATTCACCGTAGTGAAAAAGCCCTGTCGTCAGCGGCACCGACAGGGTGGCCAGCGCGACCGCCGCCGGCATCGCGAGCAGGAAGGTCATGCGCAAGCCCCAGTCGAGAAGCGCCGAATATTCCGTCATATCCCCTTCCGAATTGGCCTTCGACAGGCTGGGCAGCAAAATCGTGCCGAGTGCGACGCCAAGCAATGCCGTCGGAAATTCCATCAGCCGGTCCGCATAGCCGAGCCATGAAACGCTGCCGGGTTGTAGATGCGAGGCAATATTGGTGTTGATCATGATGCTGATTTGCGCGGCGGACACTGCAAAGATCGCCGGGCCCATCTTTCGCAGAACGCGCCGCACGCCGGGGTCATTCAAGGCGAAGCGCGGATTGAGCGAGACCTTCGGCAGCATGCCGATCCGGGCCAGCGCGGGAATTTGAATACCCAGTTGCAGAACGCCGCCCACGAATACCGCGATTGCCAGCGCGTAGATAGGCTGTTCCATCAGGGGCGCGAGGAACAGCGATGCGCAGATGGAGGAAATATTCAGCAGCACCGGCGTGAAGGCCGGCACCTTGAATTCGCGCCAGGTATTCAAAATGCCGCCTGCCAGCGCGACAAGCGACATGAAACCGATATACGGGAACATGATGCGCGTCATCATGACGGACGCCTCGAAAATCTCGGGATCGGATTTCAGGCCGGTCGCGATCACGTAGACGATGATCGGAGCCGCGCCGACGCCGATGATGCAGGTCAGCACCAGCGCCCACGCAAGCAGGGTGGCGACATGGTTGACCAATTCCTTGGTGGTATCCGGACCGGATCGGCTCTTGTACTCTGCCAGGATGGGGACGAAGGCTTGGGAAAACGCGCCCTCTGCAAACAGGCGCCGCAGCAGATTGGGAATGCGAAACGCGATGTTGTAGGCGTCGGTAAGGGCAGTGGCGCCGAAATAGCGCGCAATCAGAATATCGCGCACCATGCCGGTAATACGAGACAACATTGTCATTCCGGAAATGGTGGCGAGTGCTTTGAGCAAGTTCATGGGGCGGGATTATAGCGGGTTGCCAAAGTAACTCATTCTTGTTTGCTCAATTGCAGAAAAAGGGTTATACTCCAATGCTTTACAGAATTCGTCTAACCATTTTGTGCCTCACGGGCGCATTTTGACTTCGTACTAGGACTTTTTTCATGGCAAATACCGCACAAGCGCGCAAGCGTGCTCGTCAGGCAGTCAAACTTAACGCGCACAACTCGAGTCAGCGCTCGATGCTGCGTACCGCAATCAAGGCGGCTCGCAAGGCGATCGAAGCTGGCGACAAGGCTGCTGCGTCGCAAGTGTTCCTGTCTTCCGTTTCGACGATCGATCGCATCGCCGACAAGAAGATCATTCACAAGAACAAGGCTGCTCGCCACAAGAGCCGTCTGGCTGCTGCGCTGAAGGCACTGGCCTAAGGCTTTTCCGCTCGCTCCGCGCGTACGCGGAGTCGTGCGTGTCAAAGCTAAAGAACCCGCGTAACTTTGTTGCGCGGGTTTTGTCGTTTATGGTAGTGGCATCCCTTATGGCTGCGGGGTGCCGTGAATGCTGCTTGCTCGTTATTGGCCATGCGGCAAGCCGCCGATCGAGCTGCCCGGCTTGATTCCCTTTTGCTTGAACCAACCCAGGTTCATCTCCAATGCATAACGCACTGGTTTATTGCCGCAATGCGAATCGAGTGTTTGCGGTTTCATGTCTTCAATATTGATGATTTTCCCTTGCTCGTCCATGAAGGCGACCGAGAGCGGCAACAGAGTGTTTTTCATCCACATGCAGACCGCGGCCGGCGCCGGAAAGACGAATAGCATCCCTTCATTGGGACCCATTTTTTCTCGGAACATTAATCCTTGCTCGCGTTCGGCGTCGGTCGAGGCGACTTCCGCCTTAATGACGTGCATGCCGGCGTTCAGCATGGCGATGGGAAGCCTTGTGATCTGCTGAGCATTTGCGGTTGTATGAGGGAGCGACAATGCGAGCATTGCGGCGCCGAAAATGCGAGTCAATGCGGAGAAGGGGATTCGATTCATGGAGGGCGGCATGAAAATAAAAAAGGCAGGACTAGCCTGCCTTTTATCTTACTGCTAAGCGACCAATTACTTGGAAGCGGCCGAAGCTGCGGAAGCCGAAGCCGAAGCTTTCTTCGAAGCCGAAGCGGAAGCCGAAGCCTTCTTCGAAGCGGAAGCCGAAGCGGAAGCCGGAGCCGAAGCGGAGGCGGAGCCCGAAGCCGAAGCGGAAGCCGAAGCGGCGAAAGCGGAAGCAGCGAACAGGCCAGCGATCAGAGCAGCGATCAGGTTTTTCATCGTGATGTCCTTCGAATTAACATGTTAATAAAGATGACGATTCAAATCAGAAATTGAATCAGGCCCATTAACGCGAAAAAAAATTTTCGGTTGACAAGATTTCTGAAAAAAATCGACAAACTTTCATATCTGCATAAATGGCCTGACAACCGGCATTGGTTTCCTACGAGAAATACAATTGCTTTGCCTGCTTAAAATATAAAAGGCAGGACAGACCTGCCTTTTGGAAGACTAGAGTATCGGGATTACTGGGATGCGGAGGCAGATGCGGCGGAAGCCGAGTCAGCTTTTTTGGCCTTTCTGGCTTTCTTTTTCGGAGCTGAAGCATCAGCGGAAGCGGACGGAGCAGCGGCTGATGCGGAGCCCGAAGCGGAAGCCGATGCGGATGGAGCGGCCATGTGGCCGGCGGCGAACACGGAGACGGAGAACAGACCAGCAACCAACGCGGCGATCAGTTTATTCATTTTGGTGTCCCTCATTAACATGTTGAGAAAAACATCGATTCTGACGAATCATTCCCAATAACGACCCAAAGTCGTGCCGGTTGACACTGCGCAAGCAAAAAGTCGGCAAGCCAGCGAGGCTTTACTGCGACACTCTTGATACTCCGCCTTGCGCCAGTTCCCTTTCGAAGTTTACGGGGGCTGCTCATTTGCATGAGCAATATCGCGTTGTTATGATGCTCGGTTTCGATCCCGGCGCAAGCAATGTTTCATTTCCGGTTACTGTCAATGGCCTGCCTGCTAGCGTGGTGTTGGGCGAAGCCTGCGCTCGGCGAACCTTATATTCCGGTTTCGGATGCCCAAGTACTGGAGCGCTTGCCCTTCAGGCCGAATGATCCCCTTGTTCGCGAGATGGCGCGTTTGCGCCAGGAATTACGACACGATCCGCATAACGAGGATCTCGCGGTCCGCCTGGCTCGCCGGTATTACAGCTTGGTCGCGCAAGAGGGGGACCCGCGTTATCTTGGATATGCTCAGGCAGCACTGACGCCATGGTGGGACATGCCTGTCCCCCCGATCGAAGTGCAGGTGTTGCGTGCGAGTCTGAGGCAGTTCCGCCATGATTTCGGCGGCGCGCTCACAGACTTGGAGCAGGTATTGCAGCGCTCCCCGGCCCACGTCCAAGCGCGTATCCTGCGTGCCACCATCCATATTGTCCAGGCGCGTTATGCGGACGCCAAAGTCGATTGCAAGGCCTTGCATGGTTTTGCCGGCCAGTTGCTTGCCATCGGATGCGAGCAGACGGTGGAAGGTCTCACGGGCAACGCCGCCGGCGCATATAGGATATTGCGCGAGGCGCTGTCCGCATATCCCAAGGCAACTGCCGACGCGAAGCTATGGGCGTCGGTTCGACTGGCTGAACTGGCCCAACGCCTTGGGCGCGCCGAGACCGCCGAGATGCACTTCAGACAAGGTTTGTCGCTTGGGATCACCGACACGTTCCTGTTTGCCGCCTATGCCGATTTTTTGCTGGATCAACAGCGGCCCGCTGAAGTTGTCGAATTGCTGAAAAACAAGGCTCGTTCCGACAACCTGCTGCTGCGCCTGGTATTGGCGGAACGAAAATTGAATTTACCCGAGGCGATGGCCAAGCAGACGGCCCTTGCCGCGCGCTATGCGGCGGCGCAGTTGCGTGGAGACACGGTGCATCAACAAGAAGAGGCGCGTTTCGCTTTGGAAGTGCAAGGGGATCCGAAGAAAGCATTGGATCTCGCCCGGGAGAATTGGAAAGTCCAGCGCGAGCCGAGGGATGCCCGCATCTTTCTTGAGGCGGCCTTGGCTGCAAAAGAGCCACGCGCCGCGCAACCGGTTCTAGAGTGGCTCGAGCGCAGTCGCATCGAAGACCGTTATTTGCGGGCTCTCGGCGCGCAAGTGAAAGGAATGCGCCAATGAGGGGCCTGCTGCGCTTCCTGGCGGGCATTGCGCTTTCGCTTTGCGTTCTGCCAAATGTCCATGCGCACAAGCCGAGCGACAGCTATCTGTCGTTGCGCGCCAATAGCGCCGCCATCGATGGGCAATGGGATATCGCGCTGCGCGATCTTGATTTCGCACTCG
>DASPLX010000075.1:0-6895 GCA_035627375.1 Paucimonas sp. | reverse complement strand
TGGCCGCCGGTCAATTGACCAAGACCGCCGACTACATGGAAATGGCGCAACTGTCGCTGCAGGCCGGCTTCCCGGCGGAGGCGATGAAGGTCATCGAGCAAGGCTATAAATCCGGAGCGCTGGGCACCGGCACCGATGCGGAACGCCACAAGCGTTTGCGCGATCTCGCCACCAAGAAGCTGGAGGAAAGCCAGAAGTCGATCGAACAAAGCGAGGCCGAGGCGAATGCGAGCAAGGAAGGCGAAGATCTGCTCAAGGTCGGCTATGCCTACGTCACGATGGGCAAGGCCGACAAGGGCCTGAGCCTGATGGCGCAAGGCATCAAGAAGGACGCGCTGAAGCGTCCGGACGATGCCAAGCTGCACCTCGGTATCGCCCAACTGCAAGCCGGCAAGAAGTCTGAAGCGGTCCAGACTCTGAAATCGGTACGCGGCAACGACGGCACGGCGGACCTGGCCCGTTACTGGGTTCTGCTGTCCAGCCGTTCCGCCGGCTGACGTTTCAGGAACGGCGCCGGAGCGGATGCCGCTCCGGCGCTTTCCCGGATTCCGGATTTCTCCATCGCCCGGGCATGCCAGGCTTTATTCATGCGGCATCGGGATTCGGCAGTCGCCTCGCGCGCATGCCGCGGCGCCCGCTGCAGAAGGAGCGCATGGATAAGACTTCGCGCCGCGGCAGATGATCGATCGCACGACTCAACACGGATACGATATGAAACGAGCCGCGCCCATTGACCTGATGCTTTCCAATGCGGCCATCACCGAGCGCATTGCGAAGATCTATCCCACCCTAACCTCGGCGCACCGCAAGGCGGCCGATTTCGTCATGGCCAATCCGTTCCAGGCCGCGACGATGACGATCGACGAACTCGCGGCGGCCGTCGGCATGTCGGTCGCGACCGCGAACCGTTTTGCGAGAGCGCTCAACTTCGACGGCTATCCGCAGTTCCGCGCCGAACTCGTCAAGGCCTTCGAAACCACCCTGGCGCCGGTCGAAAAGCTGCGCACGGAACTGGAACGCGAAGCATCCAGCGTCGAGATCTTCGCAGCCTCGCTGGAAGAAGACATCGCCAATATCCAGGGCACGCTGCGCCAGCTGAACGCAGCTGCCTGCGAACGGGCGGTCGAGATGATCCTGCGCGCGCCGCGCGTCTTCATTCTCGGCTTTTCGACCAGCGCCTATCTCGGTTCGATCATGGCGCACCGTCTCGATCCTTGCTGCGCCAACGTGCAAACGATCGCCAACGACGCCGGCCCGACGCAGGCCGCTCGCCGGCTCTTCAAGCTGACCAGCGAGGACCTGGTCATCGCAATCTCGTTCCCGCGCTACAACAAGTTCACGATCGAATTGCTCGGCATCGCGCGCGAACGCGGCGCCAAGATCCTGGCCTTGACCGACAGCGCCGCATCGCCGCTGGTGCCGCTGGCCGATCTGATTCTCTATGCCAAGGCCGACCGCCGGCTGTCGGCCAATTCGGAAGCCGCCGCGCTGGCGCTGATCGAAGCGCTGTGCGGCGCGGTCGTTCATCGTTCGGAGAATTCGCTGCGCAATGCGACGGAATTGACGGAAAGGCTGCTGCCTTATCTGTATAACGCGCAACCGCAAACGGAAAACAGAACGCCGCTGACGGCGAGAAGGAAGGTGCGCAAGCAATAAGCATCGCCCGGCGCTTCCGCGCGAAAGCCCGCAGAGGCTGGCAAGGAAAAGCCGGTAATTTTGAAGTGATTTTCTTGGAGAGGGGCCAATGAAAATTTTGAATAAAACTGCGGGTCACGCAGTTCTTGCAACAACTCTGATTCTCGCCGCCATCGGCTCCGCGTCCGCCGCGGATGATAGCCCGGTCATGTTCCTCGGGCGCGCCAATGCCAAGGTCGCCAAGGCAATGGCGTTCAGTAACCGATGGGAAGGACCGACAGCCGGCCCGGCGATCACGAAAAAAAGAATGGTCGTCATGCTCGGCTGGGATTTCCGCAACCCGGCCATTGCCGCGCTCGCCGCCGGCGCCAAGGAAGCGGCGGCCGCCGCCGGCTGGACCTTCTCCACCATGGATTGCTACGGCTTGCCCAATCGCCGTCCCGAATCGTTCCACCGCGCGCTGGCCCTGAAACCCGACGCCATCATCCTGGCCGGCGTCGATGCTCAGGAAATGCAGAAGGAAATCAGCCTGGCGCAGAAACAAAACATTCCGGTCGTCGGCTGGCATGCGGCGGCCACGATCGGCCCGTCGAACGGCTTGTTCACCAATATCGGCTCGGACCCGAAGGAAGCCGGGCAGATCGCTGCCCTGTTCGCGGTGGCCGATTCCAAGGGCAAGGCCGGCGTGGTCGTCTTCGCCGATGCCATGAATGCCTATTCGGCCGCGAAATCGAGCGCCATGGTCGAGATCATCAAGCAATGCCAGACTTGCACCCTGCTCGGCGTCGAACAGACGGCGGCCGACGCGCCGGAGCGCGCCGCGCAATTCGCCGCCCTGGCGAAAAAATACGGCGCCCGCTGGACGCATGCCGTCGCCGGCAGCGACCAGTATTTCGATACCGTGGCGATCCCGATGCCGGCGTCGACCGGCGGCACGCCGCATCTGCAGGCGATCGCCGCGGGCGACGGCATCAAGTCGGCGTATCAGCGGATCAACGACAATGCCCTCCAGATCGGCACCGTGCCGGAGCCGCTCAACATGCAGGGCTGGCAATTGATCGATGAAGTCAATCGCGCGGTGGCTGGGGAAAAGCCCAGCGGTTATGCGACCTCGACCTATCTCGTCACGAGCCAGAACAAGGCTTTCCACGGCGGACCGAAGAACATGTTCGATCCGAACAACGGCTATCGCGACGAGTACCGCAAGATCTGGAAAAAGTGATTCGCGAAAACGGGGCCGCGGCCCCGTTTTTCACATTCTCCAAGACGATCGCCGACATCCGGCCGGTCGGCGTGCCGCCCCGCTAGATTCCCTTGCATTGAGCCGGCGAAGCCCGGGATGGAACACGCGCTTCGCGCCCTGCCGGAACGACGGCAAAAATGCCTGGGAAGACCGCTGAAATGATATACTTATCGGTTACGCAGAACGCCTTAAGCTATTGATTTTCAAGAAAATAGCTACTCGCTTTCGATCGAGCGCCGGCGCGCGGCGTTGTTCATGGATTTCCGACCAAGGAGGCCGAAGATGCGGATCCGACACCTGTTTGCCGTTCTTGTCTTCGCCGCCGTCCTGCCGGCGCTGGCTTTCGACCGGCCGTTTCCGAAGGATATCAAGCGCGGCAGGATGACGCCCGCCGCGCATCCGTCCATCGTCATCGACGGCAAGCCGCGGGCCCTCTCCATCGGCGCGCGGATCTGGAACGAAAACAATCTGATCGAACAGCCGGCGGCATTGCGCGGCGAGAACATCGTCGTGAACTACACCGAGAACGGGCATGGCGAAATCGATCGCGTCTGGATACTCACGCCGGAAGAAGCAAGCCGTTCGGTCCAGGCGCAGCGGCAACAAGGCACACAATAGATATCAGCAAGTCATGCAAAAGAAAGTATTCATCAAGACCTTCGGCTGCCAGATGAACGAGTACGACTCGGACAAAATGGCAGACGTGCTCAATGCCGCCGAAGGCATGATCAAGACCGATACGCCGGAGGAAGCCGACGTCATCCTGCTCAACACCTGTTCGGTGCGCGAAAAGGCGCAGGAAAAGGTGTTTTCCGACCTCGGCCGCTTCCGCGCCCTGAAGCGCGACAACCCGAACCTGGTGATCGGCGTCGGCGGCTGCGTCGCCTCGCAGGAAGGCGAAGCGATCATCAAGCGCGCGCCCTATGTCGACGTCGTGTTCGGCCCGCAGACCCTGCACCGCCTGCCCGACCTGCTGAACGAGCGCCGCTCCAGCGGCCGCGCCCAGGTCGACATCAGCTTCCCGGAGATCGAGAAGTTCGACCACCTGCCGCCGGCCCGTGTCGAAGGCCCGAGCGCCTTCGTCTCCATCATGGAAGGCTGCAGCAAGTATTGCAGCTATTGCGTGGTCCCCTATACGCGCGGCGAGGAAGTCTCGCGCCGCTTCGACGACGTGCTGGCCGAAGTCGCCGGCCTCGAGGCGCAAGGCGTGAAGGAAATCACGCTGCTCGGCCAGAATGTGAACGCCTACCGCGGGGCCATGGCCGACGGCGAGATCGCCGACTTCGCGCTCCTGATCGAATACATCGCGGAATTCCCGGGCATCGAGCGCATCCGCTTCGTGACCAGCCATCCGAAGGAATTCACGCAACGCCTGATCGACACCTATGCCAAGGTGCCCAAGCTGGTGAACCACCTGTACCTGCCGGCGCAGCACGGTTCTGACCGCATCCTGGCCGCCATGAAACGCGGCTACACCTCGCTCGAATACAAGTCGGTGATCCGCCGCCTGCGCGAGATCCGTCCGAACATCGCGGTATCGTCCGACTTCATCGTCGGCTTCCCGGGCGAGACCGATGCCGATTTCGAGGCGACGATGAAGCTGATCGAGCACGTCGGCTACGACAACAGCTTTTCCTTCATCTTCAGTCCGCGCCCCGGCACGCCGGCGGCGAACCTGGCCGACGACACGCCGCAGGAGGTGAAACAGCGCCGCCTGCTGCGCCTGCAGGCGGCGATCAACGAGAACGTGCGCAAGTACAGCGAAGCGCTGGTCGGCACGGTGCAGCGCATCCTGGTCGAAGGGCCGTCGAAGAAGGACGCCGCCGAATTGCAGGGGCGCACCGAATGCAATCGCGTCGTCATCTTCGAAGGCGGCCCGAATTCCGCGCGCCTGATCGGCAGCATGATCGACGTCAAGATCACGCACGCCAATCCCTATTCCGTGCGCGGCGAAATCGTTGTAAAAGAATAAGACCCTGCCATCACACGAGGCCCGCCTCGATCGGAACAAATTGAGAAAATCCCCTACCCAGCCGCTGCATTTCATCCCCGAGCCGCTCGACAACAAGCGGCTCGCCCATCTGTGCGGCCCGATGGATGAGAACCTGCGCCAGATCTCGGCGGCGCTCGACGTCACCATCTTCCGCCGCGGCGAGAAATTCATCGTCAGCGGAAGCAACGCGGGACAGGCGGTCGAAGTCCTCGCGCGTTTCTATGCCGTCGCCCACAAGTCGATTTCGATCGAGGACGTGCAGCTCGCGCTGGTCGAGCAGCGCAGCGCGGCGGCGCCCGACGGCGAGCACGGCAGGGCGAAGGGCAAGGCGCGCCACGCCGAAGACGAATTGCCGGCGGACGACGAGCCGGTTCTCAAGACGCGCAAGGCCGACCTGCGCGGCCGCACGCCGCATCAGGTGCAATACATCCGCAACGTGCTCGGACACGACGTGACCTTCGGCGTCGGCCCGGCCGGCACCGGCAAGACCTACCTGGCGGTCGCCTGCGCCGTCGACGCGCTCGAGCGCGATGCCGTGCAACGCATCGTGCTGACGCGCCCGGCGGTCGAAGCCGGCGAACGCCTCGGCTTCCTGCCCGGCGATCTCGCGCAAAAGGTCGATCCCTATCTGCGCCCGCTCTACGACGCCTTGTACGATCTGCTCGGTTTCGACCGCGTGCAGAAGCTGTTCGAAAAGCAAGCCATCGAAATCGCGCCGCTCGCCTACATGCGCGGCCGCACGCTGAACCACGCGTTCGTCATCCTCGACGAGGCGCAGAACACCACGCCGGAACAGATGAAGATGTTCCTCACGCGTATCGGCTTCGGCAGCAAGGCGGTCGTCACCGGCGACATCACCCAGGTCGACCTGCAGAAAGGCCAGAAGAGCGGCCTGGTTGACGCGCTGCACATCCTGAAGAACGTGCGCGGCATCGCCGCCACCCATTTCACGAGCGCCGACGTCGTTCGCCATCCGCTCGTCGCGCGCATCGTCGATGCCTACGAGGCGGCCAACAAGACCACGGGCAGCAAGAATGCCGTCAAGCCATAAACTCTCTCTTTCGGTCCAATATCCCGATCCGCGCCTGAAGGAAACCATCACCCGCGCGCTGGTGCGGCGCTGGATCCGGGCCGCGCTGTTCGCCCCGGCCGAGCTCGCGATCCGCTTCGTCGACGCCGAGGAAGGCCGCGCGCTCAATCGCGACTATCGCGGCAAGGATTACGCGACCAATGTGCTGACCTTCGCCTATACCGAAGACGAGGATAGCGAGACGACGCAAGCCGACATCGTCCTCTGCACCGATGTGCTGCGACGCGAAGCCGAAGAGCAAAAGAAGACGCTCGAGGAGCACACCGCCCACCTGGTCGTGCATGGCGTGCTGCATGCCCAAGGGTACGACCACGAGGAACAGGCGGAAGCCGAGGAAATGGAGGCGCTCGAAATCGAGATCCTCGACGCGCTCGGCTTTCCCAATCCCTACGCCGCCAAATAGTTGTCAATAAAGACTTTTACCCGGACAGAACCGACGCATCGCCCGGCAACCCGCATGGACGCCGGATCCCGGCGGCATGCCGTTGCCGGGGCTCCGGCACGACCGCGTTTTTTGGGGTTCGGGTCGCGTTTGTTGTATCCTATTGAAGTCGCAACTACCGGCATCCCGCCATATGCAAGAGCACCCTAGTGGCGTCAAATCAATTGACGCCAAGGCCCTACGGCCCCATCGGTCCCTGTTCGAACGACTGACCGCACTCATCTCTCCCGAGCCGGAAAATCGCTCGGAACTGCTCGAAATCCTGCACGACGCGCACGAACGCAACCTGATCGACGCCGACGCTCTGTCGATGATCGAAGGCGTGTTCCAGGTCGCCGATCTGTCGGCGCGCGACATCATGATCCCGCGCTCGCAAATGGATGTCATCGACATCACCAAGCCGATCGAAAGCTGGCTGCCGATGGTGCTCGAAACCGCGCACTCGCGCTTTCCCGCCGTCGAAGGCGACCGCGACAAGGTGATCGGCATCCT
>DASPLX010000074.1:0-64694 GCA_035627375.1 Paucimonas sp. | reverse complement strand
GCAGCCGCTGGCGAGCACCATGCCGAAGCCGAACAGCAGCCCGCCGACGAGATGCGACAGCCAGGTCAGCTTGGGCGCCGTGTAGAGCGCCTTCGACAAGTCGATCACGCCGAAGGCGGCGAGCAGGTTGGTGCCGAGGATGGCGACGGCGATCGCCAGCAGCCATTGGCGCATGCGGTTCCAGTCGCCCATGTTGACGATATCGGCCACCGCGCCCATGGTGCAGAAGTGGGTGCGCCGCGCGACGGCGCCGAACACCGCGCCGAGCGCGAAGGCGAGCCAGGCGACCTTGCCCGCCAGCGCGGCGACGTCGGGCGTTTCCATCTACTTCAAAGACGCTAACCGTTCCTTGGCGGTCTGTGCCGCCTGGGAATCCGGGTATTTGGCGATCAGGCTGTCCAGCGTCTTCTTCGCCGCCGGCTTGTCCTTGAGCTCCAGGTAGCAGCTGGCGATATTGAGCAGCGCGTCGGGCACCTTGGGGCTGTCCGGATAGTTTTTCACCACCAGTTGCTGCGCGCTGATCGCGTTGCGGTAGTCGCGCTGCGCGTAGTAGGCGTTGCCGATCCAGTACTGGGCCGAGGCGGCGTATCCCGACTGCGGATAGCGGCGCAGGAAGTCGAAGAAGGCGGCCCCTGCGCCGCGATAATCGCCAGCCTTGAACATGGCGAGCGCGGCGTCGTAGTTGCCTTGTTCGCCCGGCTGGATCAGCGCCTCCTTGCCGTCGATGATCGTCTGCTGCGGCTCGAGCTTGCGCAGGCGGTTGTCGAGGTCGACATAGAAATCCTTCTGCCGCTGCTGCGCGTTGGCCAGCTCGTTGGTCAGCACTTCGATCTGTCCGCGCAGCTTCGCGATTTCCTGGCGCAGCTGTTCATTTTGGCTGTTCAGGTCGAGGGCGCCGGTACGGTCGGCCTTGTTGTCGAGTTTCGTGTTGATGTCGCGCGACAGCGCCTCGATGCGATTGCGCAGGTCGAGGATCGCCTGGCGCGCTTCGTCGTCGTCGAACAGGCCGGCATGCGCGGCGAGCGGGGCGAAAGAAAATGCGGCCATGAAGGCCGCGGCGATGCTGTGTTTGATGGTGGGTTTCATGGTCATTGATAGACGATGTCGGCGCGGCGGTTCTCGGCCCAGGAGGCTTCGTCATGGCCGAGCGCTTTCGGCTTTTCCTTGCCGAACGAGACCGCTTCCATCTGCGATTCGGGCACGCCCAGCACGGACAGCGACTTGCGCACGGCTTCGGCGCGCTTCTGGCCGAGGGCGAGGTTGTACTCGCTGCCGCCGCGTTCGTCGGTATTGCCCTGGATGAGGATCTTGCGCTGCTTGTTGTTGGACAGGTAGCGGCCGTGCGCGGACAGCAGCGGCTTGAATTCGTCCTTCACGATGTAGCTGTCGAAGTCGAAATAGACGCTGCGCTTGGCCAGCTCGCCCTTCGGATCGTCGAGCGGATCGACCGACTTGGTTTCGACCGTCTTCACTTCGCGGGTGTCGGTCGGAGCCACGGTCTTGGCGGTCTTTTCCTCGACCGGCGGTTTTTCATCGAGCTTGACCGACGAGCAGGCGGCCAGCAGGACGGCGCTGGAAACGACGAGGGCGAGAGTCGAAAGGGAAGAAGCGGGGCGCATCGGATTCTCCTTGTTGTGACGTGGTTGGGATTATTTCATAAACGGGCCCCAGGTGGGCTCCCTGATGTCGCCGGCCTGCATGGACAGCGTTTGCTTGACGCGGCCGTCGACGGAAACGACGGCCAGCGTGAGCCGGCGCCCGGTTTCGGTCGCGTACATGATGTATTTGCCGTTCGGCGAAAAGCTCGGCGACTCGTCCTTGGCCGTGTCCGACAGGCGCAGTTCCTGGTTGGTGGCCAGGTCCAGCGCATGCAGCTGGAACTTGCCGTCGCGGCGCGCGATGTAGGCCAACGTCTTGCCGTCCGGCGAGATGCGCGGGCTGATGTTGTAGCTGCCGGAGAAGGTCACGCGCTGCGGCTGGCCGCCGTTGACATTGATGCGGTAGATCTGCGGGCCGCCGCTGCGATCGCTCGTGAAGTAGATGGTCTGGCCGTCCGGCGCGAACTGCGGCTCGGTATCGATGCTGTCGCTGGAAGTCAGGCGGCGCAGGCCGGTGCCGTCGGCGTTGACGATGAAGATCTGGGTCAGGCCTTCGCGCGACAGGGCCACGGCGAGCTTGCTGCCGTCGGGCGACCAGTTCGGCGCCGAGTTGCTGCCCTTGAAGTTGGCGATGACGGTGCGCTGGGTCGTGATCAGGTTCTGCACATAGACGATCGGCTTCTTCTGCTCGAACGACACGTAGGCGACCTTGGTGCCGTCCGGCGACCAGGAGGGCGAGATGATCGGCTCGTTGGAGCGCAGGGCGATGCGGGTGTCCTCGCCGTCGGCGTCGGCGACCTCGAGCCGGTATTCGCGCCCGACCTTGGTCACGTAGGCGATGCGGGTGGCGAAGGCGCCGGGCACGCCGAGCAGCTTCTGGTAGATGTCGTCGGCGATGCGGTGCGCCGCCAGGCGCATCGATTGCGGCTGGACTGCCATCGGCAGCGAGGAGATCTGGGCCGCCTTGACGGTATCGAGCAGCTTGTAGCGCACGTCGAAGCGGCCGTCCGCCAGGCGCTGCACGCTGCCGACGACGAGCGCATCGGCGCCGCGCGACTTCCACTCGTTGAAATTGACGGCCGCCGTTTCGGAGATCGGGCCGCCGGTATCGATCACCTTGAAATAGCCGCTGCGCGCGAGGTCGGCCTTGATGATGGCGCTGACTTGCGCCGGCGCCAGCGACTCGTCGGCGAAGGCGGCGATCGCGATCGGGATCTGGGTGGCGCCGACGCCGGAAATCTCGACGCGCAACTGCGCATGGGCGAGCGTGGCGAACAGGAGGCCGATCAATACGATGCTGCGTTGAAGGAATTTATTCATCATGGGTCACTGATCTTTCGGTCTGTGTACGATGTTGAAACCCGACGGTACCTTGCCCGACTTGTCGGGCGGGAAGGGCTGCGACTTCTCGATGGCGTTGAGCACCGCGTCATCGAAGCCCGGCACGCCGGACGGGCGGATCTTGCGTATCGGCCGGCGGATCGAGCCGTCCGGCAACAAATCGACAGCATATTCGACCGCCGGATTGCCCGCCAGGTTGTCGGGCACCGGGAACACGGTGTTCGACTTGATCTTGGCGGCGACCCGGCCGAGATACTCGGCATTGCCGCGCGGTCCCTGGGTCTGCGGCGCGTCGCCGCTGCCGCCGGGGCCGGCCTGCGCCAGCATGCGCTGGAGCGTCTCTTGGCGCGCCTTCTCGAGTCGTTGCTGCTCGGCCAGTTCCTTGCGTTTCTTGTCGGCCGCTTCCTTCTTCGCCAACTCCTCGGCGCGCGCCTTCTCCAGCTGTTCCTGCCGCTTGCGCTCTTCTTTCTCGCGCGCTTCCTTGCGCTTCTTTTCCTGCTCGAGCGCGATGTCCGGCTTGGCGACCGGCGGCGGCTCGTCGACCGGTTTCGGCGGCGGCTTGACTTCCGGTTCCGGCTTGATCTCGCGTTCCGGCAGCGGCGGCGGCGCGGCTTCTCTGATCTGCGGGCTCCACACTTCGGCCTCGACCGCGATCGGCACCTCGTTCTGCCAGCGCACGCCGACCCACAGGAGGGCGAGCAGCATGGCGTGCACCGTCGCCGCCAGCGCCAGGGCGCGCCAGCGGCCGGGTTCCTTCGGTACCTGATACGGCGTTGCCTGCATGATCGCTGTCATCGGGCTGTCATTGCTTGGTCGCGAGTCCCACGCGGTTGATGCCGAGCTTCTTCGCTTCCGAAACGACCTGTATCACTTCGTCGTACTTGATTTCCTTGTCGGCGGAAATCATGACCGGCAGTTCCGGGCTGCGTTCGTGCAGGGCGCGCAGCTTCTGCAGCAAGGCCGAACGGTCGCGCGCCGTCTCGGATTTGCCGCCGCCGCTCTTCTGGCCGTTGACGCTGATCGTCGCCGCCGCGTTCGGCTGCAGCGTGATCTGGATGTATTCGGTCGGCGGCAGCGCCGATTTTTCCGCCGTCGGCAGATTGATGACGCCGGGGTTGGTCAGCGGCGCGGCGACCATGAAGATCACGAGCAGCACCAGCATCACGTCGATATACGGGACGACGTTGATTTCCGCCTTGAACTTGCGATTGCGATTGCTGCGCAGCGAGCTTGCCATTGAATTTTCCTTATCCTTGCCATCCGCGCCGCCGCTTGCCGGCGGCGACGGTACCGAGGGCGCGAAGCCGTGCTTGCCTGCGCCGGCCGCCCCGAAATCCCGGTTCACCCCGCCTGCCGCTGCAGGATGTTGGTGAATTCTTCGATGAAGGTCTCGAAGCGGATCGCGAGACGGTCGATGTCGTGCGAATAGCGGTTGTAGGCGACCACCGCCGGAATCGCGGCGAACAGGCCGATCGCGGTGGCGATCAGGGCTTCGGCGATGCCGGGGGCGACCGCCGCCAGCGTCGCCTGCTGCACGTTGGACAGGCCGCGGAACGAATTCATGATGCCCCATACCGTGCCGAGCAGGCCGACATAGGGAGAGACCGAGCCGACCGAGGCGAGGAAGGACAGATGCGATTCGAGGGCGTCCATTTCGCGCTGGTAGGCGGCGCGCATGGCGCGGCGGGCGCCGTCGATCATGCCGCTCGGGTCGCTGGCGCCGCGATGGCCGAGCGAGGCGCGGATCTTGTTGAACTCGCCCATGCCGGATTCGAAGATGCGCTCGAGAGCGCCGGTCTTGCCGGCGCGCTGGCGGCGGTTCGTGGCCGCGCTTTCATAGAGCGTATGAAGATTGCCGCCCGACCAGAAGCTGCGCTCGAATTCCTCGGTCTGCCGCTGCGCGGTACGAACCGCGAACATCTTGCGGAAAATATAGGTCCAGCTGACGAGGGAGACGAACAACAGCAAGGCCATGACCAATTGCACGAGCAGCGAGGCATTGGTCACCAGAGCGAGAAAGGAAAGATCCTGGGTAACGGTCATGGAGAAGTAGGGAAAAGATCAATGTCGGCAATTGTATTCGCTGAAAGATGTTTCCAGTGCGAATCAAACCTTTTGTAACGATTTCGTAACCAATTATTTGTTTGGCGGTAGGTCCGCCTGTGCCGTTTTCGGCGTCGGATGACGCCGGGCGGCGAAAAGGGTTCAGACGGCGATGGTGTCCAGCACTTCGGCCGGAATGGGGCGCGGCCGGAAGCTGCGGGTATCGACGCAGCCGACCTTGATGCGCCCGCTGGCCAGCAAGACCGGTTCCGTACCGTTCAGGCGCCATGCTTCTTGTAAAAATTGTACTGAAGCACGTCCCAGCCTTTCGACCACGACCGTCAGTTTCAGTTCATCATCGAGTTTCGCCGGCGCATGATAATCGAGCGCTGTGCTCTTGACGACGAACATCGCCTGCTGTTTTTCCGACAATTCCTGCTGGCCGACGCCGGCCGCCCGCAGCCATTCGGTACGGGCCCGTTCGAAGAATTTCAGGTAATTGGCATAGAACACGACGCCGCCGGCGTCGGTGTCTTCGTAATAGACGCGGATGGTCCAACTGAAGTCTTGGGAAGGCATGGAGCGAAACGCGGCGTTCAATTGCGCTTGATCGTGAACGGGGAAAAGCCCTGGCAGGTCGGCATCATCTCGATGTAGTTGATGTTGACATGGGGCGGCAGGGTGGCGATCCAGTATGCCGTTTCGGCGATGTCCTTGGCCGTCAGCGGAACAGTGCCTTCATAGACCTTGGCCGCGGCGGCATCGTCGCCGTGAAAGCGGACCTTCGAGAATTCGGTGCCGCCGCACAGGCCGGGCGCGATATTGGTGGCGCGTACCCCGGTGCCGACCAGGTCGGCGCGCAGATTGGTGGTGAACTGGTCGACGAAGGCCTTGGTCGCGCCGTAGACGTTCCCGCCCGGATAAGGATAGGCGCCGGCCGTCGAGCCGATATTGATCACGGTGCCGCTGCCGCGCGCGACCATCGCCGGCAGGATCGCATGGGTCATCGTCACCAAACCCTTGCAATTGGTGGCGATCATGGTTTCCCAATCGTCGAGCGAAGCCTTGTGCGCCGGTTCGACGCCCAGCGCCAATCCGGCATTGTTGATCAACACGTCGATGTCGCGCCAGCCGGGCGGCAGCGATGCCAAACCGCGTTGGATCGATTCCTTGTCGGCGACATCCATCTCGAGCGGCAGCAGGGCGGCGCCCAACTCCGCCGCCAGCGCGTCCAGGCGCTCGCGCCGCCGCCCGGCAGCGATGACCTGGTGACCGTTTTGCACGAATTTCCTCGCCATTTCGGCGCCGAAGCCGGCGGTTGCGCCGGTAATCAAAGCAAGCATCTGCGTTCCTCTCCGCGAAGTTTGCGAAATTGTAGCCCAAAGCATGCAACCCCAAACGGGAGATCGCTGCCTGCGTTTGCCCGATGACGAATCGTGCATAACTGATAAAAATTCCAGTTGATGTTGCCGTATGGAAAGTGTATGGTGGGCCCACTCTAAATGTTAATTTTTGCGGCAAGGTAACTTGACGTTCCCGCGTGGAGATTGTAAGGTTCGCAACTTTTAATAGTTTTGTTTTGTTTGTGCCAATCCGGTGCAAAAAACATAAGAAGCGGCGCCGACTGGGCAGGTGAGCGCGGCCGACAACCAGCGAGACAAGCAATGAAAGATAGAGCACGATGGAAATCCGGCGCGTTCCTGTGCCGCTCGCGGCGCGGATCGGGTTTCACGCTGATCGAGCTGATGGTCACGGTGGTCGTGATCGCCATCCTCGCGGCCGTGGCCTTGCCGGCCTACAGCGACTATGTCGTCCGCGGCCGCTTGCCCCAGGCGACCAGCAATCTCGCGACGATGCGGGTCAAGCTGGAGCAATATTTCCAGGACAACCGCACTTATGTCGGCGCCTGCAAGGACGGTACCGTCGCGCCCTTGCCGGCCAAGGACGATTTCGAATACACCTGTCCGACCCTGACCGCGACGGCTTACACGGTGCAAGCCAAGGGACTCGATTCGTCGCAGGCCAAGGGCTTCACCTACACCATCGACGAATCGAACACGCGCAAGACGACCGCATTGCCGAACGACAGCTGGGGCAGCGCTCCGGCGAACTGCTGGGTCGTCAAGAAGGGCGGAGCATGCTGATCTTGCGCAGGCATGGCGGCGTCACCCTGGTCGAGCTCATGATAGCGGTCGCCGTCATGTCGCTGCTGCTCGCCGCCGGGGTGCCGTCGTTCAGCCTGTGGCTGCAGAACCTGCAGACCCGTACCGCCGCCGAGTCGATACAAAGCGGCCTGCATATGGCGTTGACCGAGGCGGTGCGCCGCAACGCCTATGTCCGGTTCGAACTGACCGATGCGACCGGCAAGGTGGCGTGGAAGGTCGGCTGCGTGACGGTCAAGGCCGATTGCCCGGCCGTGCTCCAGAGCCGCGAGTCGAAAGAAGGCGGCGGCAATGCCCGGGTCGGCATCAGCACCGATGAAATTCCGAATCCGGTGCCGGCCGCGCAATTCGCGACGGCGATCACTCCTGGCACCGGCTTGCCGGCCGGCGTGACCTTCGACGGCTTCGGCCGCGTCGTGAACATCGGCGACGACGTGACCCGGATCGACGTGACGAATGCGGCCAACAGCGACGTGCGCCGGCTGGTCGTCACGATCGGCACCATCGGCCAGATCCGCATGTGCGATCCGGCGCAGTCCTACGCCACCAATCCTCAGGGGTGCTGACGATGGCGACGTCCGACAAACACAAGAAAATATCGCCGATTTCGGCACAGCGCGGCGTGGTCATCGTGGAGAACCTCGTCGCGGTTCTGATTTTCGCGGTCGGCATGCTGGGGCTGGTCGGCTTGCTGGCCGCATCGATCAAGAATGTCAGCGCCGCGCGCTACCGCAACGATGCGAGCCTGCTGGCGAACCAGATCATCGGCCAGATGTGGGCCGACGACAAATCGAACGCCGCGCTCAAGAAAAATTACGCGAGTCCGGACGGGGCGCAATATCTCACCTGGAAGAGCAGCGTCAGCAATGCCCTGCCGGGAGTCGCCGACAATCCGCCGACGGTCGAGATCGACAAGGACAATGTCGTCACCGTGACCTTGCGCTGGAAGGAGCCCGGGGCGTCGGTAGTGAACAACTTCGCGATCAGCGCGCGCATCAACGGGTGAGGGGAGACCGGGATGCGCGCCATTTCTCGCTCAATGCGCCGCAACGGCGGCTTCAGCCTGGTCGAGCTGATGGTCGGCGTGGTCATCAGCCTGCTGGCCGTGCTCGTCATCACCCAGGTCTTCACGCTGTTCGAAAGCCGGAAACGCAGCGCCTCGGGCGCCGCCGACGCGCAAACGAGCGGCGCGCTCGCCATGTTCGCGATCGAACGCGACATCCGCATGGCCGGCTACGGCCTGAGTCAAACCGGCCTGATCGGCTGCACGATCAACCGCTGGTACGACGGCACCTTGCTGCCGTCGCTGACGCTCAAGCCCGCCAGCATCACCAAGGGTTCCGGCGGCGTGTCCGACAGCATCCGGGTGTCGTACAGCTCCAAGGGCTGGAGCGTGCCGGCGCGCGTCGTCACCGAGCATCCGCAGACCGCGAACAACATCTTTCTCAACACCACGCTTGGCATCGCCGTGGGCGACATGATGGTCGCCTATGAGAGCGGCAAGGATTGCACGCTGTTCCAGGTCACGGGCATCAGCGGCAATTCGCAGATCCACCATTCGAGCGGCAAGAGCAAATGGAATCCGCCGGGCGGGCACAACATCTTCCCGAGCGGCGGCTATTCCACCAACGCGCTGGTCTTCAATTTCGGCGACCTGGTCGACCGCTCGTACAGCATCGACGCCAACAACAACCTCAAGCTTTCGGAATATTCTTCCGACGACAACACCAGCACGACGCAAACCGTGGTTCCGAATATCGTCGCCCTGCGCATGCAGTACGGCTTCGACACGCGCGCCGATCCGCGCAGCGACGCCCGCGTCGATACCTGGAGCGATACCGTGATCGACGCCGACGGCAACAAAACCGTCGGCGACCACGGCGATGTCCAGCGCATCTATGCCATCCGCCTCGCGGTCGTGGCGCGCAACGCGGTGGGGGAAAAGCCCAAGGCCGACGGCACTTGCGACTACTATGACGGCGAGAAGCCGGCGCTGAAGAAGCCGGCATGGACGGCGGTCAACGCCGCCACCGCGAAGCTCGAGTCGATCGAGATCGATGTCAGCAAGAATCACGACGGCAGCTTCCGGAAGGACTGGCAGTGCTATCGCTACAAGACCTTCCAGACCATCATCCCCCTGCGCAACCGCATATGGAGCCAATCATGACGCGCCGGACCGGCGCCGCCGGGCGCGAACGCGGCGCGGTGCTCGTCATCGCTCTGATCGTGCTGGTCGCGATGACGCTGGCCGCGATCGCTCTCGTGCGTTCGGTCGACGCGGCCAACATGGTGGCCGGCAATTTCGCCTTCAAGCAAGGCGCGACGGCGGCGGGCGATGCCGGCACGGAAGCGGCCATCTCGTGGCTGCAGACGGTGGTCGGGACCAGCGATTCGTATGAAGACAATGTCAACGCCGGCTATTACGCCACCAGCCAGGACGAGATCGACTACACCGGCAACAGCCGCGACGAAACGCGCGCGCTGGTGGACTGGGATTTCAACAAGTGCAACGACCAAAAGACCAGTGCCTGCATCAAGCCGGCCAAGGAGATCGCGGTCGGGAACGGCAACAAGGTCAGCTACATCATCCACCGCCTGTGCCTCTCCGCCGGTGATCCGAATGCGGCGGCCAACAGTTGCGCCAACTTCCGGGCGTCCGGCACCGGCAGCCCGAAACGCGGCGAACTGAAATACGGCGACGACAAGCGTTTCGAAGGGACGCCGGCGGAGTATTACCGGATCACCACGCGCGTGAAAGGGCCGCGCAACACGACCAGTTATGTCGAAACGATCGTCCACTTCTGATTTTGCCAACCGGGTTTCGAAGCCCGTCATCGACCACCAACGGGAGTCAGTATGAGTGACCGTCTTTCCCGGGCGAAGCGCAAGCCGCTGCTCCTGGCTGCGCTGGCCTGCTACGGCGCGGCCGCTTGCGCCGCGACCACCGACATCGCGAACGCGCCGATGGCCTCGTCCTCGACCGCCGTCGTCAAGCCGAACGTGATGTTCATTTTCGACGACTCGGGCAGCATGGATAGCGATTATCTGCCCGACGAGGCCGCGTATTTCTACGGGAAATACGGCTTCAAGAGCAACCATTGCAACGGCGTCTACTACAATCCGGCGGTGACCTACACGCCGCCGGTCGACTCCACCGGCGCGAGCTATCCCAACGCCAGCTTCACCGGGGCCTGGGTCAACGGCTACAAGACATCCGACGGCACCACCGACCTGACCGGCTCCGTCTACTATCAATACAAGGGCAAGGTCGCCGACCATGCCTTCAGCTACGACGCCAGCGGCAATCTCGATACCAATTCCGCGTTCTACAAGGAGTGCAGCGCCTCCATCGAAGGCAGTTGGGTGTGGGTGCCGAAAGAGAAGAAAGGCAAGGGCAAGGGGAAGGATAAGGACGACGGAACCTGGGTCTGGGTCACCGACGGCAACAGCGATTTCACGCAGGTGACCGTGAGCGCCACCTCGGGGCCGGACGGCACCGACGAGCGCACCAATTTCGCGAACTGGTACAGCTATTACCGCACGCGTCTCCTGATGATGAAGACCGAGGTCGGCAAGGCGTTCAAGAACATCGGCAACAGGTATCGCGTCGGCTATTCCACTATCGGTTATACCGGCGTCGACTCCTCCAGCAGCGACTTCCTCAAGATCGCCGACTTCGACAACACGCAGAAGGCGTCGTGGTACAGCAAGCTCTACAGCGCCAAGGCGACGCACTGGACGCCGTTGCGCGCCGCGCTGTCGAAAGCGGGGCGCATCTATGCCGGCAAACTGCTGACCGGCAGCGACGATCCGATCCAGTACTCGTGCCAGCAGAACTTCACGATTCTCTCGACCGACGGCTACTGGAACACCAACGAGGAAACCGCGTCCTACGGCCCGCTGAAGATGGACGGCGAAACCGCGGTCGGCGACCAGGACGGCGGAACCACGGCGCGGCCGATGCTCGATTCGCTCAAGCAGAGCGATACGCTGGCCGACGTCGCGATGTACTACTACAAGACCGACCTGCGCACCAGCGAGGAGGGCAATTGCACCGGCGCGCTGTCGCAGGATGTGTGCGAGAACAACGTGACCGGATCCGACAGCGACGTCAATCCGCAGCAGCACATGACCAGCTTCACGCTCGGCCTGGGCGCGAGCGGCACGCTTTCCTATTCGCCGGCCTACAAGACCGGCGGCTCGCCCGATTACACGGCGATCCTGCAGGGCACGAAGAGCTGGCCTGCGCCGGCGGCGAACAAACCGACGGCGATCGACGACCTCTGGCACGCCGCCGTCAACGGACGCGGCACCTACTTCAACGCCCAGGATCCGAATTCGCTGGCGACCGGCCTGGCCAATGCGCTGGCCGGCGTCAGGGCGCGCAACGGTTCGTCGTCGTCGGCGGCGACCAGCAACCTGGAACCGGTGGCCGGCGACAACTACGTGTACATCGCGCTCTATACGACGGTGCGCTGGGACGGCAACCTGCAGGCCAGGACCATCGATCCGGAGAAGGGGACGATTTCCTCGACGTCGGTCTGGGAAGCGCAGCCCTTGCTCGACGCGAAGGTTTCCGCGAACAGCGATACGCGCACCATCTACACCTTCGATGCGGACGCGAACGACAAGCTCAAGCCGTTCACCTGGGCTGAGCTGAGCAGCGCGGAGAAGGCCTATTTCAACGGCATGTGCTCGCCCAGCGCCAAGCTGTCGCAGTGCGCCGACCTGACGGCGGAACAGCAGGCGGCGGCGTCCGGCGAAAATCTCGTGAATTACCTGCGCGGCCGGAGCGGTTATGAAGCGCGCTCCGGCAATGCCGATCCGCTGTATCGCGAGCGCCTGCACGTGCTTGGCGACATCGTCGGTTCGCAGCCGGTCTATGTGAAGAAGCCGCCGTTCCTCTACGTCGACAGCGGCTACGCGACCTTCCGCGACACGACGCAGAAGAACCGCGCGCCGATGGTCTATGTGGCGGCCAACGACGGCATGCTGCACGCGTTCAACGGCGAGAACGGCAGGGAGGAATGGGCCTATATTCCGCCGATGGTCATGCCGAACCTGTACCGCTTGGCCGACAAGGCTTACTCGGCCAATCATCAATATTTCGTGGACGGCTCGCCCACGGTCGGCGACATCTGCCCGAGCGCGCCGTCGGGCACCTGCAAGGGCAGCGACTGGAAGACGATCCTGGTCGGCGGCCTCAACGCCGGCGGCCGCGGCTACTACGCGCTGGACATCACCGATCCGGCCCGGCCGCGGGCACTGTGGAATTTCACGTCGGCCAACGATGCGAACCTCGGCTACACCTTCGGCAATCCGGTCATCACGAAACGCAAGGACGGCACCTGGGTCGTGGTATTCGCCTCGGGTTACAACAATGTGGGGGGCGGCGACGGCCGAGGCTATCTGTTTGTCTTGAACGCGAACACCGGCGCGGTGCTGGAAAAGATCGACACCGGTGTCGGCGACACGACGACGCCGAGCGGACTGGCCAAGATCAACGCCTGGGTCAACAGCACCGTCGACAACACGGCGGAGCGTTTCTACGGCGGCGATCTTCTCGGCAACGTATGGCGTTTCGACATCGACGACGTCGTCCTGCCGTCCGGCAAGGAAGCGACGCGCCTGGCCGAGGTCGGGCAAGTCGACGTGGGCACGCAATCGATCACGGTCAAGCCGGAGTTGGCGGAAATATCGGCCGGCGGCAAGAATCACGCCGTGGTGTATGTCGCCACCGGGCGCTATCTCGGCACTGGCGACCTGAGCGATACCAGCCAGCAATCGATCTACGCCCTGAAGGACGCGCTCGGCGCCACCGGCCTTGGCCGGGTACGCACCGCCGGCACGCTGGTCGAACAGAAACTCAGCACGTTTACCGGCAAGGATGGACGAACGCTGCGCACCACGACCACGGTGCCGGTGGACTGGGCGACGCAATCCGGCTGGTACGTCGATCTCAATCCAGACGGCAATTCGCCGGGCGAGCGCGTCACGGTCGACATGCAGCAACAGCTCGGCCTGCTGACCGTGGCGGCCAACGTGCCGAACCAGAACGCCTGCACGCTGGGCGGCTACAGCTGGCTGTATTCCTTCGATTACAAGACCGGGCAATTCGTCTCGACCGCCACCGAGAAGGCGGCCGGACAGCGGCTCGTGTCCAACGCATTGAGCGCCGGCATCAAGACGATTCAGCTGACCACCGGAAAAACCACGACCATCGTGACGAATACCGGCGGCGATACCGACAGCTACCACGATCCGTCGTCAAGCTCCGGTGCGCCGGGCGGCGGCAAGCGCGTGTCGTGGCGCGAGCTGGCCGATTGAGTCCGCCGCGGGAATGCCGTCCATGCGCATGATCCGGCCGCATTACATCGCCGCGGTGAGCCTGTCGCTGGCGGCCCATGCCGCCGTCGCCCTGCTGGTCGGACCGGGCGGGAAGGGCGGCGGAGCGGACGCCGTGCCTACGGGCGCCATGCGCGAGCGGCCGATCGCGGTGCGCTTGCAGGCCGGCGCCGGATCGCGCTTGGTTCTCCCGGCTCCGGAACAGCGTACCGGCGCTGACCGCCGCGATCGGCAAGATCCGCCGCAGCCGCCCGGTGCCGTCGGCGCGGCGGCGGAATCTTCGTTCCCCTTCCAGATTGCGGCCGCTCCGCATTATTTTTCATCCAAGGATTTGACGGAAAGGCCCCGTGTCCTGCGGGATATTCCCGAGAACCTGACGCTGACCCTGCCCGACGTGCCGCCGCAGACCGCGATCGTGCGCCTGCTGATCAACGAACGCGGCGCTATCGACCGCGTGGTCATGGAAGATTCGACGCTGCCGGAACATGCGGCGCGGCTGGTCGCCGAGGCGTTTTCGGAGACACGCTTTCATCCCGGGCGGATCGACGACGTGCCGGTCAAGAGCCAGTTGCGGATCGAAATCGCCCTGGAAAACGCCGACCAGCCGGCGGCGGCGCCCGGCGTCTCCAGCCCATAGGGCAAGTTGCCGAAATCCCCGCCTTAAACTACAATGCCCCTTCCATTTCGTCTCACGTGACTGGCGAAAAGACCGGGATTATCCGCCCGGCGATAGGTGGGCAACCACCGGGAAGCGTGAGATATCAATCAAGCCGTACGCCTGGGCAGCCAAAGATGGGAAGTAGGAACGCTTGAGGCTGCCGTCATTGATCTTTCCCTGGCCCTCATCGATTTCGCCGCCGCGCGGCGGCCTGTCATCCAGCATCTGAAAATCGATCGGAGTAATCATGTTTGCAAAAGACCACACCATCGCCAATATCGATCCGGAACTCTGGTCCGCGATCCAGCAGGAAAACCGGCGCCAGCAAGACCATATCGAGCTGATCGCCTCCGAGAACTACACTTCGCCCGCCGTCATGGAAGCGCAAGGCTCGCAACTGACCAACAAGTATGCCGAAGGCTATCCGGGCAAGCGCTTCTACGGCGGCTGCGAATTCGTCGACATCGCCGAACGCCTCGCGATCGAGCGCGTCAAGCAATTGTTCGGCGCCGAGTACGCGAACGTGCAGCCGCATTCCGGTTCCCAGGCCAACCAGGCGGTCTATTTCGCCGTCCTCAAGCCGGGCGATACGGTGATGGGCATGAACCTCGCGCACGGCGGCCACCTGACGCACGGCTCGCCGGCCAACCTGTCGGGCAAACTGTTCAACATCGTGCCCTACGGCTTGAACGAGAAGGAAGAAATCGATTACGACGACATGGCCCGCATCGCGCGCGAGGCCAGGCCGAAGATGATCATCGGCGGCGCTTCGGCTTACGCGCTGCGTTTCGACTTCGCGCGCATGGCCGAGATCGCGAAAGAGGTGGGCGCCTATTTCATGGTCGACATGGCCCACTATGCCGGCCTGATCGCGGCGGGCGTGTATCCGAACCCGGTGCCGCATGCCGATTTCGTGACGTCCACCACCCACAAGACGCTGCGCGGCCCGCGCGGCGGCATCGTGCTGGCCAAGGCCGAACACGAAAAGATGCTCAATTCGAGCGTGTTCCCGAGCCTCCAGGGCGGCCCGCTCGAGCATGTGATCGCGGCCAAGGCGGTCGCCTTCAAGGAAGCGCTGACGCCGGAATTCAAGGCCTACCAGCAACAGGTGGTGAAGAATGCCGACGTGTTGGCCAGGACGCTGATCGAGCGCGGCCTGCGCATCGTCTCCGGCCGCACCGAGTCGCACGTGATGCTGGTCGATTTGCGCCCGAAGAAGATCACCGGCAAGGAAGCGGAAGCGGTGCTCGGCACGGCGCACATGACTTGCAACAAGAACGCGATCCCGAACGATCCGGAAACGCCGTTCGTCACCTCCGGCATCCGCCTCGGCAGCCCGGCGATGACGACGCGCGGCTTCAAGGAAGCGGAGATCGTCAAGGTCGGCCACCTGATCGCCGACGTGCTCGACAATCCGCACGACGCCGCGACCATCGAGCGCGTCAAGGGCGAGGTCAAGCAACTGACCGACGCCCATCCGGTCTACGCCGTATAAGCGCTTCCCCCGCCGCGTCGCCTCGTGTCATGCCGTGCCTTGGCGCGACATGGCACGAAACGGCGCGGCGCCCTGGCTGTTCCGACAGGTGATGTCTGTTGCAATATTTGATATAAATATCGCTTTTCGACCGACGGCTTTCCCATGCGCTGCCCCTTTTGCCACCACGAAGATACGCAAGTCCTCGACACCCGCGTGTCGGAAGAGGGAGACGCCATCCGCCGCCGCCGCCGCTGCGCGCATTGCGACAAGCGATTCACGACCTACGAACGCACCGAACTGATGATGCCGGTGGTCGTGAAGAAAAACGGCAGCCGTTCCGATTTCGATCCCGCCAAGCTGCGCGGCAGCATGATGCTGGCCCTGCGCAAGCGCCCGGTATCCGCGGAAGCGGTGGACGCGGCGATCCGCAGGATCGAAGAGAAGCTGTTGTCGAGCGGCCAGCGCGAGATCGTCTCCGGCCAGATCGGCGAACTGGTCATGCGCGAGCTGAAGAAGCTGGACAAGATCGCCTATATCCGCTTCGCCTCGGTGTACAAGAGTTTCGAGGACGTGACCGAGTTCCAGGACGCGATCGCCGAAGTGGGCCAGGAACGCAAGGCCAGATAATCGGCTGCGTCACGGGCAGCCTCCGGCAAACATTCCACCCATCCACATCGTGCCGCGCCGGCTCCAGCCGGTGCCGAGCCCACGCAAACCCGCGGACAATCGATGCGCGACATCGCTCCGTCCCTATTAATAATTCCGGTTATTCGCATTAGCGGGCGTTAATAGTTGACGCCTCATTTCGCCGGCTCCGCTCCCGGCCGGCGCGCCGCGAATTCTGTCCTAATCTAGGCGTGGCGCGGGCTTCAGCGCGATACACCCATTCCGGATGCTGGTGAAAGCGTTGCCGTCAGGATTTTTGCCGCCCATCGTCTCCCATAAATATGGGATTGTTCCAGTCGTTCACGCTCAGTAACTTTTGCTCCCGGTGTGTATAAAAAAACAACGAATCGTGAGCGAAAACATCCATCAAGGCGGCTGGTCCATGGTCGAGGTGCTCGTCTCGGCCCTGGTGTTGTCCATCGGCGTGATCGGCGGCGCCGCCATGCAATTGACGGCGCTGCGGACCTCGCAGCAATCGGCATTCCAGACGACGGCCGCCGAACTCGCCGCCGACCTGGCCGACAGGATGCGCGCGAATAGCCGCGTCATGGGATTGCGCGACCGGGAGAATCCTTTTCTCGGCATCGATTACAGCACCAGCGCCGAGCCGGCGGCAGCGGAAAGAACGTGCCATGGAAACGCTGAGTGCGATGCCCGCCAACTCGCGCGCTTCGAGATCCATGAATGGCAGCGGCGTTTCCAGGCCGCGTTCCCGCTGGCGCGCGCCGTGGTTTGCCGCGATCGCATGCCGTGGGACGGCTCGGCCGGCGGCTACAAATGGGAGTGCACCGCCGCGGCGACCGAGCACGCGGCCGCTCCGCTGGTGATCAAGATCGGTTGGCGGGCCAGGAACCCGGACGGCGGCCCCCCTGGGAACGACGGCAAGCACTTTCCTCCGGCGCTCGCGCTGATCGTCGAACCATATGTCCGATGATGCGGGATTCCGATCGAAACGGCATGCGCCGCCCGCGACGCCAGGCGGGCTTCTCGCTGGTCGAACTGATGGTATCCACCGCGCTCGGCCTGTTCGTCGTCCTGGCCGGCTTGGCCTTGCTGGTGTCGAGCAAGATGGCCTACCTGGCGCAGGACGAGGGCGTGCGGCTGCAGGAAGCGGGACGTCATGCGCTCGATGTCGTCGCGCGCGCCGTGCGCCAGGCCGGCTATGAGCATTGGGACGAGGAGCAGGCTCGCCTCCACGCGGAACCGGAATTCAGCCCCAACGTTCTCGGGCTCGATGCCAGGAGCCTGAAGGAAAGCAGCGACGACATCGAATTTCCATCGCCCCATGCCGTCAACGGCAGCGATGTACTGGCGCTGCGCTTTTTCGGCGTCGGCGGCGGCGCGCACGGCGACGGCAGCATTCTCAATTGCGCAGGCTTCGGCGTCGCCGCGCCGGAGTCGCAGGCGGCGGCCGAGGACGGACGCGGCTGGAGCATCTTCTACGTTGCCAAGGGCATCGGCGGCGAACCGGAATTGCGCTGCAAGTACCGCGGCAAGAAAGCCTGGACTTCCGATGCGCTGGTCGCCGGCGTCGAATCGTTCCAGGTGCTCTACGGCATCGATCTGGACGGCGACGGCATTCCGAACGGCTACCTGAACGCCGACGCCATCGAGACGCTCGACGACCGGCTGCTGTTGCAAGGGCCGAATGCGGTCGCGCGGGCGCTCGATCGCAAACGCAAGACGCATTGGAAGAAAGTGGTCGCCGTGCAAGTCGCCTTGCTGCTGCGCGGAGCGCAAGCCGGCGGCTCGGCCGGCGCCAAGGCCCGGTACGACTTGTTCGGCTTGGCGTACGGCGAGGCGCATGCCGGCCGCGATATCGGCACCCGCATCCAGGCAACGGATTTGCCGGCGGCGACGCGTGATCGCGTACGCAAGCTGGTGGCGCAAACGATACAGCTGCGCAATCGCTCCGCCGGCGCCGCGGCGATCGGGCGCGCCACGGGAGACGAGTCGTGAGCCGCCGTCCGCATCGGTGCGGCAGGGTGCGCAAGCGACACGGCGGCGCCACCCTCATCGTGACCCTCATCCTGCTGATCGCGGTGCTGATGCTCGGCCTGTCCGCCGCGCAGATCGCATTGCTGGCCGAGAAGGCGTCGCGCAACGACCGCGATCGGCAGATCGCATTCCAGGCCGCGGAGGCGGCGCTGATCGATGCCGAGCTCGATATCGAACATTCTCCCGATTCAACCAGATCGCGCAGCCACCTGTTTTCCGGGAACAGCGCGCGCGGCTTCCCGGAGGCCGGCACCTGCGGCACGGCGGCCGCCGGCATGTCGTTCGGGTTGTGCGCTCCCGCCGCGGCGGGAGCGGGGAAGGCGCCGGTGTGGCTCGGCGTCGACTTCGACGACGTCGGCGCGGCGACCGCGCGTTCGGTGCCGTTCGGCCGCTTCACCGGCCGCGTCTTCCAGACCGGCAAGGGCGCGCTGCCGAGCCGGCCGCCGCGCTACGTCATCGAGTTGATGAGCTATTCCCAGCACGGCGAAAGCGCCGAGCGGCCCGGCTATTTCTATCGCATCACCGCCATCGGTTACGGCGCGCGCGACATCACGCAAGTGGTGCTGCAAAGTTTTTATCGAAAGGAGGGTTGAGGGTCATGCGGACCACATTCCTGTTCTCCGGTTTCGTTCTCGCGCTGGCGGCCGGGGCGGCGGCCGCGCCGCTGCCGCCGCTCGACATCGCCGACATTCCACCCTACGCCGGACGCGTCAACGTGCATCCCAACGTGATCCTGAGCCTGTCAATCGAATATCCGGCGGCAGGCATCGCCTATCGCGGCGACAACGGCCTCTACGACCGGACCTTCGAGTACGTCGGCTATTTCAATCCGGCGCAGTGTTACCGCTATGTCGGCGGCGCCCGCAATGTCGTGGACGGTTACTTCGCGATCGCCAGGGCCGCCGATCCGGTCACGCATGAATGCGATGGCCGTACATTCAGCGGCAATTTCATGAACTGGGCGGTGTCGTCGACGCTCGACATGCTGCGCTATGCGTTGACCGGCGGCGACCGCGTCGTCGATACGGCTGATACGACCATCCTGCAACGCGCGGTCTTGCCGGAAGATTTCTATGCCAATTACGCGCATTTCCCGCGCCGCATCCTCAGCGCCGGCGGCAAATCCAGCGCGCCGGAGCGCGTGACGCCGTTCAAGGTGGACAAGCTGCACGTCGTCTCCTGCCGCAACCGCATCCTGTTCAGCGACCTGGCGGCGGAGGCCGGCCATTGCGACACGCCGGCCTACGAGCGCAGCGGCCGTTTGGCGAAGACCGACAAGAGGCTTGGCGAATACCTGGCGCGGGTGAAAGTCTGCGACAGCGCCGAGGGCGCGACGCGCGGCGATCTGTGCCGCCGGTACGGCGCCAACTACAAGCCCGCCGGCGTGCTGCAGCGGCATGCCGGGCGCATGCGTTTCGCCGCGATGGGGTATCTGCTCGACGATGCCGCGACGCGCTACGGCGGCGTGCTGCGCGTGCCGATGAAACATATCGGCCCGAAGAAATTCGGCCCCCCGGATTTCGGCGAGAGGCCGAACGACAGAGCCGAATGGGATGCCGCCACCGGCGTGTTGTACCGCAATCCCGACGCGCCCGGCGCGCGCGATCATGCCGGCGCCAACAGCGGCATCCTCAACTACCTCAACCAGTTCGGACGCGGCGGCATCTACAAGAAACACGATCCGGCCAGCGAGCTGCATTACGAAGCGATCCGCTACCTGCAAGGCAAGCAGCCGACGCTCGAGGCGGCCGCCGGCATGACGGCGGCGATGAAGGACGGCTTTCCGGTGATCGAGGGCTGGAGCGATCCGGTCGCCGCCTCTTGCCAGCGCAATTACATCGTCGCGATCGCCGATGCCGAGACCCATGGCGACCGCTATGTTCCCGGCCACCGGAACGGGGGGCGCGGCTACGGCGGCGCGCGAGATCCAGCCCGCCCGGTCGATGTCGCGGTCGCCGGCCGGACGCCGGAACTCGATGCCGCTGCGTGGACGCGCATGGTCGGCGAGATGGAGGCCGATACGGCGGGCCGGTACGGAAACCGCGCCCGGCGTCCGGCACTGGCGAATCTCGATATGCTCGATACCGGCGCCGGCGGGCGCGGCAGCTACTACATGGCCGGACTCGCGTACTGGGCCAATACCCATGATATCCGTCTCGACAAGCCGACCCGCGCGCGAACGCTGGTGCTCGACCTCGACGAAGGCGGCAACGGACGGATCGACGGCAGCACCAGAACCGTCGCGCCGCGCGACAGCCAGCTCTACCTGGCCGCCAAGTACGGCGGCTTCGTCGACCGCAACGGCGACGGCAATCCCTTCATGACCCTGGCGGAGGACGGCAAGGGGCGCGTCTCGAGCGACGACGAATGGAGCTCGGACGGCGGCGCTCGCCCCGCGAACTATTTCCTCGCCGGCCGACCGGATGTCCTGATCGGCGCGATCCGCAAGATGTTCGCGGACATCGCCGCCGGCGGCAGAGCCGATGCCGGCGCCGTGGCGTCGAATGCCGTGCCGTCGGCCGACGGCGCGCGTGTCTACAGCGCCGGTTTCGATGCGTCGGCCTGGAGCGGAAGCCTGCGGCGCTTGCGGCTGCTGCCGGACGGGACGGTCGCCGAAGCGGCGGACTGGGATGCCGGCGAGATACTGACCGGCGGCGATGGCAAGGATGCCCGGCCGGCTCCGGACGCGCGCCGCATTTACACCACGCGGGTCGACGACGGCGTCGCCTACGGGACCGTCGAGTTCCGCTGGGAACGCTTGAGCCCGGAGCAGCAGGCGCTGCTCGACGCGGCGCCGGACGACGGCGGCCGCGACGGATTGGGACGCCAGCGCGTCGATTTCCTGCGCGGGGTGCGCAACCTGGAAATCGGCGCGGCGGGCGGAATGTTCCGGGCGCGCAAGCGGCTGCTGGGCGACATCGTCAACAGCGTTCCGGTCTACGGCGCCAAGCCCGCGGCCCACGTCCGGGGCGACGGCTACGCGGATTTCGCCGAGCGCCACAAGGGCCGCGCCGATGCAGTCTATGTCGGCGCCAACGATGGATTCTTGCACGCCTTCGCCGCGGACGACGGCGTCGAATTGTTCGCTTACCTGCCGAGCGTGTTGCTGTCGCAAGTCAACCGCTTGACGTCCCCGGACTACGAGCATCGCCCCTTCGTGGACGGTGCGCCGGCGGTCGCCGAAGCGCGGATCGGTTCGCAATGGAGAACCGTGCTCGCCTCCGGCATGGGCGGCGGCGCGCAAGGCGTGTTCGCGCTCGACGTGACGAATCCGGCCGATTTCGCCGGCGGGCTCGGCGCCTTGTGGGAATTCACCGATGCCGACGACGCCGCCATGGGCAACCTGCGCGCGGCGCCCGCGATCGCCAAGTTCAGGGTGGGCGACGACAAGGGCGTGCCGCGCTACCGGTATTTCGTGGTGGCGTCGAGCGGCTGGAACAACTACCAGCCGGACGGCAGCGGCCGCTTCGACGCCAAGGGGGCGGGCGCCTTGTTCCTGCTGGCGCTCGACAAGCCGGCCGCCAGCCGTTGGCGCGAGGGCGTCAATTACTACAAGTTCAAGACACCGGTCATGGACGACGGTCTTGCCAACGCCTTGGGTCCGCCGGCGCTCGTCGTCGGCGGCGACGGCGCTGTACGGCGCGCCTACGCCGGCGATTTGCAGGGCAATCTCTGGCGTTTCGATTTCACCGGCGCGGCGCCGTGGTCGCGCGCGCTCGGTTCTTCGCCCAAACCCTTGTTCGCCGCTCGCGATGCGGAGGGCAGGCGCCAGCCGATCACGGCGCGGCCAAGGGTGGTGTTCGCGCCCGGCGGCGGTTACCTGGTGCTGTTCGGTACCGGCCGGCTTGTCGCGCCCGCCGACGCCGCCGCCGGCGATTTCACACCGCAATCGTTTTACGCGGTTCTCGATTCGGCCGCCAACGACGGCACGACCGTGACGCGCGCCCAGCTTGCCGCCCGCAGTGCCGCGCGGATCGACGCAGGCGGCGTGGGCGGCGCGATCGCGGTGAGCGGCGCGGCCTTCCGCTATGGTGCGTCGGAGGGCGGCGGGAAGGGCTGGTATCTCGACTTCGCGGCCTCCGACAAGACCGGCGAGCGCAGCATCGGCGAGCCGACGACCGCCTACGGCCGCGTGTTCTTCAATACCGTGATTCCCGGCGCCGATCCTTGCGGCGCCGGCGGCGGCCGCACCTATGCGCTCGACGCGCTGACCGGGATGCCGCCGGGCGGCGGCACGACGGGCACACCGTCGGCCATCGTCGTGAACGCGCCGTTGCTGCTGGAAACCGGCCCGGCCGAGACCGGCGAGCGCGACGCGGTCGGTGCACGGGTCGTGAAGCGGAGATATACCGTCGTCGATTTCGGGAGCGGGGCCGGCGCCGGTTCCGCCGAGGGCGGTCCTCCTGCCGCGCAAGTCCCGGCGGCGCAAGCGCGGGAACGCGAGCGCGCCGTCGAAGTGTCGCTGTCCGCCGGCCGTCTCGGCTGGCGCGAAGTGGCGAACTGGCGGGAGCTGCGGCATGCGGCCGGCAAGAAATGAAAGGAGCGGCATGAACACGTCCAGGCCTTGCGGTTTCACGCTGATCGAACTGGGGATCGTCCTGGTGATCGTCGCTATCCTGGCGACGCTGGCATATCCGTCCTACCTGGAATTCGCGCGCAAGGCGCGGCGTGCCGAGGCGCGCGCGGCCTTGTTCCAGTTGATGCAGCAGGAGGAACGCTTCTATTCGCAAAACACGCGCTATGTCGCATTCTCCGCGGATTCGTCCGACGCCGATGCCAGGAAATTCAAATGGTATTCGAGCGACAGCCCGTCTTCGAGCGCCTATGAAATCACGGCTTCCGCCTGCCGCGACGACACGCTCCAGCAATGCGTGATGCTCACCGCGCGCCCCGGCACGGCAAGAGTGAATGCCGCCTACCGGGATCCGGTATGCGGCGATCTGATCCTGACCAGCGCCGGAGTCAAGGCCGCCTCCGGCGGCGGAAAGAATTGCTGGCAATGACCAGGCGCCGATCGGACTCAAGGCGGACGGCGGAGCAGGGCGGTTTCACGCTCCTGGAATTGACGGCCGCGCTGGCGGTCGCCGCGATCCTGCTCGGCATCGGCGTCGCCGCATTCGCCGCCCTGCTGCAGAATCTGCGCATGACGACGACCGTCAACGATTTTTTTATCGCCATCAACATGGCGCGTTCGGAAGCCATCCAGCGCGGCGCGCGCGTCGACCTGGTCCCGGCCGACGGCAAGAGCTGGACCAGCGGTTGGGTGGTGTTCGTCGACGCCGACGGCAATCATCGCGCCGACCGCGGCGAGAGTATCGTTTTCGCGCACGGCCCGGTGCCGCCCGGCATCGCGATCGCCGCGACGCTGACCGACTCCAGCGCGCCTTATCTCGCCTACAACGGCCTGGGCCGCACGCGCACCGATGCCAGCGGCCAGGCGCCGCAGCTCGGCACCTGGTCCTTCAGCCAGGACGGCAAGGTGAAGCGGCGGATCAAGATCGGCTTTCTCGGCCGGCCGCGCACCTGCGATCCCGCCGCCGATTCCAGCTGCACCGGTACCGCCGACGTCAAATAAACGGTAAAGTAGCCGCTTTGCGGCGATCCGAGCGGTTGCCGCGTTCTTCGAACGGCATGACGAGAACTTCCGTGGAAATCAGCAGCGACTTGCAAGGCATGCGGCTTGCCTTGGAATGGGCCGAAAAGGGCTTGTTCATCACGACCCCCAATCCGCGCGTCGGCTGCGTCATCGCCAAAGCCGGGCAAGTCATCGGCGCCGGCCATACCCAGCCGGCGGGACAGGCGCATGCCGAAGTGCAGGCGCTGGCCGACGCCGCGCACCGCGGCCACGACGTGCGCGGCGCCACCGTGTACGTCACGCTTGAACCGTGCAGTCATTTCGGCCGCACGCCGCCGTGTGCGAATGCCCTGGTCGAAGCCGGCGTCGCGCGCGTCGTGGCGGCGATGCGCGATCCGAATCCGCTGGTGGGCGGGCAGGGATTGGCCAGGCTGCAGGCGGCCGGCATCGAGGTCGCCTGCGGCGTGCTCGAGGAAGAAGCGCGCGAGCTCAACATCGGCTTCTTCTCGCGCATGGAGCGCGGCAAGCCGTGGGTGCGCCTGAAGGCGGCCGCCAGCCTCGACGGCAAGACGGCGCTGTTCAACGGCAAGAGCCAGTGGATCACCTCGCAGGAAGCGCGCGACGACGGCCATTGGTGGCGCGCGCGCGCCTGCGCCATCCTCACCGGCATCGGCACCGTCAACGAAGACGATCCGCAGATGAACGTGCGCGCCGTCGCCACGCCGCGCCAGCCGCGCCGCATCGTGGTCGACAGCAAGCTGCAGATCAAGCCGAGCGCCCGCGTGCTGGCCGGCGGCGGCACCTGGGTCGTCACGGCCGACAGCGACCCGGACAAGGCGGCGCGGCTGCGCGACGCCGGCGCCGAAATCATCGTGCTGCCGAACGCGTACGGCAAGGTCGATCTGCCGGCGCTGATGCGGGAACTCGGGCGCCGCCAGATCAACGAGCTGCATATCGAGGCCGGCTACAAGCTCAACGGCTCGCTGATCCGCGAAGGCTGCGTCGACGAATTGCTGCTGTATCTCGCTCCCAGCCTGCTGGGCGAGGCGCAGGGCATGTTCGACCTGGGGGCGCTGGAGACGCTGGACGGCAGGCGTACGCTATCATTCCACGACGTCCGGCAGATCGGTCCCGATTTGCGTATCCTTGCCCGTTTCCTCTAAATCCATTCCATCGTCGAATCTTCGCCATGTTTACCGGAATCGTCGCCGCCATCGGCAGAATCACCTCGGTCACCCCCTTGAGCAATACCGCCGATGCCGGCGTGCGGCTCGTCGTCGATGCCGGCGGCTTGCCGCTGGCCGATGTCGCGCTCGGCGATTCGATCGCCTTGAACGGCGCCTGCATGACCGTCGTCGAAAAATCGGCGACCGGCTTCGCCGTCGATGTGTCGCGCGAAAGCCTCAACCGCACCGCCGGGCTCGACCGGCCCGGCGAAGTCAATCTCGAAAAGGCGCTGACGCTGGCCGACCGTCTCGGCGGCCATCTCGTTTCCGGCCATGTCGACGGGCTCGGCGTCGTGCGCCGGTTCGAGGCCGTCGGCGAATCGCGCGAACTGGTCGTCGAAGCGCCGAAGGAACTCGCGAAATACCTGGCTTACAAGGGATCGGTCGTGGTCAACGGCGTATCGCTGACCGTCAACCGCGTCACGGATAGCGCGTCCGGCTGCGAATTCTCGATCAACCTGATTCCGCACACGATCGAGGTCACGACGCTCAAGCACTTGCATGCCGGCGCCAGGGTCAATCTCGAGATCGACCTGATCGCGCGCTATGTCGAGCGCATGCTGTCGCTGGAAAACAAGGCTTGATCGGCGGCGCGCCGCGGAAGAGAAAAACGTATTTGCCATTCCGGCAAGTCTTTCGACCGAAAGAGCGTGGGTTTCTTTTCCGGCGGAAAGGTTTCCGGCCTCGGGCAGACCTAAATCCATTAAAATAGCGGCCTGATAAGGATTTAGTCATGTCTATTTCAACCGTCCAGGAAATCGTCGCCGAGATTCGCGCCGGCCGCATGGTCATCCTCGTCGACGAGGAAGACCGCGAAAACGAGGGGGACCTGGTCCTGGCCGCCGATTTCGTCACTCCGGAAGCGATCAATTTCATGGCCAAGTACGGCCGTGGCTTGATTTGCCTGACGCTGACCGCGGAGCGCTGCGAGCAGCTCAACCTGCCGATGATGGCGTCGCGCAACGGCACCTCTTTCGGCACCAATTTCACGGTGTCGATCGAAGCCGCCGAAGGCGTCACGACCGGCATTTCCGCGGCCGACCGCGCCCGCACCATCCAGGTGGCGGTCGCCCGCAACGCCAAGCCGTCCGACATCGTCCAGCCCGGCCACATCTTCCCGCTGAAGGCCCAGAAGGGCGGCGTGCTGATGCGCGCCGGCCATACCGAAGCCGGTTGCGACCTGGCCGAACTGGCCGGCTTGACGCCGGCCTCGGTCATCTGCGAAATCATGAAGGACGACGGCACGATGGCGCGCCTGCCCGACCTGATCGAATTCGCCAAGGAACACGGCTTGAAGATCGGCACCATCGCCGACCTGATCCATTACCGGAGCCAGCACGAAAGCATCGTCGAGCGCGTCGCCGAGCGCGTCATGCACACGGCGCACGGCCCGTTCAAGGCGATCGCCTTCCGCGACAAGCCGAGCGGCGGCGCGCATCTGGCGCTGGTGCACGGCGATATCGTTCCGGATCAAGAGACGCTGGTGCGGGTGCATCAGCCGGTATCGATTCTCGACCTGCTCGAGACCCGCGCCACCACGCATTCCTGGAACATGGCGACCGCGATGAGCGCCGTCAAGGCGGCGGAGCGCGGCGTGATCGTCCTGCTCAATTGCGAAGAATCGGCCGAGCAGATGTTCGCCCAGTTCGAAGCCTTGAACAATCCCGAGGCCCGGCCGCAGCCGCGCGGCTCGCGCATGGACTTGCGCACCTACGGCATCGGCGCCCAGATCCTGCGCGATCTGCGGGTCGGCAAGATGAAGCTGCTGGCCAATCCGCGCAAGATGCCGTCGATGACCGGCTTCGATCTCGAGGTGGTCGGCTACCAGGACAAACCGTAACGCAACCGCGTTCGCACAATAAGATAAGAGGAAAACAATGACCGTAGGAACCTACGAATCCACTTTGGAAGGTCAGGGCTTGCGCATCGGCATCGTGCAGGCGCGTTTCAACGAAGATGTCTGCCACGGGCTGCTGTCGGCCTGCCTGGCCGAACTCAAGCACCTCGGCGTCGAGGATGAAGACATTCTCCACGTCACCGTTCCGGGCGCGCTGGAAATCCCGCTCGCGCTGCAGAAGATGGCCCAGACCGAGCAATTCGATGCCTTGATCGCGCTGGGCGCCGTCATTCGCGGCGAGACCTATCATTTCGAACTGGTGTCGAACGAATCGGGGGCCGGCATCACGCGCGTCGGCCTCGATTTCAACATTCCGATCGCCAATGCCGTGCTGACCACGGAAACCGACGAGCAAGCCGAAGCGCGCATGGCGGAAAAGGGCACCGACGCGGCGCGTGTCGCGGTCGAGATGGCGAACCTGTCGATCGCGCTCGACGAGCTGGCCGAAGCCGGCGACGACGAGTAATTCAGAAAGCGGCAAACATGACCCAGAAAACCGTCCACGCCAATCCGAACAAGAACCGTACGCCGCGCCATCGCGCGCGCGAATTCGCGCTGCAGGGCCTGTATCAATGGCTGTTGAACAATGAAGACGCCGGTGCCATCGACGCCCATATCCGCGAGGCGCACGGCTTCGACAAGGCCGACGCCGAGCATTTCGATACGCTGCTGCATGGCGCGATCCGCGACGCGGCCGTCTTGCGCGCCGGGTTGTCGCCGCTGATCGACCGCCCGATCGACCAATTGTCGCCGGTCGAGCACGCGGCGCTGCTGATCGGCGCGTTCGAATTGCAGAACCATATCGAAATTCCGTACAAGGTCGTCATCAACGAAGCCGTCGAATTGACGAAATCCTTCGGCGGCATCGACGGCCACAAGTACGTCAACGGCGTGCTCGACAAGTTCGCCGCCAAGGCGCGCGCGACCGAGATCGACGCCGACAAGAAGTCCTGATCGCGTCGCGGCCGGCTCCATGGATTTCAACCGCCTCGCTTCCCGCCTGGGCAACATCGCGCCGTTCCATGTCATGGAACTGGCGAAGATGGCCGCCGAACTGGAGCGCCAGGGGCGGCATATCATCCACATGGGAATCGGCGAGCCCGATTTCACGGCGCCGCCGCCCGTGATCGAGGCGGCGGCCCGCGCCATGGCCGACGGCCGGATGCAATACACGGCGGCGGTCGGCATTCCCGCTTTGCGCGCCGTGATCGCCGAGCATTACCGCCGCGTCTACGGCCTCGAGATCGCGCCGTCGCGCATCGTCGTGACGGCCGGGGCGTCGGCGGCGCTGCTGCTGGCGTGCGCGGCGCTGGTCGAGCGCGATGCCGAAGTGCTGATGCCCGATCCGTCCTATCCCTGCAACCGCCATTTCGTGGCCGCCTGCGAGGGCCGCGCGAAGATGATTCCGAGCGGCCCGGAACAACGCTTCCAGTTGTCGGACGCGATGGTGCGCGAGCATTGGAGTGCCGCGACGCGCGGGGTGTTGCTGGCTTCACCGTCGAACCCGACCGGCACCTCGATCGCGGCCGACGAATTGCGAAAGATCGTCGCCACCGTCCGCGAGAAGCAAGGGTTCACGATCGTCGACGAGATCTATCAGGGCTTGAGCTATGATGCAGCGCCGTTTTCGGCATTGTCCCTGGGCGACGACATCGTCGTCATCAACAGCTTTTCCAAGTATTTCAGCATGACCGGTTGGCGGCTCGGCTGGCTGGTCGTGCCCGAGGCGCTGCTGCCACAGATCGAGAAGCTGGCGCAGAACCTGTTCATCTGCGCCTCCAGCATCGCGCAGCATGCGGCACTCGCCTGTTTCCTGCCAGAATCGCTGGCGGTCTACGAAGCACGCAAGGAAGAGTTCCGGCGCCGCCGCGACTATATCGTGCCGGCGTTGCGCGAACTCGGGTTCAAGGTGCCGGTGATGCCGGACGGCGCATTCTATGTCTATGCCGATTGCTCGGCCCTGGCCGACGATGCCGATCGCCTGACGATCGACATGCTGAACCTGGCCGGCGTCGAACTGGTGCCGGGGCTCGATTTCGGAGCGCACACGGCGCGGCAGTATATTCGCCTGTCGTACGCGACGTCGATGGAAAACCTGCGGGAAGCGGTGGCGCGGTTGCGGAAGTTCTTCGGCGAACGCGCGGATTAGCGCCCGTATCGAGCGCGAAAGAAAAAAGGAGCCGATGGCTCCTTTTTTTGTTTTCCCGGGCGGAAATCAGGACAGCGCCGCGAGTTCTTGTTCCTTCTTGCCGGAGACCTGCGCCGGCTCGGTCGACATGGCCTCGGTCTCGACCGGAGCGGCGGGACGCGCCTCGGTTTGCTGCGGTTTGGCCGACACCGAATTAGTGCTGGTCGCGAAGGTCGGGACCTTCTTGCCGGCGGAGACATCCTTCAGCCGGCGGTATTCCGCCAGCACGCGCGCGCCGTAGCCGAAGTCGGTTTCCATGTCGGCGGCGCCGACATAGATTTTCAGGCCCGCTTCGACCGAACCGCCGCGCCGCACGTATTCCTTCAGGATTTGCGCGCCGACACGGATATTGGCGACCGGGTTGAGCGCCGCCTTGACGCCGCCGAGCTCTTCGAACTTGTCGCGATGCACTTTCGACATCACTTGCATCAAGCCTTGTGCTCCCACCGGACTCTCGGCGAACGGATTGAAACCCGATTCGACCGCCATCACTGCCAGGATCAGCAACGGATCGATCTTGATCTCGTTGGCGGTCAAGTAGGCCGCCGACACCAGCATATTGGTGGCATCGGTGGCGACCCGGTAACGCTTGGCGAGCCATGCCGTCACCCATTGCTGCTGGCGCGAGGTGCCGAGCGCATCGTTGCCGGCGAGCCCGTTCCCGGTCGTGTGGGCCGCCGGTTGCGCGAAGGCGCGGCCCGGCATGTCCATCAGGTTTGCCAGCGAGGGCTCTTCGATCGCGGTCTCTTCTTCTTCCACTTGCGCGAACGGAGAGAGGGTTTTCAGATGATCGGCGATCTCGGGCCGCACGAAGAGCACGCCCCAAGCGGCGATTGCCGCGATACCAAGCACCATGACCGTGTGATGCATGGTGGTCAAAAAGCCGCTGGCCGTGTCACGGGCGACCATGACCATGGCCGCCGACTGGCCGGCTTTTTGGCGGGCGGCATCCAGGGCCGCCCTGAAGAAACGATGTAGCATCGTTAACCTCCTGAGTCGTTCGACACACAGCTTTCCCACGCCAGGACGAATCGCCCACGGCGGTAAAGATTGCATGCCACTATCAGTACATCGTCCAGATCCGTGAATTGCAGGACTCACAAGAATCGGACGCCTTAACGCTTGCTTTTGAGCTGGCTGCGGCGCGATGGCGCTGCCAGTGCAAGTTCTTTTTTCGGGGGGAAGGCTGACGCCTTTTGAAAACACTCCTTACAATGTCGTGCGGGACCCCGATCCCAAGAGCTGATGAAGATGAATCGAGAATCTGTCTCCGGTCGCCTCGTCTTGAGGCATGGCATCTTCATCAAGTTGGCCGAATTGTAGGAGGCCGTTTATATCACGTCAATACTATAGAATCGATAAATCATAACCATTGAATCTAATGATGTGCGCTGCGGCGCAACAAAATTCAATAAAATCAGTTACTTGGCGAAACAAGCTCAGTCCTAGACTGGGTAGTCAAAAAAACTCAAAAAAAGATGAAATATTCCGATCTGCGGGACTTTATTGCTCAACTGGAAACAATTGGTGAGCTGAAGCATGTTTCCATTCCCGTGTCTCCTTACCTGGAAATGACGGAACTCTGTGATCGTACGTTAAGGAACGGCGGTCCCGCGTTGTTGTTCGATAAACCATCGACGCATGGCATCCCCGTCCTTGGCAATCTGTTCGGGACGCCGCGCCGCGTGGCGCTCGGCATGGGGGCCAGCGATCTTTCCGAGTTGCGCAAGGTCGGGCAGGTGCTGGCGACGCTGAAGGAACCCGAACCGCCGAAGGGTTTCAAGGATGTGCTCGGCCTGGGAGCGATGGTGAAGGCCTTGTGGGACATGGCGCCGAAGGAGACGCGCGGCGCGCCGTGCCAGGAAATCGTCTGGGAAGGAAACGATGTCGATCTGGCCAGGCTGCCGATCCAGCATTGCTGGCCCGGCGACGCGGCGCCCTTGATCACCTGGGGCCTGGTCGTGACGAAGGGGCCGCACAAGAAACGCCAGAATCTCGGCATCTACCGCCAGCAGGTCATCGGGCGCAACAAGGTCATCATGCGCTGGCTCGCTCATCGCGGCGGGGCGCTCGATTTTCGCGACCATTGCCTGACGAATCCGGGCCGGCCGTATCCGATCGCGGTCGCCCTCGGCGCCGATCCCGCCACTATATTGGGAGCGGTGACGCCGGTGCCGGACAGTTTGTCGGAATATCAATTCGCCGGACTCTTGCGCGGCAGCCGGACCGAACTGGTCAAGGCGCTCGGCAGCGAGCTGCGGGTTCCGGCTTCGGCCGAGATCGTGCTGGAAGGGCATATCTATCCGGATCCGGAGCATCCGAGCGGGTACGAAATGGCCCTCGAAGGGCCATTCGGAGACCACACCGGCTATTACAACGAGCAGGATTGGTTTCCGGTCTTCACGATCGACCGCATCACGATGCGGCGCGACCCGATCTACCACTCCACATATACAGGCAAGCCGCCGGACGAGCCGGCCGTGCTCGGCGTCGCGCTGAACGAAGTCTTCATTCCGCTGCTGCAGAAACAGTTCACGGAAATCACCGATTTCTATCTACCGCCGGAAGGCTGCAGCTACCGGATGGCGATCGTGCAGATGAAGAAAGCCTATCCAGGCCATGCCAAGCGGGTGATGTTCGGCGTCTGGAGTTTCCTGCGGCAGTTCATGTATACCAAGTTCATCGTCGTGGTCGATGAGGACGTGAATATCCGCGATTGGAAGGAAGTGATCTGGGCCATCACGACCCGTGTCGATCCGACCCGCGATACGACTCTGGTCGACAATACGCCGATCGACTATCTCGATTTCGCGTCGCCGGTCAGCGGGCTGGGCAGCAAGATGGGCATCGACGCCACCAACAAGTGGCCGGGCGAAACGACTCGCGAATGGGGACGGACCATCGAGATGGATGCCGGAGTGAAGGCGCGCGTCGACCGCATCTGGCAGGAACTGGGGTTGTAATTCGCTGTTGTAACTAGAGCGGAGGCGACTAACGGTTTCTCCGCTTTCCCGCCGTTATGCTATTTTGCTGGTTCCGCCATCGCCGATCAGGAGCCTGCAATGAGTTCTTCGGACAAGCCGACCAAGCAGAGGAGCGAGATCAGCGGGCATTGGGTCGATGGCAAGCCGGTATTGCCGGACCCGACGCGCACGCGCGCCGAAAACAACTACCTGCAGCACACCACCTTCAATATTTCCCATCCCTCGGAAGCGACCTTCAAGAGCCGCGCCAGGGCGTTCTCGGCCTTCCAGCCGGCCGAGGAAAACCTGCTGTCGTCGATCAACAATGGCATGAGGAAAGATCAGCCGGTGTCGGCCGAAACCATGCAGAGCGGCTGGATGCTGCATGCGCAGCGCGGCATGTTCGGCAAGTCTTCCGATCTGCAAAAAGCCGAGATCGGCGCGGCATCCGAGGGAGCGCGTTCCCTGATCGCGATGTTCCAGCGCAAGGAGCAGGGGCCTTTGACCCTGGCCCAGTCCCAGCTGGGCGCGGAAGTCGCGCTGACCTCAGCTTTCATGCAGCCGAAAGAAGTTCAGTCCCAGTTCAAGGCGCGGCGTGTCGATGCGTCGCGCGCGCTCGACGACAGCGGCAAGCCGTCGCATCAGAGCTCCAGCAAGTTCGGCATGGATCTGTCCCCCGATCTAGGCACCCAGGTGCGCGATCGCATGGGCTTGCCGGTCATGTCCGGCACCTCGGGCACATCCTCCACCATGACGCTGTCGCACATGAAGGCCAGCATGGATTCCGGGCAGAGCCAGCTGTTCGATCCATCGCTCAGCGCGAAGCGCGGCGTCACGTCCATGGCCAACCTGTCTTTCCAGTACATGCGTTCCGGACAGTTGCCGGAGCTGCTGCACGGCCGTACCCGGACCAACCTGGCCAAGCAGCATCCGGAGCAGACGCTGATCAGCAACGCGACCAATCCGACCCGCGTGCAAACCCATACTTATCCGGAAGTCTTTTCGGCGGTGGACATGACCCTGCGGGGCAAGTCGGCCAAGAGCGGGCCGGACCATGTCAAGAGCAACCTGCGCGCCGCGTCGGAACTCATGTTGCACATGCCGCCGCGTCCCAAGTTGTAACGAAAATCCGGCCGCCGGCGGGAAATTGCGCCGAACCGGAGGCACGTATCCCCGAATGCTGCTAGAATGCCGGTCGGCGGGCCCCTGCGCATTGTGGCGCGGTCAACCTGGTCAGGTCGGGAACGAAGCAGCCATAGCCGTTTCCCGCAAGTGCCGCAGACAAGGCTCGCCCCTTCCTGTATCGTCTTTTCTTCCGCCGCCCGCCTTTCGGGGTGCGCCGTCTTCACATAGCTTTACATTGCGTTTGCAATTCCCGTAATTTGTCCGGGCAAACTGGACTCAATTTTCGTATCATTCATACCGGCAATATTTTCCTCCTCTTTCACGCTATTCCCCTATGCGCGCAGTCACCAAGCGGCTCTTGATCGTTATCGTCGTCGCTGGCCTGTCGGCCGGCGCTTATTTCGCGGCTCGCGGCAAACAAGATGAGGGTGCGGGGCGCGCCCGCAATCCGGTGCAGACCGTCCGGAGCGCCGTGGCCGAAAAGGCCGCGCTGCCGATCACCATCCGCGCCAACGGCCATGTCACCGCGTTGAACAGCGTGGAAGTGCGCCCGCAAGTGCAGAACATCGTGCGCGCGATCCATGTAAAGGAAGGGCAGGAAGTGCGTGCCGGCGATCTCCTGTTCACGCTGGACGAGCGCGGCGACGCTTCCAATCTCGAACGAGCCCGCGCGCAGGCGGCGCGCGACCGCGCCGACCTGGCCGATGCCGAGCAGACGCTCAAGCGCAACCTGGAGTTGCAGGCCAAGGGGTTCGTCTCGCAAGCCATCGTCGATAGCGCGCGCAACAAGGTCGAAGCCTTGCGCGCCACGCTGCAAGCCGACCAGGCCGGCATCCAGTCCAGCAGCGTGACGCTCGGCCACAATCGCATCACGGCCAGCATCGCCGGCCGCCTCGGCGTCATCAATGCGCGGCCGGGGAGCCTAGCGCAGCCCTCCGCCGCGCTGACCACGATCGTGCAAATGGACCCGGTCGCCGTGACGTTCTCGGTCCCCGAAAAAGAACTGGCGCATATCGCCGCGAGTTATCCGCAAGGCGATGCGCCGGTGATCGCCCAACTGCCGGGCGCCGGAAGGGACAGGGAAATCCGCGGCAAGCTCATCTTCATCGACAATGCGGTCGATCAGCAGACCGGCACGATCCGCATGAAGGCGCAGTTCGCCAATCCCGACCGCGCCCTGTGGCCGGGCGCCTATGTCGACGTGCGCATCGTGTCGCGCACGCTGCCCGATGCGGTCGTCGTGCCGGTGCAGGCAGTCGTGACCGGGCCGACCGATCAATTCGTCTATGTCGTGCAGCCGGACGGCACGGTCAAGATGCAGAAGGTGGCGGTGGCCGCGATCGAGAACGGCAGCGCCGCCGTGACCGGCCTCGCCGCCGGCGCCAGGATCGTGATCGAAGGCACGCAAAACCTGCGCCCGAACAGCAAGGTGAAGGAGGCGGAAGCCGCGCCCGCCAAGCCGCGCGGCAGCGGCGCCGGCTCCGCACCGAACGGGAAGGCAGCGTGAATATTTCCGAACTTTGCATCCGGCGGCCGGTCATGACCGTGCTGCTGTCGCTGGCGGTCGTGATCACCGGTTTGCTGGCTTACGCCAAGCTGCCGATCGCTGCATTGCCGAGCTATAACACCCCGATCATCAATGTCAGCGCCTCGCTCGCCGGCGCCAGCCCGGAAATCATGGCGGCCTCGGTCGCGACGCCGCTGGAAAAACAATTCTCGACGATCGCCGGGTTGTCCACCATCAGTTCTTCCAGCACGCTCGGCAATACCTCGATCACGCTCGAATTCGTCGAAGACCGCGACATCGACGCCGCCGCCGTCGACGTGCAAGCCGCCATCCTGCGGGCCCAGCGCGGTTTGCCGGCGGAGATGACGTCGCTGCCGGCCTACCGCAAGGTCAATCCGGCCGACGCGCCGGTGCTGCTGCTGGCGCTGACCTCGCCCTCGCTGTCGCTGTCGGAATTGAACGATTACGCCGAGAACCTGATCTCGCCGTCGTTGTCCACGATAGCCGGCGTGGCGCAGGTGCAAGTGTTCGGCCAGCGCCGCTATGCGGTGCGCATCAAGGCCCGGCCGGCGCAACTGGCGGCGCGCAACATGACGCTCGACGAACTGGCGACGGCGGTCCGCGCGGCCAATGCCAACACCCCGGTCGGCGTGCTCGACGGCCCGCGCCAGAGCCTCACCCTGACCGCCAACCGCCAGTTGCCGAACGCGGCGGCGTTCGCTGAACTCGTCATCGCCAGCAAGGACGGCCAGGCCATGCGCCTGCGCGACGTGGCCGAGGTCGAGGACAGCGTCGAATCCACCAAGAGCGGCAGCTGGGCCAACGGCGAACCGTCGATCGTGCTGGCGGTGATGCGCCAGCCGAACGCCAACACGGTGGCGGTGGTCGACAAGGTCAAGGCGACGCTGCCGCAATTCAAGGAACAGCTGCCGGCCTCGATCGCCATCCGCGAACTGAACGACCGCTCGGTCTCGATCCGCGAAGCGATCGCCGACGTCAAGCACACGCTGCTGCTGACGATCGCGCTGGTGGTGATGGTGATCTTCCTGTTCCTGAAACGCCTGTGGGCGACCGCGATTCCCGTCATGTCGCTGCCGATCTCGCTGATCGGCTGCTTCGGCCTGATGTTGTGGCTCGGGTATAGCATCGACAATATCTCGTTGCTCGGCATTACGATCGCGGTCGGGCTGGTGGTGGACGACGCCATCGTGATGCTGGAGAACATCGTGCGCCACATCGAAGACGGCATGGAACCGCTGGCGGCCGCGCTGCAGGGTTCGCGCGAAGTCGGTTTCACCATCATGTCGATCTCGATCTCGCTGGTCGCGGTATTCATTCCGATCTTCTTCATGCCGGGCGTGATCGGCTTGCTGTTCCAGGAATTCGCCGCCGTCGTGTCGCTGGCGGTCCTGGTATCGGCCGCGGTATCGCTGTCCCTGGTGCCGATGCTGTGCAGCCGCTACCTGCGGCACGTGGAGCATGAAGAGGACAGCTGGCTGATCCGCCGCTTCGAGCGCGCGTTCAAGGCGACGCTCGATAGCTATACGCACGGGCTCGACTGGTGCCTCGGCCATCGCAAGGCGGTGCTCGGCGTGGCCTTCGCCACCTTCGCGCTGACAGCGTTGCTGTTCGTCACGATACCGAAAGGTTTCTTCCCGAGCGAGGATATCGGCCAGATCCGCGCCACCATCGAAGGGCCGCAGGATATTTCCTATCCGGCCATGGTCGAGCTGATCAGGAAAGCGGCCGATACGGTGCGCCAGGATCCGAACGTCGCCAGCGTGATGTCGCGCTCCGGCGGCGGCAATACGGGGTTCATGTTCATCGGCTTGAAGCCGCGCAAGGAGCGGGCCGACATGGACAAGGTGCTCGAGCAATTGCGGCGCAAGATGAGCGGCATACCGGGCGCGTCGGTCTTTTTCTCGCCGGTGCAGAACTTGCAGCTCGGCGGCCGTCAAGGCAAGAGCCGCTATCAATACGTATTGCAGAGCGTGCATGCCGACGAATTGACCGACTGGTCCGAGCGTCTGCAGGCGCGCATGCGCGCCGAGCCGATTTTCCGCGACGTGACCAGCGATTCGCAGCTGAAGGGCTTGCAAGCGGTGGTCGAGATCGATCGCGACCGCGCCAACCACGCCGGCGTCCAGATCCAGGATATCCGCTCCGCGCTCTACAGCGCCTTCGGCGATCGCCAGGTGTCGACGATCTTCACCAGCAGCAACAGCTATTCGGTGATCCTGCAAGACGCCGACTCGGGGCGGCAGAATGAAAACGATCTCGGCAAGGTGTATGTGCGCAGCAAGACCGGCGCGCTCGTGCCCTTGACCAGCGTCGCCAGCGTGCGCCGCACGGCCGGGCCGGTCGCCGTCAATCACCAGGGGCAGCTGCAGGCGGTGACGGTATCCTTCAATCTCGCGCCGGAAGTGCCGCTCGGCGAGGCGAGCAAGAAGATCGAGCAGATCAAGGCGTCGTTGCGCATGCCGCCCAGCGTCATCACCTCTTATGCCGGCGACGCGGCGGTGTTCGAATCCTCGCAAGGCAGCCAGATCGCCTTGCTGGTGCTGGCGCTGGTCGTGATCTACGTGCTGCTCGGCGTGCTGTATGAAAGCTATATCCATCCGCTCACGATCCTGGCCGGCCTGCCGTCGGCGGCGGTCGGCGCCTTGCTGATCCTGCGCATCTTCGGCTTCGAGCTGACGCTGATCGCGACGATCGGCATCCTGATGCTGATCGGCATCGTCAAGAAGAACGCGATCATGATGATCGATTTCGCGCTCGATGCGCAGCGCGAGCGGGGCATGCCGCCGATGGAAGCGATCCGCACCGCATGCATCCTGCGCTTCCGGCCGATCATGATGACGACCTTCGCGGCCCTGATGGGCGCGGTGCCGATCGCGCTCGGGCTGGGCGCCGGCGCCGAGCTGCGCCAGCCCTTGGGCCTGGCGATCGTGGGCGGGCTGGTGTTTTCGCAGGTGATCACGCTGTTCATCACGCCGGTGATCTACCTGGCGCTCGATCGCTTCAGCGGCAAGGGGCCGCTGAAGCTGGAAGGCGATCCGGTTCCTGCCGCCGGCCGCGCTTAGACCGGCCAGGCGCGTTGCAGGATGGCGTCCTGCAGGGCCGGGGCGGCCAGCGTTCCATAGACGCGGCCGCATCCGGCATCGGCGCGGCTGGCGACGAAGGCTTCCGCGATCGGCGCCGGCGCATGCCGCAGCATCAGTCCGCCCTGCAGCGCCAGCACGAGTTTCTGCACGAAGCGGCGCGCCAGCGTTTCGCGCCGTTCGGGCGGTGCCGCCAGGTCATCGCGCAAGGATGCCGCGAGGCCGCGCAATCCCGCGCGCGCGGCGGCCGCCTCCTGCAATTCCGCCAGCAGCAGAACCAAGCCCTCAGGCTCGCGCTCGCAGGCGCGCAACACGTCCAGGCACATCACGTTGCCCGAGCCTTCCCAGATCGAATTGACCGGCGCCTCGCGGTACATGCGCGCCATCGGGCCGGTCTCGACATAGCCGTTGCCGCCCCAGACTTCCATGGCTTCGCCGGCGAATTCGAGCGCGCGCTTGCAGATCCAGAATTTCGCGGCCGGCGTGACGATGCGGCGCCAGGCGCGTTCGAGCGGATCGTCGGGCGATTCGAAGGACTGCGCCAGGCGCAGCATCAGCAGCGTCGCCGCTTCGCTTTCGAGCGCGAGGTCGGACAAGACGTTGCGCATCAGCGGCTGTTCCGCCAGGCGTTTGCCGAAAGCCATGCGGTGCCGCGCATGATGGATCGCCTGCACCAGCGCCTGGCGCATCAGGCCGGCGCTGCCGATCACGCAATCGAGGCGCGTGTGGTTGGCCATCTCGATGATGGTCGGAATGCCGCGTCCTTCCTCGCCGATCATGATGCCGTGCGCATCCTGGAATTCGATTTCGCTGCTCGAATTGGAGCGGTTGCCGAGCTTGTCCTTCAGGCGCTGGATCAGGATCGGATTCTTGTCGCCGTCGGGGCGCCAGCGCGGCACGAAGAAACAGGAGAGCCCGGCTTCGGTGCGCGCCAGCACCAGGTGGGCGTCGCACATCGGCGCCGAGAAGAACCATTTGTGGCCGGTCAGGGCATAGGTCGCGCCGCGCCCTTCGCCGTCCAGCGGACGCGCGGCCGTGGCATTGCTGCGCACGTCCGAGCCGCCTTGCTTTTCCGTCATGCCCATGCCGATCATGATCGAACGTTTCCGTTCCAGCGGCAGGTCGCGCGGATCGTGTTCGCAGGAGAGCAGTTTCGCTTCGAGCCGGGCGTACAGCGCCGGTTCTTTCCGCAAGACCGGAATCGAGGCGAAGGTCATCGTCGTCGGACACAGCGAGCCGGCCTCGATCTGCGCTTGCATGAAATAACCGGCGGCGCGGGCGACATGGGCGCCGGACCTGGGAGCGCTCCAAGGCATGGCATGCAAGCCTTCGCGCCGCAGCAAGCTCAGCAGCGCGTGCCAGCTCGGGTGGAACTCCACGCTGTCGATGCGGTTGCCGAAACGGTCGTGCGTCGCCAGTTCCGGCGGATAGCGGTTGGCGAGTTCGCCGAGCTGGAAAATTTCCTTCGTTCCCAGTTCCGCGCCGAAGCGCGTGAGCTTGTCCTCATGCCAGGCGGCTTGCGCGCGCCGCACGCCTTCCGCCAGCGCGGCATCGGTCGTGAACAGGTTGTAACCATGAAGCTCGGGAACCTGGTTGGTGACTTCGTGGGTCGGCCATGGCATGTTCGGTCTCCTTGTGTTTTGGTTCGGAAGAGTGGGGTATGGGGGCAGTTTAGCCCCTCCGCCTAGAGTGCACGCTCGCATTTTTCGGGTTGACGGCGGACAATCCTGCGCAGCCGAAATTGGTCTGCCGGTAACGCACGCGGCTCGGGTAAAATGCTGCTTTTCGGTTCGCCGGATTACGCCAATTCGCATCGCGCTTATGTCTTATCAGGTTCTCGCCCGCAAATACCGCCCGAAGAGTTTCGACTCCCTGGTCGGCCAGGAGCACGTCGTGCGGGCCTTGACGCATGCGCTCGAGCAAAAGCGCCTGCATCACGCCTACTTGTTCACCGGCACGCGCGGCGTCGGCAAGACCACGCTGTCGCGCATCCTCGCCAAGTCCCTGAATTGCGAGAGCGGCATCACCGCCGCGCCTTGCGGCCGCTGCGAAGCCTGCGTCGCCATCGATGCCGGGCGCTTCGTCGATTACGTCGAAATGGACGCGGCCTCGAACCGGGGCGTCGACGAGATGGCGCAATTGCTGGAACAGGCGATCTACGCGCCGTCCAATGCGCGCTTCAAGGTCTACATGATCGACGAAGTCCACATGCTGACCAACCACGCATTCAACGCGATGCTGAAGACGCTGGAAGAGCCGCCCGAACACATCAAGTTCATCCTGGCGACGACCGATCCGCAAAAGATCCCGGTGACGGTCCTGTCGCGCTGCCTGCAGTTCAATCTCAAGCAGATGCCGCCCGGCCATATCGTCGGCCATCTCGAAAACATTCTCGCCCAGGAAGCCATCGAATTCGAAACGCCGGCCTTGCGCCTGCTGGCCCAGGGCGCGCACGGGTCGATGCGCGACGCCTTGTCGCTGACCGACCAGGCGATCGCGTATGCGGCCGGCAAGGTCACGCTCGAAGCGGTGCAGGGCATGCTTGGCGCCCTCGATCAGTCCTACCTGATCCGCTTGCTCGATGCGCTGGCGGCGAAAGACGGCGCCGGCTTGCTGGCCGTGGCCGACGAGATGGCTACGCGCAGCCTGTCGTACAACGCCGCGTTGCAGGATCTGGGCACCTTGCTGCACCGGATCGCGCTGGCGCAGACGGTGCCCGCCGCCGTGCCCGACGACGTGCCGGAGCGCGAAGACATCGTGCGCCTGGCCGCCCTGTTCGAGCCCGAGGAAGTGCAGCTGTTCTATCAGATCGCGGTTCACGGCCGTAACGAACTCGGCCTCGCGCCCGACGAATACGCCGGCTTTTCGATGACGCTGTTGCGCATGCTGGCGTTTCGCCCGGGTATCGGCGCCGACGGCGGCGCGGAAACGAAACCGGTGGCCGCCGCTCCAGTGAGCGCGGCACGGCCGGCTCCGGCAGCGCAGTCTCCCGCCGCGATGGCGGCAGCGGCCGCGCGCACGAGCGCCGCGCCGCAAGCCATGCCGCCATCCGCGCCGGCGCCTGCCGCCGCGCCCGCCGCACGTCCGGCCGGCACGATGAGCCCGGCGCGCGCGGCGCTCGAAGCAGCGCGCAACGGCGGTAAGATGCCGCCCGTGGCGCCACGGCCCGCGCCGGCGCCTGCCGTGGCCCCCGCGCCCGTTCCGGCTCCGGCGCCGGCGCCGAGCTCGTCGGTGCCGCCGCCCTGGGAGCAGGATCAACCGCCGCTTCCCGACAGCAGCGCGATGGAGTTCTCGAGCGCCGCGGCTCAAAAAAAAACTGAACAATTCGACGTCGACGTAGCGTTGGCGCCGCCGCCGGCATCCGCGCCGGTGCCGCCGGCTCCCGCCAAGAGCGAACCGCCGCCTTTCGATGCGTCCAGGCTCGTATTGCATCCGCTCAAGGAGCTCGGCTGGGATGGCCATTGGCCGAACCTGGCCGCCGTCCTGCCCTTGCGCGGCATCGCCCAGCAACTGGCGCAACAAAGCGAATTGATCAAATGCATAGGAAGCGACGGCGGCAACGGCGCGGTGCAATTTCACCTGCGCGTTGCGGTCGAAACCTTGTTGTCCGCCGGCAGCGTCGATAAACTCGCGGCCGCGTTGAGCGAGCATTTCGGCCGGACGATTCGCGTCACGACGGAAATCGGGGCGGTCCAGCAAACCGCCAATGCCCAAGCTGTCGCCCAGCGCGAGGAGTTGCAGCGCAAGACGGAGGAAACCCTGAAGAACGATCCGTTCGTGCAGACCTTGATCCGCGAATTCGGCGCGACGATCGTGCCGGATTCGATCAAGCCCATTGTTTGATATTCGAGCGATTTTTTTGAACGCGATATAGGAGCACACCATGATGAAGGGCCAATTGGCGGGGCTGATGAAGCAAGCCCAGGCGATGCAGGACAACATGAAGAAGATGCAGGAGCAACTGGCCTCGATCGAAGTCGAAGGGCAATCCGGCGCCGGCATGGTGAAGGTCGTCATGACCTGCAAGAACGACGTCAAGCGCGTCTCGATCGATCCGTCGCTGCTCGGCGACGACAAGGACATGCTGGAAGACCTGGTCGCCGCGGCGTTCAACGACGCCGTGCGCAAGGCCGAGGCGACCACCCAGGAAAAGATGTCCTCGATCACGGCCGGCATGCCGTTGCCGCCCGGCTTCAAGATGCCATTCTGATGAATTGCGGGACAGAATTAAGCGTAAGCGCCACTCTGTCCTCGACATGCTAGAGCCGTGAAGAATCCATCCAGCCTCGACTTCATGATCGAAGCGCTGCGCCGCCTGCCCGGCATCGGGCCGAAGTCGGCGCAGCGGCTCGCCTATCATCTGATGCAGCACGACCGCGAAGGCGCGGCCATGCTCGGGCGCGCCTTGACGCAAGCGGTGGAGAAGATCCATCACTGCGCCAGCTGCAACACCTTCACCGAGAACGAGGTCTGCGAGACCTGCCTCGATCCCGAGCGCGATGCGAGCCTGCTGTGCGTGGTCGAGACGCCCGCCGATCAATTGATGATCGAGCAGACCATGACTTACAAGGGGCTGTACTTCGTGCTGATGGGGCGCTTGTCGCCGCTCGACGGCATCGGTCCCAAGGATCTGCATCTCGACAAGCTGATCCGGCGCGCCACCGACGGCATCGTCGAGGAAGTCGTGCTCGCCACGAATTTCACCAACGAGGGCGAGGCGACCGCGCACTACATCAGCGAGACGCTCAAGGCGCGCGGCTTGAAGGTGAGCCGCCTGGCGCGCGGCGTGCCGGTCGGCGGCGAGCTCGAATATGTCGATGCCGGGACGATCGCGCGAGCGATGCTCGATCGGCGCTCGACTTGATACGTAGGGCGGATGCGATCCGCCGGACGTTTGACGTTTCCATGCGGCGGATCGCATCCGCCCTATACGCCATGACAGACACCAAGCCATCGTCCGGCCCGCTCGCCGGCATCAAGGTTCTCGAACTCGGCACGCTGATCGCCGGCCCGTTCTGCTCGCGCATGCTGGCCGAATTCGGCGCCGAGGTGATCAAGATCGAAGCTCCCGACGGCGGCGATCCGATCCGGCAATGGCGGGTGCTCAAGGACGGCAATTCGCTCTGGTGGTCGGTGCAGTCGCGCAACAAGAAGAGCGTGACGCTCAACCTGAAGGATGCCCGCGCGCAGGCGATCGCGAGGAAGCTGGCGCTCGACGCCGACGTCATCATCGAGAACTACCGCCCCGGCGTGCTCGAGAAATGGGGCCTCGGCTACGAGGATCTGAAGGCCGAGAATCCGGCGACCATCATGGTGCGCTTGTCCGGCTACGGCCAGACCGGGCCGATGAAGGACTTGCCGGGGTTCGGCGCGATCGGCGAATCGATGGGCGGCATGCGCTACGTCTCCGGCCATCCGGACCGCCCGCCGGTACGGATCGGCATTTCGATCGGCGATTCGCTCGCCGCGCTGCACGGCGTGATCGGCGCCTTGATGGCGTTGCGCCATCGCGATGCCAGCGGCGGCCGCTGGAACGGCAAGCGCGGCGCCGAATGCGTCGCCGGGCAGGGCCAGATGGTCGACGTCGCCTTGTATGAGGCGGTGTTCAACATGATGGAATCGCTGGTGCCCGAATACGACTTCGCCGGCGTGGTGCGCGAACGCACCGGCGGCGCGCTGCCCGGCATCGTGCCGTCGAACACCTACACCACGAAAGAGGGCGCGAACATCGTCATCGCCGGCAACGGCGACGCGATCTTCAAGCGCCTGATGCTGGCGATCGGCCGCGACGACATGGCGAACGATCCGCAACTGGCGCGCAACGACGGCCGCGTGCCGCGCACCCGCGATATCGACGACGCGATCCAGGCCTGGTGCGATACGCAAACGATCGACGACGCGCTCGCCGCCCTCAAGGCCGCCGACGTCCCGGTCGGCAAGATCTACTCGGTGCGCGACATGATGACCGATCCGCAATTCCTCGCGCGCCGCATGTTCGATCAGCATGCGTTCAAGGACGGCACGCCGATCAAGCTGCCGGCGATCACGCCGAAGCTGTCGGAGACGCCGGGCGAGACCAGGTGGCTCGGGCCGGAACTGGGCGAGCACAATCGCGAGGTTCTTTCCGGGCTCGGCTATGACGATGCGGAGATCGCGCGGTTGCGCGAGGAAAAGGTGATCTAACCATGAAAACCTTCATCACCGTCATCGGCCTCGGCGCCTTCGGTTCCACCGTGGCGCTTGAGCTGACGAAGTTCGGTTACGACATCCTCGGCATCGACCTGAACCCTTCGCGCGTCAACGAATTCGCCGAACGCATCGCGCAGGCGGTGGTGGCCGACGCGCGCGACGAACGCGTGCTGCGCGAGCTCGGCGTGCACGAGTCGGACGTGGTGGTGGTCGCGATCGGCGAGGACATCGAGGCCAACATCCTCGCCACGCTGCTGGTCAAGTCGATGCCGAAGCCCAAAGTGTGGGCCAAGGCGCTCAACCATAACCATCACCGCATCCTGAAGAAACTCGGGGCGGACCATATCATCCAACCCGAGTTCCAGATGGGCCAGCGCGTGGCGCGCACGCTGATCTATCCCGAGGTGATGGACTACATCGGCCTGGGCGACGATCAATTCCTTGCCGAGGTGCGCGCTTCCGAGAGGCTGGCCGGCAAGACGATCGACGCCTTGCACCTGGAAGAGCATGAAGTGCAATGCCTGCTGGTCAAGCACGAGGCGCTGGTGATGGCGCCGCCGCCCGAACATTATCAGTTCGAATTGGGCGACCAGATCGTCCTGCTCGGCACGCTCGGCAGATTGCGCAAGATTTCGAAATACCTATGATCGAATCGCCCGCGCCGCTGACCGAAGCCGTGCTCAAAGTAGAGAAGAGTCTGCTGCGCCTGACGCCGCCGCAGGCGCTGATCCTGTCCTTCGTCGCGCTGGCGCTGCTCGGCGCCGTGCTGCTGAAGCTGCCGATCGCGACGCGCGAGCCGATTTCCTGGCTGCAGGCGCTGTTCACGGCGACATCGGCCGCCACCGTCACCGGCTTCTCGGTGCTCGACACCGGCACGCATTTCACGCTATTCGGGCAAGCGGTGCTGCTGGTCCTGATCCAATGCGGCGGACTCGGCTTGATGAGCTTCGGCGTGTTCATCATCTTCCTGATGCGCGACAGCCTGACCTTAGGCCATCGCATGGTGCTGAGCGAAGCGCTCAACCAGAGCGGCCAGAGCAACCTGCGGCGCCAGCTGCGCTGGATGTTCGGCTTCACCGCCGGCATGGAATTGCTCGGCACCGCGCTGCTCGCGATCCGCTGGGTGCCGGAGAAGGGTTGGGCCGACGGAATCTATTACAGCTTTTTCCATGCCGTCTCGGCCTTCAACAATGCCGGCTTCGCCTTGGCGGCGGACAGCCTGGTCGCGCATGTCGCCGATCCGCTCGTCAACATAGTGATCACGGCCTTGTTCATTTCCGGCGGCATCGGATTCGTCGTGATCGCCGACATGATCGGCAAGCGCCGCTTCCGCGACTACTCCTTGCATACCAAGCTGATGCTGGTCGGCACGCTGGTCGTCAATGTCGCGGCGATGTTGTTGCTGCTCGCGATCGAATACGGCAATCCGAAGACGCTGGGCGCCCTGCCGGATTTCGGCGCCAAGCTGTGGGCGGCCTGGTTCCAGGGCGTCGCGCCGCGTTCGTCCGGATTCAACACGGTCGACGTCGCCGGGCTGTATCCGGCCAGCGCGGTCCTGATCATGGTGCTGATGTTCATCGGCGCCGGCAGCGGCTCGACCGCCAGCGGCATCAAGTTGTCGACCTTCATGGTGCTGGTGCTCGCCACCGGCGCCTTCCTGGCCGCGCGCGACCGCCCGGTCGTGTTCGGCCGCAGCCTCGACTGGGGCACGATGCTCAAGGCGATGGCGATTTCATGCATCGCCATGCTGGGCGTCCTGATCGGCATATTCCTGCTGGTGCTGACCGAAACGGGCGCGTTCCTCGACCTGGCCTTCGAAGCGGTCTCGGCCTTCGGCACGGTCGGCCTGTCGCGCGGCGCGACCGCCCGCCTGTCGGAAGCGGGGCAGGCGATCGTCATTGCGCTCATGCTGATCGGCCGCGTCGGTCCGCTGACGCTCGCCTTCCTGTTCGCCAACCGGCACCACGCGCCGATCCAGTATCCGGCGGGGCAGGTGAATATTGGCTAACGGCGATTCGACGACAAACATTGTCCTGGTCGGCGTGTTGCTGCTGATCATTCTGGCAATGAACGCAAGGGCGACGATTCTGGTCGTTCGCGACGATCTGTCCGAATCGTCTCAACGAACGGCGCAATTGCTCTTGGTATGGCTTGCTCCGGTCATCGGCGCGCTGGTCGTCTTTGCGGTGCATCGGAAGGAGGAGCCTCCATCCAGGAAATATAAGGAGGAGCGGAACATTGATGACGACGGCCTGCCTCCGCGGGCCGGCGGACGTTCCCGATCGCATGACGAGGCTGACGATGATTGACCGTTGCTCGACGCCTGGAGCGCGAGCGGCAAAAATATAGCAGCGCATGAACGGCTGAGCGCTGCGTCAATTGACCGCTTTCGGAACGACTCGGCAGCCGCCTTGGCTATAATTCCTTCCTTCGCCTGATCGGACTCTTCCCATGTCGCTCCTCGACCATCAGCTCGAACTGCTGTCCCCCGCCAAGACCGCCGAGATCGGCCGCGAGGCCATCCTGCACGGCGCCGACGCCGTCTACATCGGCGGTCCCGCGTTCGGCGCCCGCCACAACGCCAGCAACCCGCTGGAGGATATCGCCGGCCTGGTGGAATTCGCGCACCGTTACCGCGCCCGGATCTTCGTCACGATGAACACCATCCTGCACGATGCCGAACTGGAAACCGCGCGCAAGCAGATCCGCCAGCTGTACGATGCCGGCGTCGACGCGCTCATCGTGCAGGACATGGGCTTGCTCGAAATGGACCTGCCGCCGATCCAGCTGCATGCCAGCACCCAATGCGACATCCGCACCGTGGACAAGGCCCGCTTTCTCGGCGCGGTGGGATTTTCCCAGCTGGTATTGGCGCGCGAGCTGAGCCTGAAACAGATCCGCGAGATTCGCGAAGCGGTCGATACGCCGCTCGAATATTTCATCCACGGCGCGCTGTGCGTCGCGTTCTCCGGCCAGTGCTACATCTCCCACGCCGACACCGGCCGCAGCGCCAACCGCGGCGATTGCTCGCAAGCCTGCCGTCTGCCGTACACGCTCACCGACGGCCAGGGCCGCGTGGTCGCCTATGAAAAGCATCTGCTGTCGATGAAGGATAACGACCAGAGCCGCAACCTGGAAGCCCTGATCGATGCCGGCATCCGCTCGTTCAAGATCGAGGGGCGCTACAAGGACATGGGCTATGTGAAGAACATCACCGGCCATTACCGCCGGCTGCTCGACGAGATCCTCGAGCGCCGGCCCGAGCTGGCGCGCGCGTCGAGCGGGCGCACGCGCCTGCTGTTCACGCCGGACGTCGACAAGACCTTCCATCGCGGCCACACCGATTATTTCGCGCAGGGGCGCCAGCCCGACATCGGCGCCTTCGATACGCCCAAGTACGTGGGCGTGGAATTGGGTATCGTCAGCCGCGTCGGGCCCGACCATGTCGACCTCGTCACGAATGCGCCGATGGCCAACGGCGACGGGCTGAACTACATGCACAAGCGCGCCACGGTCGGCATTCAGGCCAATCGTGTCGAAAAACTGGGCGAGGACGCCGAAGGCCAGCGCTGGCGGGTCTTCCCCAACGAAGCCGTCGGCGCGCTGCCCGGCTTGAAGCCGGGCAGCATCGTTCATCGCAACCGCGACCACCAATGGGAGGGCGCCCTGCACAAGAAATCGTCCGAGCGCAAGATCGCGGCGAGCATGACGCTGTCCGAGCATGCGAACGGCCTGCGCCTGACGATCCGCGACGAGGACGGCATCGTCAGCGCGACCGACGCGGCGATCGAGCTGCAACCGGCGCAGCAGGCCGGACAAGCCGAAGCGGCGCTGCGCACCAGCCTGGCCAAGCTCGGCAACACGATGTTCGAGGCGGAGGAGGTCGCGTTGTCGCTCTCGAGGCCATGGTTCGTGCCGACCGCGGCGATCAACGCGCTGCGCCGCGATGCGATCGCGGCCCATGAGGCGGCGCGCCTGGCGGCATGGCAACGTCCGCCGCGCAAGGCGCCCGCCGAACCGCGCCCGACCTATCCCGACACGCAATTGAGCTACCTCGCCAATGTCTACAACGAGAAGGCTCGCGCCTTCTACCACAAGCACGGCGTGCGGTTGATCGATGCCGCATATGAAGCGCACGAGGAAGCCGGCGAGGTGTCGTTGATGATCACCAAGCACTGCCTGCGCTTCTCGTTCAACCTGTGCCCCAAGCAAGCCAAGGGCGTGCAGGGCGTGCAAGGCCAGGTGCGCGCCGAGCCGATGACGCTGGTGAGCGGCAACGAGCGCTACACCCTGCGTTTCGACTGCAAGCCGTGCGAGATGCATGTCGTCGGCGCGATCAAGCCGGGCATCCTGAATTCGCCGCCGCCGTCGGCCGTGCCGTATAGCCCGCTGGTGTTTCATCGCAAGCGACCGGCAGCCAGCAACGGCTGACCTGGCCGGAAGCCGGCGCCGCGACGCCCATGAGGGCTGACCAAACAAGAACAAACATGACCACATTTCGATTCCCCGCCGAGGGCGCATTCGCTGCTGTAGCAGTGGCGTCGATCGGTTTTCTCCCTGCGCCGCCGGCATGGGCCGATACCAAGGCGGCAATGCCTTCGGAGGAACCGGCCGCGATCGTAGCCGATGACGGTACCGGCAAGCGGGACGGCAAGCCCATGGACGGCTCCCGCATTCCCGCGAGCGCGTTGAAGCCGGTGCCGTACGTGACCGACGATATGCTGCGCGGCATCGTGCGCGAGGCCTTCGGCGCCCAGGTCGTCATCACCGCCAACAGGGGTAGGGAGCGCGACGGATTCACAGCTGCGCAGCGGAAAATACTCGACGAACGCTTCGAGAAGGGCGCCATCCCGGTGTGCCTGCACGACGACGGCCTGAAGCATCAGCCGACCTCGATCGGTCCGTTCGGCTTGTCCGGTCTCTTGCAGCTGCCGATGGTGCTCGTCGCCTCGGTTCGGGGAAAATGCAAGTTTTAGCAGGCGAATCGCTTCGCGCGACGATCGGCGCGCGGCGTCTCATCGGGATGTCCGGTCGGCGCCGGCCGCGAGCAAGGCCTGCATCCGGCTCGCGTCCAGCGGCCGGCTGAAAAGATAGCCCTGACCTTCGTCGCAGTGCTTCTCTTTGAGAAATTCCAGCTGCACCCGGTGTTCCACGCCTTCCGCGATGACGCGCTGCCGAAGGCTGCTTCCCATGCCGATGATGGCGCTGACGATGACGCCATTGTTTCCGGTAGCCGGATCGATGGCTCGCACGAAGGATTGATCGATCTTGAGCACATCGATGGGGAATTGGTTCAAATAGCTCAGGCTGGAATATCCGGTGCCAAAATCGTCGACCGCGATTTGCACGCCCATCTCCTTGAATCTTCCGAGCACCTGCGCGCTTGAAGCCACGTCGAGCATCAAGACGCTTTCCGTCAATTCGAATTGCAAGCAGTGCGGCTCCATGCCGGTTTCTTCCAGGATCGTGCGTATATTGTCCAGGAAATCCTTGTGGCGGAATTCCAAGGCGGAGACGTTGACCGCGATTGAAATCGGCTTGATGCCGGCGTTCTTCCAGCGCACCGCCTGCATGCATGCTTCGCGCAATACCCAGCGCCCGATCGGGATGATCAGCCCGCAGTCTTCCGCGACCGGCACGAAGCGTTCGGGCGTCACCATTCCCCATTCCGGATGTTTCCAGCGTATCAGCGCTTCGATACCCGTGATCTCGCCTGTCGCCAGATCGACCTTCGGCTGGTAGTGGAGCAAGAGCTCCTGTCGTTCCAATGCGCGCCGCAGATGGCTCTCGATCATTTGCCTTTCCACCACGCGGGTATTCATGTCGTTCCGGAAAAATTGGTAATTGTTGCGTCCCTTTTCCTTGGCGTGATACATCGCGGTGTCCGCATTCTTGATCAAGGCTTCGGCATCCAGGCCGTCGGCGGGATAGACGCTGATGCCGATGCTCGTCGACGCATGCAGCTCATGTCCCGCGATCATATGCGGCGACGCGAGCGCGGCGAGGACTTTTTCGGCGGTCAATGCGGCATCTTCGGCCCGCCGGTCCTCGGCTAGCAGGATCACGAATTCATCGCCTCCCTGGCGGCTGACCGTGTCGGAAGTACGCACGCAAGCCGTCAGGCGCGCGGCGACGGACTGCAGCAGCTTGTCGCCGATGGCGTGCCCGAGCGAATCGTTGATGTGCTTGAATTTATCAAGATCCAGGAACAAGACGGCCAGATGGGTGCCGTGCCGCTTCGCCAGGGCGATTGCCTGTGCGATCCGATCCTGGAGCAATACGCGATTGGGCAAGTTGGTCAGGAAATCGTGCTGCGCAAGATGCATCATCCTCATCGTCAAGGCTTGCTTGCCGGAGATATCGCGAAACACGATGACGGCGCCGACGACTTTGCCATCCCAGTCATAGATCGAGCTGGTCGAATCTTCGATGGGAATTTCCTTGCCGTTGCGGCAAACAAGAACGCTGTCCGTATTCAGTTCGATCGACCGGTCGTTTTCCAGGACGTATTCCACAGGGTTGCGTATGGATTGGCGTGTCTTGCCATCGACGATGTGAAGAACTTCGGCGATCGGGTGCCCGCGCGCTTCTTCCCTGGTCCAACCGGTGATATGTTCCGCGACTGCATTCAAGTAATCCACGTTTCCCTTCATATCGGTGGAAACGACGGCATCGCCGATCGAATTGAGTGTGATTTCGGCACGTGCCTGGGCAACGTACAACCCTTCTTCCACGGATTTGCGCTGGATGATACTGCGCAGCGCCTGCGGCACCAGGGTGCTGTCAAAGTAACCTTTCGAAAAATAACCTTGCGCGCCGCGCTGGACGGCTTCGACGGCGCTTTCTTCGTCGCCCGGCGCACAAAGCGTCACGATCGGGATATGCCTCGCCGCGACAAACAAACGATCAAAGGTATCCAGTCCCTGGCTGTCCGGCAAGATCAAGTCCGCGAGAATGGCGTCGATGTCCCCCCGAGCAAGACGCCCTATCCCCTCCGACAGCCGCGCGGCTGTCTCGATCTCGAATGGCCCATCCTTCGCATTGCCCAACGCCTCCCTGAGTTTATGGATATCGGATGGGTAAGCCGAAATGATGAGAACTCGGTTGGTCATCTCGCCTTCGATTTCGAGACATCGGAGAATTTATGACACAAGCTCAATATTGAAGTTCGAAAGGCAAGTGATCGTACGAATGCACCACACCCGCAAGCTGATCGATGGCATGAAGACAATCGGCTGCAAGGTGGCTTTCGAGAACTTCGTCAAGGCCATGAGTTCGTTGCTCCATTTGCGGCGGTTGCCTGCGGATTACGTCAAGATCGATGTTTCCTTCATTCATCTCAGTCGTCACGTATAGCGTGGTAGATGAGGAACTGGCCGGATAGGTCGACGAGATTGTCCATTTGATGAGAAGGAAGGCCATTGCCCATGGCGTCGAGGATGTGGCGACGGCGGATGCGCTGTCGCGCATCGGCGTGGACTATGTTCAAGGATGCTGGATCGCGTACCCGAAGGAGCTTCGGTAGCCGCTCGCCGGAGACTTCCATCGGAAATAGTGACCTTCCTTGCAGAAAACTTCCGGCGAGCCTGAACTACGTGCCGTCCGCTTGCATCGAATCGATGCGACTTGTTCATTCTGCAGGAAAGGAGATGATATGAATCGCGATCAAATCAGAGGTGGCTTGAAAGATGCCGCCGGCAAGTTTCAAAGGAAATTCGGACAGCTCTTTGGCAGCGGAAAACAAGAAATGCAGGGCACGGAAACGCAGGCTGAAGGCAAAACCCAGAAGACGGTCGGCAATGTCACCGATACTTTGGATAGAGCGGCGGATAGCGTGAAAGATACTTTCAAAAAGCAAAAATAAAAAAAGAAAAAGCCCGGAGTCCGGGCTTTTTTTACGGCCGGCAAGGCAATATCGGCGCCCATGCTATCTGCGTGGTGCACCTGTACCTGCGCACAACCCATGCTATCCGCGTGGTGCCATGCGCCAAGGACGATGTGCCATGACGTCGCCGGAACTTCAGCGTACCGGCATTGCCGTGAAACCGTGCGGCACGCGGAAGAACCGCTTGCGCAGCGAGCTTACGCAGGGCGAATATTGCTTGCCTTGTCGCCCTTCGGGCTGGCGCTGCGTTCGAACGTGACGCGCTGATTCTCGCTCAGGCTCTTGAAGCCGCTGGATTGGATATCGCTGAAATGGGCGAATAAATCCTTGCTGCCATCGTCGGGGGTGATGAAGCCGAAGCCTTTCGAGTCGTTGAACCATTTTACGGTGCCGGTTTGGGTGGTCATGAGCATTCCTTAGGAAAGATTGAAGTGAGGACTTGCGTCCCAGGGGCACTTGAGGCCAAGGCAAAGAACACCGTGGAAATCAGACAGGAATTGCTCGATGAGCGGGCAAGACGGGAAAGAGACCAACAATGAAGAGGGCTTGAAGCAAGTGCAGAACTCACTATACACAGGTATTGGCAAATCGCCTAACGATTTCTCGCCTGCTTTGCGGCCGCCGTGTGCTGGTGGAATGATTTCCTTGTCCCCGTAGCGCGATTTGCCGATCGTCGCCATCCGTTTTCTTGCGAGAGAGTTGCCTCGTGATATAGTGCTCCCGGCCGGATCGAGCCGACTTGCTTGACCGGCGCTCCCTTCATCCTTCGCCCACAACGCGGCGACCCGCACTTTCACCCTATCCCCGATTCATCGGCGTTACCGCATCCCAATCCGGTCGTGCGGCGATGCCCAATCGTCGCTGCACGTGCGATCTGCACGACAAGCGCTCATCAAAGGAAGACATCATGGCCAAGGAAGAACTACTGGAAATGCAAGGCCTCGTTACCGAGGTCTTGCCGGACTCACGCTTTCGCGTCGGATTGGAGAATGGGCACCAGCTGATCGCTTATACCTCCGGAAAAATGCGGCAGCATCATATCCGCATTCTTGCCGGAGACAAGGTGTCGGTCGAACTATCGCCCTATGACCTTGGAAAAGGTCGGATTACGTTCCGGCATCTCGAGAAACGCAATCCGGAGCCGAGCCGACGCACATTCGGACGGCGTTAGGATCATTTCACTTCTTCCGGCGCGGCGTGCGTGTCGAGCGCGTCGCCGTGCTTCGGACGGCGCCGCAGCATGTTGCGCACGCGCCGCTCGAACTGTTCGAAGTCGTCCATGTAGGTGTACACCGCCGGCACCACCAGCAGGCTCAGCACCGTCGAGGTGATCAAGCCGCCGATCACGGCGATCGCCATCGGCGAGCGGAAGGTCGGGTCGGCGGTGCCGACGCCGACGGCGATCGGCAGCATGCCGGCGCCCATCGCGAGCGTGGTCATGATGATCGGCCGCGCGCGCTTGTGGCAGGCGTCGAGCAGGGCGTCGAAGCGGCTCATGCCGTGGTCGCGCCGCGCGACGATCGCGTATTCCACCAGCAGGATCGAGTTCTTGGTGGCGATGCCCATCAGCATGATGAGGCCGATCAGCGACGGCATCGAGAAGCTCTTCTGTGCCACCAGCAGGCCGACGAAGGCGCCGCCGAGCGACAAGGGCAGGGCGGCGAGAATCGTCACCGGATGCAGGAAATCCTTGAACAGCAACACCAGCACGATGTAGATGCACAGCACGCCGGTCAGCATCGCCAGCCCGAAGCTCGCGAACAGTTCGCCCATCACTTCGGCATCGCCGACTTCGAGCACGCGCACGCCGGGCGGCAGGTTGCGCACCGCCGGAAGTTGCTCCGCGGCGGCCGCGACTTCGCCGAGCGGCGTGCCGGACAATTCGATCTCGAAACTGATGTTGCGCGAACGGTCGTAGCGGTCGATCACGGCCGGGCCGCCGGTCACGTCGAGCCTGGCGACCTGGCCAAGCATGACCGGGCCGTTCTTTCCGGGCAGGGCCAGGCGTTCCAGCACGGCGAGATCGCGCCGCGCCGCTTCGTCGAGCTTGACGACGATCGGCACCTGGCGCTGCGACAGGTTGAGCTTGGGCAGCGCGGCATCGTAGTCGCCGACCGTGGCGACGCGCAGCGTCTCGCCGATGGCCGCGCTGGTCACGCCCAGGTCGGCGGCGCGCGCGAAGTCCGGGCGCACCGCGATTTCGGTCCGCACCAGGCTGGCGGTCGAGGAGATGCTGCCGATGCCGGGAATCGTGCGCAGGTCGCGCTCCACGGCTTGCGCGGCGGTCTGCAATGCGTTCGGGTCTTCGCTGGTCAGCACGAGAACGTATTTCTCGCCCGAGCCGCCGAGGCCGACCTTGCTGCGCACGCCGGGCAATTGCTCCAGCGCGGCGCGGATCTCGTTTTCGATGCGCTGCTTGATCGGCCGCTCGCCGCGTTCGCTCATCAGGATGGTGAGCGTGGCCTTGCGCGTTTCCGCCTGGCTCACCACCGCGAACGGATCGCCGCCGGCCGTGCCGCCGCCGATGGCGGTGTAGACGCTCTTGACATGGTTGACTTTCGAGACGAGCTGGCGCGCCTGTTCGGCCATGTGCATCGTCTGCTGCAAGGTCGAGCCGGGCGGCAATTCGAGATAGACCTGGGTCTGCGAATTGTCGTCCGGCGGCACGAAGCCGGTCGGCAGCAGCGGGATCAGCATGATCGAGCCGACGAAGAACAGCGTCGCGGCGAGCATGGTGGTCAGCCGGTGGTTCAGGCACCATCCCGCGCAGCGCAGGTAGAGCTGCATCCAGCGCGGATCGGCATGCTGGCCGACGAAGGGTTTCATGAGATAGGCGGCCATCATCGGCGTCAGCAGGCGCGCCACCACCAGCGAGGCGAACACGGCGAGCGATGCGGTCCAGCCGAATTGCTTGAAGAACTTGCCGGCCACGCCGCTCATGAAGGCGGTCGGCAGGAACACGGCGATCAGCGTGAAGGTGGTGGCGATCACGGCCAGGCCGATCTCGTCGGCGGCTTCCATCGCCGCCTGGTAGGGCGTCTTGCCCATGCGCAGGTGGCGCACGATGTTTTCCACTTCCACGATGGCGTCGTCGACCAGGATGCCGATCACCAGCGACAGCGCCAGCAGCGTGACGATATTGATCGAGAAGCCGAGCAGGTACATGCCGATGAAGGCCGGGATCACCGAGAGCGGAAGGGCGACCGCCGACACGAAAGTGGCGCGCCAGTCGCGCAGGAACAGCCAGACCACGATGACCGCCAGGATCGCGCCCTCGTACAGCAGGTGCATGGAGCCGGTGTATTCCTCCTCGACCGGTTCGACGAAGTTGAACGCCTCGGTGATTTCCAGGCCGGGATGCTGCGCCTTCAGTTCGGCGAGCGCCTTGTGCACGGCCGCGCCGACCGCGACTTCGCTTTCGCCCCGGCTGCGCGAGACTTCGAAGCCGACCACCGGCTTGCCGTTGAGCAGGGCGGCCGAGCGTTGTTCGGCGACGGTGTCGCTGACGGTGGCCACTTGGTCGAGGCGGATGCGGCGGCCGTCCGGCAAAGGCAGTTCGAGGCGCGCGAGCTCTTCCGCCGACTTGACGGTGGCCAGCGTGCGCACCGGCTGTTCGCTGCCGCCCAGGTCGGCCCGGCCGCCGGCGCTTTCGTTCTGCATCTGGCGCAACTGGCGCGAGATGTCCGCGGCGGTGGCGCCGAGCGCCTGCAGGCGGTCCGGATCGAGCGCCACGCGCACTTCGCGGTTCACGCCGCCGACGCGATTGACGGCGCCGACGCCGCGCACGGCCAGCAGCTTGCGCGCCACGTCGTTGTCGACGAACCAGGACATCGCTTCATCGTCCATGCGCGGCGAGCGGATCGTGAACGCCAGCACCGGCTGCGCCGCGAGATCGATCTTGTTGACGATCGGGTCGCGCACGTCGCCCGGCAGGTCGGCGCGCACGCGCGCCACCGCGGAACGGACGTCGTCCACCGCTTCCTGCACCGGTTTTTCGAGACGGAATTCGGCGGTGAGAGTGGCGGCGCCGTCCTGCACCCGGGTATAGATATGCTTCAAGCCCTGCACGGTCGCGATCGAATTCTCGAGCTTGCGCGCGACTTCGGTTTCCATCTGCGCCGGCGAGGCGCCCGGCAGCGACACCGAGACGCTGACGGTGGGCAAGTCGATGTCGGGGAAGTTCTGCACCTTCATGGCCTTGAAGGACAGCACGCCGCCGAACGTGAGCAGCACGAACAGCATGAGGGCCGGCACCGGATTGCGGATCGACCAGGACGACATGTTCATCATGGCGAACGCTCCTTATTTGACGGGGGCGGCGCGGGAGGCGGCCTGGGCCGCCGCCTGGGGCGCCGGCTGGGCATTGCCCGCGCCGGCCACGCGCACCAGGTCGCCGTCGTTGAGGAAGCCGGCGCCGGCGGTGACGATCGCCGCATCGGGCGCGAGGCCGCCCAGGATTTCCACCCGGTCCGCGACGCGGCGGCCGGTCTGCACCTTGAGCTGTTGCACGCGATTGCCATCCGCCAGACGGAACACGTAGCTGAAACCGTCGCGGAACACGATCGCCTGCTGCGGCACGGTCAGCGCGGACGACGCGCCGAGCTCGAATTCACCGCGCGCGAACATGCCGGCCTTGGCCGGCGGCACGTCGGCGGCGGGAGCGGCGAGATCGACATAGACGAGCGCGGCGCGGCTTTGCGGATCGACGGTCGGGCCGATCATGCGTACCGTGCCCTTGAGCACGGAACCGTTGGCGGCGGTCACGGTCGCCGGCGCGCCGGGCTTGATCCGGCCCAGTTCGGACGCCGTGACTTCGGCGCGCCATTCGAGCCGGCCGCGCCGGATCAGGCGGAACAATTCGGTGCCGGCCGGCACCACCGCGCCGACGGTCGCCGAGCGGGCGGAGATGATGCCGTGATCGGGCGCAATCACCTGCACATGCTTCATGCGCAACTGCTGCGCCGCCAGCAAGGCCTTGGCGGCCTCGACCTTCGCCTTGGCCACCTGTTCCATGGTGAGATATTGATTGGCTTGCTGATGGCTCATCATTCCCGTGGGGTGGAGCTTGCGGGCGCGCTCGGCATTGGCCGCGGCCTCGGCGGCGGCGGCTTCCGCTTCCATCACGCCGGCGCGCGCCTGCGCCACCTCGGCGGCGACGGTTTCGCCGGCGAAACGAGCCAGCACCTGGCCCGCGCGCACCTCGTCGCCGACGCCGACCAAGACTTCGGCGAGCCGCAAGCCATGGGCTTCGCTGCCGACGCTCGCCTCTTGCCAGGCCGCGATATTGCCGTTGGCCATCAGCTTGAGCGGCAAGGGCGACTCGACCGGGCGTGCGATCGCGACGGTCAACGCGGGCTTGGGCCCGGCCGGCTTGGGCGCGGTCTGTGTGGCCGCGCCTTGCGCATTGGCGCTCGCGTTCGCATTCGATTTCGGCGCCAGCAGCCAGGCGGCTGCGCCGAGGCCAAGCGCTGCGATCAACAGGAAGGAGAGAGTCCTGGTCGAGAGTCGTTTCATAGTGAATTTTCCACGGGTCGTATTTGAAATCAGGAGATCGCCGCGCCGGCGCGGCGCGCGGCTTCGGCTGCCACCATCGCTTCCGCATAATCCGTCAGGCGGATGGTCCAGGCGTCGAACGCTTTCGGCGTGGCGATCAGGCCGGGACGGATGGCGTAGATGACGTCGTGCATCACATACATTTGCACGCCGAGTCCGGCGATCGCGAAGGCCAGGCGATGGATGTCGTCGTCCACGCGCGCGACGCCGAGATGGCGCGTCAGCACGCGCGTCAAGGCCGCATGGGCCGGTTTGATGCTTTCGATCTCTTCCGCCCAGACGCCGGTCGGCTCGAGCATTTCGCGGAAATGCAGCAGCGTGCCGAAGCGGGCCAGATCGCCTTGCTTGAAGGGTTCCAGGAAGGTGGAGATGAATCCCTGCAGCGATTGCCGCAGCGTGAAGTGCGGCTGGTCGTACAAGGGAATGTCGTCCCTGGGATCGCCCAACGATTCGAGGAGGGCGGCGCGGTACAGTCCGGCCTTGTCGCCGAAGTAATAGCTGATCGCCGAAATGTTGATGCCGGCTTCCTGGGCGATGCGGCGCGTCGATATCCTGCTGTAACCGTTTTCGGCAAACAGGCGCAAGGCCGTCATGAGCAGGCGCTCGCGCGCTTCCATGCCGTCGGAGCGCATTTTCCTTGGGGCAGCCGGCGCGGCGGCGCGGGACTTCCTGGGTTTCATGCCGCGCACTATATCATGAAATTCAATCAAGTGATTTAACTAAGGCGCTTGTTTGTTTTTCAAAATGTCCGCAGGAGGTCTTGCAGGATGGGCGCCGCGCGGCGCATCTCCGCCGGCGTCGCGGCCGCGAATCCGAGCAGCAGCCCCGAGGGCGGCGTTCTTTTTTCCGCCGTCTCCATGGCGTCATAGAACGGCGTCAGGGCGCGCACCTCGACGCCTTTGTCCAAGGCGGCGCGCGCGACCGCCTGGTCGTCGAGCCCGCGCTTGAGTGCCGTCGCGATATGGAAGCCGGCGTCGGCCGGGCCGAGCGTCAGTTCATCGGCGAGGCAGGCGTCGAATGCTTCGAGCAGGGCGGCGCGCCGTTCGGCATAGATATCTCGCATGCGCTTGATGTGGCGCATGAAATGGCCTTCGGCGATGAAATCGGCCAACACGATCTGCGGCACGATCGCGGTGTGGCGGTCGATCGCCGCCTTGCCGCGCGCAAACGCCTCGGCCAGCGCGGGCGGAACCACGAGATAGCCGAGCCGCAACCCGGGAAACAAGACTTTCGACAGCGTACCGACATAGAGCACGCAGCCGGCCTGGTCCAGGCTTTGCAGCGAGGCGATCGGCGGGCCGGTGTAACGGTATTCGCTGTCGTATTCGTCCTCGACGATCCACATCCGCCGCTCGGCTGCCCAGGCCAGCAATTCGAGCCGGCGTTTCAGGCTCATCGTCACGCCGAGCGGATATTGATGCGAAGGGGTGACATACGCCAGTTTCGCGTCCGGATGCAGACGCCGTCCTTCCGCGATCATCAAGCCTTCGTCGTCCACCGGCACGGGGCGGATGCGCGCGCCGACGGCATGCAGCGCGGCACAGGTGCCAGGATAGCCGGGCAGCTCGACCCAGGCCGCGTCATCCGGCGACAGCAACAGGTTCGCGATCAGGAACAGCGCTTGTTGCGAGCCCGAGGTGACGATGACTTGTTCCGGCGCGCAATGCACGCCGCGCGAGGCGCGCAGGTAGGCGGCCAGCATTTCGCGCAGCGGACCGTAGCCGGCCGGATCGCCGTAGCCGAGTTGATAGGACGGCCGGCGCCAGCGCCGCGCTTCGAGCCGCGCCCAGGTGTCGAACGGAAACGCGTCGATGCCCGGCATGCCGATCCGGAAGGCTGTCGGGCGGTCGGCATGGATATTCAACTTGGTCGGCGTGTCGAGAAAACGCTGGCCGCGTTGCGACAGCGGGCGTAGCGGTCGCGGCGGTTGCTGCTGGTGGGGCGACGCAGTCGGTTTCGGCGCCGCGATCGGCAAGTGTTCGCTGACGAACGTTCCCTTGCCGACCGTGCCCGCCAGATAGCCTTCCGCCATCAGTTGCGTGTAGGCGTTCAGCACTGTCTGCCGCGAGATGCGCAGCATGACGGCCAGTTCGCGCGTGGGCGGCAATTGGATGCCGGGGCCGATCTGGCCGGCGAGTATCGCTTGCTTGATCGCTTCGTACAGTTGCCGGAACAGCGGCACCCGGGAAGACGCATCGAGACGCAGGGCAGTGAGGGTTTGTGCGACATGCATGGGATACCGGTGTCGAAATTGGTATTTTAAAAATACCATTTATTGGTACTTTAAGAAAGCCAAGTAAAGGCGTAGTCTGGCGTCTCATCGCATTTACCAAGGAAACGGCATGAATCCGATCGTCTATCGCAGCGACCGCAACCTCACGGCGGAGGAATTCGCCGATGTCTTCCGCCGCTCGGGCATCCGGCGCCCGGTGGAGGACCTGGAACGCATGGGCAAGATGCTCAAGCATGGCAACCTGCTGATCACGGCCTGGGATGGCGACGTCCTGGTCGGCGTGGCGCGTTCGTTGACCGATTTCTGCTTCTGTTGCTACTTGTCCGACCTGGCGGTGGATCGGGAATACCAGCGCGGCGGCATCGGCGCGGCCCTGATCCAAAGGACGCGCGAGGCGATCGGCGAGAGCGCGAACCTGTTGCTGCTCGCGGCGCCGGAAGCGATGGGCTACTATCCCAAGGTCGGTTTCGATGCCGTCGACAACGGCTGGATCATCAAGCGCAAGCATTGACCGGATCACGGAGGACACCATGCACAAGTACGAAGCGACGGTCGCCTGGCAACGCGGCGATCAATCCTTTGCCGACAACCGCTACAGCCGCGCGCACGAATGGCGTTTCGACGGCGGCGCGCGCGTGCCGGCGTCCCCCTCGCCGCAATCGGTGCCGGTGCCGCTGTCGGACCCGGCCGGCGTCGATCCCGAGGAAGCGCTGGTGGCGGCGGCCTCGAGCTGCCACATGCTGTTCTTCCTGGCCTATGCGGCCAAGCGCGGATTCACGGTCGATTCCTATGTCGACGATGCGTTCGGCGTCATGGAAAGGAACGCCGACAACAAGTTCGCGATCACGCGCATCACCTTGCGGCCGAAGGTCGTTTTCGGCGGCGAACGGCAGCCGAGCGCGGAACAGATCGCGGCGCTGCATCACGATTCGCACGAGCAATGCTATGTCGCGAATTCGCTGAAATCCGAGATCGTGATCGAACCCGCCTGAGGACACCCGCCATGTACATACCATCGCATTTCGAAGAGCGGCGCGCCGAGGTGTTGCATCGGCTGGTCGCGGAGCATTCGTTCGGCACCCTGGTCACGCTGGGAAGCGGGGGGCTCGGCGCCAACCACTTGCCGTTCGAGCTCGATCCCGGCGCCGGTCCGCTCGGCACCTTGCGCGCCCACGTGGCGCGCGCCAATCCGGTCTGGCGCGACTGCGCCGGCGAGGTCGAGGCGCTCGCGATCTTCCAGGGCCCCGGCGCTTACGTATCGCCATCGTGGTATCCGGCCAAGCAAGAGCACGGCAAGGTCGTGCCGACCTATAACTACATCGTCGTGCATGCCCATGGGCCGATCCGCGTGATCGACGATCCGGTGTGGCTCAAGGCCTTGATCGAACGCTTGACCGACACGCACGAGGCCGGGCGGCCGGTGCCGTGGAAAGTCGCGGACGCGCCGGCGGACTACATCGAGAAGATGCTGGGGGCGATCGTCGGCATCGAAATCCCGATTTCTCGGCTGCAAGGGAAGTGGAAGGCCAGCCAGAATCGCGGCGCGGCGGACCGGCGCGGCGTGGCGCAGGGCTTGCTCGCGGCCGGCGGCGAGCAAGCGGCCGCGATGGCGGCGGCAGTCATGGCGATGCCGGACGGCTGATCCGGCCGCCGACACCGGGCTCCTCCGGCTTTCTTGTTTTGTGTACACTGGTACATCTAGAAAGCAGGCAACTTTGGGGGAGAAAATGAGCATCCGGAATATTCGGGCGGTTTTCCTTGGCTTGGCGATGCTGCTCGCCGGTTGCGGCGGCGAGCCCGCCGGCCAGCCCGGCCAGGGCAAGACTTCCTTGCTGACCTCCACCACGGTATCGCCAGCGTCCGCCTACAACGACGCCGTCCAGCAACTCTATATCGCCTATTTCGGCCGGCCGGCCGACACCGGCGGCTTGTCCAATTTCTCGACCGCGCTGAGCCAGACCGGAGTGGGAACCTCGATCGCGCAGATCAGCGCGGCCTATGACGGCAATACAGCCGTCAAGGCCCTGGTCGATGCTTTCGGCACCAGCACGGAATCCCAGAACCTGTACGGCACAGGCGATACCTCGTCGTTCGTCACGGCGATCTTCAACAACGTCCTGGGCCGCGCGCCGGCCGAAAGCGGCCGGCAGTTCTGGGTCAATGCCATCGACAACAACGGCTTGACCAGGGGCAACGCCGCCTTGTCGATCATGGCCGGCGCCTTGTCGAACGGGACGGCGCAGGGCTTGATCGATGCGCAGCTCGTCGCCAACAAGACGGCGGTCGCCACCCGGTTCACGGCATCGATCACGACTTCCGCCCAGATCGACGGTTACAAAGGCAGCTCCGCCGCAGCCACCGCGCGCACCATGCTGGCGACGGTGACCAGCACGACCGATCCGGCGGCGATGCAGACGACGATCGATTCCACGATCGCGACGCTGGTCGCCAACGCGGCGCCGTCCTTCGCGACGGTGCAGACCATCATCAATCAACGCTGCCTTCCCTGCCATTCGGCGACCCGGAGTTTCCTGGGCCACAGTTCGGCCGGCGGCGTCCGCTTCGATACCGAGGCGGAAATTCGCGGCTGGGCATCGTCGATCTACTCGGCGGCGGTCGCAGACCAGAGCATGCCGTTCGGTAACGCCACCGGCATGACCGACAGCGAGCGCACCACCATCGGCAGCTGGTTCAACGCGGGCACCCCGTGATGTCGGGCCTATTCCGGCGTTTCTTGCGGCATGCTGCCCTGGCGGTCGCGGCAGTGTTGTCTGCGGCGGCCGCCGCCGTCGATCCTGGGAGCAGCGCGCCCGGTTTCGAGCTTCCCGGCCAGGCCGCTCCCATCAGGCTCGCCGATCATGGCGGCAAGCTGGTGTACCTCGATTTCTGGGCGTCGTGGTGCGGTCCCTGCAAGCGCTCCTTTCCGTGGATGAACGAATTGCAATCCCGTTTCGGAGCGCGCGGCTTGCAAGTCATCGCCGTCAATCTCGATGCGAAACGCGAGGATGCCGACCGGTTTCTCGCCGCGACGAACGCGCGCTTCCCGATCGCCTTCGATCCGGCCGGCGCCACGGCGCGCGCCTATGCGATCAAGGGCATGCCCAGCAGCGTTCTGATCGCCCCCGACGGGCGCGTGATACTGAAGCATGCCGGCTTCAACGACGGCGACAAGGCCGAACTGGAGCGGCAGATCGAACTGGCATTAAAACCAAGCAAGTAGGGAGGAATTTCGCATGAGATCCGCACCGTCGCTGCTGGCCGCGATCGCGGCGTTGCCGTTCGCCGCAGGCTGTTCCGCCATCCAGCCGGTACAACCCTGGGAGAAAGGGATGCTGGCGCGCCCGGAAATGAGTTTCGAAGGGGATCGGCTGGAAATGAAATTCGCCGAGCATGTCTATTTCAGCCGCGAAGCCGCGTCCGGCGGCGCGAGCGTCGGCGGCGGAGGTTGCGGATGCAATTGAACGCGCGCGCACCCGGCCAGGCGCCCGATCCGGCACGCGGCAAGGAGGCGCCGGGCACGGCGGCGCTGGGCACGACGATACTTGCCGCCGCCTTCGCCCTGCCGGGCTTGCATACCGCCGCCCATGCCGAGAGCGCACCCGAACAAGGGGTGATCAGCCTGAAATACGTCGATTATCAAGACCGCCAACCCGGGCTCGAGCGCACCTCGGTGCGTTCGCCGTCGCTCTCGGTGCTGGCGCCGATCGCCGGCGTCTGGGCGATCGAAGGATCGCTGGTGTACGACGACGTCTCCGGCGCTTCGCCGCGCTACCATACGGCGGTGTCGGGCGCCTCCCGGATGGAGGACGAGCGCACCGCCGCCGATCTCAAGGTGACGCGTTATTTCCCGCGCGGCAGCGCGAGCATCGGCGCCGCCTATTCCGACGAGAACGACTATCGCTCGAAGGCGGTGTCGCTGCAGGGCAGCGTGTCGAGCGAGGACAAGAACACGACGGCGACCTTCGGCGCCGGCGTCACCAACGACACCATCGATCCGGTCAACCTGATCGTGGTCGGCGAGAGAAAGCGCACGGTCGAATGGATGGCCGGCGTCACGCAGGTGCTGTCGCCGCGCGACATCGTCCAGCTCAATTTCACGCATGCCGCCGGTCGCGGCTATTTTTCCGATCCGTACAAGTACGTCGACAACCGTCCGCGCGAGCGCAATCAACGCAACGTGCTGCTGCGCTGGAATCATCATGTCGACGGCAGCGGCGGCACGAGCCGGCTGGCCTATCGCCATTACCGCGACAGCTTCGGCATCCGGGCGCATACCTTCAGCGCCGAATACGTGCAGCCGCTGAGCGGCGGCTGGATCGTCACGCCGTCGGCGCGCGTGTATTCTCAATCCGCCGCGTATTTCTACTTCGATCCGGTCTACCACGGCATCTTCGGCCCGCCGTTCCCGCCCGGCTATACGTTTGCCGATCCACGGCCGCTGTCGGCGGATCAGCGGCTCTCCGCATTCGGTGCCCATACCTTCGGCGTGAAGGTCGAGAAGCGCCTGGCGGCGGATTGGTCGGTCGATATCAAGTTCGAGCGGTACGAGCAGCGCAGTTCCTGGCGCTTGTTCGGCAGCGGCAGCCCGGGCCTGCAGCCGCTCACGGCGCGCATCGTTCAGATCGGAGTGAGCAAGCGGTGGTAGAGGCGGTCGGCGGAACAATAGACAGCGCGGCGCCGGTGTTCGGCGTCGCCTTCGCCGCGATGGCAAGCCGCTGCGAGATCCGGCTGGCGGCGACGACGGAAGAGGAGGCGCGCGGGCTGGCGCGCTTCGCCATCGATGAAGTGCGGCGCATCGAGGCGAAATATTCCCGCTATCTGCCGGACAGCGTCGTGTCGCGCATCAATGCCGCCGCCGGCGGCGAAGGCGTCGAGTGCGACGCCGAGACCGTGGGGCTGTTCGGTTATGCCGATGCGCTGTACCAGGCGAGCGGCGGCCTGTTCGACATCACTTCCGGCGTATT
>DASPLX010000073.1:0-30604 GCA_035627375.1 Paucimonas sp. | reverse complement strand
ACAAGACGCGCCACAGCGGCGACGTGAAAAGGCTGGCGCGCCAGTACATCGAGGAACTCGATCGCGATATCGAAAAACTGCAATCCATCCGCGCGCAGCTGCAGCTCATGGCCGACGGCTGCCACGGCGACCAGCGGCCGGACTGCCCGATCATCGACAACCTGGCCGCGCGCTGAATTACCAGGAATAGCCGGCGGAGATGCCGATCGAATAATTGCGGCTGGCGTTCGGATCGTACAAGCGGAATCCGGAATCGCCGCCTGCCGTGCCAAGATAGTTGCGGCCTGTGAGGTTGTCGATGCGGGCGAATTCCTGCAAGCGCCAGCGGCCGGCTTGCTGTTCGAGGCCGAGTCTCGCATTGGCGACGAAATAAGCCGCCGTCCGATCGCTGTTGATATCGTCGGAATAAGCGCGGCCGACGTATTTCGCTTCGAGCGCCGTGACGAGGCCGAAGCGCGGGTAACGCCACGACAGTTCGCCGTACAGGATCTGATCCGGCGCCCCGGATTGCCTGGCGAGCGCCGTGGCGCGGCCAAGATTGGCGCAGACGGCGCCGCAAGAGGCGTCGGTATAGGAAGTGCGCGTCAGAGAGTACGACAGGAAGGCGCCGACACCATTGCTCCAGCGGCTGTCGAGCGAGAGCTCCACGCCGTCGCGGCGGCTGCGGCTCGTGTACTGGCCGGCCGGCCCCAGGCGGGAACCGAACTCGTCTTCGCTATCGTTCTGGAAAGCGGACACGCTGGCGATCAGGTTCTTGCCGATCCTGGCCTTCAGACCGACTTCCGCATCGCCGACGTTGCGCGGCTTGAGCCAGAAATCGAGGCCGGGATTGTCGCGGCCGATGCGGCGCGGAAAAACGCTCAATGCCGGCAACTCATAGGCGCGCCGGCGCAAGCCGTACAGGTTGACCGAATCGGAAGCGCGATAAACCATGCCGAAACCGTTCTCGAGCCCGAAATGCCGCAGCGCTCCCGTCTGCGTCGCCGCCGGCCCGGTGCCGTCCGTGCCGCCAGGGTTTGCTTGCTCCGCGGCCCCGCCGCCGGCCTCGGTCAGATAGTGGCCGCTATCGTCTTGAATCCGTTCCCGCGCCTGTGCATGCAAGGACAACATCGCAAGCAGGGAGCCAAGGACACAAACGCGAACGGATAGCGGAACGGTGTGCATGGAAATCTCCTCGTTGGTTGGCCGGGCGGCTTATTGTGGATTTCATTCTCCGCAGCCTCGGCAAACCGTACTTGCGTTATCTCAATGGAATCATTATCGCGGGAAAGGAGAAAACAGCGGTGACGCAAAAACGACAATTGTGACTTAAATATTGTTTCCGTTCGTAACGATTCATCCGACAGAATTTTTCCGCTGTCGGCTTGTCAATTGAATACCCGTCAACTTCTGTGGACTCGACCCATGGCTCTCGTTTCCCTTACCGAAGCCTCGCGGCTAGTGCACAAGGATCAATCGGCGATTTCGCAGGACATCGAACGCGGCGTACTAGGCAAGACCGTCTTGCCCGATGGGCAGACCCGGATCGATACGGCGGAGCTCATGCGCCTCTACGGCCAGCCGAGCGAAAGAAAGGGAAAGCAAACCGCGAGTTCGAACGAAAAACTGAAACTCGCCTTGCTGGAGGAACGCACGCGCTCGCTGGAACGGGCGCTCGCCCTGGAAGCGGAATTGCGCCGGGCGAAAGATCAATTGGCCAACGAATTGCGCGCCCGCCTGACCGATAAGGAAAACATGATCAAGATACTGGAAAACAAGATCCTGTTTCTCGAATACGACAGGCAGATTCACGATATTCCCACCTTGGAGCAGCCGGAAGGCATGCCCACGGAGCACAAGACGCAAAACATGCCGCGCCGCCAACGGCCGGCATGGTGGACACGCCTGTTCAAACGGACGCGCCGCTGACGCGCCGCAGATTGCTTCTCCATGGGCGGTGTAGCGCTCAGCCGCCGCCGATGCCTTCCACCACTTTGCCCGTACCGCCGCAATACGGGCAATCTCCACCCTTGACGTTACGGCCGCTGCCTTTGCATGCCTGACAGATATCTTCGCCGGTACCGGGCGTGCCCGGAGCGGCATCATCGCCGGGATTCAATTGAACGCCGGCCGTTGGCGTCGGCCCTTCGCCGGTCCGAGGAGTGGACGTATTCATGGCAAATATCCTGTGAAAACGATCGCGGTCCCGAGCGTCCGCTCTTCCGCGTCCAGACAAGAATTGACATGAGGGCGTGGCGCATCGTTCCGTCTCCGCGTGCCGATATGGTCTTGCCGGCACGGGCAAAGTCGATTCGATCCCAAGGAAAGAAGCGCCGCTCGTGCCAAGTTTTCCCTCGACACGGCCGGAATACGACCGGAATGCAGTATGGGAAGGCGACGACGAAACGCTACGCTATTCTTGAAGATGATGATTCGAGGCTATTTGACGATGCGATAGCAAGGCGTGTATTTCTTGCCCGGCAGCTTCATCCGATGCTGGGCGACGAACGAGGCCAGCAGCGCATCCATCGACGCCATGAGCGCGGCATCGCCGCGTATCTCGAAGGGACCGTCCTTTTCGATCGCCCGGATGCCTTGATCCTTCACGTTGCCGGCCACCACGCCCGAGAAAGCGCGCCGCAGATTGGCGGCCAGTTCGTGCGGTTCCTGCTTCTTGCGCAGCTTCAGGTTCCGCATGTTGTCGTGCGTCGGCTGGAAGGGTTTCTGGAATTCGTGATCGATCTTCAACAGCCAATTGAAGTAGTAGGCATCGCTCTTTTCCTTGCGGTATTCGCGCACCTGCCGGATTCCTTCCTGCATCTCCCGGGCGACGGCAACCGGATCGTCGACGATGATCTTGTAACGCTTCTGCGCCTCGGACCCGATCGTATCGGCGATGAAATGGTCGATCTGGCGGAAATAATCCGCCGCATGCCTGGGACCGGTGAAAATCAGCGGGAACGGCAGATCCGCGTTGTCGGGATGCAGCAGGATGCCGAGGACGTAGAGAATCTCTTCCGCAGTGCCCGCGCCGCCGGGGAACACGACGATGCCGTGGCCGGCCCGCACGAAGGCTTCGAGGCGCTTTTCGATATCGGGCAGGATGACCAGATCGTTGACGATCGGATTCGGCGCTTCGGCCGCGATGATGCCCGGTTCCGACATGCCGATGTAGCGCACCTTCGAGATGCGCTGCTTCGCATGGCCCACCGCGGCGCCTTTCATCGGCCCCTTCATCGCGCCCGGACCGCAGCCGGTGCAGATGTCCATCGCCCGCAAACCCAGCTCGTATCCGACCTTCTTCGAGTATTCGTATTCCTCGCGGCTGATCGAGTGACCGCCCCAGCAGACGACCAGGTTCGGCTGCGTGACCGGGCGCAGCACGTTGGCATTGCGCAAGATGTGGAAGACGGCGTCGGTCACGCCTTCCGACGAGCTCAGGTCGAATTTCGGATTGCCGGTGATTTCATCGTTGACGAACACCACGTCGCGCAAGACCGCGAACAGGTGCTCGTGGATGCCCTTGATCATCTTGCCGTCGACGAAGGCGCTTGCCGGCGCGCCCTTGATATCGAGCTTGATGCCGCGTTCGCGCTGGATGATGCCGATCTCGAACGAGCGATAACGTTCGAGCAGCTCCTTGCCGTCATCCATGTAATTGCCCGTGTTGAGCACAGCCAAGGCGCAATTCCTGAAGATTTCATACAGACCGCTGCGGCTGGTGTCGCGCAACTTGGCGACTTCCGCCTTGGAAAGGATTTCGAGGTGGCCTTCGGGAGAGATTTGCGTATCGACGACGTCGTATTTCATGAGCGCGGAGCGTGCTGAGGAATGAAAAAATGTTATCGATAGTCAGTGTAGCGCTGTTGGTGCGAATAACAAAACGAATGTTTAGACGAAACGCAACCCGGAAAGCGGATGCGCATAGGAAAGAGAGCGGAGAGAGAGACCGCCGTGCGAACGCCGCGAGGCGCGATCGATGCGTGGATCAGGAACGAGGAAGCGTTTGGCGCGGCAACGTCCGGCGCAGCTGATCGAGAGGAATGCCGTGCGATGCAGGCGGCGCGCCGGTGCTCGCGGAGCAGCCGCCGCAAGTGCCGCAACCGTCGGCGCAGGATGCCGCCGGCGAGGGCGCTTCCAGCCGCTTGGCAAGCGCGGGCAGCTCTGCGCGCCGAGCCACATTCGCGACCGCCGCCCCCAGTCGCGCGCGAACGGCGCGCGGCGTGTAGCGTTTCAGCACCGCCCATGCCGCGCAAGCGACGATCACGGCGACGGCCAGTTCTTGCATCATGCCGCCCTCAGCAGCATCCCGCCGAGCTGATAAGTGATCAGCGAAGCCAGGTAGGCCAATGCGAACATGTAGCCGGCCATCGCCAGCGCCGGCTTCCACGAGTTCGTCTCACGCCGCACGATCGACAAGGTCGAGATGCACTGCGGCGCGAACACATACCAGGCCAGCAGCGACAAGGCGGTCGGCAAGGTCCAGGTGGCGGCGATCATCGGCGTCAGCGTGGTCGCCAGCTCATCTCCCGTCGCGGACAGCGCGTACACCGTGCCGAGCGCGCCGACCGCCACTTCGCGCGCCGCCAGGCCGGGAATCAGCGCGATCGCGATCTGCCAGTTGAAGCCGACCGGCGCGAAGATCGCCTGCAGCATCTGGCCGAGCCGGCCCGCCAGGCTGTACTGGATCGCCGGGCCGGTCGCGCCTTCGGGCGGCGCCGGGAAGCTCGACAGGAACCACAGCAAAATCATCAGCGCGAGGATGATGGTGCCGACGCGCACGATGAAGATCTTGGCGCGCTCCCACAGGCCGATGGCGAGATTGCGCAGGTTCGGCCAGTGATAGGTCGGCAATTCGAGCATCAGCGGCTGGTATTGGCCGCGGCCGAACGTGCGCTTGAACACATAGGCGACCGCCATGGCCGACACGATGCCGGCCACGTACAGGCCGAACAACACCAGGCCTTGCAAGTTGAAGATGCCGACCGAACGATCCGGGATGAAGGCGCCGATGATCAGGGCATAGACCGGCAGGCGCGCCGAGCAAGTCATCAGCGGCGCGATCATGATCGTCGCCAGCCGGTCGCGCGGGTTCTGGATGGTGCGCGTCGCCATGATGCCGGGAATGGCGCAGGCAAAGCTCGAGAGCAAGGGAATGAAAGCGCGTCCCGACAGGCCGACGCTGCCCATCAGGCGATCGAGCAGGAATGCCGCGCGCGGCAGATAGCCGGAATCCTCCAGCGCCAGGATGAACAGGAAGAGAATCAGGATCTGCGGCAGGAAGACCAGCACGCTGCCGACGCCGGACAGGATGCCGTCCACGATCAGGCTGCGCAATATCCCTTCCGGCAAGGCGGTCCCGACCGCTTCGCCCAAGCTGCCCACGCCATCCTTGATGAATTCCATCGGCACGGCGGACCAGCTGAACACGGCCTGGAAAATCAGGAACAGCAGAACAGCGAGAATCACATAGCCGAACACCGGGTGCAGCACCACGGCATCGATCCTGTCGCCGATTTCGTGCACATCGGCTTCGCGCTTGATCACGGCATCCAGGATGCGGCGAACTTCGCGTTGCGTGTCTTCCAGCGCCGCGGCGTTGTCGGCGTGGAAGCCGGCGGCATTGGCGGCGGCATCGGCGGCCGCGATACCGGCGCGCGCCTGGGCCGCGCATTTGTCGACCTGTTCGACCAGGGCATCGCCGCCGCCGGCGCGGACGGCGACCGTTTCGACGACCGGAATGCCGAGTTCCTCGCGCAGCTTGTCGACATCGATGATCAGTCCGCGTTTCTTCGCGACGTCCATCATGTTCAGCGCCAGGATGGTCGGCCGTTTCAGGCGCAAGACTTCCAGCACGAGACGCAGGTTCAGGCGCAGGTTGGTGGCGTCGGCCACCAGCACGATGACATCGGGCACGGCATCGTCGGGACGGGCTCCGAACAGGACGTCGCGCGTGATCGCCTCGTCGGGCGTCAAGGCATTGAGACTATAGGCGCCGGGAAGATCGACCACCTGGCACGATACGCCGGCGGCGGAAACGAACTGTCCTTCCTTGCGTTCGACGGTCACGCCAGCGTAGTTCGCGACCTTCTGGCGCGCGCCGGTGAGCCGGTTGAACAAGGCTGTCTTGCCGCAGTTGGGGTTGCCGACCAGGGCAAGGTGGAGCGACTTGGTGCTATTCATGGAGTGTCGTGAAAAATCAGGCGGTCATGACGTCCGCGCGCATGACATGGACCAGGGCGGCTTCGTGGCGGCGCAAGGCAAACGTGGTATTGCCGACGCGCACCGCGATCGGGTCGCGGCGGGGAAAGGATTCCGCGACGATCCGGACTTTTTCGCCGGGAGCGAAACCGAGTTCGAGCAGACGCATTTTCGTCGCGGCATGTTCCGGCCCATGGGCGTCGCTCAGGCCGACGACGATCGCGGCATCGCCCTTCTTGAGCTCGCCGAGATGAGGTTTCACGGCGCCGCTCCCGGCTTCATGAACATTCCCAGACATGATATGCACTCCCGATCAATTACGCATGTCGCGCTTGCCGCGCTTGAGCGCGGAGGATTTTTCCGAGCGATTATACAACGCAAATGATAATTATTATTGTTCAGATTTAGAAATAATCATTTGAAAATCAAGGGACTGAACGCCTTGGCCGCGATTTCCACGAAATCGCCGACCTCGACGGCCTCGATATCGTCGTTCGTCGCGATCACTTCGACGATGTCTTGTCCCAGTAAGAGGGAGACGATGAAAACGACGTCTTCGCGGCGGATGGCCAGCACTTGCGCGCGCAGGTTGATCCTGCCGCCCAATCTTTGCTGCAAGAACAGTTCGGCCGGTGTGCCGGATTGCACGATCGCGCCGTGCTCGATCCTGAGTACGCGCTGCGAGAGTTTGAAGACCTCGCCAAGGTCGTGGCTCACCAGCAGCGTCGTCAGGCCGAAGCGACGATGCAATTGCGCGATCTGGTCCTGCAATTGCGTACGCAGTCCGAGATCGAGCGCCGACAACGGTTCGTCGAGCAGCAGCAGTTTCGGCTTGCGCGCAAGCGCCCGGGCCAGCGCGACACGCTGTTTCTGGCCGCCGGAGAGCGTTTGCGGCAGGCGGTCGCGCACGCCTTGCAGCGCGGTCGACTCCAGCAGTTCCTCGATCCACTCGCCCCGCCCCTTGCCAAGCGCGTAGGCGATGTTCTCGCGCACGGTCAGGTTGGGAAACAAGGCGTAATCCTGGAATACGAAGCCGATCGAACGGCGTTGCGGCGGCAGGTCGATCCGGCGTTCGGCATCGAACCAGCACTCGCCGTCGACGACGATGCGCCCCGCGTCCGGAGGCGTCAAACCGGCCAGCATCCTCAGCAGCGTCGTCTTGCCGGCGCCGGAAGGTCCGAACAGCGTGACGAAACCGCCCTTCTCGATGACGGCGGCGGCCTCGAACGCCAGGGTGCCGTCCGGGCCGTGCAGCGACTTGCGCAAGGCGAATTCGATCGCACCGGTGTTTCGATCCGGGCTCATCCCAGCCTCATCCAGCGCCTGTTGGCCAGGTACACCAGCAGCAGGATCGCGAAGGTGGTCGCGAACAATACGCCGGCATAAAAATTCGCGGCGGCGTAATTGAGTCCCTCGACCTCGTCATAGATCGCGATGGAGGCGACGCGGGTGACTCCCGGAATATTCCCGCCGATCATGAGAACGACGCCGAACTCGCCGACGGTATGCGCGAAGCTGAGGACAGCGCCGGCCAGCAAGGATCGCTTCACGTTGGGCAGCAGCACGCGGAAAAAGGTGTGGAGATCGGATTTGCCGAGCGTACGCGAGGCCTCGATCAGCGACGGCGGCAACGCTTCGAAACCGGATTGAATCGGCTGCACCATGAACGGCAGGCTGAAGATCACGGAGCCGATCACCAGCCCCGCGAAACTGAAGACCAGCCGGACCTGCAGCCATTGCTCGAGCCACTGCCCGAACGCATGCTGCGGACTGAATGCCAGCAACAGATAAAAGCCGAGCACCGACGGCGGCAGCACCAGCGGCATGCTGATCAAGGTTTCGATGAGGGGTTTGAAGCGGGTGCGCGTATGCGCCACCCAGTACGCGAGCGGCACGCCGACGATCAACAGGATCGACATCGTCACGAGGGCGAGGCGAAAGGTCAGCAGCAAGGGTTGCCAGTCGTAGCTCACGCGGCCCCTTCCTCGCGCAGGGTCATTTCATTCGCCTTGACCAATCCCTCGACGGCATCGCCGAGGGCAAGCTGCAAGGCGTCGCAGGAGCGGGTCGTGATCACCGCGTCGACGGCATGCCCGTCGACGTCGAGCGTCACTTTCGACAGCAAGCGGCCGCGCTCGACCGCGGTCACGGTTCCCACCATCCGGTTGCGCATGCTGATCATGCCGGAAAGATTCTTCGCCAGCGATACTTCGGTCTCCTGGAACAGCAAGGCGACCGCCATGCCGACCCGCCAGCTCGGCGCGCCGCCAGCATCGATCAGCGTCGCGGTGTAGCGGCGCGCGCCGACCGCCACATCGACCAGCGCCACGCCGCCGGCCGCTTCGATCGCCACGATCGTTCCCGGAAAGCGGTTCATGGCAGCGTATACCCGTAGCGTTCGAAGGTCGCGCGCGCGCGCGGCGACTGGAGGAATGCCATGAAGCGCCGGGCAAGCTCGCGATGATGGCGCGCGCCATGCCGAAGAATCACCGCGCCCTGCCCGATCGGCCGGTAGGCATCGCGCGGCAGATCGATCCACTTGCCCTGACCTTTCAGGCTCGGCGCAAGCACCGCCGATTTCGCCGTGATGCCGGCATCGGCGCTCTTCGAGTAGATGTATTGCGTGGTCTGCGCGATGCTTTCGCCGAACACCAGCTTGGACTTGACGCGCTCGATGAGCTTGAAATGCTCGAACACCCGCATCGCTTCGCGCCCGTAAGGCGCGGTCTGCGGATTGGCGACGGCGATCTTCACCACCTCCGGACCGGCAAGCGCGCTCTGCCAGTTCCCCAGATCGATCTCTTTCCGGGTCCAGAGCACCAGCGCGCCGTAGGCGTAGACGACCGGCGCGCCGTCGGTCTGGCCGGCAGCATGCAGCTTATCCGGATATTCGGTATCCGCCGAAAGGAACACATCGAACGGGGCGCCGTTGCTGATCTGCGCGACGAACTTGCCGGAGGAACCGAAAGTCGGGACAGCCTCGTGGCCGGTCTCCCTTCGAAAATCCTCCCGCAATTCATCGAACGCATATTGCAGATTGGCGGCGACGGCGACCTGGATGGTGTCGGCGAAAACAGGCGTCGCGCAGGCGAACAGCATCGCGGCGGCGAAACGGAAAAGGCGCGGAAGGCGCATCGAGAGGGTCCTTGATCGGTTACGATTGGGGTGCGACAAGCTGGAGCGTATCTTAGCCGATCGAGCGGCGCCACTCTTCGGACTGGATAGCCTATATAGCGGAGCGTCGCTGCGTCAAAAGCCTATCTTGCGCTTTCCCGCCTCGGATCTGATGCGAATGTCTTCCGGGAGCAGGGCCGAGCGCCCATCCGCCACCGCGAAGCCCAGAGCGTCGAGCAAGACCTTGCGCATTTCCCTGGGCGAGATTTCCGCCAGCTTCCGGCACACGCTTTCACCGAGCTCCGGTTCAAGATTCTTCAGCTTCAGCTCGCTCAGCAGGCTTGAATAAATACGCTGGCCGATGCCGGCGGCCTGTTCCGGCGTGGGCGGCGGCACATCGTAGACCGCCATGCGGCTCAACAATGCCGAGGGAATGCCCTCGACGCTATTGGCGGTCAGCACCCAGAATACCTGGCTTGCGTCGATATCGATATCGATGTATTCATCGTGGAAAGCGCGCGAGGTCTCCGGTTCGAGCAACTGATACAAGGCCGCCACCGGATCCGATTGGGTCGAACCTGTCGCCTTCTCCACTTCGTCGAGCAACATGACAGGATTCGCGAATTTGCCGCGCACCAGGCGTTCGGCCACCTTGCCGCACTTGGCGCCCTTCCAGGTCGACGAACTGCCGGTAATGACGAAGCCCGCCGACAAAGCATTCATGCTGATGAATTCGAATTCGGTGGACAAGGCTTTCGCCAGGCGCTTGCCGAAATGGGTCTTGCCGACGCCGGGGTCGCCCAGCAGGAGAACCGGCATCACGTTCAAGCTGCCGCCGCCGGCCAGCGCCAGGCCGAGATAACGCTTCAAGTCGTCCAGCACCTCGCTGAAATTGGGACAATCCTCGTACAGGGGGCTCAAGGCATCGGTCGAGGATGGCGTCGTGACGAAGCGCTCGGAACCGAACTCAAGCATGTCCTCGTACAGGGCGTCGAGGTCCGCCGACTGCTGCGCCTTGGCCTTGGCCTGCGCGCTCTGGACGGCATCCAGATCGTAGATGGAGTGAGATCGTGCGATGGTGATGGTCATGACGCTGCTCCCGCGACCGCGGCGATCCGGACAATGCATGCAAGGACCGCCGACGTTGATCGCTTCACTCTATTAACGAAATACCTCAAAGAAACTTGAAATAAGCGATTCCGATTACCGGGAAAACCACTTTATTTCTCTTCGATAACCAGCAAGTAACATACCCGCCGCCCGGCGAAGGGTGTGTTTTTATCTTATCTAAATCTTTCCAAGCATGTCGATAGTTATTCTGTCAAGTGGTTGTCTTGCTAGACAAAAAAGAAATCGATACACTCGCGCGACAGGATTTGACTTTCCAGTCAACAAGAAAAAGATACCGGGAGACAAAAGCAATGGATCAACGGCGCATCACCATGAATGATATCGTCATCGGCGAACCCATCCCCTGGGACGTCTATGACCAGAACAATCGGCTGCTGTTACGGCGCGGCCACGTGGTGACACGCGAACACCAGATCGAATCCTTGCTGGCGCGCGGCATGTTCGTCGAAGCGAAGCTGGCCGCCGGCGGACGGAGGGCGGAGAGCGCCGCGCAACGCCAGGAAGAACAGCCGTCGGTCGTCCGCCTGGTCAACCTGGCCAACAAGCGTCTTGAGCGGCTGCTGTATGGCCTGCATGCCGAAGCCGATTTCGAGAAGAAGATTTTCGATGTGGTCAAGGTCATCGGCTTCGCGGTCGACGTCAATCCCGATATCGCCCTCGCCTGCATCCTGCTCAACCAGTCGGGCTGCACTTATTCGGTCAGGCATTGCGTCGATACCGCGATCGTATCGCTCATCGTGGCCCGTGCCATGAAGAAGACGCCTTCCGAAATCCAAGCCATCATGGCGGCGGCCTTGACCATGAATGTCGGCATGTTGCGCAACCAGGAGCAATTCCAGCAGAAATCCGATGCCTTGACGTCCAACGACATCGAAACGATCCGTTCGCATCCGGAACAGAGCGTCGCCATGCTGCGCGAAGCCGGCGTGACCCATGAAGAGTGGCTCGCGTATGTCCTCACGCATCATGAGAACGAGGATGGCAGCGGTTATCCCTACGGGAAACGCAAGCTGGAAATTCCCGAGAATGCCAAGATCATCGCCATTGCCGACCGTTACTGCGCACGCATCTCGGCACGCAACTACCGCAAACCCTTGCTCCCGAATGCAGCCTTGCGCGATATCCTGCTCAGCGAGAAGGACAAGATCGATCCGCAACTCGCGGCCAGCTTCATCAAGGAACTCGGAGTCTATCCCAACGGCACCTATGTGCGCCTCGAAAACGGCGAAATCGGCATCGTGACCGGCAAGGGAAAATCCACGACCGCCCCGATCATCCACGCCTTGATCGGCCCGCGCGGAGCGCCGCTTTCCTTTCCGATCAAGCGCGACACCTCCAAGGACCTGCACGCGATCCGGGACGTCCTCCATCCCGACCAGGCGGCGATCCGCTTCTCGATGCAACAACTGTGGGGTATGGAGGCGGCCGGCTAGGTGCGGCTGGCTAAGTGCGGCTGGCTAGGTGCGGCCGGCTAGGCGCGGCCGCACCGGCTCAAAACGACGATCCCGGCTCTTTCAGGAATTCGATTTCCTCCGGCGTCGATGGCCGTCCAAGGATTTCGTTACGATGCGGGAAACGGCCGAATCGATCGATGACGCGCCGATGACGCAACGCAAAAATCAGGTAGCCACGGAATGTATCCATGTAATCGGCCGGCACGTCCTGGTAGAGCTTGGTGAACAACTGGACCGACATCGCCTGATGTTCCACGGACTCGGAGTGCTCGAGCGGCAGATAGAGGAATACGCGCTCGATCGGACGCAATTTGCGGTCGACGCCGCGCTCCAGGCCGGACAGGCACCATGCGCGCGCCAGGTGGTCGAATTCGAAAGCGCGCGGCGTGCCGCGAAAAATATTGCGCGGAAACTGGTCGGTCAGCAGGATCAGCGCCAGCAGCCCGCGCGGCGTGGAACTCCATGAATCGAACTTGCGGGCGCCGGCCGCCTCGACCTGCTCGAGATATCGGGTACGGATTTCCTCGTCGACCTGCGGATTTTTCGACCACCAGAACTTGGCGCGCTGCTGCGCGGTTGCGTTGTCATCCGGGTTGGTACCAAACCAAAAATCGCGTATTGAATCCCAATTCTCCACCGCAGCTTCCCTCAGGCGTAAAGACACAGGCCGCACGATCGTCATCACGATGAACAGGCGGCACGCTATTGTCGACAAAAAGAAAAACCTGCACAAGCGGAAATCCGCGGCCATCGTTGATGCATTGCGTCATGCCAACTTGTGATCCGGCGCAAGACCGGCATGGGGAAAGGCGTGAAATATTCGCCTCAAGCGACGATATTGATGTTCTGGCCCAGATGCGAAGGCAGGTTGGCCGAACCGGCCGCCGGCGTCTGGGCGACGGCTTGCAGCAAAACGGCGGCGCTGGCGCGCTCGGCATCGAGCGCCTTCTTCAAGACCGCGATCCCGATCGCCTGGCTCGTGCGCTCCTCGGACATGCGGGTGGCGATGCTTGCGATGCTGCCGACTTCCATGAGGTTCTCCCTTGATCGTCATCTTCCGGCGCGCCGGCTGCCGTCCATTCGTTATCGGCACGGCGGCGCGCGAATTTAGTCTTTACCGGCTTTTTTCCGCCGCAATCGCCTTGCATGCATCTTGCTATCCGCATGATGAAAGACCCGTTCTTTCCAACTTCGGCGCAAGACGCAGCAGCCGTTCCGCTCACGAGGTCCGACCACCGGTAATCAGTTTGATGCATCCCATGAGGTCGCGATGCAAATGCGTCTCGCCGACAAAAACCGCGGAGGCGAAGAAACGTAATACGTTTTCCGCTGTCCATCATTGAGGCTAAATTCGTTTGTCGGGGAGAAATGCGATGATGAATCAAGGTAATACCTCTCAAGCCGGACAGCGCGAAAACTTTCTGCAAAGTCTGGTCGCCTTCACTCAGGACCATCGTGCATCCGAATGGTCCGGCACCGTAGCCGAGTTTCTGAAGGAAATGCTGCCGCGCGACGCCACCGGCTTGGCGCGCACCGCGCATCAATACATGTGGGACATGATCCGCTGGACCTGCGAGAAGCATGGCGACAGCGAGCAGCGCAACCTGTTCAATCACGAGCTGTTCGGCATCGACGAATCGATCGAACGCGTGGTCGATTACTTCAAGGCAGCCGCCGCCGGTTCCGAGGTCGGGCGCCGCCTGCTGTTGTTGCTCGGCCCTCCGTCCGGAGGAAAATCGTCGCTCGTGATCCTGCTCAAGCGAGGACTCGAGGAATACAGTTATACCGATGCCGGCGCTCTATACGCCATCGAAGGCTGCCCGGTGCACGAGTCGCCCTTGCATCTCGTTCCGCATACCTTGCGCGCCGAGTTTCGCGAGACCTATGGCGTCGAAATCGTCGGCGAAGTGTGTCCGCATTGCCGCATGCGGCTCGAAAACGAATATCGGCGCGATTTCCTGAAGATGCCGGTGGAACGGATTTTTCTCAGCGAAGCCGGCCGCGTCGGGATCGGCACCTATGCGCCGCACGACCCGACCACCGCCGACCTGGCGGACCTGGTCGGTTCGGTCGATCTATCGAAAGTCGCGGAGTACGGCGACGAAGGCGATCCGCGCGCGTGGTCGTGGTCGGGCGCCGTCTATGCCGCCAGCCGCGGCATGCTCGAAATGATCGAGATCCTGAAGGTGAAACGCGAATTCCTCTACCTGCTGCTGACGCTGACTCAGGAGAAGAACGTCAAGGTGTCGCGTTTCCCGCTGATCTATCTCGATGAAACCATCATCGCGCATACCAACCTGGCCGAATTCCGCAAGTTCCTGCAGGAGAGCGAGAACGAAGCCCTGCTCGACCGCATGGTCATCATCCAGGTTCCCTATACGCTAAATTACAAGGATGAAGCGCGAATTTACAAAAAACTGATCTCCTCCGCCGCGCCTGCGTTCCGCGAGGTGCATCTCGATCCGCACGTGCTGCACGCGGCGGCCGTGTTCGCCATTTTCACGCGCTTGCACGAGGGCGAGGAGAAGGAAACCGAACTCGTCAAGAAAGTGCGCGTTTTCGCCGACGAAGATGTGGACGGCATCAATCGCGCCGAGGCGGAACGCATGAAGCAGAAGATGCCGGACGAAGGATTGGCCGGCGTATCGCCGCGCTTTGTTATCAATGCGTTATCGAACGCGATCATCCAGTCGAACACGAAGAGCCTGACGACGATGGACGTACTGCTCGCGCTGAAGGATGCGATCGAAAACGATGCGCGCATCGATCCCAAGAAAAAGCGCAAGTGGGTCGATTATCTCGTCCTCGCGCGCAAGCATTTCTATAACCGCTGGGTCAAGGAAGACGTGCACAAGGCCTTATTCGTTTCGTTCGAACAGGAAGCGCAGGATCTGCTCGACAAATACCTCGACGAAGTCGAGGCGACCCTGGACAACCGCCAGATCCGCGATCCGATCACGAACGAGGAGCGCCGCCCCGACGAGCGCTTCCTGCGCGGCGTCGAAGAGAAGATCCAGATCTCCGAATCGGGCAAGCAATCGTTCCGCCAGGAAGTCGTGCGCAAGGCGATGGGCGCCTTCAAGCGAGGCGAGAAATTCACGCTGGATAGCCATGCGCAATTGCACGACGCGATCGAGCAATACCTGTTCGAACAACGGCGGGACGTCTTGCGGATGGTGAGCTCGACCACCCGCCCGGACGAGGAAGTGCGGCAGAAGATTTCCGTGGTCGAGCGGCGGCTGGCGGACGAATACGGTTACGACGGCCACAGCGCGCGCGAAGCGCTCAACTATGTCACTACCTTGCTGGCCCAGGAGTGACGGATGCAATAGACAGAGGCAACTATGGTGAATCACATCGCGATTTCCGCCGGAACACCGTGGTATGAATTGTTTTCGCGAGGCGCGCGCGACTGGCTGCGCCACAATGAAAAAGTAAGAGAAGGAGTGCAGCAAAGCCTGCCCGATCTGATCTCGGAATCGGACATCATCACCGGCTCCAACGAACGCACGGTGCATGTGCCGGTGCGGATGCTCGAACATGCGCGCTTCCGGCTTGCCGACACGCAATCGCAGTCGCAGACGGATGCCGGACAAGGCCAGGGCAAGCCGGGCGACGTATTGCGGCCGGCGCAACCGCAGGATGGCTCGGAAGAAGGCAAAGGCGGCAACAACGAAGGGGAAGTTCGCCTGATGCTGGAACTCAAGGTGGACGACATCATCGACTGGCTATGGGAGGAATTGAAACTGCCCGATTTGCAGCCGAAACGAAACACGATGATGGAAGACCACGAGTATGTGCGCGAAGGCTGGGACAAGCGCGGCGCGCGGGCGCGGCTCGATCGTCGGCGTACCGTCAAGGAGGCGGTCAAGCGGCGCGCGATCCAAGAGAATCCGGTACCGTTCAGCAATGAGGATTTGCGTTTCCGGCAGTTGGTGCAACGGCAGCGGCCGGCCACCAACGCCGTCGTCCTGTTCGTGCTCGACGTCTCGGCCAGCATGACGGAGGCCGAGCGCAAGCTGGCGAAGACATTTTTCTTCTTCGTGCTGCAAGGCATACGCCGCCGTTACGCCAAGGTCGAGACGCGCTTCATCGCGCACACGACCCAGGCCTGGGAATTCAACGAGCACGAATTCTTCCAGGTCACCGGCACCGGCGGCACCGGCGCATCCACCGCGTTCAATCTGGCTCTGGAGATCATCGAAACCGAGTACACGCCCGGGCAGTACAACGGCTACCTGTTCTATGCCTCGGACGGCGAAAACTTCACCGAGGACCGTCCCGCGGCCGCCGCCAGTCTCGCGCAGCTGACCTCGATCCTCAACTACGTGGGTTATGTCGAGACCGTTCCCGGTTCGCCGCGCATGAGCGAAACCGAGATGCGCATGATCTGCGGCGATCTCGAACGCAGCGGCGCGCCGATCGGCACGGGCATCCTGACCAATACCGACGACGTGTGGAAAGCGATACGCAAATTCTTCATTCAGCAGGCAGAACAGGCCGAGGTGGCATGATGCTGGCAACCGATTCCGATCTCATCGACTACTCCAAGCGCATCGAACAGCTGGCCACGAAACTCGGCCTCGATTTCTATCCGGTCGACTTCGAACTGGTCCCGAACAACTTCATGATGGAAATCGCCGTCTACGGCCTGCCGGTCCGCATGCCGCACTGGTCGTTCGGCGTGCGCTATATCCATCAGCTGATCCGGCAAGGCATGGGGCACTCGCGCATCTTCGAAGTGATGTTCCCCGGCGATCCTTGCCACGCCTACCTGGTCAACAACAACACGCTGCCGGAGAACACGCTGGTCGTCGCCCATGTGCTCGGCCATGCCGACTTCGCCAAGCGCAACCATCTGTTCGCGCGCTTCATGGAGATGGCGGGCGGCCACATTCTCGAACAGGCCGCGGCGCGCGCCCACCGCATCGAGGCGGCACTGCAGGAATTCGGACAGGAACGGGTGGAAGCGGTGCTCGATGCGGCCCTGGCCCTCGAACCGCATATCGACATCAACCAGGATCTGCATCGGCCCCTCTATCCTCCGCCGATGAAGCCGGCCGACGATCGTGCGCCGCCGGTCGGCCATTTCCGCCATCGTTACCAGCAGTTGCCGGGCGAGCCGCCGCCCGTCTTCCACAAACCCCTGCCGGCCGGCGCCAACATACCGCCGCAACCGGAATATGATCTGTTGTGGTTCATCGCCCATTATGCCCCCGACATGGAGGGCTGGGAGCGCGATATCTTTCTCGCCGTGCGCGAGGAATCCTATTATTTCTATCCGGTCTTCGCCTGCCAGATCATGAATGAAGGCTGGGCTTCGTACTGGCATGCGCGCCTGCTGCGCGAAGCGGATTTCCTGCCGAACGACTTGTATCTCTCCGCCATCAAGGCCCATTCCGACGTCGTCCGCCCGTATGCCGCCGAAAGCCAGCTCGCGCTGGCGATCAACCCCTATCATCTCGGGTTCTCGATGTGGGAAGACATCGTCGAACGCCAGGGGCTGGAAGCGGCGCGCCGCATCTGCGCGGAGGAAGACGATTTCGGCTTCGTCCGCAACTACCTGACGGAAGAGTTGATCGACAAGCTCGAGCTGTTCGTCTATGAAACCCGGGACGACGGCGGCATCAAGATCGCGGATCGCAACGTCTATACCGTGCGCGAAGCGATCCTCGCGCCGAAATTCAACTATGGCGCGCCGCGCATCGCCGCCACCCGCCTGCATGTCGACGGCGGCCTGGAACTGCTGCACGACCATGCCGGCGACGGCCGCGGCCTCGACCTCAAGCGCGCCGAGCGCGTGCTCGAATATATCGCGCGCGTCTGGCGTCGGCCGGTGACCTTGAACACGGTCGGAGAAAGCGGCAATACGCGCGTGCTGAGCAGCGGGAAGATTTGAGCGCACGGCGGCGCGAATAAAGATATATAATAAATCGATCTTATGCCGAGCCCTCCCGCCCGGGCGCCTTTCCCGGACGCTATCGCATGCGCCTGACCGACTACACCGATTATTCGCTCCGCACACTGATGTACCTGGGCCTGAACCGGGACCGCCTGGCGACGATCCAGGACATCGCCGATACCTATTCGATCTCGAAGAACCACCTGATGAAAGTGGTGCACCAGCTCGGCATCGCCGGTCTCGTCGAGACGGTGCGTGGCCGCAGCGGCGGCCTGCGGCTGGGGAAGGAGCCGGAGGAAATCAATCTCGGAGACGTGGTGCGCCGGACCGAACCCGATTTCGCGATGGTCGAATGCTTCGATCGCGAACGCAACGAATGCATACTCGCTCCGGCTTGCGAGCTGCAAGCTGTTCTGCAGCGCGCCACCGCCGCCTATCTGAAAGTGCTCGACGACGTGACGCTCGCCGATCTGCTGAAGCACGACAGCCGCTTGCGCAAATTCGTGAAAATCGAAATTCATCCGCCGATGAAGGCGCACGGCTGAGGGTCGAACGGCGGGGATCGGCCGCGCAGGCCGCCGCCGCTCATTTGGGCGCGCGCAGATTCGCCAGCCATTCCCGATCGCGCAGGAAACCGTTGTACGGATAGATCGGCTGGCTCAGGAATCTTTCGGGCAGATCGAACAACGCCCAGTAATAGTCCTCCCGGCCCGAGCATACCTGCGCGGGCAGGCAATACTGTTCCCAATCCTCGCTCAGTTCGGTATAGAGGCCGCCGCTCTTCCAGAAAAACGGAACGATTCTCTCTTCCTTCAGCGCGGTCTGCAGCGATTCCGGCGCCTGGAAATCCTGGGCCGCTTCCAGGTGCGAAACCAATCCGATCTTGGTTTCGACCACCATCAGCGTCGGCTTGCCGTCGGCGTCGAAAAACAGCACGCCGGGAGGGTTGGGAAACAGGAAATGCTCGACGAAGCCGTATTGCTTCGCCAGTCCGCTCGCCAGCCTGGCGAATGCTTCATCGGACAGGAAGGAAAACGAATGCTGGACCAGCAGATCCTTCACCGTGCCCAGGCGTTCGACGAAATACTCGCGCTCGAGCGCCGCGATCTCGACTTCCAGCTTGTCGAGCGCGCGCGGATCGCTCTTTCTCAAGTAGCGATCGATCAATTTCTTGTTGAATGCCTCGACCGCAACCATTTCGTCCGCCTCCCCGGTGAACAGGATCTTCTTGCACGGCAGTCCGGCGAGCGCCTTGCAGAAATCGAGGCCGTTCATCTGCGGCATGGCATAGTCGACAACGATCACCGCGGACAGATAGAAGCGCCACGGATCCATCACCGTCCGGTAGATGTGGCCGACATCCAGCTTGATCGCGCAGCGTTCGAGCGACAGTTCCTGATCGTCGTATCCGACCCGGATCGGCAAATCCTTCCCCTTGCCGGCGAACGAGCGCATGCGGATCCAATTCAAGGCTTCATGCGTGTCCTGAAAGCTCTTCACCGCCACCGACGGATTCATCTGGAATTCAAGGTTGGCAATAAACGACGCGCTGTCGTCCACCAGCACGACCAGTGTCGGATGCTGACACACGGGGAAAGACATCTTCATTTGGGATCCGTCAGTCATGCTGTCATTTTGATGCGGTACGCAAATCAGGAACGGGAAGTCGCAAATTGTATTCGATAAATGGTGCCTTGGCCGATTTTGCCGAACCGGGCCTACACTCCCGCCGCTTTCTGTTCCGCATCCGGGAATTGGATGACGAATTCCGTATAGTCTCCCAATCTCGAGTGGCAGAGAATCGTCGCGCCCCAGGTTTCCAGCGTATCGCGGCAGAATGCCAGCCCGATGCCGGTGCCGCTATTGGGCGGATAGGAATAAAAGCGGGAAAAAAGATGCGGCAATACGGTCTTGGGAATGCCGCACCCGGTATCGTGGAAAATCATCTGGTGACCGTTTTCCGCACGGGCGGTGGAAATATGGATCTCGCCCTTTCCCGCCCGGGCGATCGCTCTCAATCCATTCTTGAGCAGATTGAACATCACCATGATGAAGAGATCGCGGTTTCCGGTCACCGGGAAATTCACGTCGATATTCACGCTGACCTGCGCATGCTGCTGCTCGCTTTCGAACGGATAGCGGTTGACCGCCTCCATGATCGCCCCGGCGACTTCGAAGGACTCGGCGCCCGGTCCTCGCCTCTTCGCATCGCTGGCATTGGCCAATAACAGATCGATGGCGCTGTTCATGTACTGCACGTCGGCTTGAATGCGGTCGAGCGCGGCATCCATCATGAGCACGCGGCCGGCCACCAGCAGGTCGGCCTGCTCGGCGCGATGATGCTTCTCGTAGAACGCGACCAGCGCGGGCAGGTAGCGCTTCAGGCCGCGCGCGCTGGCGTCGACGCTGCGCAGGGGCGTACGCAACTCGTGGGAGACGGTGCCGAGAGCGGACGCCATTGCCTTCAGCTTTTCTTCGATCAAAATGTTGCGCCCGATCTTGACGATCGAAACAGTCAGAATGGCAAATGCCACGATCGGGATGCTGGGTTGGATATCGGGATGCAGCTCATCGTAATATCCGATGTTCCAGGAGTAGGCGATGTAAGCCAATGCGATGCCCAGCAGAAAGGAAAGCGTGGCGAACTTCGTTCCGAAATGAAACAGTACGATCACTGCGATCAGTAGCGATTGCGCCCATTCCGACGACCCCTCGTTCATCAGGAACATGAACGTGAAGAAGAACGGAAAGATGTAAGTGATGACGCCGAAAAAATAAGCATCGAACCATTTCATGCGGCGCAACCTGCCGGAAAAAAGAAGCGGCAGCGTCACGACCATTCCTGTTATCCGCAAGGTAAGACTTTCATAACGTTGCGGAAATACATAAGCCCAAATCCAGTAGTACAGCGGAAAGCCGACTTGCGCCAACCATCCCAACGAAACCAGGCGATTGGTCTGGGATTCTTCTATATGGGCATCGAAAAACAATCTCCGGCCGGTCGCTTGAGTCCATTTCACTGGAGTAACCAGAATATTCAGCAAAGTTCGATGAGACATGCGCAATCCTGTAACTTTTTCATGTAATTCTCGGTAATAAGGCATTAATTTGTATCACTTACTTCAAAGGCATAGAAAAAAACAATGCATATTAGTTGCCAAGAGTTATAAATGATAATGTTTAATTAACATTTAATGTTTAAATACCAAGCATTAAATTGAAATGAAGTTCCCGTTCTTTTTTAATCTGTCTCCACATATTTAGTCAGACTACATTAGATATGTGAAATGAAGTGTTTAATAAACCATGAAACACCCATCGCTGGGACTTTTTTAACCGTCAATCTGACACGATAGGAGAAGCCGATGCCACTGACAGAACTCATGCCGCGTGAATGCCTCCATTCGCCCAAGGCGCAACCGTTGCCAGCTTTCGTCGCCTCGCGCGTCAATGCGCATCACGTGGAGCGCGTAGAAAAAACCTGGGGTGGAGATCATCTTTTGCATGGCCGGTCGCCGAAGCCGGATGCAATTCATCTATCCAGCAATGATTATCTCTGCTTGGCCGGACAAGCGGAGCTCGTCAACGCGCAAATTCGCTCGCTGGAACAGGAGACCCACGATCTTCTGATGTCGGCGATATTTCTGCATGGAAAAAATCCGCAAAGCGTTCTCGAAGCGAAATTTGCCCAATTTCTGGGTTATGAAGATGCACTGCTCAGCCAATCGGGATGGAGCGCGAATGTCGGCCTGATACAAAGCCTTGCCGGCCAGGACAATCCGGTCTACCTGGACATGATCGCACATGCCTCGCTATGGGAAGGCGCACGCGCAGCCGACGCCCGCGCCATTCCCTTCATGCACAACGACGTCGCCCACTTGGAGCGGCAAATCCAGAAGCACGGACCGGGGATCGTCGCCGTCGACTCGGTGTACAGCACCAACGGCAGTCTCTGCCCTATCCGGGAGATGGCGGAAGTCGTCGAACGGAACGGCTGCGTATTCGTGGTCGATGAGTCGCACTCGCTGGGCACCCACGGCCCGAAAGGGGCCGGCCTGGTCGCCGAACTGGGATTGCAAGATAAGGTGCATTTCATCACTGCATCGCTGGCCAAGGCATTTGCCGGACGCGCCGGCATCATTTCGTGCTCGCACCGCTTCAAGGGCTATTTCATGATGGAGGCGCGCCCCGCGATCTTCAGCTCCTGCCTGCTGCGCCATGACCTGGCATGGTTCGACGCCGCGCTGGACTTCATCACCACGATAGACGATCGGCGGACACGGCTTCACGAGGTCAGCAGGACCGTACGCGCTGAATTGGGCGCGCTCGGCTACAACGTTTCCGAAGGAAGCGAGCAGATCATCGCCTTGGAATCCGGCTCGGAACCGCAAACCATGGTGTTGCGCAATGCGCTTCAGGAAAACGGCATTTTCGGGGCGGTTTTCTGTGCGCCGGCCACCGCGAAGAATCGCGCCCTGGTCAGGCTGACCCTGAATTCCGGCCTCACCGACGTCGAACTCGCCCGGCTGATCGAAGTCTGTGCAAGGATCCGCGATCAAGTCGGTTTGCAGGACTGGCCGTCGACGCGCAGATTGAAGAAACGGAGCGTCGAATCGATTCCGGCCTGAGCTTGGCTCCCCGCGCCCCGTGGCACACGGGGCGCCCATCGATCGATTCGAATCCCTTCGACCGTCAGAACGATTATTGCGAACCCATGTACTCCTTATTGCCCGCCCTCGTATCGTCGGCATTTCTCGGTTACGGAACTTATGTCGTATGCACGAAGGGCCTGTCGCGGATCACGCTCGCGCTCTTCGCTGTCTGCCTTGCCTCGTCCTCCTGGCAAGGCGCGTGGGCAATCCTGTTCCAGGTGCGAGATCCGCAACTGGCGCTCTTCCTGGCGAAGTTCGGCTACCTTTTCATTCTCTTTCTGCCGACCACCCTGTATCACTATCTGGTCGAGATCGCCGGATGCACCAGCGAACGCCGGTACGTTTATTTGTCCTATGCCTTTGCCGCGCTGCTGGTCCCGCTCCTGATCCTCACCGATTTGATCGTCGCGGGAAACCACGACTATTTCTGGGGCTTCTATCCCAAAGCCGGCATGCTGCACCCGGTCCACCTGTTGCAGACCGTGCTGGTCATCGGTCGCGTAAGCTATGTCGTCCATCGCCAGCGCGACAATATCTCTCCGGCCAAGCGCATCAAACTGAATTTGTCCCTTGGCGGCGTGCTGGTTTATGTTTTTGCGACCGTCAACTATGCCGGCGCTTATGGGATCGAGTTCTATCCGCCTGGAGCGATTTTCATCGCGATCAGCCTCGGCGTGATCGCGCTGGTGACCGCCTCCCGGCACAACCTCCTGAATCCCATGGCGGCCGCCGCCACCGTCACCCATGAGCTAAGAACGCCGCTGCTGTCCATTCGCATGCAGGCCAAAGGCCTGGAACGGCACCTGCCCGCGCTGGTACATGGTTACCGGCTCGCCGTGGAACGCGGGCTGTGCGAGCCGAGCGTGCATGAACAGACGCTCGGCCATCTATCGTCGCTCGGTCAAACCATCAACCAGGAAATCGACCGCACGAATATCGCGCTCGACATGCTGCTGGCCTACATCAAGACCGAGCAGTTCGATAAGAGCGGCTTCGCGCGTCATCTGATCGGAGATTCGATTGCCGGGGCGTTGAATCGCTATGTCTTCGATAGCGGGGAGCGTGCCCGGGTCGAAGTCGCCAGGCTGGAAGAATTCGAGTTTCACGGCTCCGATACCTTGTTGATCCTGGTATTGTTCAATCTTCTCAAGAACTCGCTCTACGCGATACGGGCGGCCGGCAAGGGTACCATCCGCATCTCGACGAAACGCGGCGCGGTCTGCAATCAATTGCACTTCAAGGATACCGGCATCGGCATTCCGAAAGATGCGCTGCCCCATCTGTTCGATGCCTTCTTCACGACCAAGAAGGCCGCCGGTTCCGGTCTGGGGCTTGCGTTCTGCAAACGCGTGATGACCTCGTTCGGCGGCAATATCCGGTGCGACTCGGTGGCGGGGGAATACACGCTGTTCGTGCTGGAGTTCCCCAATGCGGAGGAAAAAGGCCAGGCCCCTCAACTGTGTCCGGCCGTCGGTTAGGCATAAAAAAAGCCTCGCGCAAAGCGCGAGGCTCTCGGCCGGCCGCGGCCGGAACTCAATTGAAGGTCTTGCCTTCCGCCGCCAATGCCGCAAGCAGCGGCGCGATCTTCCACGCATCGCCGTGGCGTCCCTTGGCATATTTCTCGATCGCCGTCGCGACATTCGGCAATCCGACCGTATCGGCGTAGAACATCGGACCGCCCCGATGCAGCGGGAAGCCGTAGCCGGTGAGATATACCATGTCGATGTCGGAAGCGCGCAACGCGATGCCCTCCTCCAATATGCGCGCGCCCTCGTTGACCAGCGCGTAGACCAGGCGCTCGACGATTTCCTCGTCGCTGATCTTGCGGCGCCCGACGCCGATGTCGGCCGAATGCTTGACGATCATGTCGTCGACCGTCTTCGACGGATAGGCGGTACGGTCGCCCGGCTTGTAGTCGTACCAGCCCGAACCGGTCTTCTGGCCGAAGCGGCCCATTTCGCACAACAGGTCGGCGGTCTTCGAATACGCGATTTCCGGGCTTTCCACGTAACGCCGCTTGCGGATGTACCAGCTGACGTCGTTGCCGGCCAGGTCGCTCATGCGGAACGGCCCCATCGCGAAGCCGAACTTCTCGACCGCCTTGTCCACCTGCTGCGGCGTGCAGCCTTCTTCGAGCAGGAAACCGGCCTGGCGGCTGTATTGCTCGATCATGCGGTTGCCGATGAAGCCGTCGCAGACGCCCGAGACCACGCCGGTCTTCTTGATCTTCTTCGACAAGGCCATCACGGTCGCCAGGACATCCTTGCCGGTCGCGGCGCCACGCACGACTTCCAGCAGCTTCATCACATTGGCCGGGCTGAAGAAGTGGGTGCCGATCACGTCCTGCGGACGCTTGGTGAAGCCGGCGATCCTGTCCACGTCCAGCGTGGACGTGTTCGATGCGAGAATGGCGCCCGGCTTCATGACCTCGTCGAGCTTCCTGAACACGGTTTCCTTCACGCCCATGTCCTCGAACACGGCTTCGATCACGATATCGGCCTGGGCGATGTCGTCATACGACAGCGTGCCCTTGATCAAGCCCATGCGCTGCTCGAATTTCTCCGGCGTGAGCTTGCCCTTCTTCATCGTGTTTTCGTAATTCTTGCGGATCGTTCCCAGCCCCTTGTCGAGCGCCTCCTGTTTCATTTCGAGGATGGTGACCGGGATGCCGGCATTGGCGAAGTTCATGGCGATGCCGCCGCCCATGGTGCCGGCGCCGATGACGGCCGCGCTCTTGATCTGGCGCGTCGGCGTATCTTCCGGCACGTCGGGAATCTTGCCGCAGGCGCGCTCGGCGAAGAAGGCATGGCGCAAGGCCTTCGATTCCGTCGTCTGCACCAACTCGAGGAACAGCTTGCGCTCGAACTGGATGCCGTCTTCGAATTTTCGCGTGATCGCGGCTTCGATCGCGTCGATGCATTTCAGCGGCGCCGGGAACGGGCCGGCCATCGCCTTGACCGTATTGCGCGAGAACTGCAGGAAGGCTTCATGGTTCGGATAGTCGACCTTGAGATCGCGCACCTTCGGCAACGGGCGCACGTCGGCGATCTTCTCTGCGAAGGCGATCGCGCCTTGCAACAGATCGCCTTCGATGATTTCGTTGAACAATGCCGTGCCGGCGAACTTCTCGGACGGCACCGGGTTGCCGGAGACGATCATGTTCAGGGCCGGTTCGAGGCCGATGGCGCGCGGCAGGCGCTGCGTACCGCCGGCGCCCGGCAGCAGGCCGAGCTTGACTTCCGGCAGCGCGATCTGCGCGCCCGGCGCCGCGACACGGTAATGGCAGCCTAGCGACAGTTCGAGGCCGCCGCCCATGCAGACGGAGTGGATCGCGGCGATCACCGGCTTGGTCGCGCTCTCCGCGACGTTGATCAGGGTATGCAAGGACGGCTCGGCCAAGGCCTTGGGCGAATTGAATTCCTTGATGTCCGCCCCGCCCGAAAACGCCTTGCCCGCGCCGGTGATCACGATCGCCTTGATGGCATCGTCGGCGAGCGCCTTCCTGATGCCGTCGACCGCTGCGGTCCGGGTCGCCAGTCCGAGGCCGTTGACCGGCGGATTATTGAGTGTGATGACGGCGACGGCGCCGTGGACTTGATACTCGGCAGTCATGTGTCTTCCTTTGTTGTGAACGTATCGCCAACTATACCGCAAAAAAGAACGATCGTATTATTTCTTGTGTTGCTCACGTCGATGCGTTGAAATAAATCAACCGCGCAACGCTCGCCGCCCAATCGTCGCGTCAACGCTGCCAATCGGCAACAAAACGGCGAATGCGGTGTATGCTGATATTCAATGGGAACGGAATCACCTCCCGCCGGCGGCTCTTCGCAATGCAGCAAAGCCGTCGGCGATCGCACCGTCTTGCTCTATCGCCGTCCGTTCAAGGAGTCGCGATGAATCGATCACTTTCACCCTCCCTTATGTTTGTCGAATTGCTGGCCGATCGCAACCGGCTTCCTTCCGCGTTGCTGCTCGGTTTCGCGGGAAGCGACCCGGAAGTCTTTCTGCCGCTGGTGGAACACTCGGATTTTCACGGGCTGGCCAAGCAGTTTCCCTGCGCGGTCGTGTCGCCCGATGCCAGCTTCCCGCCCGCGTCTCTTGCCGACGCGTTGGAAAGCGCGGGTTGCAAACTCGTGGTCGTACCGAGCGTCCACCGCACCAACGACAGCGGCATGGGCAATCTGCCGGCAGGCGTCCAATGGGTGGCCGGCGACTGGTATATGGCGCCGCCATCGCGCCCGATCGCCAGCCAGGCAACCTCGCGCACCATCGCTTTGCAGCTCGTCCAGCTGGTGATGGCCGATGCGGATACGCATGAAATCGAAGCGGTCCTCCGGCACGATCCGGCGCTGTCCTACCACTTGCTGCGCGTCGTCAACTCGCTCGGCATGGGCATGGGCAAGAAAATCACCAGTTTCTCGCAGGCGATCCTCATTCTCGGCCGCGCCCAGTTGCGCCGCTGGCTCAACCTGATGCTGTTTTCCTCGCGCGAGGGCGACGAGCGCTCCGCCATGCTGCTGGCGCGGGTCGCCGCGCGCGCGCGCATGATGGAGCTTGTCGCCAAAGCGGCCGGGCAAGACAAGTCGGCGCAGGACATGGCTTTCATGGCCGGCATGTTTTCGCTGCTCGGCATCCTGTTCGGCCTGCCTCTTGGCGAAGTCCTGAAGCCTTTGAAGATCAGCGACACCTTGTCCGCCGCGCTGCTTGAACGCTCGGGAGAACTGGGGCAATTGCTCGCGCTCGCCGAGGCGGAGGAGCGCGCCGACGGCGCCGCCCTGGCCGCGGAACTCGCCGCCCTGCAGGTGACGCCCGAGGAATTCAACCTGCTGAATGTCCAGGCGCACACCTGGATGATCGAAGTCGTCCGCGGCAATCGCGGGGGCGGCAATGCGTGACAGCGCCATTCATCGCTGCATCGAGCTATGCAGAAAGATGCATACGCTCGCAGGCGATGAACAGCGCGCGGCGCTGCGCGAGCTCGACGCCGCGCTGGCGGAATTGGCCGCGCGGCATCAAGCCGGGGAGACGCCGGCCGCCGGCCTCGTGCCGACGGTGACCATGGATTCCGCCGGATACATCGTCGGCTGGAACGAAGGCGCCGAACAGCTGTTCGGCTATACCGCCGACGAAGCGGTCGGCCAGCATGTGCTCTTCCTCTACGCCGACGACGGCGGCGAAGTCGCCGAACTGTTCGCGCAAACGGACAATCCGGTCATGGAAGTGCGGCGCCGGAAGAAATCCGGCGAAATCTTCCGCGCCAGCATGTCGCTGTCGGTCCGCAAGGACGAAGCCGGCACCTCCCCGCTCCTGATCGCGCGCCTCGCCGAAATCGCGGCGGAACTGAGCGCGGACGTGAAAATGCGCTTGCATGCGCGCGTGTTCGAAGACAGCGACCAGGGCATCATGATCATCGACGACAAGGAGCGCATCGTATCGGTGAACTCGGCATTCACGCGGATCACCGGCTATTCCGCCGACGAGGCGATCGGCATGACCCCGGACATCCTGCGCTCCGGCCAGCATGGCCCCGTATTCCGCGCCGAGGTGCGCGCCGCGATGCGCGGCTCCGCGCCGTGGCACGGGGAAATCGTCGGCCGGCGCAAGAACGGCGACCTGTTTCCGCAATCCGTCACCATCAGCGTGATCCGCAACGAGCAAGGCGGGATCACGCATGCTTTCTCGACCTTTTCCGACATTAGCGCGCACAAGGAAGCGGAAGCGCGCATGGCCAATTACGATAGCTTGACCGGTCTTCCGAACCGCACGCTGCTCGACCAGCTCGTGTCGCAAGCGCTGCTGGCGGCGCGCCGCAACGACGGCCATGGCGCCCTGCTCGTCCTCGGCCTGCACCGCCTGTCGGCGATCAACGACACGCTCGGCCACGACGTCGGCGACGAGTTGCTGCGCCGCATGAGCGGACGTTTCCGGCAAGCGCTGCGCGACGAGGATGTGCTGGCACGCGTCGACGGCCATCGTTTCGCGGTCGCGCTGCTGGATATCCAGAAGCGCGAGCACGCCGGCATCGTGGCGCAAAAGCTGATCGCGGCGCTGGCCGAACCCATCGTCATCGGCGGGCACGACTTGCGCATCGGCGTAAGCGTCGGCATCGCCGTCTATCCCGAGGACGGGATGGATACTTCGACCCTCCTGCGTTTCGCGGAAGCGGCCATGAGCAAGGTCAAGGAGAGCGGCGAGACCGGCTACCTGTTCTTCAGCCCCGAGATGAACCAGCGCGCCAAGGAACACCTGTGGTTCGAAAGCGAATTGCGGCGCGCGCTGAGCAGCAGCCAATTGCAGCTCCACTATCAGCCCAAGGTCAGCCTGCGCAGCGGGCGGATCGTCGGCGCCGAAGCGCTGATCCGGTGGTCGCATCCGGAGCGCGGTATGATTTCGCCGGGCGTATTCGTCGCGATCGCGGAAGAAACCGGGCTCATTCTCGACATCGGCGCCTGGGTGCTGGAGGATGCATGCCGCCAGATCCGCTGCTGGCTCGATGCCGGCCTCGACGTGCCGCCGATCGCGGTCAACCTGTCGTCGCGCCAGTTCGACCGCCAATTGCCGCAGCGCGTGCAGGCGGTGCTCGAGCGAAACAACGTCAGCCCCGAATATCTCAAGCTCGAAATCACGGAAAGCCTGCTGGTGCGCGGACCGGAGAAGGTGATACCGATCATGAACGAACTGGTGGCGCTTGGCTTGTCGCTCGCGCTCGACGATTTCGGCACCGGCTATTCCAGCCTTGCCTACCTGAAGAAATTTCCGATCAGTACGCTCAAGATCGACCGCGCCTTCGTCATCGGCTTGCCGAAGGAAGAGAACGATTGCGCGATCGCGCAGGCGATCGTCACGATGGGCCAGCAGTTGCGGCAGGAAATCGTGGCGGAGGGCGTGGAGACCGCGGAGCAGATGGCCTTCCTGCGCGAGCTCGGCTGCGACCAGCTCCAGGGTTATCTATTCAGCCCGCCGGTGCCGGCGGCCGAATTCGAGCGCATGGTCCGGGAAAACCGCCGGCTCGCGTTGAACGCCGGGCGCAATGTTCTCAAAAGCACGGCTTCCCGTTCCGTGTCCGCGAAACAGCGGCAAGGATAGGTGGCCGAATTTCCATTCCAGCGGTCCGAAAATTTTCGGCTCAGGTCAATTTTACATACTCTTCCGTATACATCCAGCGACCGGCGGTCATTGCTCCCTTGGTCTCAATGCGGACAATGCCAACCGCACCCCTTCCTCGATTTCCTCCCGGCTTTCGAACAGCTTGTCACGCATTTCATGCTTCGCTTCTTCCATGTTCACCTCATAAGGCAAGGAAACACCGCCATACGAATTGAATAGCCACGCCCCATCGGAACTGAAAGCGCGTAGTTCCAGCGAGAGACCCTTTGTTTCTCCATGAAATGAATAGCTGTTATATGTCTGATTCTTCATCAGATAATCTCTATAAACACCGTCCCAGCTCACGAACTTCCCGCTTACTTTCGCACGCTTCACAACAAAATTCGGCACGATCAACACCGAATATTCAACCTCGCTTGCGATATTTACCGCTAAAATTTTCATCGCCTCGACATAGGCTTGTGGTTTGAAATTTCCGGTCTTCGAATCATAGAGTCCACCCACCTTGCCGACAGCGCTATTCCAAAGATTCTCGTAATTTTCTTCGTTCAAGAATACGCTTTGATAACCCATCCGCTGCAATTGAGTATAAATTTCTCTTTTCATTGCAGTCGCCCCAGCACGAAATTCCTGCGGCAAAGCCGAGAAAGGTAAAAGCACTATTTTCTTCGTAACGGCGACACCATGAAAATCGGAAGCGTAATTATTCATGGGCGATTCGATAGGAACGCTCACGCAAGCGGCCAACATTCCCAGAAGAACTGAGAGAATGAATTTATGCATATAGGGATTAGAGTCTGTTTGGAAACTCGCCAGCAATGACTTTTTCGGTAATTGAATGGAGACCCGAACGAAAGCGGCGCAAGAATATTTTAAGTACTTAGAGCAACGTTCTCGACAAGCTCGTTGAGAACGCCGCCTCGGGAGTATCAGTAATTTCGTGTTCAAGGCATATCATGCTCGCAAGGAGGATGTATGCCACGAAAACCAAGAACCAAGCCGGCAGACCTGCCGGCCATTCCCGCAGAACTGCTTGAACAATTTGGTCATGGCCCGATGAC
>DASPLX010000072.1:0-13146 GCA_035627375.1 Paucimonas sp. | reverse complement strand
GTCTGAGCCCCCAAAGGGGGCGAGTTTTTGCGCTTCCCGGGTTGGCGCTTCCTCTTTCGGGAACCCCGCAGGGGCAGTGTCTAGCGGCGCCGCGCCAGCCCCCGCCGCGCAGCGCGCGCCCCTGCCCAGGCAAGCCCGCCGTACCCGCGCAACCCTACCCGGGCGGCCCGATCGCCTTCGAGGGTGGCTCGCGCAAACGCAGGAAAGCGCAGGAAAGCGCAGGAACATAGGTGCCGGCGTGCCCTCGAGAAGTTCGCCAAGTCAGAGGAGGTCGTGCCGGGGCTGCGGTCGTCCCGCTTGGGGACGCTGCCGAAGATCGCCCTGCCGACCCGGAAAAAGAAGCGCAAATGTTTGAGCCGCAGGCGAGTTTTTGCGCTTCCCGGGTTGGCAGGGCGATCTTCGGGGACCCCGAAGGGGCAGCGTCTAGCGGGACGGCCGCAGCCCCGGCACGGCCGCCCCCGCAATCCAAGGACGCGAAGTTTTCGGCAAGGACACGAAGTCTCCGACAAGGACACGAAGTCTCCGACAAGGACATGAAGTCTCCGGCAGGGACACGAAGTCTCTCGCAGGGACACGAAGTCTCCAGGCACATGCCCCAAGAATGTTTTGCGTATCTCTCTAGTAAGCGTTTTTCTTGATTGGAAGGTATCGAAATGACATCCAACGATTCGCCGGAAAAGGATAACGGCGTTCCATCCTCGTCCGTCGTCGGCATTCACGATCACGGCGAGGGCGTCTTCGCGATTCGCGTCGCCGACGTGGATGCCGGCAATGCGCTTTCGAGCGATCTGGCAGGGCAACTGGTGCGGGCTATCGATACCGTTCGGAACGCCGCAGCCGCCAAGGTGTTGATCCTCGAAGGAAGCGAAGAGGCGTTCCTGCGCGGAGGCAGGGCGCATTGCAACGAAGCGCTCGAGAAGAAACTCTACCAATCCATCGTCGACTTCCCCTATCCCGTGATCGCCGCCATGCGCGGCGGCGCCGACGGCGCCGGCTTCCTGGCCGCCGCGCTGTGCGACTTCATGGTCTGCGCCACGGACGCGGCCTACCGCTATACCCAGCCGGAAGCCGGACTCTTTCCGAGCGCCGCCGAAGACCGCCTGTTCAGCGAGCGCTTCGGCCGGCTGCGCGCCGCGGACTTTCTCTATCAATCCACCTCGGCGACCGGCCGCCAACTGCAGGAAAAGGGCTGGACCTGCGCGATCGTCCCGCAAGACCAGGTCGAAGCGCATGCCCGCAAACTGGCGTCGCATCTCGCCGAGAAATCGCAAGTCGGCCTGCGGTTGTTGAAGCAGCACCTGGCGCGCCGCATCCGCGAACTGGCGCAGGCGCTGGAGCCGGTCCAGCCGGCGGCGCGCCGCGAGCCTGGGCCGCGCGACGCCGCCGGCATCGCCGAGATCGCCGCGCCGGGTGAACACCTGCGATTGGAAACGCCCGCGGAGAACGTATTGCTCGTCAGGATCCGCGAAACCGCGAGCAAGGGCGAGGCGGGCGCGCTGGTGATGGAACTGGGCGCGCTGTTCAAACAGATCAACGTCGGCGTGGCGACCGATCGCGTCGCCTGCCGCGCGGTCGTGCTCGTCAGCGAATGCGCGGATTTCCTGCCGGCCTTGGAAGGCGCGGCGGCGCTCGATGCCGTGCTGGGCCTGCAGTCGGTGCTCCGGCAATCGTCGCCGCCGCTGATCGCGGTATTGCCGCCGCAAGCTTCGGCCAAGGCATGGCTGATCGGCCAGTTCTGCGACGCGGCGGTTCACGCGCATGAAGGCAATTATTGCGCCGCCGATCTCTTGCATGACCCGGCGTGGGCCAGGCTCGCCGCGCGGGTGTTCACCGACCGCTTCGGCGGCGCCGCCGGCCGCGACATCGCGCTCGCCGGCGCGGCCTATACCGGCGCCGACCTGCGGCGCCGCATCGGGCCGGTGCCGGTGGCGGCGCAGGAGCAGGCGGTTTCGGAAGCGGTGAGATTGGCGCAGTCCTGGGCCGGCTGGCCGCTCGATACCGTGGCATTGCGGAAGACGCACGGCCCGATCGGCGCCGAGGAATTGGACGATCGCCCGGCGACGGAAGCGGCGGCGGACGCCAAGGATGATCGCGGCGCCGCGCCCGCGCCCATTCCGCTCGCCTCGAAAGTCATCACCGCCACCGCCTATCCGGACGGCGTCGTGGCGGTGCACATGGAAGACCGGGAGGCGAAGAACCTGTTCTCGCCCGAGTTCGTGCGGGGCATGAACGAGATCTTCCGCCATATCGATGAAACGCCGGAGTACAAGGTGGTGGTGCTCACCGGCTACGACAAGTATTTCGCGTCCGGCGGCACCCGCGAAGCCTTGGAAGCCATCCAGGACGGACGGGCGAAGTTCACCGACGAACAAACCTACCTGTTGGCCTTGCAATGCAGGATACCGGTCGTCGCCGCGATGCAGGGACACGGCATCGGCGGCGGGTTGTCGCTGGGCCTGTTCGCCGACTTCATCCTGCTCGGCGAGGAAAGCAAGTACCTCAGTCCCTACATGGGGTATGGCTTCACGCCCGGCGCGGGGGCGACCTTGATCGTGCCGGAGAAGCTGGGCCCGGATCTCGGCAGGGAGACCTTGCTCACGGCGCAGGAATACTCCGGCAGCGAGCTGCGGGAGCGCGGCCTGGCGCTGCCGGTCCATCCGAGAAAGGAAGTGCACGCCGCCGCCATGGCGCTGGCGCGCGACGTGGCCAGGTATCCACGCGCCAATCTTATCCGGCTCAAGCAGTACCTGAACCGCTCGATCCACGAGCGGATGGACAGTAACACGCAGCAAGAGATTTCCATGCACGAGCGGACCTTCGTGGGCCGCGCCGATACGCTCAAACAGATTCAAGCGAACTTCAATCCCATGGACGATGGCGCAAACACTCAAGCGGCACAGCAGGCCGACAATACCGCAACCGTAGCGAATACGCCGGCGCACTCACTGCCGGAAATCACCGCCGGCATCAAGCAACTCCTGGCCCAGGAGCTGCACATGCAGCCGGGCGATATCGACGAGGACACGCCGTTCGTCGATCTCGGCCTGGATTCGATCACCGGCGTCACCTGGATGCGCAAGATCAACGACCGCTACCGGACCTCGATCCAGGCGACCAAGGTCTATAGCCATCCGACCCTGACCCAGCTCGGCGCCTACATCAAGGAAGAGATCGAGAATGCCGATCCGGCGGCCGGCGCCGCGACAAGCGCGACCGGCGCGGCACCCGCCAAGCCAGCCGCCGCGGCCGCGCCGGTCGCGCCCGCTCCCGTGGGCGCTCCGGTGGCCGCCCCGATGGCCGCGCCAGCGGTCGCGCCGGTGCTCGACCTTGCCGCGCCGGCCCGTTTCGTTCCGCCGGCGGAGCCGCGAATCGCGTCCGCGCCGCCGGCCGGAGCCGGCGCCCCGTCGTCGCGGAAGTCGAGAAGCAAGCTCGTTTCCTGGCGCGATCAAAAGACCTCGCGCGTCTCCGGGGCAGGCGGCGGCGCGGCCGCGATGCCGGCCGCGCAACCGATCGCCGTGATCGGCATGGCCGGCCAGTTCCCCATGGCGAAGACGCTCGATCAGTATTGGGACAACATCGCCCAGGGCCGGAATTGCATCAGCGAGATCCCGGGCAGCCGCTGGGACCTGGACACCTATTACCAGGAAGGCGACCCCGCGCCCGGCAAGACCAACTCGAAGTGGATGGGGCACCTGGAAGAGTTCGACTTGTTCGATCCGCTGTTCTTCGATATCTCGCCCAAGGAAGCGATGAGCATGGACCCGCAGCAGCGCGTGTTCCTGCAGACCGCGTGGCATGCGATCGAGAACGCGGGATACAACCCGCGTTCCCTGTCCGGCGGGAAATGCGGCGTCTTCGTCGGTTGCGGCCCGGGCGACTACCACCTGCTGTCCAGGGATCTGCAGATCAGCGCGCTCGGTTTCACCGGCGGCGATACGGCGATCCTGGCGGCGCGCGTCTCTTACTTCCTCAATCTGCAAGGTCCTTGCCTGGCCATCGAGACCGCGTGCTCCTCGTCGCTGGTGGCGATCGCGACGGCCTGCGACAGCCTGGTCACCGGCAATAGCGACCTGGCCCTGGCCGGCGGCGTCGGCGTGATGACCGGCCCCGAGCTGCACATCAAGATGGCGCAGACGGGAATGCTGTCGCGCGACGGCAGATGCTTCACCTTCGACCAGCGCGCCAACGGCTTCGCGCCGGGCGAGGGCGTGGGCGCGGTGCTGCTGAAGCGCCTGGCCGACGCGGAGCGCGACGAAGACATCGTCCTCGGCGTGATTCGCGGCTGGGGCGTCAACCAGGACGGCAAGACCAACGGCATCACGGCGCCCAATCCCGATTCGCAGACGCGCCTGGAACAGGAGGTCTACGACAAGTTCGGCATCGATCCGGCCGGCATTCAAATGATCGAGGCGCACGGCACCGGCACCAAGCTCGGCGATCCGATCGAGGTGGACGCGCTCAAGCAAGCGTTCAAGAAATACACGCAGAAGAAAAGCTATTGCGCGCTGGGCTCGGTGAAGAGCAACATCGGCCATTGCTTTACCGCCGCCGGCGTCGCCAGCGTCATCAAGGTGGTCCTGGCGCTGGGGCACAAGCAGTTGCCGCCGACGATCAACTATGCCCGCCTAAACGAGCATATCGTCCTGGACAACAGCCCCTTCTATGTGAACGACCGCCTGCGGGCCTGGGAACTCGACGGCGCCGAGCGCCGCCAGGCCGCGGTCAGCGGTTTCGGCTTTGGCGGCACCAATGCCCACCTGGTGATCGCGGAATACGCGGCGCCGGCCAAGGCCAAGGCGCCGGTCTCGGTGCTGACCGAGAACGGCAAGCTCATGTTCCCGCTGTCGGCCAAGGCGGCGGAGCCGTTGAGGCGGAAGGCCGCGGATCTCCTGGAATTCGTCACCCGCAAGGGCCGCTCCGTCGACCTGGCCGGCATCGCCTATACGCTGCAGATCGGCCGCGAAGCCATGGACGAGCGGCTCGGCTTCATGGCCGGATCGCACGAGGAGTTGGCCGCGAAGCTGAAGTCCTGGCTCGCCGGCGAGCCTGCCGGCGACGGCATTTACCAGGGGCGGGCGCGCGACAGCAAGGAAGCCATGAGCCTGCTGCGCCGCGATGCCGACATGCGGGAAACCATCATCGACAAGCTGCTCGCCCAGCGGCAGCTCTCGAAATTGCTGGATCTGTGGGTCAAGGACCTGGAGTTCGATTGGAACAAGCTCTACGGCGACGCCAAGCCGCGGCGCGTTCAGCTGCCGACCTATCCGTTCGCCAAGGAGCGCTACTGGATCGATGCCGCGCGCTCCGCGCAAGAGGCGAAAACGGCCGCGTTGGCCGCCGCTCTGCATCCGCTGGTGCACCGGAACACGTCCAACCTGCGCCAGCTGAGCTATAGCTCGGCCTTCCGCGGCGACGAATCCTTCCTCGAAGATCGTGCCGGCGGCGACGGCAAGGTCTTGTCCGAAGCGGCGTGCCTGGAAATGGCGCGCGTCGCGGCGGCCATGGCGGCATCCATGCCGCCCGAAGACGCCAACGTGGAATTGCGGGATATCGCCTGGGGCCGGACGTTCGTCGCCGCCAGGGACAAGGAGGTCAGCATCGCGCTGTTCGCGAATGCGGACGAGAGCATCGATTTCGAAATCTACAGCGTCGACGCAGGCGAGGAGACGGTGCATTGCCAAGGGCGCGCCGTCGTCGCCCCGGTGTCCGCCGCCGCCGGGGCCGGCGTACAAGCGCCGGCCAAAGCGCAAGCGACGGTCAAGGCGGCGTCGGTACCGGCAACGGTACCGGCAACGGCAGCAAGGAGCGTGGCGGCAACCGAGATGCCCGCGCCGCTGATTTCCCAAGCCCAGCTGCAGCAGGAGCTGAAGGAAAGCCTGGCAGCCGCGCTATTCATGAAGCCCGCCGACATCCGCGTGGACAAGCCCTTCATCGAATTGGGATTGGATTCGATCGTCGGCGTCGAGTGGGTCAACGAACTCAACAAGAAGTACGGCGTCAAGATCACGGCGGCCAGGGTCTACGACTATCCGAACGTCGCCGAACTCGCCGCCTACCTGCGGCAAGAGATCGAGAAAGCGTCGCCCGCTTCGACGGTCGTCTCGACGGGCGGCGATGCGGTCGCCGATGCAAGTGCCGATGCAAGTGCCGATGAGCCGGCGGCGTCGCCGGCGATGGCCGAGGATGCAGCCGAAGACGAGGTCGAATACGTTCTTGACGAAGCGGTCGAGGACACGCCGCAGGAATTGATTTCCCATGCCCAGTTGCAGCAGGAGCTGAAGGAAAGCCTGGCGACCGCGTTGTTCATGAAGCCCGCCGACATCCGCGTGGACAAGCCTTTCATCGAACTGGGACTGGATTCGATCGTCGGCGTCGAGTGGGTCAACGAGCTCAACAAGACATACGGCGTCAAGATCACGGCGGCCAGGGTGTACGACTATCCGAATATCGCCGAACTCGCTTCCTACCTGCGGCAAGAGATCGAGAAGATCGCCGCTGCCGCGCCCAAGCGCGCGCCCGCCGTGCGAGCGGCCCCCGCGCGAGCACACGCCGTGCGGAAATCCGCCGTCCCGGCGCGCGTCGAGCAAACCGGCCGGCCCGCGCCGTCGCCCGAGGTCTCTTCCGCGAGCCTCCAGCGCAGCGCGCGCATCCGGCAGCCGGCGGCGCGCGGGCCGGTCCGTTCCACCGGCAAGATCGCCGTGATCGGGATGTCGGGCCGATATCCGCAGGCGAAGGACTTGAAGCAATTCTGGGACAACCTCGCGCAGGGCAGGAACTCGGTCACCGAGATTCCGCCGTCGCGCTGGGACGTCGAGCAATACTACGACCCGGACCCGAAGAAGGAAGACAAGATCTACTGCAAGTGGATGGGCATGCTGGACGACGTCGACTGCTTCGACTCGCTGTTCTTCAAGATTTCGCCGGCCGAAGCGAAGAACATGGACCCGCAGCACCGCCTGTTCCTCGAAGAAAGCTACAAGGCCTTCGAGAACGCCGGCTATTCCGGCAAGGCCCTGAACAACAAGAAGTGCGGCGTCTATGTCGGCATCATCGGCACCGAGTATGCCGGGCTGGTTTCCAACGCGGTCGATATCACCGGCAACAATCCGGCGATCGGCGCCGCCCGCATCGCCTACTTCCTGAACCTGAAGGGCCCGGCGATTTCCATCGATACCGCATGCTCGGCTTCGCTGGTCGCGATCCATCTCGCCTGCCAGGGATTGTTGAATCACGAAACCGACATGGCCCTGGCCGGCGGCGTCAGCATCTGGCTCCATCCCGAGACTTACATGGGCATGTGCCGGGCCGGCATGCTCTCGCCGGACGGCCAGTGCAAGACCTTCGACAATTCCGCCAACGGCTTCGTCCCCGGCGAAGGCGTGGGCGCGGTGGTGCTCAAGCGCCTGGAAGACGCCGAGCGGGACAACGATTTCATCCACGGCGTGATCCTGGGTTCCGCGATCAACCAGGACGGCAAGACCAACGGCATCACGGCGCCGAGCGTCAACAGCCAGATCGAACTCGAAAGGGATTTGTACGCCAGGTGCGGCATCGATCCGGAAACCATCAGCTACGTGGAAACGCACGGCACCGGCACGAAGCTCGGCGATCCGATCGAGCTGGAGGCGCTCGCCACCGTCTTCAAGGAAAAGACCGCGAAGAAGAATTTCTGCGGCCTGGGTTCGGTGAAGAGCAACATCGGCCACACCTCCGGCGCGGCGGGCGTCGCCAGCGTGCAGAAAGTCTTGCTGTGCATGAAGCACGGCATGCTGGTGCCGAGCCTGCATGTGACGAAGGAGAATTCCCTCTTCGATTTCAAGGACTCGCCGTTCTATGTCTCGAAACAGACGCGGCCGTGGGAAGCCGCGCCCGGCGGCAAGCGCCGCGCGGCGGTCAGTTCCTTCGGTTTCAGCGGCACCAATGCGCACCTGGTCCTGGAAGAATACGCGCCGCCCGCGGATCGGCGCCCCGACGATGCCGGCCTGGATGCCGGCATCGTCGGCCCGATCATCGTTCCGCTCTCGGCCCGGACCGCCGACCAGCTGCAGCAACGGGCCCAGGATCTGCTGAAGTTCATCCGTTCGGCGGACCGCGCGCCCTCGACGGACCTGATGTCCATCGCCCACACCTTGTTCGTGGGCCGGGACGCAATGGATGAACGCCTCGGCTTCATCGTGGATTCGGTCGATCAACTGGCCGCCAAGCTCGAGGCCTGGCTCGGCGGCGATCGCCACGCCGGCAACGTCTTCCGCGGCAAGGTGGAGCGCAGCGAAGACGGCGTGATCCTCCTCAGCCAGCAGGAAGGCATGGCGGACGTCGTCGACCAATGCCTGGCCTGCGGCGATCTGCCGAAGCTGGTCGAGCTGTGGACGCGGGGCCTGGACCTGGAATGGAGCCAGCTCCATGGTCCGGCCAAACCGCGCCGCATCGGCTTGCCGACCTATCCCTTCGCCAGGAAACGCTACTGGGCCGATGCCGCCACGAACGACCGCGCGGCGAGCGGCCGGCCGGCGGAAACCCGGGCCGTCGCGGCGGCGCTGCACCCGCTGGTGCACCGCAACGTCTCGGTGCTGGGCCAACAAAGCTATAGTTCCACGTTCAGCGGCCAGGAAGCCTTCCTGGTCGAAGAGGGCGGCCGAAAGGTGCTGCCGGCGGCGGCTTACCTGGAAATGGTCCGCGCCGCGCTGGAAGACGCCGCGCCGGTTCCGCACGAAGCAACGCATCTCGAATTGCACCATGTCGCCTGGGGACGGCCGCTGGTCGCCGCGCCGGACAGGCAGGTGAATATCGCCCTGTTCAGGAAGAGCGACGGCCAGGTCGATTTCGAGATCTATAGCCTGGGGCAGGGGACGGACAGCCTGGCCGAAGAGGTCGTCCATTGCCAAGGCCATGCCGTTCTCGACCATGACCCGGTGCGCATCAAGCTCGATATCGAGAAGCTCAAGGGGCGGATGCTGCAGGTGAGGATCGCGGCCGACGTGGCGGCCTACGGCGACGGCATCGCCGCGCTCCATCGCGGAGACGGAGAATTGCTCGCGCACCTGCAACTGTCCGCGGCGGTCGACGCGGAACTGAACGACTACGTGCTGCACCCGGACTTGATGGACGAGCTGTTGCGCGCGGCGGCGGGGCTGACGGAAAGCTCCACCCGGCGCGCCAGGCACTTGTCGCTGCCGTTCGCGCTCGAGTCGATGCGCATCGAATCGGCCTGCACGACGCACATGCTCGCCTGGGCCCGCCATGCGCAGGGAAGCGGGGCGCAGGACAAGGTCATCAGGCTGGATATCGACTTGTGCGACCTGCACGGCAATGTCTGCGTCCAGATGCGGGGCATCGCCTACGACACGGTATATGTCGGCGGCGCGGTGACGGCGCTTGTGCCGGCGGTAGCGCCGGCAGCTGTACCGACAACTGCACCGGCAGTTGCGCCGGCAGCCGCGCCGGCGGCGCTGCCTGCGACCAAGGCGGCAAAGCCTACGATCGCGCTGGAGCAGATCGCCGAGGTTGCTCCTGTACGTCCCGGCGTCGCGCTGAGCGACCCGCAGTCGGCGTCGTTCGCGCCGGCGACGGCGCACAAGCCGCAGATCTCGTTGCAATGAATCCTTGAAGCCATGTTCCCCGGAGACCGCGCATGACCAACCCGACCGTCGCCGCCTGGCATGAACTCGTCCGATCGAGAGACTCCAAGGGTTTGAGGGCGATACTCGCCGACGACGTGGTTTTCCACTCGCCCGTGGTGCATACGCCGCAGGCGGGCAAGGAGATCACGTTCCAATACCTGTTCGCCGCCTTCCACGTGTTCTTCAACGATTCGTTCCGTTATGTCCGCGAGGTCACCGGCGAGCGCGACGCGGTGCTGGAATTCCAAGTGGAGATCGACGGCGTCGGCGTCAATGGCGTCGACATGATCACGTGGAACGAGGAAGGCAAGATCGCCGAGTTCAAGGTCATGATCCGGCCGTTGAAGGCGATCAACCTGATTCATCAGAAGATGGCCGCGATGCTGCAGGCGAAGCAATAAGTGCATTCAACCATGAATCTCCTTTCGACCGAAAGCCTGCGCGACGACGAGCAAAGCGTCCTGTCCAAGATCTCCGGCAAATCCTTCGTCGTTCGCGCGAAGAGCATCGGCCTGGAGCGCGCCTCGCTGGGAGACATCCGCGCCCATTTCCGCGCGCATGCCGATCGCATCAAGCGGCAAGTGCGGGAGCAAGGCGTACTGCTCTTCCGCGGCCTCCCGGTCAGCCAGCCGGAGGAATACGAACAGATCCTCGAGTCGCTCGACTACGATCTGTACAGGTCGAACTACGGTGGAGCATCGCCGCGCTCGAACGTGACCGGCAAGACTTTCGTTTCCACCGAGGCGCCGTCTCCGTTCATCATCGGCGTGCACACGGAGTTCTGTTACCAGACCACGCGCCCGGGAATGATTTCCTTCTTCTGCGTGACGCCGGCCGCCGGCTTCGGCGAGACGCCGCTCTTCGATCTCCACGGATTATGGAACGACCTCGGCGAGCCCCTGCGAAACAAACTGCAGACCGACGGCTTGCTGTACAAGCGCGTTTTCTTCGGAAAGAAATCGCTCATCAATTTCCACAAGACATGGCAAGACACCTTCGAGACCCGGGACAAGGAAGTGGTAAGGAAATTCCTGGAGGCGGAAGGCATGCGCTATGCATGGGATGCCTCCGACAACCTCTCGACCGAACTCAAGCTGCCGGCCGTGCTGAACGATCCCCTGAGCGGTCTCCCCTGCATCAGCATCACGACATTCAATGCCGATAGCTTCATCCATAATTTCCGCCATTTCAAGGAACGCTACCATCCCGTGCTACGCAAGATGCTGGAATGGTTCGTCACGTTCGAATACAACAGGAAGAACTCTTTCCTGAAGGTGTTGCACGGATGCGGCCGCCGTTTCACGCGCGAAGAGAGTGTCGAGATCCAGCGCGCCGCCTGGGCCAACGCGATCATCTTTCCCTGGCAGACGGGCGATCTGCTATTGATCGACAATATCCGCTTCGGACATGCCCGCCTGAATGTGCGCAAACCGCGCCGCCTGATCGCGGCGATGGCCGATCCCTACGACGTGCGCAGCATCATGCGTGCCGCGCCGGCTCATTGAGCAGTCGCGCGGCGATATTGCGTTGCCCGTCTCCGCGTGGCAGGATGTCGAGCGGCGCCTTCGGCGCTCGATCAACTCATCCTTTCGTTCGAGGTACACATGAAGCGCGTTACCGGCATCGGCGGCATCTTCTTCAAGGCCAAGGACCCGAAGGCATTGCAGGCCTGGTACAAGCGACACCTCGGCATCGACGTGCAAGCCTGGGGCGGCACGGCCTTCCGCTGGTCCGACGCGGACGGCAAACCCGCGGAGGGCACGACGATCTGGTCCATCGGACCCGCCGATGGCGACTCGTTCGCACCGAGCACGGCTCCCTTCATGGTGAACTACCGGGTAGCCGACGTCCGTGCCTTGCTCGCGGCGCTCAGGGAAGAAGGCTGCAACGTGCTGGACAAGTTCGACGACTCGGAATACGGGAAGTTCGGCTGGGTCATCGACCCGGAAGGCAACAAGGTCGAGCTATGGGAGCCGCCTGCCGGGCAGTAGTTCGGTAGAACGGAAAAGCGCAGCGCCTTCCGTCGTATGCGGATTCGGCTTGGATGATGCCGATGATAGTCATACGGCGAGAGGCACTGCGCTTTTTTATTTGCGGTTCCGGGCGGCTCCCTCATGTTTTTCGGAGTATCTGCGACGACATAAAGCAGAGAGATTCCTTGTGCTTCCATTGAGGTTACTCATGAAATGTTTTCTCATTTCCCATAGATATGGGGTGTCTTCACCATTGAAGCTGAGTTAATCTTTCGGCTTCCATGGCTATGGATTGCTATGGCCTTCGTCATTGAGAATCTTCATTTAGAGCGCCTATCAAAATGCCGCTTGCCGCGTTGCTGCCTCCTTGCCGTACGTCTGTACTGTCAGCGTCGGCGCGCCTTGCCATCGACATTTTGATAGGCGCTCTTAGATGCATGCATTTTCAATGGAAATCCATTGGGAGACAATTTTGAAAACCAAATTCCGCCTTTTCTTCGGAAGCATTTTGGCGTCTTGTGCTGTGCAAGCATTCGCGGCGCCATCGGTGGTAGGCAACATCGATGGCTATTTTATGCAGGGAACGCAACTTACGATGTCGGGCTGGGCATGCACTCAGACGAGTCCGCAACCGATTGACGTCCATGTTTATGCCGGCGGTCCATACGGAAGCGGCGGAACGCTTGTCGCTTACGGAACGGCAAATTTTTCCAGTGAACCGGCCGTTGCATCCTCTTGTCAGTCTTACGGCACCACATATCGCTTCCGAATCGTTCTTTCACCTCAAGTGATGCAAACATGGGGAAGCAAACCTCTTTACGTTCATGGAATAAATAACCTTGGCGGGGCCAATTCGCTATTGGGTGGATCCGGTTATTTCCGCGTACCACATCGAGTCGCCACGCTGCTCGGAGCACGGGGCGATGGTTATACAGACGATACGAATGCATTGCAAGCGGCGATTAGCCAAGGAGGACTGACTTATATCCCGAATACCGGCTCGGCTTATATGATAAGCGGACCGTTAAAACTGGGGTCCAATACAGAAGTGATGCTTGATGGCAAGCTCATGCTGAAACCTGGTCTTCAGACGGCATATGACGGCGAATGGTATAACCCTATAACACGGAGAAATGAACCGCGGGCGACGCAATGGGGAATGCTTCAAGTCGTGAATAATGCGTCGAACGTCACTATCAGCGGACGAGGCGTACTTGACGGCAATCGTGCTGCCTATAGCCGGATTGCAAATAACGGGTTGGGACGCGGTGGAAATCCGAATTTCCGGGAACAGACGATTTGCTGCGTCGGCGGAGTCGTAACGGGAGGGCCGCATCTCGGCTCCTATGATGCCAATATCAAGAATGTCGTCATACGTGACATTACCATTCAAAACATTCCGACCTGGCCGATTATTGATGCGGCACCGTTTTAACCAATCTGAATTTCCGTTTCGCATTGTTGCATGAGGGCGATAACAGGGAGGGGAATTCAACATGACGCCTCGGTCTCCAAAGAACTGGATGTTGGAGATGGAGGAATCGATCATGGAA
>DASPLX010000071.1:0-90622 GCA_035627375.1 Paucimonas sp. | reverse complement strand
AGCATAGTGGCGGTTGGCCGTTTCGTATTCCACGTGAGCGGTGTTGATGGTAATGCCGCGCGCTTTTTCTTCGGGAGCAGCATCGATCTCGTCGTATTTCTTGGCTTCGCCGCCGAACTTCGCGGCCAGCACCGTGGCGATTGCCGCCGTCAGCGTCGTCTTGCCGTGGTCAACGTGTCCAATCGTGCCCACATTCACGTGCGGTTTGGTCCGCTCAAACTTGCCTTTTGCCATCTTAGACTCCTAACGATTTGATGAGAATGTTCAGGCACGCGCCCGACTGTCAATGAATGAAACAGGAAATCTGGTGCCCTTGACGTGGATTGAACACGTGGCCTCTCCCTTACCAAGGGAGTGCTCTACCACTGAGCTACAAGGGCATTCAACGATTGCACATACAGCAACCGACAGGAATCTGGAGCGGGTGAAGGGAATCGAACCCTCGTCGTAAGCTTGGAAGGCTTCAGCTCTACCATTGAGCTACACCCGCAAGGACCGCAACTTCAGCCGCACAGCACCTGTTTTTCAACCTGGTGGAGAGGGCTGGATTCGAACCAGCGTACTCATAAGAGGGCAGATTTACAGTCTGCTGCCTTTAACCACTCGGCCACCTCTCCGCAGGGAACCCCAGACTATAGAGCAGTCTCTTTTCCCTGTCAACTATTTTGTTTAGGCGGAAACAAAAAACTTGTCGCCGGGAAGAGCGGTTGCCAACGCAACAACTCTGGCAATCCGCTAAGATTCCGGACCACGATGCTCCGCTGCGGCATACCTCCGCCCCCGCCCCATGACCGACTTTTCGCGCATTCTCATTCTGTACGCCCACCCGGCGCCGCACCGTTCGAACGTCAATCGACGCATGATCGCGGCGGCACGCGAATTGCCACAGGTGACCGTGCGCGACCTGTACGAAACCTACCCCGACTTCCATATTGATGTTGAACAAGAGCAAGAGCTGCTCGCGGCCGCCGACCTGATCGTGTTCCAGCACCCGATCCAGTGGTACGGCATGCCTTCGCTCCTGAAGGAGTGGGTCGATATCGTGCTCGAGCACGGCTGGGCCTACGGCAACGGCGGAACCGCGCTGCGCGGCAAGGGGTTCTGGCTGGCGGCGACCACCGGCGGCACGCAAGCGTCCTATACTCCTGGCGGCTACCACGATCACTCGTTCGAGGCATTCCTGCCGCCGTTCCGGCAGACGGCCGCCTTGTGCGGCATGGAGTGGCTGCCGCCGCATATCCTGCACGGCGCGCGCCAAGCCGATGAGGCAACGATATCGGCCCACGTCGCGCGCTATCGCGAACTGCTGGCGGCCTGGCCGCGCCGGCCGGCCGCTGCGTCGACCAGGGAGGCATGATGGAACACAGTCTGCTCGGCAATGCCTTCATCTATTTGACCGCCGCCGTCATCGCGGTACCGATCGCCAAGCGCCTCGGACTCGGCGCGGTGCTCGGCTACCTGCTGGCCGGCATCACGATCGGCCCGTGGGGGCTGAAGTTGATCACCGGGGTCGAGGAGATTTTGCATTTCTCCGAATTCGGCGTCGTGCTGCTGCTATTCATGATCGGACTCGAACTCGATCCGAAGCGCCTGTGGTCGATGCGGGGGCCGATTTTCGGCTGGGGCGGCGCGCAAGTGTTCGCTTGCTCCGCAGCCCTTTTCGCGCTCGGCCTGCTGCTCGGCGCCGGCTGGCAGACCGCGCTGATCGCGGCGCTCGGGCTGTCGCTGTCGTCGACCGCGATCGCGCTGGCCACCCTCGAGGAAAAGAATCTGCTGGCGACGCCGGCCGGCACGGCGGGATTCTCGATCCTGCTGTTCCAGGACATTGCCGCCATTCCGATGATCGCGCTCGTGCCCCTGCTCGGCGCAACCGCCGTTGCCGGCGAGCACGACTGGCTCGGCGCACTCAAGACCGTGGCGGTGGTCGCCACCTTGATCGTCAGCGGCCGCTATCTGGTGCGGCCGATCTTGCACATGATCGCCAAGACCGACATGCGCGAAATCTTCACCGCCTTCGCGCTGCTGCTCGTGATCGCGATCGCGCTCCTGATGCAGTGGGTCGATTTATCGATGGCGCTCGGCGCCTTCCTGGCCGGCGTCATGCTCGCCGAATCGGAATACCGGCATGCGCTCGAGGCCGATATCGAGCCGTTTAAAGGCTTGCTGCTCGGCCTGTTCTTCATCGCGGTCGGCATGTCGGTCGATTTCGGCGTCTTCCTGGCGCAGCCGTGGCTCGTCCTCGGCTTGGTTGCCGCGTTCCTTGCCGCCAAGATCGGCGCGCTCTACCTGCTCGGAAAGCGTTTTGGAATCGCGCGCACGCAGCAACTGTACTTCGCGCTGCTGCTGTCGCAAGGCGGCGAATTCGCTTTCGTCGTGTTCGGCGCGGCCGCGACCGCCCAAGTGTTTGCAACGGAAACCGCTGCATTACTGGTGCTGGTCGTGGCCCTGTCGATGGTGGCGACGCCGCTCCTGCTGCTGTTGCACGACAAGTTCATCGCGCCGCGTCTCGGCAACACGGACCGGCGCCCGGACGATCATATCGAGGACGAGAACAATCCGGTGGTCATCGCAGGCTTCGGCCGCGTCGGCCAGATCATCGGCCGTCTGCTCTATGCGAACCGGATCGGCGCCACCGTGCTCGACCACGATCCGGACCAGATCGACCTGTTGCGCAAGTTCGGCTTCAAGGTGTTTTACGGCGATGCGACGCGGCTCGACTTGCTGGAGGCGGCCGGCATCGGCAAGGCGCGCGTACTGGTGGTCGCCGTCGACGATATCGACGACAGCCTGCGCTTGATCGACGCCGTCCGGCGCGCCTATCCCAACCTGACTGTCGTGGCGCGCGCCCGCAACGTGACCCATTACTACCAGTTGCGCGATCGCGGCGTGACGCTGATCGAGCGCGAGACTTTCGAGGCCGCCCTGCAGTTGGGCCGCAGCGTATTGCAACAACTCGGCTTCGGCGCCTACCGCGCGCGCCAGGCGGCGATGAAATTCCGCGCCCACAACCTGGATCTGCTGCAGGCGCTCTATCCCCATTACAAGGACCAGCAGCGCGTCCTGTCGATCGCCAAACAGGGACGCGACGAACTCGAGGAAATGTTCGCCCGCGACGCCGAGGCACGCCACGCCAAACGACAGGACGGCTGGGATTGATTTCTTTTTCCATCACGCTTCACGCCATGACAGACATCACGATCTATCACAATCCGCGCTGCTCGAAGTCGCGCGAAACCCTCGCCATCGTCGAGCGCTTCGCCGGCGAACACGGAGTGCGCCTGCACGTCGTCGACTATCAAAGAACGCCGCCGACGCTGGCGCAATTGCAGGAAATCCGGGCGCAATTGGACGTGCCAGCCAAGGAAATGGTGCGCGACAACGAGGAGGAATTCGCCGCTCTCGGCTTACGGGACGCCGGCGACGATGCCTTGCTGGCGGCAGTGGCGCGGCATCCGCAATTGCTGCAGCGGCCGATCGTCGTCTATCGCGGACGCGCCGCCATCGGCCGGCCGCCGGAGCGCATTCGCGGCTTGCTGGAGGCATGAAAGAAAAAACGGCCCGGCTGCATGCCGGGCCGTTGTGCCGATTTCTAGCCGACTACCAGATCGTTACCCGCTCCTCGGGCGGCAGATACATCTTGTCGCCCGCTTTCACGTCGAACGTGCTGTAGAACGGCGCCTGGTTCCTCAACGTGCCGTTGCCGCGGAATTCTCCGGGAGAATGCGTATCGGTCTTGATCTGCACGATCATCGACGCGTCGCGCGTCTTGCTGCGCCAGATCTGGCCGAAACCGAGGAAAAAGCGCTGGTCGCCGGACAAGCCGTCGATGACCGGCGCTTCCTTGCCGCCGAGCGACAGCTTGTAAGCCTTGTAGGCGATCGCCAGGCCGGAGTTGTCGGCGATGTTCTCGCCGAGCGTCAGTTCGCCGTTGACGTTGTAACCGGGCACCGGGCTGTAGGCGCCGTACTGCTTGATCAACACCGCTGCCTTGGCCTTGAATTTGGCGTGATCGTCCGGGGTCCACCAATTGCGCAGATTGCCGTGGCCGTCATACTGGCTGCCCTGGTCGTCGAAACCATGGCTGATCTCGTGGCCGATCACGGCACCGATGCCGCCGTAATTGACCGCGTCGTCGGCCGCCGCATTGAAGAACGGCGGCTGCAGGATCGCGGCCGGGAACACGATTTCGTTGCGCGACGGGCTGTAATAGGCGTTCACCGTCTGCGGCGTCATGCCCCACTCTTCGCGGTCGATCGGCTTGCCGAGCTTGGCGATGTTGCGCTTGGTCTCGAAGATATTGGCGCGCATCACGTTGCCGACCAGGTCATCCTTGGCGATCGTCAGGGCCGAATAATCGCGCCACTTGTTCGGATAGCCGACCTTGGGCTTGAACATGGACAGCTTCGCCTGCGCCTCTTTCTTGGTTTCCGGCCCCATCCAGTCGAGCGTGTCGATGCTTTGGCGATAGGCCGCCAGCAGGTTGGCGACCAGCTTTTCCATGCGCGCCTTGTGCTCCGGCGGAAAATACTTGGCGACATACAGCTTGCCGAGGCCTTCGCCGATCGAGCGCTCGACCAGCCGCGCGCCGCGCTTCCAGCGCTCCTCCTGTTGCGGTACGCCGCGCAGCACCGTGCTGTTGAAGGCGAAGTCCGCTTCGTCGAAGGCCTTCGGCAGATACGGCGCGAACGCGCTCAACATATGCCACTTGAAATAGGTTTTCCAAGCCGCCAGCGGCGTTTCCTGCAGAATCTTGGACAGCCCGTTGAAATAGCTCGGTTGAGCCACGTTGAGCGATGCGATCTTGCCGGCGACACCCATGCCGGCGAGATAGGACGGCCAGTCGTAGGCCGGCATGATCTCGGCCAGTTTGGCGAGCTCGACCTTGTTGTAGCGCTTGATCGGATCGCGGTTCTGGACCTTGGTCCATTGCACCTTGGCCAGTTCGGTCTCGATCTCGACGATGGCTTTCGCGCCGGCGGCCGCGTCCTTGTCGCCGGCCAGCATCAGCATCTTCTCGATGTGGGCTTGGTACTTGGCGCGCGCATCCTTGAGCTTGGCGTCGTCATCCTTCAGGTAGTAATCGCGATCCGGCAAGCCGAGACCGCCCTGCCAGAGATTGACGATGTATTGCGTCGCATCCTTGCCGTCCTGCCATACCCACGGCACGTACGGCGCCGTGACGCCGAGCGTGTTGAAATGCGCGATCAGTGCCGGAATCTGCTTTTTGTCGGACAGCGCGTCGATCTTCGCGAATTCGGCCGCCAGCGGCTTCAACCCGAGCGCCTCGACTTTGGCCTGATCCATGAAGCTGGCGTAGAGATCGCTGATCTTTTGCGCTTCCGAGCCCGGCTGCTTGCCGCCATCCTGCATGGCGGCCTCGATGATGGAGCGCAGGCGCGGCAAGACGCTATCGCGCAATTCGTCGAACGATCCCCAGCGCGCCTTGTCGGCCGGAATCTCGGCGGATTTCAGCCAGTTGCCGTTCACATGACGATAGAAATCGTCCTGGATGCGCACCGTCTTGTCATTGTGCTGGTGATCGATGCCGGAACCGGCCGCGTGCACGCAGCCGGCGGCGATCAGGAGTGAAAGCGCACTTGCAATTTGTCTCTTCATGGATCTCGTCCTTGTCGATGTTGTCGTCTTTACCGGCGAAATCGCCGCCGGAAATGAAACAGGGCCGTCGCCGCGGCGAGGCCCTGAATGCTTGCTGATTTCCGCTATATCGCCATTCGGCGCTTACCAGATCGATACGCGCTGTTCCGGCGACAGATACATCTTGTCGCCTTCCTTCACGCCGAACGCATTGTAGAAGGCCGGCTGGTTGCGCAGCGTGCCGTTGCCGCGGAATTCCGGCGGCGAGTGCGGATCGGTCTTGATGCGGACGATCGCCTCCTGCTCGCGCAGCTTGCCGCGCCACACCTGGCCGAAGCCGAGGAAGAAGCGCTGGTCGCCGGTGAAGCCGTCGATGACAGGCGCTTCCTTGCCGCCGAGCGACAGCTTGTAAGCCTTGTAGGCGATCGCCAGACCGGAGTTGTCGGCGATGTTTTCGCCGAGCGTCAGCTCGCCGTTGAGCTTGTAGCCGGGCACCGGGCTGAACGCGCTGTACTGCTCGATCAGGCGCTTGGTCTTGGCGCCGAATTTCTCATGGTCTTCCTTGGTCCACCAATTGCGCAGGTTGCCTTTCTCATCGTATTGGCTGCCTTCGTCGTCGAAGCCGTGGCTGATCTCGTGGCCGATCACGGCGCCGATGCCGCCGTAATTCACCGCATCGTCGGCGGTCGCATTGAAGAACGGCGGCTGCAGGATCGCGGCCGGGAACACGATTTCATTCATTTCCGGGTTGTAGTAGGCATTCACCTGCTGCGGCGTCATGAACCATTCCTCGCGGTCGATCGGCTTGCCGAGCTTGGCGATGTTGCGTTCGAACTCGAAGCTGTTGGCGCGCATCACGTTGCCGACGAGGTCATCGCGCACCACCCGCAGCGCCGAATAGTCGCGCCATTTGCTCGGATAACCGATCTTCGGACTGAAGGTCGAAAGCTTCTTCTGGGCTTCTTTTTTGGTTTCCGGGCCCATCCAGTCGAGCGTGTCGATGCTCTGCCGATAGGCTTCCAGGAGATTGGCGACCAGCTTATCCATGCGCGCCTTGTGCTCGGGCGGGAAATGCTTGGCCACGTACAGCTTGCCGAGGCCTTCGCCGATCGAACGCTCGACCAGGCCGACCGCGCGCTTCCAGCGCGGCTGCTGCTGCGGCACGCCGCGCAATGTCGTGCTGTAAAAGGCAAAATTCTCCTGGTCGAATGCCTTCGGCAGGTAAACCGAATAGGACGACAGCAGGTGCCAGCGCAGATAAGTCTTCCACGTCTCGAGCGAAGCCTTCTTCAGCGCTTCGCCGAAGCCGATCATATAGCTCGGCTGGCGCACGATCACGTAGTCGACCTTGCCGTCGATGCCGGCGGCGGCGAGATAGGATTTCCAGTCGTAGCCGGGCATCATCTCGCCGAGCTTGGCGATTTCCTTCTTGTTGTAGAGTTTCACCGGATCGCGGTTCTGGACCTTGGTCCATTGCACCTTGGCCAGTTCGGTTTCGAGTTCGACCACGGCCTTCGCTCCGGCGGCGGCGTTCTTGTCGCCGGCCAGGGACAGCATTTTCTCGATGTGGGCCTGGTACTTGGCGCGCACATCCTTGAGCTTGGCGTCGTCGTCCTTCAGGTAATAGTCGCGATCGGGCAAGCCGAGACCGGATTGCACGAAGTCGACCACGTACTTGGTCGCGTCCTTGGCATCCTGATGAACTTCCGCGAAATAGGGAGCGGTGGCGCCGATGCGGTTGAAGTGGGCGATCAGCGCCGGGATCTGCTTCTTGTCGGTGACGGCGGCGATTTTCGCGAATTCGGCCTGGAGCGGCTTCAAGCCGAGCGTCTCGAGCCTGGCTTCGTCCATGAAGCTGGCGAACAGGTCGCCGATCTTCCTGGCCTCGCTATCCTTGCCGTTCTTCGCCGCTTCCTCGATCAGCGCCCGCAGCTGGGGCTGGATGGCCTCATTGATTTCATGGAAGGCGCCCCAGCCGATCTTGTCCGCCGGGATGTCGGTCTTCTTGAGCCAGTTGCCGTTCACATGACGATAGAAATCGTCCTGGGCACGCACACCGTTATCGATATTGTGTTTGTCGATGCCGGAAACGGCATGTCCGGCGGAAGCGGAGGATGGAGCGGCCGACTGGGTCGGACCGGAACCTTGCGAAGCTTGGTGGGCATTGGCGATGCCCGCGGCGAGCGCAGCAACGAGTGCGCCGATCACGTATTGATTCACGAGTGTCTCTTCCTTGGAGTAGTTAGCGAATGGCGCCGGATCGCGGGCGCCGCCGCGGCGGGAATTCATCCCGCCCGCGCTATGCGCGCAGTGGCGGTTTTGCCGTCACTTGGGCCGGAAGAATGCCATATTTTTTTAGAATCTGCTGATATAAATCGCCCAAGGGTTCGAGGCGCGGATTGGTCGGATCGAGGCGGCGCGCATTCTCGATATACCAGCGCGCATGGCCGGCGAGCTTGCTGTCCCAGCCGATGTTTTCGAGGCACTTGAGCACCGCCACCGCGGCATTGAACACGACTTGCGGATTGTCGGGCAGTTTGTGCGCCGCAGCAATCATCAGATCGACCGCGCCGCGGTAATCGCCCTGGCGCGCCTTATCGGCACCGCTCGAGATCAGTTCGACCACCTGGCGCCGGCTCTCCTTGGCGACTTTCTCGGCCAGTTCCTTATGCCCGGCCTGCTCGAACACGGCGATCGCCTTGGCCATGGCGGCGTCGTCGGCGGAGTTGTTCATGACGTCGAGCATGACTTCGGCGGCGTTGTCCTGGAGATTGTTGTCAAGACAACTCTTGGCCAGATCCAGCTTCGTCTCGTTCGACAGGCCAGCCGCGCCGCGGCAGGCGGCGACGGCGGCGGCGAATTCCTCGGCGGCGCGCTCGGCGTCGCCGTTGGACTCATGGATCATGCCGGCGGAAATCGCGCGGCAGGCCGGCGTCTTGGCCGACCCGGACAGCGTCTTTTCCATATCGCGCACGACCACGGCTGCCTGTTGGGTATCGCCCTTCCGAACCAAGGTCTTGACCAGCCGGACGTGGTCCTCCGGATCGCGGAATTCGGAATATTTCGCTTTCGTCACGACCTTCTGGAACGAGGCCTCCGCCGTTTCGACGTCGCCGGTTTCGAGCGCGACCTGGCCGAGCTTGCGCAAGCGCCGGACCGCGTGAGGAGAGATCGACACCGCGTCCTGCAGCACGCCCTTCGCCTCGGGAAGCTTGCCGACGGCTTCGTGCGCCTTGGCCAGCCAATCGTAGGCGTCGAGGAATTGCGGATTCTCGGCGACGATGCCGCCGAGCATTTCCTCGGCTTCCGCGAAGCGATTCTGCATGTACAAGGTCTTGGCCAACCCGAGCCGCGCCCAGGCGACGGCCTTGAGTTCCTGCAGCTTGCAATAGATGGCTTCGGCCTCGGCGGCGTGGCCGAGGATGACATGGAGTTCGGCGCGCAAGCGCATGAAATCGACCGCGAACTTGGGCGAAGCCTTCTCTCCTTCGGCGCAAGCCTCGATCGCCTCGGGCAGGCTGCCGTGCTCCATCAGCCGGTAGATCGGCATGAACAGTGAACGGCGTTCCACCGCCCTGGCGATGCGCTCGAGCAGCGCGTCGGCCGTGAACGGTTTCAAGAGATAGTCGGTCGGCGCCAGTTCGGCGGCGCTCACCACCTTTTCCTGGGTGCGCTCGGCGGTCACCATGATGAAGATGGTCGACAGCGGGATCAGCTTGTTATGGCGCAGATCCTCGAGCAGTTGCTGGCCGTCCTGGCCTTCGCCGAGATCGTATTCGCACAGGATGATGTCGTAGACCTTGTTCTGCAGCGGCCGGATCGCCGTGCCGGAACTGACGGCATGGTCGATCTTGGTGATTTCGCACAGGTTGAGCATGTTGTGCAGGCTCATCCGCATGCCGGACTGGGGTTCGACGATCAGCGCAGTCAGACTGCTGAATTCTTTCATATCGCTCGCTCGGAAATGCAGGGCCGGCTATCGCTCGGCGGCGCGTGGATGGCAAACGCCCCGTCCCGCAATACTGTTGGTCACGGCCGTATCTGATCGAACTTTAGCACCTATGGCCGCGAAGTTGTACCGCCGCGCGACGACGGCGGAAGAATCGATGGCAAAGGGAGGAAGCCTCAGTCGGCGTTTTGCCACAACCCGGCCGCCGGCTCTTCGGCGACCACCTGGTTGCGTCCGCCGCGCTTGGCGAGATACATCGCGGTGTCGGTGCGCGAGAAGAGCTCGAGCACCGATTCGCCGCTGATGTACTGGGTCAATCCGATCGACACCGTCACCGGCTGGCGCAAGCCGTGATGCCAGTCGTGCCGCTCGACGCGTTCGCGCAGCCGTTCGGCGATGTTGAAGGCTTCCAGCAGGGAAGTGTTCGGCAGCACCAGCAGGAATTCCTCGCCGCCGTAGCGGCCGAAGATGTCGGTCTCGCGCACGTTGCGTTGCGCGATGGCGACGAAAGTGCGCAGCACGTCGTCTCCGGCCAGGTGGCCGACTTCGTCGTTGATGCGCTTGAAATGATCCAGATCGATCACCGCCAGGCACAGCGGCGCGCCGCTGCCGTCGGCATAACGCTTCTGTTCTTCGAGCGCCGTCACCATGTAGCGCCGGTTGTAGCTGTTGGTCAGCGGATCGCGGCGCGCGTGTTCCTCGATATTGCGGATCCTCATGCCGGCTTGGCGCAAGGCGCCTTGCAGCCGCTGCAGGCGGCCGGTCAGCAAGACGAAGCTCGGCAAGGTCAGCGCCAGGACGAACCAGTGCAGCAAGTCCTGTCTAAGCATGGCGGCATCGACCGCCGCCCCGGCGCCGAGCCGCAAATGATGGAGGCCGATCACGGCGGCATAACCGGCCAGCGTGCCGACGCATAGCATCAAGACGGCTCTCTGTCGCAGCCGATACATGCAGCAAGCGATCGTGGCGAAGATGAACGGCGCGAAAATGATGCGCGTCGCGGGCGCCGCGTAGGTCAGCCAGAGCATGATGGCGATGCTGCATAGCGCGATCGGCGCGGACAGGTTCCATTCGCGGATCTTCCGTTTCGTGCCGCCGATGAAGAGTCCGTAAAACACGGCGGTGGCGCCGCACAGCAGAGCGGCCGCGATCGCGAAGGTCGGACGATCGATCAGGCCCTGCCAGTGGAACACCGCCAGCGCCACGAGATACAGGCCGGCGAAAACGAAGCTGAGCTGCAGACGGCGAAAGCGCATCGCATGGCGCGCCGTTTCGTGCAACGCATGCGGATGGGCGATCCGGGCGCCGGCGGCGCCGGAGAAGGAGTCGAGGAGCGGCTCGCCGGCGAGTTCGGCCGCAAGAAGCGGTTCACCGGTCATCGCGAAGATATCGGTATCGGGGATCACATTATTGTTCTCGGCATGGTGCATGGCACTGCCCCCTGGATGAAACCGATCGGATGCCATCCCGGCATCGTCTCGCGACATGCGCAATTGGATAGCCGTCCATTATCCGGATTACCGGAAAGCATCAAACGTTGTCGTGCAAATATGGCGCCATGGCGGGAACCTGTCCCGCCTAACCTGCCAAAGAAGCAATAAAAGACGGCGGGAATGGCCAAGCCGCATGTTGCCGATCAAGGCAGGCTCCATAGTGCGTCCGCCGAAGAAGAATGCTGCCAGGCAACTTTCCGATACTAGACCTGCTTTGGAGCAGGGCCTTGATAAATATCAACAAGCAGGAGCAGGCTCAGAACACTTGCGCTATCAAAAAAGCAACGGCCGAGAGCAGCACGGTGGAAGCGAACGGCAGCATGAAGACCCGGCCGAACAGCTTGAAGCGGATGTCGCCGGGCAGGCGGCCGATGCCGAGCTTTTCCAGCCACGGCAAGGCGGCCGAAAACAGGATCAAGGCGATGAAGATGACGAGAACCCAGCGAATCATTACCCCTCCCTTTGTCCGTCCCGGCCTTACAAGCGCCCGCTGCGGTCGTTGCGGCCGAATTTCTCGGGCAGCGCGACCTGCTTGCCGACCGCCAGCACCTTGAACAGCTCGCCCATCTCGGCCGGCGAAATCAGCTTTTGCATCGCATTGGCTTGCGGCAGATAGCGGCGCTCATCCTCCGGCGAAGTGCGCAGCAGCAGATCGCCGATGCCGGCATCGAGCAGGAAAGCGGCCTGGCTCGTGTAGCCGAGCATATCGAGCCCGGCATCGAGCGCGGCGCGCGCCATGGCCGTGAAATCGACATGGGCGGTAATGTCTTGCAAGCCGGGCAGATACAGCGGATCGTCGTGCGCATGATGGCGATAATGGCACATCAGCGTGCCGCGCACGCGCTGGGCGAGGTAATACTCGTGCGCCGGAAAGCCGTAATCGAACAACAGCGCCGCGCCGCCGAGTCCGGAATCCGCATGGCCGGAACACAGCATCCGGCCGAGCGTGTGCATGAAGCCGGTGGCGACCGGATGGACTTCGGTCAGGTAGCCGACAGGCAGTTCGGCGGCGTCCGGTATCTGCCCGACCAGCGCCGGATCGCAAGGCCGGTCGCGCCAGGCGAATTTTTTCGCCGACAAGCCGGACAAGCCGATGCCGCGCTCTTTCCAGCCTTGCTCTGTCTTGAGCACGAGATGCACCGGCATCGCGTCGAGCACCTCGTTGCCGATCACCACGCCGGAGAACGCTTGCGGGAAGCGATCGAGCCAGCGCACTTGGGGAAAGCCGCGCAGCGTGCGCTCCTGGCGCGCCCGCAATTCGCCCGAGACTTCGACGATCAAATAGCGGTGCAGCGGCACGCCGGATTCCTTCAACTCGCTCAGGATGTCGTAAGCCAGCTTGCCGGTGCCGGCGCCGAACTCCATGATCTGCGGCGCGCTCTGCCGCATCAGGTCGGCCGCGACGTGGGCGATCGTCTGCCCGAAAAGCGGCGTAATCTCGGGCGCGGTTGTAAAATCACCGTCTTTGCCGAGTTTTGCCGAACCGCCGCTGTAATAACCGAGGCCGGGCGCATACAGCGCCAGCTCCATGTAGCGGGCGAACGAAATCCAGCCGGAATTGTGACGAATGTCGTTGGCGATCAGGGTCTGGAGCGAGCGCGACGCCATCTGGGCGTCGAAAGAAGGTTCTGGCAATTGCAGTTGCATGATCGATATTGTATTGAAATCGGTTCGGGACTACGAAGAAAATCGTCTCGGCGGCCGGTTTCCCTCCCGAAAAAACGTTCATCCTTTGCTATGACCACGAAAGGCCAAAAAGTTGCACTCGTCACCGGCGCGGCCAAGCGCATCGGCCGCGCGATCGCGCTCGGCTTGGCGAAGGATGGCTGGGATGTGGCCGTTCACTACGGACGCTCGGCGGCGGAAGCCGAGGCGACCGCGCGCGACATCGAAGCTCTCGGCCGGCGCGCGGCGGCGCTGCAGTGCGACCTGGCCGACGAAGCGGCGGTCAAGCTGCTGCCGGCGCGCGCCGGCGCGGCGCTCGGCGGACGCATCGGCTGCGTAGTCAATAATGCATCGCTATTCGATTACGACGGCGCCGCCGATTTCTCGACGGCGCGGCTGGATGCGCACATGCATGCCAACGTCGCCGCGCCGATCCTGCTCGCGCAAGCCTTGCATGAGGCGACGCCCGACGGCGAACAGGCGGTCGTCGTCAACCTGCTCGATCAAAAGCTGTTCAACCTGAATCCGGACTTCCTATCCTATACGCTGTCGAAGGCCGCGCTGCACAGCGCAACCACGATGCTGGCGCAAGCGCTCGCGCCGAAAGTGCGCGTGGTCGGCGTCGCGCCCGGCATCTCGCTCGTCTCGGGCGACCAGTCGGAAGAAGGATTCAAGAAGGCGCATACCGTCACGCCGCTCGGCAGATCGAGCACGCCCGACGATATCGCCCAGGCGGTCTGCTTCGTCGCCTCTGCTCCGGCCATCACCGGAACGACGTTGATCGTCGACGGCGGCCAGCACCTGGTGCCGCTGTCGCGCGACGTGATGTTCCTCACCAAATAATTCCACCCTCAACGCCACCCGTCATGCATACCTTGCTCCTCCATCCCGAATTGCGCGATTGCCGCCGGCTGTTCCTGCGCGAATACGAAGTCCAGATCAACATCGGCGTGCACGAATTCGAAAAGAAGGGCGAGCAGCGCGTGCTGATCAACGTCGACCTGTTCATCCCGCTCGCGGTGTCGACGCCCAAGCACGATCACCTGCACGAGGTCGTCGATTACGACTTCATCCGCAACACGATCGCGCGCCGCATGGCGCAAGGCCACATCCACCTGCAGGAAACGCTCTGCGACGACGTCGCACGCGCGATGCTGGCCCACCCGAAAGTGCGCGCCGTGCGCGTATCGACCGCCAAGCCGGACGTCTACCCCGATTGCGAATGCGTCGGCGTGGAAGTGTTTCACCTGAAGGAAGAGAAGTAATCATGGAAGCCATCATGGAAGCAACCAGCAACGATGCCGCAAGCCTGAAGAAGGCGGAGAAGATCGCCTACGAGAACAACAAGCTGCACAAGCGCCTGTGCCGCCAGGTCGGGCAGGCGATCGGCGACTTCAACATGATCGAAGACGGCGACAAGGTGATGGTCTGCCTGTCGGGCGGCAAGGATAGCTATGCCTTGCTCGACATCCTGCTGACGCTGCGCGAGCGCGCCCCGATCCATTTCGACATCGTCGCCGTCAATCTCGACCAGAAGCAGCCGAACTTCCCGGCCCACATCTTGCCAGAATATCTGACGAAGATCGGCGTGCCCTTCCACATCGAGAACCAGGATACCTACAGCATCGTCAAGCGCGTAATCCCGGAAGGCAAGACGACTTGCTCGCTGTGTTCGCGGCTGCGGCGCGGCATCCTGTACCGCGTGGCCGACGAACTCGGCGCCACCAAGATCGCGCTCGGCCACCATCGCGACGATATCCTCGAAACCTTCTTCCTCAACATGTTCTTCGGCGCCAAGCTGAAGGGCATGCCGCCCAAGCTGGTATCGGACGACGGCAAGCATATCGTGATCCGTCCGCTGGCCTATGTGAAGGAAGCCGATACCGAACGCTACGCCCAGGTCAAGCAATTCCCGATCATCCCCTGCGACCTGTGCGGCAGCCAGGAAAACCTGCAGCGCAAGCAGATCAAGGCCATGCTGCGCGAATGGGAAAAGAAATATCCGGGCCGCGTCGAGAACACGTTCTCGGCGCTGTCGACGATCGCGCCGTCGCACCTGATGGATCGCAATCGTTTCGACTTCGCCGGCCTCAAGGCGAGCGGCATCGCGGATCCGAACGGCGACATTGCCTTCGACGAGGAGCCATGCGCGACGACCGGCGGCACGGCCGTGTCCGAAACTATCATTCTGCGCTCGGACGACGGCCTAATTTAAGCAATAATATGGCAACTATTAGGGGGCGTTCCTCGGCTTCACGTTAATGACATTAGTGTTGATGTTGTTGCCGCTGTTGACGACATTTTGTGGATTGTTATTAGTAGTACTGGAACTGCGATCGGATTGACGATTGGTCACGAAACAACTCCAAAGCAATTTCGCTCCCGTGGACACTACACCTGCCACGGCTCCTCGCACATAGCTCACGGCTGTCTTTGCACTCTTGTAGGGAATTGTAAGAATCAAGCCAGCGCCAAATCCAGCGACATTAGTAACAAGATTAATTACACTTTCAGGAAAACATTCCGTCAATTTCGATCGCGGAACCGTAACCTTTTCTTTACCGGAAAAGATGTCGATCTCATTGGTAGTCATATGACCATCGCTAAGCGAAGAGATTTTTTCTGAGTTATCCTTCCCTCCCACCAGTTTTTCCAAACGAACATTGCCCTTGTCGCTTGCCTTATTGAAGCAACACAGCATCACTGCAGTTTTAAATGCCATCGACATCAATTGACAAGCATAGCTAATCGCAAAAGCTGAACGAGTGGGATTGTTCGTCTGCTCCTTGGGTAAGCCAGCCTCAAGCCCATTGACACAAGCAAGGGCAACATACTCCATAGCTATATCGGACATTCCCGACAGGAGATCATTTGTATATCTCGCACAATTGCCTTGGATGCCAATTTCGAAGTTGAGGTGTCGAGAACATCCTGGATAAACTTTTTCCAGTCCACATTGAACGCCTTTCCAAACACCCTCTAAAATGTGCTTGGCGGCCGTACCCGCCAAGAAGCCTGCAAATTGTCCTAGCCCATCCGCCATCCTGGCGTCGTACCCATACTCCGAGTCGGCATCCGGGATTCCAGAGCTGCTTCTCATATGATTTTCCACTAGAGAACCAATCGCTTGCGACACAAAGGAAAATACAAGCTGGTTCACCATTGCTCCTAGCACATTGGGGGCTAGTCGACCAAATGCCCCAAGATTGCATGCCACTTCCTTCAAGGAAGACTTGGGAATAATAAATTCTCCTTTTTGGAATACATCTTGCCCGTCGCGATGAATATTTAAATCGACATAGACGGCTTCTTTCTCGGTAAATTTCGAGATGAGATGACTCTTCGTTTTAACAACGTTCTGATTATTTTGAACAGGAATGTATTGGTTACCATTAACACCACTCAGCATTTTTATATCTTTCTTTCTTAAGATTGACAACCGCAGAGCATTTCTCAGCGCAAACAGAGAAGAGGAAATTTCGGCTCGCCATTCGCGCCAAGAGATCTGCAGCATCTATTAAGTTTCAACGCGCACTGAATGCGCGCCACGGCTTATTCTGTAGATTCAAAATTCACGCTAGCTAGACAAAACTCTGCTGAAACGTCGCCTGCTCAGGATGCAAGACCTTCTTTCCGGCCTCCATGGCATCCGTCAGATGATCGAGATATGCAATCAACGCCTCGCCGCTCATCTCATCCACCGGCAAACGCGCAATCAACAAGCAGTTACCGGTTTCCGGACGCACTCCGTACGCATGCCGATCGCATAGGGACAGTGCATTCAGTTCCAGCAGGGTCCGATACATCGTCATCTCGGCACCTTTCGGCGGCGGAAATTCGACGGTCACAACCATGGTGGCCGGATCAAGCAATCCGCAATACATGACGTCAATGGCAGTTTCGTCGAGTCGAAACGCGACGCTTCCCATGCTTTCTGAAGTCTCGGAATGAATGCCGAGAAGTTTTTGAAACTCCCGCACGATACAGATAAATTTTTCTTGCCCTTCTGTCGCTCGAGTGCGTAGAGTTTCATTGATTGAGAATTTTTCCATGAGTCTTCTCCAATTGATTGGCCACCGCGAATCCCGCTCAATATATTGGTGACTTGGCACCGTGCAATGTTCGTCAACCTCACACTTATTAGCGACTTCTGCTCGCAATTTAATAAATTGGGCTTTTGACATTTTCTTTGGTGACATCCATGATCAATTTCAGCACTTCAAAATATTTTGATTTCACTTCCGATAGAGACACCACGTCGTCGATCATTGATGGAATCAAAAAGAACGACGCGACGACCATACGGAACCTGCTAATTTCTGAAAACTGGGGAACGACGAAAATCCTTCCGAACGTGGTAAAACTTCTGCGCTATGCATATCAAGAAAGGTGTTCACGGGAGGTAAAGCAGGCATTAACCGATGTCGTCGGATTTTTCGATCAATCGGAAACGTCAGACCTAATGGATCTGGTCGTCGGCAACAATGACGTCGAGTTTGCCGAATATCTACTGCGTCGAGGAATCGCTCCGCGAATCTCAAAATCCGTTCATTTCCTGTCGTCCACGATGAATGAGCTGTTCGCGTTCTTTCGACTCAAAGAGAAGCTATACCCGACAGAGGACGATGGAAAAAGGACGCTCACCGATCTAGATCATGCATTGCGGGACGGAGATATCGGCGAGTCGAAAAAACTGTTCGCGAAATTGCGCGGCAAGGCGAATGAGCGCGACCTATGGCTGGCTGCGGTGAATCAAAAACGTCCCGATGTCGCACGCGCGCTTCTCCTTCTCTGCCCTGAATCGATCGAGAGCCTGACGCAGCCGCAGTTCCGTTCCGTGCTGCGGAACGCACACGCGCTCCAGGACAAGGCGCTGTCCGATGTCATCAAGGAGTATCCCTATCAGCCTTTCAAGCTCGGCTTGCCCCGCCAGTACAACAATCTGGCGACATTCACGAATACCTATGAGCCAATCGCCTGCGTCGAACTGACAAGCGACTATCTTGAACAGATGGTCAAGGACCCTGAACGGATCAAATTTTCTTTTGATCGCTACAAGAGCATCGACGCAATCGCGAATAACGTGACTATGGAGAGCAGGAATTTCCTCGCGAAATTCAAGGAGCAATCATCGGAACGCTATCTGGTCGACAACGACAAATTGGGAAACTTCCTGATTGATCAATTCGGCGCGATGCGGCAAAAAAAGGAGTTGACGCGCTTGATGCTCGTTTCCACGACCACGCATGTGATGGGCCTAGGCTTGAGGATCAAGGAAAAGAGCGGACAATTATGGCATGTCGTAAAAATGTTCGATCCGAACATGACCACGACGCATACGCGATGCAAGGGCGCTGACATGGAGATCATCGGAGCGCTGACCATGAAGTCCTTGCTGTCCAGCCATGAGCATCTACAACATTTCTATCCGGAGCCCAACGCAGTTTCCTTGATTCACGTACGCTCGCATGCATCGCAGCAGTTACTTGAGCCGCACGGCGAACAATCGCCGAAGATATGCTTGACCAGCAATGCCTACCATCGCCTTACCCCCACCGTTGTTTATCACTTTCTGTGCGCGGGGTTGTCCGGAGAATTGGAAAAATTGAAGCATTCGGTACAGAACTTATCTCACGTCAAGCAGCTCGCCTTGATCGATGTCGGTAACGGCGCCGGCGTCGGCGGTTTCTATATGGCGATGCAAAACAGGCATGCGGATACGGTCGTCGCCTATGCAGATCTGCTGACCTTGCTCCCCGAAAACGATCGTATCGCGCTGATGCTGAAGAAGGCCCCCAATGGCGCCACAGCGCTTTATCCCGCGCTGCAATTCGGATACGCGGATATGGTTGCGGCGTTCCGCCATGTCCTGAAGCTGGCGCCGCCGGAGAGTCGAGCGGCCATCATTAATGCGCCGCACTCCAGCGGCATATCTCCGCTCATGGCCGGTATCCTCCAAGGAAACGAAGCGGCGGTCAGGGCATTTGGCGATCTTCTTGTAGAAGTCCCGGAGGAGCTGCGCGCTTCCTCGCTTGATATGACATCCGGCGGACACGGCATTTTGGCGACGGCGTTTCAACAAGGTTGCGCGGGCGCGTTGGATGCCTACCTCGACTTGCTGCAATTGGCTCCGAAGGAGGAATACGCGAAGCTGCTGGCAGCCTACAAGGGAGCCGTTGGAGACCAATAGGGCGAATGCACGCTCATTGACGCATCGCCAGCGCATCGAAGTCGTCGATCCACTGCTGCAAGCGCTGCGCCGCCCGCACCCTCTGCTCCGGCGTCGCGCAGTTGACGACGACGGCGGCAACGCCGGCCGCGCCGTCGCGCGCCGCATCGTAGAACAATTCGTGCTCGCCGCCGCCGGAATGCTCGATCATGGTCGACGCGTACTCGCGCAGCATCGCCATCACCGCCTCCCGGCTCGGACGCTCCGCCTGGATCTTCCTTAGCATCGCGATCATTTCGCGCTGGCGCAACTGGCGGCCGGCCAGCCAGAGCTCATTGTTCAGCACGCGCGCGTCCGAAGCCTTGCGGATCAGCGCCTCCTGTTCGCCGCTGAAGTCGCCGAACCAATACTCGGCCTGCTCCATGAGCTTCTCGAAGCGTATGCGCTGCCGCTCCTCGATATCGCCGCGCAGGTATTCCTTGCGAAATTTTTCGTTGTTCGAAGCGAATTTCCGTTCGATGCGGGCGATCTGCTCCGGCTTCAATGTCAATGCCAGGTCGGCGAGATCCGGCAAGGCGCGTTCGATCACGTCGAACATGCGCTTCCTGGCGTCCTCGTAGGTAAGCAGCAATTCGCGCGCCTCGACCGGATGCTGCACCAGTTGCCGCGTCCGCGTCAGCAGCCGCGCATAATCCCGCAGTTGGGTCTGGCGATGCCAATCGAACAAGCGGGCAATGCTCTGCTTGACCAATGGCCGTTGCTCGGCGTCGACATCGATATAGCGATCGAGCCACCAATAAGTCAGCGCCTCGCCGTGGTTGTAACCGATACGTGCCGTATTGCAGGCGGCCAGCGCCGCGATGCCGGCGATGGTCAGCATCCTGAGCACCCAAGTATGCCAGGAGCGCATGCTAGAATTTTGCATCACTTCCTCAGATCCCCTATGAACATTGTCATCCTCGCAGCCGGCATGGGAAAGCGCATGCATTCCGCACTGCCGAAAGTGCTGCATCCGCTGGCCGGCAAGCCCCTGCTTTCGCATGTCATCGACACCGCCCGCGCACTCAAGCCGAACCGGCTGTGCGTGGTCTACGGCCACGGCGGCGAGCTGGTGCCGCAAACCCTGCAGGCGGACGATCTGATCTTCGCGAAGCAGGAGCCGCAACTCGGCACCGGCCACGCCGTCATGCAAGCGGCGGCGCATCTCGACGATGCCGAGCCGACGCTGGTGCTGTACGGCGATGTGCCCTTGACCACGCCGGCCACCCTGCAGCGCCTGTTAGACATTGCCGGCGGAAATAAGTTGGCGATACTCACCGTCGACCTGCAGAATCCTACCGGCTACGGCCGCATCGTGCGCGCGGACGGCGCCGCCGGCGACATCGTCCGCATCGTGGAACAGAAGGATGCGACCGACGCCGAGCGCGCGATCCGCGAAGTCAATACCGGCATCATGGCCGCGCCGACGGCGCACTTGAAGCGCTGGCTGACCACCCTGTCGAACGACAACGCGCAAGGCGAGTATTACCTGACCGATATCGTGGCGCGCGCCGTCGGCGACCGGGTCGCGGTGGTGTCGGCGCAGCCGGACGCCGAATGGGAAACCATGGGCGTCAACAGCAAGGTCCAGTTGGCCGAGCTCGAACGCATCCATCAGCGCAATATCGCGAACCGGCTGCTCGAACAAGGCGTCACGCTGGCCGATCCGGCCCGCATCGACGTGCGCGGCACGCTGTCGTGCGGACGCGACGTCAGCATCGATGTCGGCTGCGTATTCGAAGGCCATGTCGAACTCGAAGACGGCGTGACGATCGCCGCGCATTGCGTGATTGCCAATGCGCGCGTCGCGCGCGGCGCCGTCATCAACCCGTTCTGCCATATCGAGGAAGCCGTGGTCGGCGCCGCCTCGGTCATCGGCCCGTACGCACGGCTGCGTCCCGGCGCCGAACTGGCCGAGGAGGTCCACATCGGCAATTTCGTCGAAGTGAAGAATAGCCGGATCGCGGCGCGCAGCAAGGCCAATCACCTTGCCTACATCGGCGACGCAACGATCGGCGCGCGCGTCAACGTCGGCGCCGGCACGATCACCTGCAACTACGACGGCGCCAACAAATATCGCACCGTCATCGAGGACGACGCCTTCATCGGCAGCGATACGCAACTGGTGGCCCCGGTCACGGTCGGCGAAGGCGCGACGATCGCCGCCGGCACCACGCTGACGCGCGACGCCCCGCCCGGCAAGCTGACCATGTCGCGCATGCGGCAATGGACGATCGAGAACTGGAAACGGCCGGTCAAGAACAACAAGAAGTAAGCCATTCTCGATTCACACGGCGATCCGCGTCTCGAACTTGCTGCGGTGGATCGAGAAGAAGCTGCGCACGTTGCGCACATTGGCATGCGCCGCGAACACGCGGTGCGCGAAGGCATGGTAGGCCGGCATATCGGCCACTTGCGCGATCAGCACGAAATCCGGCCCCGGCGAGACGCGATAGCACTGCAGCACGGCATCCTCGTGCGCGACCAGGGCTTCGAATTCCGCCATTCTTTCCGCTCCCTGATGATCGAGCGTGATTTCCACGATCGCCGTCAGCGCCGGCCCGACCTTCTCCGGCGCCACGATCGCCACCTCGCGCTCGATCACGCCGGCCGCCACCAGGCGGTTGACCCGCCGCAGACAGGTCGGCGGCGAAGCGTGGACACGCGCCGCCAATTCATTGTTGGTTTGCGAGGCATCGACTTGCAAGGCATTCAAGATGCGGCGGTCGAGTTCGTCCAGTTCGATGACAGGTTTTGCGTTCATTGAATAAAATTTCCAATGTTGTCTTATTTTGGAATTTTATTTCAACACACCATGTCGGTGAAATTTTTCTTCACTTTCTTCTGTTTTTAGACAACTTATTTCTTACACCTGCTTCTAGGATAGAGCCGTCCTCATTCACAACAACAAGGAGCTTCCATGTGTGGCATCGTCGGCGCGGTCGCGCAGCGCAATATCACCCCGATCCTGTTGCAAGGCTTGAAACGTCTCGAATACCGCGGCTACGATTCCTGCGGCGTCGCCCTGCATGTCGACGGCACGCTCCAGCGTTCGCGCAGCATCGCGCGCGTGGCGGAACTCGAACAGCAGGTGGAAAGGTCCGGACTGTCCGGCTTCACCGGCATCGCCCACACGCGCTGGGCCACGCACGGCGCGCCGGCGTCGCACAACGCCCATCCGCATTTCTCGCGCGAGCGCATCGCGCTGGTGCACAACGGCATCATCGAGAACCACGACGAATTGCGCGCCGAGCTGAAGGCCGCCGGCTATGAATTCGAGAGCCAGACCGACACCGAGGTCATCGCCCACCTGATCGACCACATGTACAACGGCGACTTGTTCGACACCGTGCAGCAAGCCGTCAAGCGCCTGCACGGCGCCTATGCGATCGCCGTGTTCTGCCGCGACGAGCCGCATCGCGTGGTCGGCGCGCGCCAGGGTTCGCCGCTGATCGTCGGCGTCGGCGACGGCGAGAACTTCCTCGCCTCGGACGCGATGGCGCTGGCCGGCACCACCGACCAGATCATCTATCTCGAAGAAGGCGACGTGGTCGATCTGCAATTGCAGCGCTACTGGATCGTCGACGCCAACGGCAAGCCGGCGGCGCGCGAAGTGCGCACCGTGCATGCGCATACCGGCCAGGCCGAACTCGGCCCTTACCGCCACTACATGCAGAAGGAAATCTTCGAGCAGCCGCGCGCCATCGGCGACACGCTCGAGGGCGTCGCCGCGATCATGCCCGAGTTGTTCGGCGACGAGGCCTACAAGGTCTTCAAGAAGATCGATTCGGTCTTGATCCTCGCCTGCGGCACGAGTTACTACTCCGGCCTGACCGCGAAATACTGGATCGAATCAATCGCGCGCATCCCGGTGAGTGTCGAGATCGCCAGCGAGTACCGCTATCGCGACGGAGTGCCGAATCCGAACGCCCTCGTCGTCGCGATTTCCCAGAGCGGCGAAACCGCGGATACGCTCGCCGCGCTCAAATATGCGCGGGCGCAGGACATGGTCAACACGCTGACCATCTGCAACGTCGCGACCAGCGCGATGGTACGCGAATGCATGCTGTCCTATATCACGCGCGCCGGCGTCGAGGTCGGCGTCGCTTCCACCAAGGCCTTCACGACGCAACTGGTCGCCCTGTTCCTGCTCGCGCTATCGCTCGCCCAAGTGCGCGGTCGTCTGAGCGATGAACAGGAAGCCGCGCACCTGAAGGCGTTGCGCCACCTGCCGGTCGCGATCGGCGCCGTGCTGGCGCTGGAACCGCAGATCATCGCCTGGGCCGAGGAATTCGCGCGCAAGGAAAACGCCCTGTTCCTCGGCCGCGGCCTGCATTACCCGATCGCGCTCGAAGGCGCCTTGAAGCTGAAGGAGATTTCCTACATCCACGCCGAGGCCTATCCGGCCGGCGAGCTCAAGCACGGCCCGCTCGCGCTGGTGACGAATGAAATGCCGGTAGTCACCGTCGCGCCGAACGACACCTTGATCGAGAAGCTGAAATCGAACATGCAGGAAGTGCGCGCGCGCGGCGGCCAGTTGTACGTCTTCGCCGACGCCGATTCGCGCATCGCGCCGAGCGAGGGTGTGCATGTGATCCGCCTGCCCGAGCACTATGGCCTGCTGTCGCCGATCCTGCACGTGGTGCCGCTGCAGCTGCTGGCGTACCACACGGCGCAGGCGCGCGGAACGGACGTGGACAAGCCGCGCAACCTGGCCAAGAGCGTGACGGTCGAATGATGGGGTGGCGGGTGGCCTTATGACTCCAGATGCAACATCTTGTTCAAAACACGAGCATGCCTGCCCTTCCTGACTGGCTGCCGGCTGGCGTCCTGCGAGCAGGAGAGCATGTCGTCATCGTCGCGCAGTGCGCTTACAAGCTGAACGCCGTCGGCATAGACCAGCCGATGCTCATCATGCCGCTGGTCGGCATGAAGCGCATCGAGCTGGGCATGACGCAGGCGAACATCGAACCCGGCGACTTCCTGATGGTCCACCAGGTCACCAGTCTGCCGATGGAGAACATTCCACCTGCGAGCGGCGACCTTCCTTACCGCGCTTGGACGATCGGCTTCCCATGGCGGATCGTGGAACTCGCACGCGCCTTGCTCAATTCGCACATGCCACCCGTTTCGGAAACCAGCCGCGCGCTGCCGTTTTCCAGCGGTCCGGTCGCGCCATTGCTGCCGGCGCTGCGGCAACTGCTGGAGGTTCTCGCCGCGCCCGCCGAGCCGGACGCTGCCCTGATCGACCATGCACAGCTTGGCGTGCTGATTGCACTGGCCAGGAACGGCCACGGGCAATTCCTGAACGTTTCCGATGCGTCGCTGTCCGCGCGCATCCGCCTGCTGGTAGCCGCCGCACCGGATCGCGAATGGATCTCCGCCGATTTCGAAGACACGCTGCACATCAGCGGCGCCACCTTGCGCCGCAGGCTGGCGGAAGAAAATACCTCGCTGCGCGCGCTGCTGCTCGAAGCGCGTCTGCATCATGGCCTGATGTTGCTGCAGACCACGCGCAGGCCATTGAAATCCATCGCGCAAGCCTGCTGCTATCGCTCCGTGCCGAGTTTTACGCGCAATTTCATTGCTCGCTTCGGCATCGAGCCGGCTGCCGTAGCGGGACGGTAAGCGGCAATTTGAGCGTTTGATGCATGAATTTGAGCGAACTGCATCGCGCTTCCGCCGCATGATGACGACTCTCGTTTTGAAAGGAGCCATTCATGCGCCGTACCGCTTCCCTGCTTTTCCTGTGTTCCATGCTTGCCGCTGCCACCGTCAACGCCGGCGAGACATTCAAGATCAGCAGCACCGACGTGCAAGACAACCAGTCCTTGAAACCGCCCCAGGTATTCAAGGGCTTCGGATGCGACGGAGGCAATCGCTCGCCGCAGATGCAATGGTCGGGCGCACCTGCCGGCACGAAGAGTTTCGCAGTGACGATGTACGACCCGGACGCACCCACGGGCAGCGGCTGGTGGCATTGGATCGTGTACAACCTGCCGGCTTCCGTGAACGGGCTCGGCGCCGATGCTGGCCAGCCGGGCAAACTGCCGTTAGAAGCGAAGCACGGCCGCAACGATTACGGCCGCTTCGACTTCGGCGGCGCCTGTCCGCCGCCGGGCGACAAGCCGCATCGCTACATCCTTACCGTGCATGCGCTCAGGGTCGAGCAACTCGATGTGCCGAACGATGCCTCGGCGGCGCTGATCGGGTACATGTTAAATGCCAATCGCCTCGGGTCGGCGACGTTGACGGCGACCTACGGACGATAGGCAATTATTCCCATCATTCGAAAGCAGTATCTGGATCACCGTCAGGAAATTTTGCGGACCCGCGTAGTTCGGCATCGGCCGGGGAACGGCCGATTTCGGTATAGCGGACTGCTATCTGCGTCTATTTCAATTTGACACTCGCCCAGCGCTCATAGATGCGTGCCAGCTCGCCGTTGGCCGCGAGCTTGTCGAGGGCATCGGCGACCATCTTGATGGTCGCAGGGTCGACTTTGCGGCCCATCCAGAAATAGATGGGCTCCTCCTTCAGAGTGGCCGGCAAGATGCGGATTTTCTCCTGCAGTCCTTCGACCTGGATGATCCACGCCAAGGTCAGTTCATTCATATAGGCAAAACGCCCGCGGCCGATCAGCACCTTTTTCAGGTTGACGGCCATGTCGCCGCTGCTGTCGTCCACCTCCACGCCCAGCCCGCGCAGCTGGTCGACATAGCTGGCGCCGCGCGTCGTGTTGACCAGGCTCTTCAGACGCACCAGGTCGTCGACATGGTTGACGACGACCGGGTCGGCGGCGGCTGCAGCCAGCTTGTGGCGTACGCTGTACAGGGAGGCGCCGACAATCTGGGCGATTTGCCGACGACGTGGCGTGTCCAGCAAAGCACACATCGCGTCGATGCGGCCCGCTTCGACCTCCTTTTCCATCACCGGCACCGAGCGGGCGTCGCGTTGCCCGGTAAAGCGCAATCGGGGTTCGATCTTTTCGATGGCTGCGAGAATATCCGGACAAACGCCTTCCACGCGATTGTCGTAGGCGATCCATTTCGGTGGCAGATTTTCTTGCGCCGTGATTCGTACGGTCACGGGGGACGCATGGGCCGTCCCGGCCGCCAGCAGAAGGCTGCACTGCAGGAGAAAACGGAACTGCTTCATGGCTGCTCCTCCTCTGTCCGAAAGATCAACCTCGTAGCCCGGCGACACGTGATTTTCATTCCTGCGGCATGGCGCCCGGATGCGCAGGCGGCAAGGTCGCCAACTCGGTCAAGCGTGCGAGGCCGCGCCAACCGGTCAGGAATTTTTCTTTCCAAAACACGCTCATCTCGCCCGCCAGCACCACCTCGATCTCGGTGCCGCCTGCAGCCTCGGTCAAGGTGATCGCGGCGGCAAGGGGCGGGCTGTTTTCAATGCGCTGGCGCAGCACGACATGATCGGGACGGACGTCGAGCCATTCCCATTCCGTCTCGTAATCGTCGCCGATCGAGAATCGCGTCCGCTGGCCTTCGACATCGTCGATCCAGGCGATCTTGCCGCCGGCATACCACTGCACCAGGCGGCCGGCTTCGGTGAAATAGGCCGTCGCCTCGGCGCACGGCATGGCGACCCGCAACGCCAGGCGTTCCTCGAACCGTTCGGTCGTCTGGACTTGGTCGATCAAGTGCATATCGCCCCGGCTGCTTGCATCCATGCGCACTCCCTCATGCCTTGTGGACGAACAGGGTCTACTCAGCCCGCGCATGACTGGCGCGCAGGCTTGCCATGTCTGATTCCTTCAGAGGCGATACCGGTGTATCTTCGATATCCTCGTATGAGTTCATTGTAGGCGGGAGGCATGTCGCACGACAATGTCAATCGGCATCCTGTTGCCCTCAGCGGAACGCCGAAAAATTTCCGTTAAGAAAGTTGAATAATTCATCCATGTCGTTCCCGCTATTTTCATACCGTGCATAGCCGCCACATGACGCTGATCAAGCGCTCGTTGTCACGCGTCCCATCCGTCTTCGCCCGAATGCGCGCGTGGAACAAATCTGCGCAAACGAAGCGCCGTTTGCTGCAAAGGCTGCGGGCACCGTCATTCATCGCGCCGGCATCCAGTGATATGATGCTGCCCATGAAGCGACTCCTCCTGATTTTCCTGTTGGCATGGTTGCCGTTCCAGTTCGTCTGGGCCGCGGCTGCTCCCTATTGCCAGCATGAAGAAAAGATGACGAGCTTTCATCTCGGGCATCATAGCCATCCGAGCGATGACTGCTCCGTGAAGGAGCCCACGCCGGACGACGACACATCGTCGTTCACCACGCACGAAGACTGCGCGTATTGCCACCTGGGATGCCAGGTATCGTTCCTCATGACTGCGTCCGACATGACCGTGCCGTTAGGCACGACGCATGCCGGGCTTCATCCTCCCGCATTTTCTTCGCATATCCCGGACGGGCCGCAACGCCCCGACCGGCGTCTTGTCGCCTAGCCCGACGAGACGACTCTTGCTTTCCCTAGAGGCTGTTATGAACTCAAACAGGGGGCACGCAGCCCCCCGTTTGAGTTCATAACAGCCTCTAGACTGAATCACCGCACGCGTCTCGTCGATCTCTTCCGTTCCACCAGGAGATTTCGATGGTCCGATTGTTATTGCCGCTTGGTTTGGCGGCATACGGGATGTGCGCTGTCGCGCAACCCGTGACTTCCCCTGTATCACCGGCCAGCGAGGCGCCGATCATGCGCGGCGTCCGCACGGTAGAGCCTGCAACGTCATTGACCTTGGCCGCAGCCCTGTCGCTGGCGATGCAAACAAATGCCGGGCTGGCTGCGGCACGCCATGAACTGGATGCCGTCGATGCCGCCGTCCGGCAGGCCGGCACGCTGCCCAATCCGACGCTGGACATGACGGCCGAAGACCGGCGTCGTGAGACGCGCGAAACCGCGATCCAATTGAGCCTGCCGCTCGAATGGGGCGGCAAGCGGTCGGCGCGCATCGCGGCGGCCGAACACGAGCGTGCCGCGACTGCCGCCGAACTGCAAGCCAAGCACGCGGAAGTTCGCGCCGCGGTCATCGCGGCATTTTTCGAGGTATTGATCGCACAAGAGCGATTACGCCTTGCCGAGGAAGCGGCGCTGCTGGCCCGACGCGGCGCCGATGCAGCCGCGCGGCGCGTGACGGCCGGCAAGGTCTCGCCGGTCGAGGAAACCAAAGCACGCGTGGCCGAATCGAGCGTCCGGTTGGAGCTGCAGCACGCCAAGCTGGAATTGGCCATGGCCCGCAAACGCTTGGCGGCCACCTGGGGCAATCCGGCGCCCCGGTTCGAGCGCGCGGAGGGCCAGGCCGAGGCCTTGCCAGCCTTGCCGGATCCGGCTGCATTGACGCAGCGGCTGCCGCAGGCGCCTGCCATCGTCCGCGCACGCGCCGAACGCGACCGGCGCGAGGCGCTCGCGCGCCTGGAAAGCCGCCGCCGCATCCCGGACCTCACCGTGTCGCTCGGCGTCAAGCGGTCCGAAGAACTCGGGCGCAACCGGGCTATCGTCGGGCTGTCGCTGCCGCTGCCGATCTTCGATCAGAACCGCGGCAACCTTCTCGAAGCACGACGCCGCGCCGACAAGGCACGCGAGGAATTGTCGTCGGCCGAGCTGCTACTCGACCAGGAAGTGCACCAGGCTATCGGGCGCCTGACCTTGGCACGCCAGGAAGTCGAGGTGTTGCAGAACGATATTGTCCCCGCCGCCCGGCAAGCCATGGAGGCTGCCGCCAAGGGCTTCGAGTACGGCAAATTCAGCTTCCTCGACATGCTCGATGCCCAGCGCACGCTGCTCGCCGCCCGGTCCCAGTACTTGCGTGCCTTGTCTGACGCCCACCGCGCCGGCGCCGAGATCGACCGCTTGCTCGGCACCGTTCCGTACGCCACCACGCCATAAGAAGACACCATCATGAGAATCGCATTGAACAAGACACAGAAGCTTTTCATCGCCGCCATCGTCGTGATCGGCGCCGTCCTGGCCGGATTGATCCTCGGCAGCGACTGGAAAACGGCCGGGGACGCTCACGGTCACGCCGATACGCATCCCGCCGCGGGCCACCACGATGACAAAAGGGCCGAGAAGCATGGCCATCAGGATGAACATGGACACAAGGATGAACACGGGCATGACGACCACGGCGAGGAAGCCGTCGCCAAGGGGCCGCATGGCGGCCGGTTGCTGATCGAAGACGATTTCGGGCTGGAAGCCGTGCTTGCGGAAGAGAGCGGCGTTCCGCATTTCCGAGTCTATCTCTACCAAGGCGGCAAGCCGCTGCCGGCCACGGCGGCCAAGGTCGCCATCACGCTCACGCGTCCCGATGGCGAACGGCAGGAAATCACCTTCGCTCCGGAAAAGGATTACTTGAAGGGCAAGGAGCCTGTCGCGGAACCGCATGTCTTCGAAGCGACCGTAACCGCGCAAACCAGCAAGGAATCGTTCTTGTTCAGCTTCGCCGAGCAGGAGGGCAAGCTCGAATTGAGCGATGCGCAGCTCAAGGCCGCCGGCGTGACGATCCAGACGGCGGCGGCGGCCACCATCGAGAGCGCATTGGTCCTGCCCGGCGAGATCCATTTCAATGAAGACCTGACCGCCCATGTCGTGCCGCGCCTGAGCGGCGTGGTGGACAGCGTCTCTGTCAACCTCGGCCAACGGGTCAAGAAAGGCCAAGTGCTGGCCGTCATCGCCAGCACGGTCTTGTCCGAGCAGCGCAGCGAATTGCTGGCCGCGCGGCAGCGCCTGACGTTGGCCGAGACCGTCCATGCCCGCGAAAAGAAGCTCTGGCAAGACAAGATCTCCGCCGAGCAGGATTACCTGCAGGCGCGGCAAACGCTGCAGGAAGCCGAGATCGCCGTGCGCAATGCCGAGCAAAAGCTGACTGCGCTCGGCGCCACCGCTGGCAGCGCCGGCAACCTGAACCGCTATGAATTGCGCGCGCCGTTCGACGGCACCATCGTCGAGAAACACATCGCGCGCGGCGAAGCGGTCAAGGAAGACGCCAATGTCTTCACGATTTCCGACCTGTCCTCGGTCTGGGCCGAGATCGCCGTGCCGCCAAAGGATTTGAATGCGGTGCGCGTCGGCGAAAAAGTGACCGTCAAGGCCGCCGCCTTCGACGCCCAGGCCACCGGCACCATCAGCTATGTCGGCGCGCTGCTCGGCGAACAAACGCGCACGGCCAAGGCGCGCATCACGCTGGCCAATCCGCAGCGAGCCTGGCGTCCGGGGCTATTCGTCAACGTCGAGGTCAGGTCCAACGAAGCCGACGTGCCGGTCGCCGTCTCGACCGATGCCATCCATACCGTCGACGACAAGCCGACCGTCTTCGTGCAGATCCCGGGCGGCTTCATGCCGACACCGGTCGCGCTCGGCCGCAGCGACGGCAAGCGGATCGAGATCGCCAAGGGCATGAAAGCGGGCATGCAATACGCCGGTCCCGGCAGCTTCATCTTGAAATCCGAACTCGGCAAGTCCAGTGCCGAGCATAGCCATTGATGCGGAAAGGCAACCGTCATGTTTGAACGCATTCTCCGCTTCGCCATCGAGCATCGCTGGCTCGTTCTCTTGGCCGTGCTCGGCATGGCCGGGATCGGGATCTACAGTTACCAGAAACTGCCGATCGACGCCGTCCCGGACATCACCAACGTCCAAGTCCAGATCAATACCGAGGCGCCCGGCTATTCGCCGCTGGAAGTCGAGCAACGCATCACGTTCCCGATCGAAACGGTCATATCGGGCTTGCCGCACCTGGAGCAGACCCGCTCGCTGTCGCGCTACGGCCTGTCGCAAGTGACCGTGATTTTCGAGGACGGTACCGACATTTATTTTGCGCGCCAGCTCGTCAACGAACGGATCCAGGAAGCGCGCGAGCGGCTGCCGGCCGGCATCACGCCAGTGATGGGGCCGATCGCGACCGGCCTGGGCGAGATCTACATGTGGACGGTCGAAGCCGACCCCGGCGCGAAAAAGCCGGACGGCACGCCCTACACGCCGACCGATCTGCGCGAGATCCAGGATTGGATCATCAAGCCGCAGTTGCGCAACGTGCCGGGCGTGACCGAGATCAATTCGATCGGCGGTTATGCCAAGGAATACCATGTCACTCCCGATCCGGCGCGGCTGGCCTCCTACGGCTTGGCGCTCCAGGACGTGGTCGCCGCGATCGAGCGCAACAACAATAACGTCGGCGCCGGCTATATCGAAAAGCGCGGCGAGCAATACCTGATCCGCGCTCCCGGCCAGGTCCGCTCGATGGAAGACATCCGCAACATCATCCTCGCCAATGTCGATGGCGTGCCGATCCGCGTGCGCGATATCGCCGACGTCGAGATCGGGCGCGAGTTGCGCACGGGCGCGGCCACCGAGAACGGCCGCGAAGCCGTGATCGGCACGGTTTTCATGCTGATCGGCCAGAACAGCCGCACGGTGTCGCAAGCGGTCGACAAGAAGATGGCCGCCATCAACCGGACGCTGCCGCCGGGCGTCAAGGCCGTCACCGTCTACGACCGCACGGTCCTGGTCGACAAGGCGATCAATACGGTGAAGAGAAATCTGCTGGAAGGCGCGGTCCTCGTGATCGCGACCCTATTCCTGTTTCTCGGCAATATCCGCGCAGCGGTCATCACCGCGCTCGTGATTCCCTTGTCGATGTTGTTCACATTCACGGGCATGGTCGGCAACCACGTCTCCGCCAACCTGATGAGTCTAGGCGCGCTCGACTTCGGCATCATCATCGACGGCGCGGTCGTGATCGTGGAAAACTGCGTGCGCCGCCTGGCGCAGGCGCAGCATCATCACGGGCGGCCGCTGACGCTGAGCGAACGCTTGCGCGAAGTGCTGGCCGCCTCTCGGGAAGCCCGGCGGCCGCTGCTGTTCGGCCAATTGATCATCATGATCGTGTACCTGCCGATCTTCGCGCTCGGCGGCGTCGAGGCGAAGATGTTCCATCCGATGGCGTTCACGGTCGTGATCGCGCTCCTGGGCGCGATGATCCTGTCGATCACGTTCATCCCGGCGGCGGTGGCGCTGTTCATCGGCCATACAGTGTCGGAAAGAGAGAGCCGCATGATGGCATGGTCCAAGCGCGCCTATGTGCCGTTGTTCGACATGGCGATGGCCAATAAGCCGGTCGTCCTGACCTTCGCCGGCGCACTGGTGCTCCTGACCGGATTGCTGGCCATGCGCATGGGCAGCGAATTCGTGCCGAGCCTGAACGAAGGGGATTTCTCGATCCAGACCTTGCGCGTGCCCGGCACCAGCCTGTCGCAATCGGTCGCCATGCAGCAGCAGATCGAAACGGCGCTCAAGGCGCAATTCCCGGAAATCGAGCGCGTGTTCGCCAAGACCGGCACGCCCGAAATCGCCTCCGACCCGATGCCGCCGAACATTTCCGACGCCTTCATCATGTTGAAGCCGCAGGAACAATGGCCCGCGCCGAAGAAGTCGCGCGACGAATTGATGGCAGCCGTGCAAGCCGCCGTGGCGAAGCTGCCCGGCAACATGCATGAGTTTTCACAACCGATCCAGTTGCGCTTCAACGAATTGATTTCCGGCGTACGCAGCGATGTCGGCATCAAGCTGTTCGGCGACGACATGGGCGTGCTCGACGCGACCGCCGCCAAGATCGCGGCCGTCCTGGAGGATATCCCCGGCGCGGCCGATGTCAAGGTCGAACAAACCACCGGCTTGCCGGTGCTGACGGTCCGGATCGATCGCGAGAAAACGGCACGCTATGGATTGAACGTCGGCGACGTGCAGGAAGCCGTCTCGACGGCCGTGGGCGGACGCAACGCCGGCACGCTGTTCGAGGGCGACCGCCGCTTCGACATCATCGTCCGGTTGCCGGAACGGTTGCGCAACGACACCGAGGCGATGAAGCGGCTGCCGATTCCCCTGGGCCGCCCGGGCGCGGAAGGCGGCAACGGCAGCGTCCATTACATCCCGCTCGGGGAAATTGCCACGCTCGATCTGGCGCCCGGTCCCAATCAGGTCAGCCGCGAGAACGGCAAGCGCCGCATCGTCATCAGCGCCAACGTGCGCGGCCGCGACATCGGCTCGTTCGTGGCCGAGGCCGAAGCCCGGATGCGGCAACGCGTGATGATTCCGGCCGGGTACTGGACCGCCTGGGGCGGGCAATTCGAGCAATTGCAATCGGCGACGGCGCGCTTGCGCATCGTGGTGCCGGCGGCGCTGCTCCTGGTGTTCGCGCTGCTGTTTGCGATGTTCAACAATGTCAAGGATGGCGCGCTGGTGTTCACCGGCATTCCGTTCGCGCTGACCGGCGGCGTGCTGGCGCTGTGGCTGCGCGGCATTCCGCTGTCGATCTCGGCCGCGGTCGGCTTCATTGCACTGTCGGGCGTGGCGGTCCTCAACGGCCTGGTGATGCTTTCCTTCATCCGTACGCTGCGCGAGGAAGGCCGCTCGCTCGACGGCGCCATCCGCGAAGGCGCGCTGACCCGCTTGCGTCCCGTGCTGATGACAGCCTTGGTCGCTTCGCTCGGCTTCGTGCCGATGGCGATCGCCACCGGGACCGGCGCCGAAGTGCAGCGCCCGCTGGCGACCGTTGTCATCGGCGGCATCCTGTCGTCGACCATCCTGACGTTGCTCGTGCTGCCGGTCCTTTACCGGCTCGCGCATCGGCGCGAGGAGAAAGAAGCCGTGTCCGGCACGCCGGCGGACCCAGCCCATGACGTCACCGTTTCTTCGTCATTCACTCGCTCATGAAAGGATGGACCATGCGTTTCACCCGACGCCTGCTCCTGCCGAGGCAACACATGCAGCGGGTCGCGGCAAGCCAAAGCGGATCGTCGTGATCGGCGGCATCATGCAAACGCCTTCAACAGCAAGCCCACCGCCACCGCGGCCAGCGCGAGAGAAAAGCCGCGCTGAACCTGGCGCGCCGGCAAACGGCGGATCAGGACGCGGCCGCAGATGATGCCGGCGGCGGTGGCGATGGCGAACGCCGTGGTAACGCCGGCCGGGACGGCGGTGCCGTGGAGCGTCGCCGCCGCGATGCCGCCCGATCCGACCAGGGCGATCACGAAAAGCGAGGTGGCGACGATGCCGTGCATGCAGAGATCGGTGAAACGCCGCAGCAAAGGCACGATCACGAAGCCGCCGCCGACGCCGAGCAAGCCGGTCAGAAAGCCGGCCACGCTGCCGATCGCGGCCAGCAGCAGCGCCGTTCCCGGCGACCAATGAAAACGCCCGGTGTCGGGATTGATCCGTCCCAGCACGAGCAAGGTGTTCTCCGCCTGCGCGCTTTGGCGAAACAGCCGGAACGCCACGAACAGCATCAGGCAGGCGAAGACGGCAGTCAATACGGTCTGCGGGGCGTCCTGCGCGACGGCGGAGCCGAGCAAGGCCGACGGAATGCCGAGGCCCGCCATCACGAGCGCCGCTCGATAACGGACGAGGCCGCGCATGAAGCCTTCCGCGGCGCCGACCGCGGCGCCGACCGCGACGGCCACCAGCGCGACCGGTGCCGCCTGCTGCATGGTCCAGCCCATGGTCATCACCAGGGCGGGCACGGCGAGCATGCCGCCGCCGGCGCCGGTGAGGCCGAGAATGGTGCCGATCATGAGGCCCAGAACAAGTGTGAGTGTCACGGCGATGCGATCCGTTGTTTGGCGATGCGCGATTCTACCCGCATCGCCGGATGTCGGCAGGGCAGTGGCCGCGCCGTCCTCGCACTGCTATCATGCGCAACACTTGCATCAGCGGACCGTTCATGTCTCCTCTCATCGAAGCCTTCTTTGATCCGAACACCTGCACCGTCAGCTATGTCGTGTACGACGAGCGCGGCGGCCGGGCGGCGCTGATCGACCCGGTGCTCGACTACGATCCGCGTTCGGGCCGGACGGCGACGGCCGGCGCCGACCGCATGCTCGCGTTCCTGCGCGCGCAGGACCTGCAAGTGGATTGGATACTCGAGACGCATGCCCATGCCGATCATCTGTCGGCGGCGCATTATCTGAAAGGCATCGTCGGCGGGCGCATCGCCATCGGCGGCCATATCCGCCAGGTGCAGGCGACCTTCAAGAATCTGTTCAACCTGGGCGCCGATTTCCATGCCGACGGCGCGCAATTCGATTACCTGTTCGCCGACGACGAGACCTTCGCCATCGGCAGGCTGAGCGCGCAGGCGCTGTTCGTGCCGGGCCATACCCCGGCCGATGTGGCGTATCGCATCGCGGACGATGGCCGCGACGAGAGCGGCGGCGAACGCGGCGACGCCGTCTTCGTCGGCGACACGCTGTTCATGCCAGACGTCGGCACCGCGCGCTGCGATTTCCCCGGCGGCGACGCGCGCACCCTGTACCACTCGATCCGAAAGCTGCTGGCGTTGCCCGACGACACCCGGCTGTTCATGTGCCACGACTATCCGCCGCCGTCGCGCGCGGCCGGCTGGCAGACCACGGTGGCCGAGCAGCGGCGGCACAATATCCACGTCCGCGACGGCATCGACGAAAACGCCTTCGTCGCCATGCGCGAGACGCGCGACGCGACACTCTGCATGCCGCAGCTGATCATCCCCGCGATCCAGGTCAACATCCGCGCCGGCGAGCTGCCGGCGGCCGAGAGCAATGGGGTAAGCTATCTCAAGATTCCGATCAACGCACTTTGAAAGAGGATGAGCATGTCCGTCACCATCACTCCCGTCGCCGAAGGATTTTCCGTTGCGCCGCAATTGACGCCGGCCGATATGGCCGAACTGGCGCGCCTCGGCTTCCGTTCCGTGATCAACAATCGCCCCGACGGCGAAGGCGGTCCGGATCAGCCGAGCGGCGAGCAGATGCGCGCCGCGGCCGAAGCGGCCGGCCTCGCCTATGCGCATGTTCCTTCGGCGCCGAGCGCCGACGATCCGGCGGTGATCGAAAGGACGCGCGTCGTGCTGCGCGAGCTGCCGCAACCGGTCCTGGCGTTCTGCCGTTCCGGCGCGCGCTCGACCAAGCTGTTCCGGGCCGCGACCGGCGGCTGATCCGATACGCCATGCAAGGCCGCGCGACGACTCGCCGGCCGTTGCGAACAAGACCAATAACGACAGTCATCACGGGAGACTCATGAAAATCGTCCACTGCGCCCTGCTGGGCGCGGCGTTGTCCTTTGCCGCCCCGGCGCATGCCGCCGTCGAAGCGCCGGCCGCACCGAAGAAACCGCATGAAACCACGATCCACGGAGACACGCTGACCGACGAATACTTCTGGCTGCGCGAGAAATCCAATCCCGAAGTGATCCGCCATCTCGAGACCGAGAACGCCTATGCCGACGAGGTGCTGGCCCCGCTCAAGCCCTTGCGCGAGCAGCTCTATGCGGAGATGCTCGGCCGCATCAAGCAGACCGACCTGTCGGTGCCCTATCGCATGAACGGCTATGCCTATTACAGCCGCACCGTCGAAGGCAGCCAATACCCGATCCTGTGCCGCAAGAAGATCGATGCCCAAGGCGGATTCGAGCAAAGCGCCGAGCAAGTCATGCTCGACGTGAACCAGCTTGCGCAAGGCAAGAAGTTCATGCAAGTGGACGTCAGCCTGCCGAGTCCGGATAACCGGCTGCTGGCCTATACGACCGACGAAACGGGCTACCGGCAATTCAAGCTGCATATCAAGAACCTGGAAACCGGCGAAGTCCTGCCGTTCACGGCCGAACGCGTCACCAGCGTGGCCTGGGCCGACGATAAGACCCTGTTCTACGTCACCGAGGATGCCACCACCAAGCGCTCCGACCGATTGCATCGCCATGAACTCGATACCGGCAAGACCGCGCTGGTGTTCGAGGAAAAGGATGAATTGTTCCGTCTTGAAGTGCGGCGCGACCGCAGCGGGCAGTATCTGTTCGCCGGCAGCGCGAGCTACACCACGTCCGAGGTGCGCTTCCTGCCGACCGCCGGCGCGCGCGGCGCTTGGCAAGTATTCGCGCCGCGCGTCAAGGGCAGGCTCTACGATCTCGACTACCACGGCGGTTACTTCTACATCACGACCGACGACACCGGGCGCAATTTCCGCATCGCCCGCGCCAAGGTCGCGCAGCCCGATCCCCGGCATTGGGAAGAGGTGGTGGCCCACCGGCGCGACGTGACGATCGAAGGCGTGGCGATGTTCAAGCGCCACCTGGTGCGCATGGAACGCCAGAACGGCCTGCCGCAATTGCACATCACCGATTTGCAGACCGGCGCCGGCCACCGACTGGAATTTCCCGAGCCGGTGTACAACGTCCGTCTCGCCACGAATTTCGAATGGGATAGCGGAACACTGCGCTACAGCTACCAATCGCTGACCACGCCGAGTTCGGTCTACGACTACGACATCGCCGCGCGCAAGTCGACGCTGCTCAAGCGCCAGGAAGTGCTGGGGAATTTCGATCCGGAGCATTATCGGGCCGAGCGTCTCCACGCCACGGCGCCCGACGGCACCAGGATCCCCGTCTCGCTCGTCTATCGCCGGGGAACCCGTCTCGACGGCTCCGCGCCGCTGCTGCTCTACGGCTACGGTTCCTACGGCATATCGACGAACGTATCGTTCTCCAGCAGCCGGCTGTCGTTGCTCGATCGCGGCGCGATCTTCGCGATCGCCCATATCCGCGGCGGCGGCGACCTGGGCAAGACCTGGCACGACGACGGCAAACTGCTGAAGAAGAAAAACACGTTCACCGACTTCATCGCCGCCGCGGAATTCCTGGTCAATAAAAAATACACGTCGCAGGACCGGCTGGTCGCGATGGGCGGCAGCGCCGGCGGCCTGTTGGTGGGTGCGGTCGCCAACATGCGGCCCGACTTGTTCAAGGCGATCGTCTCGCACGTGCCCTTCGTCGATGTCATGAACACCATGCTCGACGCCAGCCTGCCGCTCACGGTCGGCGAGTACGAGGAGTGGGGCAATCCGAACGACAAGACTTACTACGACTACATGAAGTCCTATTCGCCCTACGACAATCTGAAGCGGACGGCCTATCCCGCCATGCTGGTGCGGACCGGTTTGAACGATAGCCAGGTGATGTATTGGGAGCCGGCGAAGTATGTAGCGCGCCTGCGCAGCATGAAGACCGACGGCAATCCGCTGCTGTTCGTGGTCAACATGGGCGCCGGCCACGGCGGTTCATCAGGACGCTACGACCAGTTGAAGGAGACGGCGCTCGACTACGCGTTCGTCCTGAAAGAGATGGGATTGGTGAAATGACGAAAAAGGGCGCCCGGATAATCGGGCGCCCTTTTTCTTTGGCGATACGCAGGGCTCTTATACGGCCAGCGCCTTCTCCAGCAGACGGTGCAGCGCCGCGAAGTCGGGTTCGCCGACATAGCGCTTGATGATGTTGCCGTTCTTGTCGATGACGAAGGTGGTCGGCGTCAGCTTCACGTCGCCGAAGGATTTCGCCAACTCCCCCTGCGCGTCGAGCGCGACCTTGAACGGCAGCTTGCGCGTCTCGGTGAAATTGAGCACATAGTTCGGCGGATCGTAGCTCATCGCGACCGCGACGAGTTCCAGGCCGCGTTCCTTGTACTTGTTGTAGGTCGCGGCCATGTCCGGCATTTCCTTGACGCAGGTCGAGCAGCTCGTGGCCCAGAAGTTGACCATGACGACCTTGCCGCGCAGGCTTTGCGAACTGATCTTTTCGCCTTGCAAGGTCGTATAGGTGACTTGCGGCGCCGGCTTGGCGGACGAGAACGAGAAATACCCGGCAACACCGACGGCGAGAGCGGCGGCGGCAACGGCGACCTTGATCAGGCCGCGGCGGGAAGTGTTGGTTTCGGTTGGCATGGGGAATCCGGAAACAGAGGATGGCGAACACCGTCATTATAGTCAGCCGGCGCGACGCCGGCTGCGAACCGGACAATCCCGCTCACGCCAGGCCGGGATTGCCGGCCATTCCCTTGATCTTCGGCAAATTCAAGGCGCGCGGCCGGATCGTCTTTTGCGACTTCAAGTAACGCGCCATCACTTCCCAGATCGGCTCGCCCTGCGCGCCTTCCGCGACCGGCGCCCAGCCCGCCACCTTATATTGCTTCCCGGCAGCGAGCGGCTTGCCGCGCAGGCGCAGGTCCGAAATCCGGGCGCCCATCTTCGCGGCCGGATCGATCGCGTATTGCAGGCCGCCGACGCGCACCATGTCGCCGCCCTGCTGGTAATACGGATCGGGATTGAACAGATTGTCGGCGACATCCTCGAGCACGTTCTTGATCGCCGCGCCGCTCATCATCGTCACGGTCGTATGCGGATAGGTGATCGCGGTCTGGTCCATCAAGCGCTCGAAGGTGATCGCCTGCCCCGGCAATAGCGTCGTGCCCCAGCGGAAACCCGGCGAAAATGCGATCTCCGCCTCCTTTTCCGCCAGCAAGCCGTCGAGGATCAATTGATCGAAGCTGCCGTTGAAATTGCCGCGCCGGTATAGCAAGTCCTCGCTGACGGCGAGCACCTCGTTGAGCTTGCCCTCATGCGGCGCGCGCCACTTCGCGATCAGCGCTTCCATCTCGCGGTCGGCCGGCAGCAGGTTGGCGAACACCGGCAGCAGCCGGTAGCGGAAATCGGCCACCTTGCCGCCCTTCACGTCGAGATCGAGCACCCCGAGGAACTTGCCGTTCGAGCCGGCATTGGTCACCAGCGTCTTGCCCGCCGCGTTCGAGACGATGACCGGCGCCGGCACGCCGTCGTGGGTATGGCCGCCGAGAATGGCATCGATGCCGGTCACGCGCGCGGCCAGCTTCAGATCGACATCCATGCCGTTGTGCGACAGCAGCACCACCGCTTGCGCCCCTTTGGCGCGCGCGACGTCGACGGTCGCCTGCAACTCCCGCTCCTGGATGCCGAAGGTCCAATCGGGCACCAGGTGGCGCGGATTGGCGATCGGCGTGTAGGGAAAGGCCTGGCCGACGATCGCGACCGGCACGCCGTTGAGCGTGCGCAACGCGAACGGTTCGAACACCGGATCGCCGAAATCGGCGGTCTTGATGTTCTGCGCGAGGAATTGGATGCGGTCCCGGAAGTCGTTGTCGACGACCTGCCTGACGCGCTCGGCGCCGAGCGTGAATTCCCAATGGCCGGTCATGATGTCGACGCCAAGCAGCTTGGCCGCATCGATCATGTCCTGGCCCTTGTTCCACAGGGCCGTCGCCGAACCCTGCCAGGTGTCGCCGCCGTCGAGCAGCAAGGCGTCGGGACGTTCGGCCCGCAGGCGCTTGACCAGCGTCGCCAGGTGCGCGAAACCGCCGACCTTGCCGTACACCCTGGCCGCCCGCGCGAAATCGAGATGCGTGAAGGCATGCGCCGCGCGCGTCTGCGGCCGCATGCCGAAATGCTTGAGCAAGGCGGCGCCGACCAGGTGCGGCGGCTTGCCCGCTTGGGCGCCGATGCCGAGATTGACGTGCGGCTCGCGGAAATACATCGGATTCAACTGCGCGTGGCAATCGGTGAAGTGCAGCAGGTGCACGTTGCCGAAGCGGGGCACGTCGTACCAGGTTTGCCCTTCGCTTTCGGCGCGCGCGGCCGGCGGCAGGCCCGCGGCGGAGGCGACGGCGAGAAGGTGCAGGAATTCGCGGCGGTTCATTCTTCAGGCGCTCCGGTCGGGGTGGCGGGGAAACACGTGGCTCATGAATACCGGAAGTTGGCTCGCGAGAGCATCAACTTCGCGCGCAAAGGCGTTTCCGCTCTGCTGTAATGAACCGGTCCGTGCAACCAGGCCGCGCGGCGCGCTAGGCGTTCGGCGGCATGTCGATTCAAAAGGGAAATGATGAACAAAGCCTTCGGCATTCTCGTACTCGCGCTGCTGCCGTTCGCGTTCTCCGCGCGCGCCATGGAAGCCCTGCCTCCGGTCTCGCTCGAGGAACAGCACAGTTATCGCGTCGAAGTCTTGCAGGTGAGCGACATCGAACCGTTCCGGGAAGCGCTCGACGGCTTCATGAAGGAGCTCGCCGCGAACGGCATCGTCGAAGGCAAGAACCTGATCGTCAACCGCGCGGCGATCGATTTCGATCTGGAAAAAGGCGGCTTCTGGGACCGCATCGGCGTGCTGTTCCGCATTCGCGACGAGGCGCGGCGCATCGCCCGCGCCAAACCCGACCTGGCCTTGACGATCGGCACGCCGGCGACGAAACACGCGCGCGCCATCCTCGAAGAGGCGCGCGTTCCAGCCGTGTTCACGGCGGTCGCCAATCCGCTCGACGCCGGTTGCCCGTCGCTGTTCGACGCCGGGCCGGGCATGACGGGAGCGACGCTCCACACCGACATGGCCGAGTCGCTGAAAATCGTCCGGCGCATTTTTCCGAACGTGCAGCGGATCGGCATGGTGCATACCGACGATGAGAACGGCGTCGCCCACGTCGAAGCGACCAAGGCGAACGCCCGCGACATCGGCGTGGCGATCGATGCGAGACAGGTCAACAAGCGCGACAGCATCATCCCCTTGCTCAAGGAATTGGTCGGCCACGGCAACGGCGTGCAGATGTTCGCGGTGCCGCTCGACACCTATTACGGCTTGCGCAAGCTGGAGCCGGCGATCGACTTGAACGACTTCAGCACGGAGCATCATATTCCGGTCGTTTCCTTCGCATTGTTCCGCATGCCGGGCGCGGTGCTCTATGCCGGCGCCGATTTCCGCGCGGTCGGCAAGCTGTCGGGCGTGCAAGCCGCCAAGATCCTCAAGCGACGCACCAAGCCGGACATCCTGCCCATCCTGCGCCAGGAGAAGCCGACGGTGTTGATCGACCCGCAGCGCGTGGCGGCATTCAACATCTCCCTGCCGCCGGCGATGCTGCAAGCCAAAGTCGAGCGGCAGGACGGCTTCTGGCAACTCGATCCCGACAAATAACGCCGGCGACGAGCGGCTCGGCGGTCAGGCTTCGTGGCAGACCGCTTCGATATTGTGGCCGTCGGGATCGAGCACGAAAGCGCCGTAGTAATTCGGATGGTAATGCGGCCGCAATCCAGGCCCGCCGTTGTCGCGGCCGCCCGCCTCGATCGCCGCCTGGTAGAAGGCGTCCACCATCGCGCGGCTTGCGACACGAAAGGCCACGTGGACCGGCGGCACATTGGGCGTGCCCTTGCTGATCCAGAAATCGGGCTTGGGCGGTTCGCCGAAGCCGGCGACATCGACGTGGCCGGTCACCGATGCGGGAATTTCCATCAACATGCCGTAGCCGATCGGCTTCAAGGCCGCCGTATAGAATTTCTTGCTCTTGTCGAAGTCGCTGACGACGACACCGGTATGATCGATCATCGTTCTCTCCTCGTTGCTAGAACTCATTTGATAAATAGACGGGGTCCATTTATGAGGCGAGTTCTATTTTCTATTTGTTCACCGGCGATTGCGGATCAAGCAGCAGAGCCACCACGTCCGCGATCTGCTCCGGGGACAGTATCCGCTTGTGGCCGAAGCGCGGCATGTTCGAGCAAGCCGAATAGGCTTGCGAGTTATAGACCTTGTTGTAGGTGTATTCGATCACCGCTTCGCTGTTGCCGCGCAGCTTGCCGTAGCCGAGCAGCGACGGGCCGATGTTGCCGAACGAGATTTCCTGCGGCGACAGTTGATGGCAAGCGTAGCAATTGCCTCCGCGCGGGCCGTCGGGCGCATCGGAGAATTGCATGCCGCGCCCTTCTTGCGCGATCTTTTCTCCGGCCTTCCAGTCGCCGATCAGCTTGCCGGAAGCAGGCTTCTTGACCAATGCCAGTTGCTGCGCCTGGATCCGCTCGGCGATCGCCGGCGGCACGGCCTGTTCGGCATATTCGGTGCACAGGCGCTGCACGTCGTCCTGGTCGAGGCGGTCGAGCGACGCCATGCCCTTGGAGGCGAACGAGGCGCGCAAGACTTGTGCCGCGCGCCGGGCGGCGTCGGTCTCGCTCGTCGTTGCCGTCGCCGCGCAACCGATCAAGCCGGCGGCGCCGGCCCCTGCCAACAATCCGAGAATGATTTTCCGTTTCATCGCCGCTCCCTTATCGTTTCAGCGCCGGCGCATTGAAGATGCCGCCGTCCGCGTTCTTGGCGAGGTAAGTCGTCAGCGCCGTGATCGCTTCCGACGTGTATTGAGCATCCGGGAAGCGCTGCTGACGGAAGCAGTCCCACAGCCGGTGCTGCATCGTGCGCACCTCGCCTTGCGAAACGCGATAGGCGGGCCAGGTCGTGTAAGCCAATTGCGCACCTTGCTTGTCGAGCAGGTTCGGCAGGTTCTGCAGGCGGATGCGCAGGTCGGGCGCCGCGTGGCAGGTGGCGCAGGCGAAATCGTGGGTGCCGGCGCGATAGAAGAAAATCCGCTTGCCGACAGCATAGGCTTCGCGCTCCTTCGGATGCGCCATCGGCACGGCCATCCGCATGCCCTTCGATTGCGATGCGATATAGGCGACCAGCGCCTGCATGTCGGAATTGGCGCCGAACGGATTCTTCCTGGCCTCGGCTTCGGACCAGCCTTGCAGCGTCGTCATGCAGGTGACGAGGCGCGATTCGAGGTCTTGCACGCGGTCGGTATCGGCGAAGTAGCGCGGCAACTGCGTGTAGGCGCCCTTGACCAGGCCCGGGCCGAGGCCGAGATCGCATCGCTCGAGGGAAGCCTTTTTCGGCCCGCGCGGCGTCTTCCACAATTCGGCGCCCTTCATCTCGGCCAGTTCGGCCGGATTGTCGTCGGCCAGCATCTGCCGGTATTTCGCGATCTCGTCGGCCGCCGATTGCGCCAGCGCCGCCGAAGCCGCGCACATGGCCGCGGCCGCGATGCCCGTCCGTCCTGGAATCCGTTTCAATCGCATTCGCTCTCTCCTTGCCGGCCCGTTCGTTCACGGACGCAGATAGACGTAACCTTCTTTCGCCTGCAGCCGGGCGATCTCCGCCACGCCGGCTTGCACGACCTTCGCTTCGAGCAGCACGCGCGAGGCCGGCACGCCGTGCGCCTCGAGCGTATTGCCGCACACCAGGAATTCGACGCCCTGCGAAGCGAGCGCGCCGACCGCCGCGTCATAGGCGCGGCCGTTGCGGTCCTTCGCGCCGTCCAGCAGGAACTTGATGCCGTCGCCGAGCGCGACGACGACGATCTTCGTGTCCGGCTCGGCGCGCAAGTGATTGCGGATGTTGGCCAGGGCGCGCGAAGCTTGTTCGAGCCCGTCGGCAAGGTGATAGACGACCTTGACCCGGTCGGCCGCGCGCGCCGCCGTGCCGGCCAGCGCCAGCGCCGCCGTGCCGCCCGCCAGCCTGCGCAACGCGCGGCGGCGTGTCATGCGAAAGGCATCGATATCAGGCAATCGCCGCCTCGTCGGTACGCTTGTCGCCCTTGTTGTCGAGCCAGGTCACGCTGACCTTGTCGCCCTTGGCGCCGCCCTTGAACTTGAATGCCAGGAACGGGTCCTTGGAGATCGCCGGGCCGAATTGCACGTCGAGCACGACGCGCTCCTTGTGCCTGACGATGACATTCTGGATGAAATGCGCCGGGATCAGCTTGCCGGCGCTGTCCTTGCGCTGACCGGTTTCCATGTCGTGCCGCATCAGGACCTTCACTTCGGTGACGCCGCCCTGCTCGAGCGCGCGTATGCGCATCGGATCTGCCATTTATGCACTCCTTGATCTGCTATTGTCTTGCCCCGTTCCCGCTTCCTCCACGTCGCGGCTTGCAAGCCGCTCCGGTTCCGCGGGCCACGCTGCAGCTTGCAAGCTGCAGCGGCTGCGCAGGCGCGAAGCAGTGCTTCGCGAATTCCCTGCTCCGCCCCCCGCTTCCTCCACGTCGCGGCTTGCAAGCCGCTCCGGTTCCGCGGGCGCAACGCATGCGTTGCGAAACCCCCGCTTCACCCGCCGCATCCGCCGAGGGTTACCTTGATTTCCTTGGTCGCCATCAGCCACTTGCCGTCGGCTTTCACGAGCGCGTGCACGTTCGAGGTCTGGCTCATCTTCACGCGCGTCGAGACGGCGGGTTCGGTGCCGGCCGGGATCGTGATGTTGGCGGATAGCATATTCGGATTCTTCTCGATCAGGATCGCGATCTGCTGCACGTTCGGCAGCGTGGAGGAGACCGCCACCGGCACGACGGCGCCGTTCTCGGCGATATCGGGCGCGGTGATCACGACGTCCTTGGATGGCGCCGCCGACACGCCGCCGAGCGCCTTGATCGTGTCGTTGAGATTCTTGGTATCGAACGCCGCCTTGTTCCATTCTTCGGCCAGGGCGTCGGAGGTCTTGATCAATCCGGCGGCGAGCGCCAGGCTGAAAACGGTGGTCATGCGCATTGCGTCACGGCGTTGTCGATTCATCTTGCCTCCTCCTGTGCGGCCCCTTGCGGTCGAGGGTCGGTTGAATTGCGTTCAGAACAGCGATGATACACACGCCGGCCAACAATTTCAGGCAGAACGCTCCGTATGCAACACAGGCATTCTCTTCGTATTCCGACAAAATCGCGAACGAGGATTTCGTGAGATGCGATACAAGTGAATTTCGACGGAAGATCAATGACCCCTCGCTCGACGAACTCGATCCATCCTTTATCAATACAGCAAAGGATCGCTCCAAATCGCCGGCGGACCATGTCAATGAATTTCTTATCGCCTTAGAAAAGGCTCCCTTCTCGCATGGCGATATTTATGTTCGCAACATCATGTGGGACTCCGGGAACGAGTGCTTTGTGCTTATTGATTCCGACGAATCAGGTCCACTTGAGGATGAATACGACTGGGGCAGGAAAAGCAAGGACATGGCGGCAGCGATCAAGGCTTTCACGACGAGCGCGGCTCTTGATGCAGTAATCGAGATATCCAAGACTCCTGGTCGCGTTCAGTTGAAGAGCCGTGGATCTGAAGTGTAAAAAATATCAACTGCGCAAGAGGCTACTCTTCAACCGAAGGTATCGGCCCAGATGTTGCGCGCCCAGAACATGCCGTATTCGCCTTCGAGCGCGCTCGGCGCCGGCGACACGCCGCCCGATCCCGGCACGGTGAGATAGGTTTTCTTCTCCGCGTTATAGGCATGCACCGAGGCGACATGGATCACGTCCTTGTCCGACACGAAGCTGTAACAGGTATTGGTGATCATCGGATTCGGATCGGGCGCGCGACCGGCCAGCAAGTCGATGACCGCCGCGGCGCATACCTTGCCGTGCTGGTTCGCCATGTGACCCGATTTCGGCATCAGCGGCGCGATCTGGATCGCATCGCCGATCACGTGGATGCCCTGGGCTTGCGTCGATTCGAAGGTCAGGTAGTCGACTTCGCACCAGCGCTTGTTCATGTTGGCAAGGCCGGATCGCGCGGCGATGTCGCCGGCCCGCTGCGGCGGCACGACGTTCAGCACCGCGGCCTGCACCTTGTCGCCGAAATCGGAAATCACGGTGTTGCTCGCGGCATCGACATCGACGGCGACGAACTTCGGCTGGTATTCGACGATGCCCTTGTAGCGCTCGGCCCAGACCTTCTTGAACAAGCCGGCTTTCGATGTCACGTCTTCGTTGGCGTCCAGGATCAGGACTTTCGACTTCTTCTTGGCCTGCGAAAAATAATGGGCGACCTGGCAGGCGCGCTCGTAGGGGCCGGGCGGGCAACGGTAGGGCGCCAGCGGAATCGAGATCACATAGGTGCCGCCGTCGGGCATCGCCTCGAGTTGCTTGCGCAGGGCCAGCGTTTGCGCGCCGGCCTTCCAGGCATGCAGGACTTTGCGCTGTGCCTGTCCGCTCTTCATGCCCGGCAGCATGTCCCACAGGAAGTCGACGCCGGGCGACAGGATCAGCCGGTCGTAAGGCAGCGTCGCGCCGCCGGCCAGGCGCACGATGCGCTTGTCGGCGTCGATCGCCTGTGCACGGTCGCGCACCACATCGACGCCGCGCCGGCGCGTCAATTGCTCATAGCCGACGGTGAGATCGGCCAGTTGGCGCGAACCGCCGAGCACGAGATTCGAGAGCGGACAGGAAACGAATTCGGCATTCGGCTCGACCAAGGTGACGTCGATCGCGCCTGAGCTCCACAGGCGGATGTACTTCGCCGCCGTCGCGCCGCCGTAGCCGCCGCCGACGACGACTATCTTTTGTCCGGCCTTCGAACCGGCGGCGGCGCACGCGCCGAGCGTCGAGAGCGCCGCGCCGGCGCCCAAAGCCTGGATGAATCGACGACGTTGCATGGCGGCCTCCTATTTCTGCGCGGCGAAGTAATCGGCGATCAGGGCGATCTGTTCGTCGCTATAGCCCTTGGCCAACTGATGCATGATGGTCGCCTGGCGCGTGCCTGCCTTGAATTCCTTCAGCGCCGCGACGATGGCGCCGGCCGGCTGCCCTGCCAGCGGCGGCAGCGTGCCGTTCACCGTCCGGCCGTTGGTGCCGTGGCAATTCGCGCAATTGGCGGCCAGGCGTTGCGCCGTGGTCTTTTGATCGGCGGCCGACGCCGGCGCCTGCCAGAGCGCAAGCACCGCGCACAGTATCGATACGGTTCGCTTCATGATGTCGCCTCCCTTTCGATGGAAGAGTCGCTGCAACGAAGAACGGCCGGATATGCGATCGCCCCTATGCGATCGCCCATGCATGCGCGGTATAGGTCGAAGCCACGACCGCCGGCACGGGAACGTCGATCGCCGCGCAGATCGCGCGCAACAGGTCGGCGCTATCGAGCGGCAACTCGCCGTCGCGATGCGCGGCCGCCAGCAAGGCCTTGATCAGTGCCGGCTTGGCCAGCGGCGCCAACCGGTTTGCCGCCTCCAGCGCCGCGCGCACGCGTTCGAAGCCGAGCGCGGCGACGCCGATCGGATCGTCCTGCCCCAAGCCGAGCAGGGAGGCGCCGCGCGCGTAAGCATCGCGCGGCGCCTCCTGGTTGCTCTTCGCCGCCAGATGCGCGACCAGCGACAGCAGCACGGCGGCGTCTTCCTTCATCGCCGCGGTCGTCGCATAGCGAACCGGCACGGCGCGTCCGGCATGCGGATCGAGGCGCCGCTGCAATACCGTCTGCAGCACGAACTCGGCCAGCGTGACGCGGTTGTCGGCGGCGATCAGTCTGTCGGCGGTCGCCAGCAATTCGTCGCGCGCATGCTGCGGCAGCAGCCGCAAGGCCGGCATCGCCAGGTCGAGCAGCGGCAGGCGCGCGCTCTTCGGCATTTGGGCGATCGTATCGGCGAGATAGACGACCAGTTGCTTCGGCAGCGCGCCGTTCAGCACCGCCAATTGCGCCTCGCGCGCCGCGTCGCGCTCCAGCAGCAAGGCATAGACGACGGCGCAGGCTGCATGCGGATCGCGCACCGCGTTGCCGAGCTGGGGCGACAATGCCGTCTGCCGTTCCGCGCTCGGCCCGAAGGCGATCGATGCGGCCGCGGCCCGCGGAGCCTCCGGCGCGCCGGCGGTGTCCGCGGCGAAACCCGCGGCCGCGAACGGAATGTCGGGCAGCACGGCCGCCGCCGGCTCCTCCTTGCGCGGCGGCGCGTCGAGCATGTCGATCTTGCGCCCATAGATGCGGCGCAGGCGCTCTTCGAGCGGCGGATGGGTGGCGAACAATCCTGACAACAGGCTCGGCTTCACCGCGCCGAGGAACATGTGCGACAGCTGCTCCGCGTTCGGATGCGTGATGCGCGAGCCGAGCTGCATCGTGCGCGACAGCCCGCCGATCTTGCGCAGCGCGCCGCCGATGCCGTCGCGGTTGCGGGTGAACTGCACCGCGCTGGCGTCGGCCAGGTATTCGCGCTGGCGCGACACCGCCGATTTGATCAAGCGGCCGAAGAAGACGCCGATGTAGCCGATCACGAACAAGGCCACGCCGGTCACGAACAGGATGGCCCCGAGCGGCGGCCCCTTGTCGTCGCGCGAGCGCGAGGGCGCGATATGGCGCGCGAAATCGATCAGGTGCTGGCCGAACCCGGCCAGCATCTGGATGCCGAACAGGACGCCGATCAGGCGCACGTTGAGCCGCATGTCGCCGTTCAGGATGTGGCTGAATTCGTGGCCGATCACGCCTTGCAGTTCGTCGCGATCGAGGCGCTCGAGGGTGCCGCGCGTCACGGCGACCACCGCTTCGTTCGGGTTGTACCCCGCCGCGAAGGCATTGATCGAATCCTCGCGGTCGAGCACGTAGACCTTCGGACAGGCGATGCCCGACGCGATCGCCATTTCCTCGACGACGTTCAGCAGCCGCCGCTCCTGGGGCGCCGACGAAGAGGGCGACACCAGGCGCCCGCCGGCCATCTGCGCCACCGCGTCGCCGCCGTCGCGCAGGTTGAAGATCTCGAGCGCCGTGCCGCCGCCGATCAGTCCGAGCGTGATCAGCGTATTGGTAAGGAAGAAGTAGCGCGGATAATCGTAAGGCGAACCCGGCAGGTTGACGCCCTTGGTCCAGGCCCAGACCAGCGCCAAGGTGACGTTGACCGCGACGACGATCGCGGTCACCGCGAGAATGAACAGGATGACCAGGGTACGAGTCTGGCGGCGGGCCTGCTCCTGGTGTTCGAAGAAGTTCATGGAACCGCTGGCCGAGGCGGTCCTAGAACGAAACCTTCACCGCCTTGCGTTCCTCGGGCGCCTCGGTCGATTGCAGCAATTCGGCCGGCTTGAAGGCGAACATGCCGGCGATGATCGAGCCCGGGAATTGCTCGGCCGCCGTGTTGTATTCCATCACGCTGTCGTTGTAGGCCTGGCGCGCGAATGAGATGCGGTTCTCGGTGCTGGTCAGCTCCTCGGTCAATTGCATCATGTTCTGGTTGGCCTTGAGGTCGGGATAGGCCTCGGACAGGGCGAACAGGCGGCCGAGCGTCTGGTTCAGGGCGCCTTCCGCCGCCGCCAGTTGCTGCACCGCGGCAGCGTCGGTCGGATCGGTCGATGCCTTCGCCTCGGCCGTCACGGCGCCGTTGCGGGCGGCGATCACGGCTTCCAGCGCTTCGCGTTCGTGCTTCATGTAAGCCTTCGCGGTCTCGACCAGGTTCGGAATCAGGTCGTAGCGCCGCTTCAGCTGGACGTCGATCTGCATGAATGCATTCTTGAAGCGATTGCGCAGGCTTACCAGGCGGTTATACGCGCCGACGGCCCAGAACACCAACAACAGGACAATGGCCAGCAGGATGATGAGAGCGGTCATGATTCCTCCGGTAGAAGCGGCGTCCGAAACAAGAAAGCCGCATGACATGAGTCAGGCGGCTTACTATAGCACCCATTAGGGCGACTTGAGAGTCAATCCAAGTGCAAATTCGTCACGGCAGCGACCATTCCTCCCGGCTGCCGCGGCGCCGGCTCAGACCCGCGTCGCGCGCCGGTATCGTATAGCCGTAGCCGTAAGTGTTGTCGCCGCTCAGGCGATAGTAGAACTCCCACGGCCAGCCCCATTTCTTGTTGCAGGTCAGCCCCATGTTGATATAGCCCGGCTTGCACTCCTTGATGCACCCGCTGATCGCCTGGTCGTCTCCGGCCAGGCATTCCGATTGATAGCATCCCGCGTCGTCGACGCCGTAGATCGCGCTGCCTGTGCAGGCCGATGCATGTTCCGCATCGTTCGGATAGCGCCGGGTCGGATGAGTGCTGATGCCGCCCGGCCCCCAGGTCCAGGTCGCCGTGCGGTCGTCGGCCAGCCAGCTCTCTTGCGCGCCGTCGAGGTCGACCAGCTTGCGCCACGTCTGCAGGTAATCGGCGCTCGAGGCGGGGTTGCGGTAATCGCCGTAGTAGGTGCATTCGCCCGGCCCCGGAATGGTGAAGGAATTGGCATCGTGGTAAGAGCCGTGCGCGTACTTGCCGGAATACACGACCGGATGCGTGCCGTTACTGGAAAACCCCTTCGAGCCGCCGCAACGGCCGACGCCGTCCGGCGTGCAGGGCGCGTCGCGCGGACCGGCGATGCGCGTGTAATGGCCGCCGTGCTGGTAGTAACTGACGGCCGCCACCGCGCTCAGGTCTTCCTTGAGGATGACGGTCACGTGTTCCCAGTCGCCGTTATGCTCGCCGAAGTTCTCGCCGAACGCCGAATAGCAGGGGTGCTGGTAGCCGTAGAACCACCAATAGTTGATCCGCACCTGGTTGCCGACCGTACGCACCTGGTAATAAGTGGGGATGGTGCCGCTGGCGAGCGTCGCGCGATCGGTGTTCTCGACGCGGAACGCGCCGTAGCGGTAATTCTTCATCGCCTCGTAGAAGGTCTGGGCCGACATCGGATAGCCTCGCGCGGCGCGATCGAACCGCAACTCGGGCGCGAAACGCTGGACGTAATCGGGAACGTTATCGAGCGCGACGGCGCTCGCCGGCAAGAAGCCCGCAGCCGCCAGCACAATGGAAAAACAGCGCGCGAAAACCCGGAACAGGGAAAATATTTTTGTACGCATGATTGTCCTTATGAGAGCGCCGCAGGAAGTTGCGGCGCGGAAGGACGATCATAGTGGCGGCCGGGCCGCCGGCGGAACACCGGCGGAGGCAGAAAAATAGAGGGGATTCTCGGGAGCACATTCCGTGCATCGAGAGCCATGAGATGGATCATCGAATGCGCGCGGAAAGCTTGATTTTCGTCAGCCCGGCGGCGCCCCCGGGCCGTGGCGCCGATGCCTATTGCGGTGCGGCGCTCATTTTTTTCAAGTCGTCTTCCGAGATGTATTCGAACACGCGGACCACCTTGCGCACGCCGGAGACGCCGCGCGCGACTTCCGACGCCAGATCCGCTTCGCGGTGGGTGACGCGGCCCATCAGATACACGATGCCGCGCTCGGTCACCACCTTGATCGAATTGGCGTACAAGTCCTTGGTATCGACGAACGACGCCTTGACCTTGCCGGTGATCAGCGAATCGTTGGAACGCGAAGCAAGACTCGTGACGCCGCCGATCTCGAGGTCGTTGACGACCGCTTGCACGCCGTCGATGGCGCCCACTTCGCGCTCGACTTCCTGCTTCATCGCCTCATCCCTGACTTCGCCGGTCAGCAAGACCTTGCGGTTGAAGCTGGCGACGTTGACATGGCCGGCGTTGCCCGCCACTTTCGCCGCGCGCGCCTCGCCCTTGAGCACGATCGCCTTATCCTCGGTCTGGGCGCCGAAGGTGCGGCGGTCGGTCGCGGCCAGCGTGCCGACGACGGCGGTGCCGACCGCCATTTCGACGCAGCCTTGCAAGCCGATCGCCGTCATGCCGCAGATCGCGACGGCCGCCAGCAGGCGCCTGGGGCGGATTTCATTCATGCGCTTCTCCTCCGAACAACGCGACGTCGATGCCGTCGCACAGACAATGAATCGTCAACAGATGGACTTCCTGGATGCGCGCCGTACGGTCGTGCGGCACGCAGATGTGAACGTCGGCGTCGGTCAGGACTTCGCCGATCTTGCCGCCGCCCTTGCCGGTCAGGGCCACTACCCGCACGTCGCGCTCGAGCGCCGCTTCCACGGCCGCCAGCACGTTGCCGGAATTGCCGGAGGTCGAGATCGCGAGGAGCACGTCGCCGGGCTGGCCGAAGGCTTGGACCTGCTTCGAGAAAATATCGTTGAAGCTGTAATCGTTGCCGACCGCCGTCAGGATCGAGGTATCGGTCGTCAGCGCGATCGCGGGCAAGGGCAGGCGCTCGCGCTCGAAACGGCCCACCAGCTCGGCCGCGAAATGCTGGCAATCGGCGGCCGAACCGCCGTTGCCGCATGCCAGTATCTTGTTCCCATTGGACAAAGCCGTAAACATCAGCTCCACGGCCTCCGAAATCGGCTGCGCCAGGAGGGCGGCGGCCTTGCTCTTGAGTTCCGCGCTTTCTTCGAAGTGCGCGATGATGTGCTGTTTATCCATAGTGGGGGCCATTATAGTGCAGCTGCAATGCGTGGTTTGTTACGAAGTGTTTGGGCCAGTGTCCGCCGGGCGCTGGAAGACGATCGCCGCGGCATAAACGGCAAATCGGGACCTGTCGAACCACTAGGCGGTGATCGCATTCCTGATCCAGTCCAGGTCGTCGCCGTCGATCGCGACGACGTCGAAGCGGCAAGCCGGCGGCATCCGAAAACGCAACAGGTAGAATTGGGCCGCGCGCAACAGCTTCATCTGCTTGGCTGGGGTGATGCTGGCCGCGGCGCCGCCGTGGCGCGCATCGGCGCGCTTCCTGACTTCGACGAACACGAGCGTGTCGCCTTCCCGCATGATGAGATCGATCTCGCCCGCCTTGCAACGGAAATTGCGCTCGACCGGCAGCAAACCCTGCTCTTGCAGATAGGCCAGCGCCCGCTCTTCCCCGGCCTCGCCGCTGGCTTGCTGCGCGGTACGCGGACGGCCCGGTTTGCCGAACAAACGCATCACCGTATCGTCATGGCTGCGCCAGCGGCGTGACCTTGCCGTCCTGGTAGACCGCCGCCTGCGCCTGGCGCTCGAAACGGCCGGCGCCGTCGAGGAAGCTGATGAACAGCTTGCCGGTTACGCCGTCGAGCTCGAAACGCCGATTGTTGGCGGACAGCTCGCGCGCGATCCGATAGGCGTCGATGCCGAGCGCGTACAGGCGTTCGAGATCGGCGCTGCGCCGCTGGTCGGAAGCGACAACCGGGCGCGGGTAGGTCATGACGGCCGGATGATCGGCTTGCAATTGCCAGGGAATATCAAGCAGATGCGTGCCGTTCAGGTCCGGCATGCCGCTCGCGAGCGACCAGTCGGCCAATCCGAGCGGGTTCAATTGCGAGGTGCCGTAGACCGGCAGCTCGCCGCCGATCGCCAGCCGGACCTGCGCGGCGAGATTGGCGTCGAGCGCGACGAACAGCGCTTGCGGCGCGTCGTCCTGTATCTTCTTTTTCAGTTGCAATAGGCTCTCCGGCGTCGGAAATCCCTCGGCCACCGCCAGTTCGAAGTTCTGCACATCGAGGCCGAGCGTGCGCCATTGCGCCGCGAAGGCCTTGGCGGCGCGGCGCTGCCAGGCGACGCCGGTCGATACCACCAGCGCCTTTTGCGCCATCTTGTCGGCGGCGATCGTCCGCGCCACCTGGCGCGCTTCGTCCTCGATCGACAAACCGATGGCCAGCAGATTGCGCGGCAAGGTCGTCTCGCCGTTCGCGGCCGGTTCGGGCTGCGCGAGCGCGATGGTCGGCTTGCGCACGGCGCCGGCTTGCGCGACGGCGGTCAATTCGCTGCGCGCCAACGGGCCGACCACGATGTCGTTGCCGGCGCTCGCCTCGAGATAGCGCTCCACCGTATCCTGCGGCGAACCGTCGGTCTCGATGACGTTGACGGCAACACCTTGCGTCTCGCGCTCGTGAGCGGCGGCGAAACCGGCGCGCACCGCTTGCGCCGCGGCGCCGAGCGTGGGCGAGCGCAAGGGAAGCAGCAAGGCGATGCGTACGAGAGGGGAAGCGGCGGCCGAGCGCGTCGACTCCTGCGGCATGGGCCTGGCGGGCACCGGCTCGGGCACCGCCGCATTCGATGCCGGCGCGGGCGGCAGGGCGAGATCGTTCTGCGCCACACGCAGCGCCGGCGCGCCGCCGCCGGTTGTATTTGCATACACTGGAGGGCACAATGCCGGGCATAGTCCGCATAATGCGATCGCCAGCATCCACGCCGTCGTCAACCTGCCGCTCATTCGCCGCCTCTCATTCACACCCGCCGATGACTCCGTCCGATTCCGCCGCACCTGCCGCCAGCCTTGCCAATTCGCTTATGCAGGAAGTGTCGCGGCAGCTCTATCCAGCGTCGACATTATATGTGGTGGCCACGCCGATCGGAAACATCGGCGACATCACGCTGCGCGCCTTGCACCTGCTGACCATCGCCGATGCCGTCGCCTGCGAAGACACGCGCAATACCGCGCAATTGCTGGCGCGCTACGGCTTGTCCAAGACACTGATCGCCGCCCATGAGCACAACGAGCGCGAAGCGGCCGGCAAACTGATCGGCCGTCTCGCCAAGGGCGAGCGGATCGCGCTCGTGTCCGACGCCGGCACGCCGGCCGTCTCGGACCCTGGCGCGCGCATCGTCGACGCCGTGCGCGCGGCGGGCATCCGCGTCGCGCCGGTGCCGGGCGCGTCGGCGGCGATCGGCGCCTTGTCGGTCGGCGGCCTGGTCAACGATCGCTTTCATTTCGCCGGATTCCTGCCCGCCAAGGCCAAGCAGCGCCAGGCCGCGCTCGCCGCGCTGGCGCATGTGACCGCCACCCTCGTGTTGTATGAGGCGCCGCATCGTATCGTCGAGACCGTCGATGCCTTGCTCGCCGCGTTCGGCCCGCAGCGCCGCATCGTGTTCGCGCGCGAATTGACCAAGCTGTTCGAGGAGATCCACCGCTGCGCGCTGGCGGAGGCGCCGGCCTGGATCGCGGCCGATGCGCACCGCGAGAAAGGCGAATACGTCCTGCTGATCGAAGGCGCGCCGGCCGCCGCCGACGCGGACGATGCCGAAGCCGAACGCATCCTCGCGATCCTGTTGGCCGAATGCCCGGTCAAGCAAGCCGCGGCGCTGGCGGCGCAAATCACGGGACAAAAGAAGAATGCGCTCTACGACCGGGCATTGCGCATGAAGCAGGAGCGGGACGCATCCTGATCCGTTCACGCTAACACTAGAGGCTGTTTGAGTTCATAACGGCCTCTAGGCCGGGACGAGCATGCGCAAAACGTGCATCTCTTCAACCATTATTAAGAAAAAAAGCGTAAAACTAATAGTCTGAAAATTCCCATAAGCATGGGATTCCTTGCGGCCTTTCCGAATGGATAATGCAACGACATTGTCAGTCGTTCAATACCACCTCGGGCATCGGTCATATGCACATTCCTCTCTTGTTCCGCGCACAAGCCGTTGCCGGACGCGGCACGCTGCGGCCGGCAACGCTTCTTCCGGCACGACTGGCGCGCTTGCATGCCGCCGTAGGGAGCTGCCTGGTTTTCGCGCTGGCGCTGGTCGCCTGCTTCTATTCCGGGAGCTGTCGCGGCCGTGCCGACGAGTGCAGCGCCACCGGACAATCGGCCCTCGCACCGAACATCGATCGCGTGCCGCGCAAGACCAGCCGCGCTCGCCGGCGGCGAGAGAGAGGCCGTCGCTCCAGCACGGTACGACGCCGTCGCGGGCGCGCGCCGGCGACCTCAGCGCTGCACGATCAGCGGCTTCGGGATTCCCGCATCCAGCAACTGTTGCGCCGCCGACGCTGCGTCGGCGCGGGTCGCGAACGGCCCGCTGTAGAGGCGATAAAGCAAGCCGTTCTCAACGACTTCGATCGGCGGCAGGTCGGACGCCCATTTCCGCTGCAGCTGGCCGCGCACCGCTTGCGCGTTCGACGCCTGCGAAAACGCGCCGAGCTGCAAATAGAATCCGCCCGCAACCGGCGCCTGTGCCGGAGCCGCCGCCTCGGAGCGGGCCGGCACCACCGGCGTCTCGATCGACAGCGACGGCGTCATTGTCAGCGCTACCGGCGCTTCTACCGCAAGCGCCTCGGCCGCAGCTGGCGCGGATTGCTCTCCGCGTGCAATCGCATCGTCGATCGTCAGCAGCGGCGCCGGCGCATGTTGGATTGACGGCGCATTTTGGGCTGACGGCGTATTGCTCCTTGCCGACAGCGGTTGCTCATCCTGCTTCACGTTCTTGCGGCTCGCGATGCGTTCGATCTCGTCGGGCAAGATCCGCTCGACCTCCAACTGGCCGCTGCCGCGACCGAGATAGCCGAGCTTCAATGCCGCCGTATATGACAGATCGATGATGCGGCCGGAATGAAAGGGGCCGCGGTCGTTGACGCGCACCACGATCTGCTTGCCGTTGTTCAGATTCGTCACGCGCGCATAGGAAGGGAGCGGCAGCGTCGGATGAGCCGCCGTCATCTTGTACATGTCGTACAACTCGCCGGACGATGTTTTCTGCCCGTGAAACTTCTTGCCGTACCAGCTGCCGACCCCGCGTTGCTTGAACGGCCGGTCATCGGTGATCGGCGTGTAGGTCTTGCCGAACACGGTGTAGGGCCGGCTGGCGCGCGGCAGATAAGGCTCGATCTTCGGTACGGCGTCGGGCACTTCCATCAGGCCCGCGGGCGGATTGTCGCCGGGGCCGTCGTCCTGGTAATAGCCGCCGCGGCCGGAGCCGGCGGGCGGCAGGACGGGAAGATCGCTGATCGGACTTTTTGCAGCCGTCGCGGGAGACGCGGGCGGAGCCGGCTGAACGGATGCGGGAGGCGGCGTCTTGATTACCGTACCGACGGTGCCGCAGCCTGCCAGCACGGCGGCCAGCAGGCACCCTGGCCAATACATGCGCAGTCGCATGGACACTCCTGGAAACTTGCAAACTGCCGGCAAGCATATCTCAAGAGCGCAGGATTGTGGACGCTTGTTAGCCGTTGTTACAAGGTCAACTCTGGACCAGCTTGCGGTGGCGCTGGATGCTCATCAGGATGCCGATACCCAGGCCGAGCGTCGCGAACGCCGTGCCGCCGTAGCTCATGAAGGGCAGCGGCACGCCCACCACCGGCAGGATGCCGCTGACCATGCCCATGTTGACGAAGGCATAGGTGAAGAAGCTGAGCGTGATCGTTCCGGCCAAGAGACGCGCGAACAATGTCGGCGCATTGGCCGCGATGATGAGGCCGCGCGCGATCAGCAGCAGGTAAAGCACCAGCAACACGATATTGCCGATCAAGCCGAATTCTTCCGAATAGACGGCGAAGATGAAATCGGTGGTGCGCTCGGGGATAAATTCCAGATGCGATTGCGTACCTTTCATCCAGCCCTTGCCGGTGAGGCCGCCGGAGCCGATGGCGATGGTCGACTGGATGATATGGAAGCCCTTGCCGAGCGGATCGGCGGTCGGATCGAGCAGCGTCAGCACGCGCTGGCGCTGGTAATCGTGCAGCATGGTCCAGGCGAACGGCAGGCTGGCCAGTCCGGCGACGAGCAAGCCGAGCATCACCTTCCACGACAGGCCGGCCAGGAAGATCACATAAAAGCCGGCGGCGGTCACCAGCAAGGCGGTGCCGAGATCGGGCTGCTTGGCGATCAGCGTCACCGGCACCAGCAGCAGGATGGCGGCGACCACGAATTCGGTCCAACGGATCATGCCTTCGCGCTTCTGGAAGAACCAGGCCAGCATCAGCGGCGCCGCGATCTTCATGATCTCGGACGGTTGGATCTGGACGCCGACATTGATCCAGCGGCGCGAGCCGCCCTTGATCACCCCGAACAACGCCACCGCAATCAACAGCCCGAGGCCGATCGTATAGACCGGCACGGCCAGGCGCATCATCGTCTGCGGCGAGACGTTGGCCGCCACCCACATGATGGCGAAGGCAACCAGGATATTGCGGAAATGGCCTTCGAACCGCCCGGGGAAATCGTAGGACGCCGAATACACCGTGATCGCGCTGACCGCCAGGATCAACAGGATGATGAGGGTCAGCGTGCCGTCGAAGACCAGCAGGTGCGGCTTGATGCGCGGCCACAGCGGTTGTCGCTCGGTATAGTGCATGTCAGTGGGGATTTCCTCTGGTTTCCGCGCCGGACCGCGGCCCGCCGGCTGCTTCCTGCGCCGCCTTCGGGGGGGCCGCCGGCTGCGCCCCTGGCGGCACGCTCTTGTCGACCGGCCGCTTGCCGAGCAGGTAATAATCGAGCGCCTTGCGCGCGATCGGCGCGGCGGCCGCGGAACCGAAGCCGCCATTCTCGACGATCAAGGCCAGCGCGATCTTCGGTTTGTCGGCCGGCGCGAAAGCAATGTACAGCGAGTGATCACGATGGAATTCGTCCATCGACTTGGCGTCGTACACGGAACGCCCTTTCTCGTTCTTCTTGAGCGCGACCACCTGGGCCGTGCCGGTTTTGCCGCCGGCGACGTATTCGGCGCCGGCGAACACCTGCACGCCGGTGCCGCCCGGCTCGCGGTTGACGCCGACCATCGCATTCTTGACGATGTCGATGTTCTCCTGCTTCAACGGAATGCGGTAGCTTTCCTTCGGCACCGTCAGCTTGCGCTCCTTGGTGACGCCGTGCTCGATGATCTTGACCAGGTGCGGCTTCATCACGACGCCGTCATTGGCCAGGGTTGCCATCGCATGCGCCATCTGCATCGGCGTAAACGAGTTGTAGCCCTGCCCGATGCCGAGAGAGATCGTCTCGCCGGCGTACCATTTCTTCTGCTCCGGCTTGCGGTAGGCCTTGCGCTTCCATGCCGTCGACGGCAGCAGGCCGGTCTTTTCGTGCTCGAGATCGATGCCCGTGATCTGGCCGAAGCCGAACGGCTTCATGAAATCATGCATCGCGTCGACGCCGAGATCGTTGGCGAGATAGTAGTAATACGTGTCGCAAGAGACCACGACCGAGCGGTGCAGATCGACCCTGCCGTGCCCGCCCGGCTTGTCGTCGTTGAAGCGATGATTGCCGAAGAAAAAATACCCGGGATCGGAAATCGCCGCCGACGGCGTGCGCTTGCCGAGCTCCAGTCCGGCCAGCGCCATGTAAGGCTTATAGGTCGATCCGGGCGGATAGGCGCCCGAAATCGGCCGGTTCAGGAGCGGGCGATTGGGCGAATTGTTCAATTGATCCCAGCTCTGCGAATCAATGCCTTCCACGAACAGGTTGGGATCGAAGGTCGGCTTCGATACGTAGGCCAGCACGTCGCCGGTCGCCGGCTCGATCGCGACGAAAGCGCCGCGCCGGTCGCCGAACGCTTCCTCGACGATCTTCTGCAATTCGATATCGATCGACAGGATCAGGTTGTGGCCCGGGGTCGCCGGGGTGCGCGACAAGGTGCGCACGGCGCGGCCGCCGGCCGACACTTCCACTTCCTCGTAACCGGTCGTGCCGTGCAGGTATTTTTCGTAGCTCTTCTCGACGCCTTCCTTGCCGATGTATTCCGTGCCGGCGTAGTTGGCGGCGTCCTCCGATTCCTCGATGATCTTCTCTTCCCGCTGATTGATGCGGCCGATGTATCCGATCACATGCGACGCGGTTTCGCCCAGCGGATACTGGCGGAACAGGCGGGCCTGGATTTCGACGCCGGGGAAGCGGAAACGCTGCGCGGTGAAGCGCGCGACCTCCTCGTCGGTCAGGCGGGTGCGGATCGGCGTGCTTTCGAAGTTCTTCGATTCCTCGAGCAGCTTGCGAAAACGCTTGCGGTCCCTGGGCTGGATGTCGACCAGCGTCGCCAGCTCGTCGATCAGCGAATCGAGATCGCCGCGGATCTTCGAGGGTGTGATCTCCAGAGTGTAGGCGGAGAAGTTGCGCGCCAGGACGACGCCGTTGCGGTCGATGATCAATCCGCGATTCGGCACGACCGGCACCACCGAGATGCGGTTTTCCTCGGCCATCGAGGCGTAGTCCTTGTGCTTGATCACCTGCAGCCACAGGAAGCGCGCCAACAGCAGGCCGAAACAGATGAACACGAACACGCCCGCCGCCGACAGCCGCAGGCGGAAATAATGCAGTTCGCGTTCGGTATTCTTGAATTCAGTCATTCGATACTTGCGTCGTGGCGATACTCTCGAACGGCGCAGAATGCGCGTTTGCGCGCATTCCGTCCATGGCCTTCGCTGTCAAATGCGTAACCTCGGCCGCGCCGCCTTATCCTCAGATGGGCCTGGTCTCGTCCCGGTCGATCGCACGGCGCTGCGGCGCCAGCAGGATCATCGTGGCGATAGGCCACAGCAGGGCGGCAACAAGGCTTTCGGCAAAATGGAACCAGCCCGGAAAACGGCCCGACACCACCAATCGCACAGTCAACTGCACCACTTGCGCCAGCAGCAGCAACGGCAGCACGTGCAGGGCTTGCGTCACGAGCGGAAACCACAGTACGCGACGATGGATCATGATGGCGAAATACGAGAGCAGCGTATAGGCCAGCGCATTCTGCCCGAGCAGCGAGGCGTCGTGCACGTCCATCAGCAAGCCCATCAGGAAGGCAATTCCGATGCCGACCTTGCGCGGCTGGTGGATGCTCCAGAACACCAGGGCCAGCGCGACGAAATCCGGAACGCCGACCCACTGCCCCCAAGGCAGCAGATTCAGCACGAAGGCGGCCATCAGGCTGAAGACGATAAAGACCGGATTGACCGGCAACAGGATGTAGTGCGGCTGGTTCATGGCGTCGGCATCTTCGTTGGCGCTGCCGGCTTCGCCGGTGCCGGGGTGGCTGGGGCGGCCTGAGCCGCCGGAGCGGCCGGAACAGGAGTCGTTTCTTTCCGCGCTTCCGGCTGCGTTGCCTTGCTGACGTCTTTCGGCAAGATCGCCGCGTCGGCGGCCGGTTTCGGAGCCTCCTTCGCGGCCTCCTTCGGCATGGTCTGCGCAGGTGCGGCCGGGACCGGGGCGACCGGCTGGGCGGGCGCCGCCTCCTTGGCGGCGTCGGGTGCGCGCTTCTTGCCCGACCGGCCCTTGTCCAGGTATTCCTCCGGAGACGGACGCGGAAGCATCGCCGTATCGACCAGCAGGATCAGCAACTGGCGATTGCGATCGATGCCGGCCATGGGCTGGCACAGCACGCGCGCGAAGGCGTCGCTCGACTTATGCTCCACCTGAACGACTTTCGCGACCGACAAGCCGGGCGGATAGACGCCGTCGATGCCGGAGGTCACGAGTATGTCGTCCTTCTGGATATCGGCATTGACCGGCATGAAGCGCAGGTCGAGCACGCCAGACTGGCCGCGCCCGTAGGCGACGCTGCGCAAGCCGCTGCGCACCACCTGGACCGGTATCGCCTGGTCCTTGTCGGTCAGCAGGGTGACTTCGGAGGAAAACGGAAACACCCGCGTCACCTGCCCGATCACACCGATGTCGTCGATGACCGGCTGACCCGGGGCGACGCCGTGCCGGGTGCCGCGATTGAGCACGATCTTGCGCGTGAACGCATCGCGGGCGTCGTACAGGATTTCGCTCATCAACGACCGGACCGGCAACTGCTCGCTGGCACCGAGCAGGCGGCGCAACTGGGCGTTCTCCGAACGCAACTGCTGCGCCTGCTGTAGGGTTTGGCCGTTGGCGATCTGCTGCTCCCTGAGCTTCTTGTTCTCGCGTTCGAGCGCCGTCAGGGAGACGAAATAGTCGCCGACCGCGTAAGCCGCGTCGCGCGGCCACAGCGCCATGACCTGCAACGGATACAGTGCGGTGCCGACCGCCTGGCGCACCACCGTGAGCGCATGCAGGCGCGAATCGGCGAACAACAGGCCGATCGAGATCAGCGCGAACAGCGTCACCTTGGCGCGCGCCGATGCGCCTTGCTTGAAGAGTGGCGGCGGGCTGTATTCCATTGCCGAGACGTTACCTGGCTTCCCGATGAACAACGGCCATCCGCGCACCGGCGAGGATGACCGTCAGATATGGCTGCTGCCCTGCGGGCATGTTTCGATTATTCGTAGGAGAAGATGGAGCCGAGCTTGTCCATGCGTTCGAGCGCCATGCCGGAGCCGCGCACCACGCAGGTCAGCGGATCTTCGGCGACGATGACAGGCAGGCCGGTCTCTTCCATCAGCAGGCGGTCGAGATCGCGCAGCAGCGCGCCGCCGCCGGTCAGCATCATGCCTTTTTCGGCGATGTCGGCGCCGAGCTCCGGCGGCGTCTGCTCGAGCGCGTTCTTGACGGCCGAGACGATGTTGTTGAGCGGGTCGGTCAACGCTTCGAGGATCTCGTTGGACGAGATCGTGAACGAACGCGGAATGCCTTCGGACAGGTTGCGGCCCTTGACTTCCATTTCCTTGACCTCGGAACCCGGGAAGGCGGAACCGATTTCCTTCTTGATCGCTTCGGCCGTCTGCTCGCCGATCAGCATGCCGTAATTGCGGCGGATGTAGTTGACGATGGCTTCGTCGAACTTGTCGCCGCCGACGCGCACCGAGCCCTTGTAGACCATGCCGCCGAGCGAGATGATGCCGACTTCCGTGGTGCCGCCGCCGATGTCGACCACCATCGAGCCGGTCGCTTCCGACACCGGCAGGCCGGCGCCGATCGCCGCCGCCATCGGCTCCTCGATCAGGTAGACCTGGGAGGCGCCGGCGCCGAGCGCCGATTCGCGGATCGCGCGGCGTTCGACCTGGGTCGAGCCGCAGGGCACGCAGATGATGATGCGCGGGCTCGGCTTGAACAGCTTGGAGTCGTGCACCATGCGGATGAATTGCTTGAGCATCTGCTCGGTGACGGTGAAATCGGCGATCACGCCGTCCTTCATCGGGCGGATCGCCTCGATGTTGCCGGGCACCTTGCCGAGCATCTGTTTGGCTTCCTTGCCGACCGCCTGGATCGTCTTCTTGCCGTTCGGGCCGCCTTGCTGGCGGATCGCCACGACGGACGGCTCATCGAGCACGATGCCCAGGCCGCGCACGTAGATCAGCGTGTTCGCGGTGCCCAGGTCGATCGCCAGGTCGTTGGAGAAATAACTGCGTAGAAATCCAAACATAAAATTCTTTTCTGCTAGGTCACCATAAAAATTGAGGGACAGCGCCAAGCAAAGATGGCCGCCCGTCCCGCAACTCGTTCATTCTTTTCGCCGCGGCTGCTCGCACGAGGCAGCCGACGATAGCCAGTCAGGTCGGATTTACGAGCGCTGGCTATAACGCATTAGCCCGACATTCTACCTTATAATTTATCCGAAATTTGTAGCCGGAAACCCCAAAAATACACGGCGAATCCCGCCTGATCGCGGCGTTTTGCCAAGGTTTCATCGGCCCCGGCGCACACCGTTGCGCTTTTAAAAACACCAGCCACACGACCCGACCATGTCACTCAACCTCTCCGACGTCAAACGCCTGGCGCAGCTTGCGCAACTCGACATCACCGAAGGCCAGGCCGAAAGCACGCTCGCCAAGCTCAACGACTTTTTCGCGATCGTCGAACAGATGAACGCCGTCGATACCGCCGGCGTCGAACCTCTCAATCACCCGATCGCCGCGATCCAATCCGACCTGGCCTTGCGCCTGCGCGAAGATGCCGTGACGGAGCCGGACCGGCGCGACGATTACCAGCGCGTCGCCCCGGCCACGCAGGACGGCCTGTACCTCGTGCCCAAGGTGATCGAGTAATCGTCGCCCCATATACGCACGATACGCACGGCAAGCATTGCCGCACGCCACCGAATGCCACCACGACCCATGCATACCAAGACCATCAAAGAACTGTCGGCGCTCTTGCACGCCAAGCAAATCTCCGCGACCGAATTGGCGCAAAGCTATCTGGCGCGTATCGCGCACAGCGATCTCAATGCCTTCCTGCATGTCGATGCCGACCTGACAATGCAGCAGGCGAAGGCAGCCGACCAGCGCATCGCCAGTAACGACACCACGCCGCTGACCGGCGTGCCGATCGCGCACAAGGATATTTTCGTCACGCGCGGCTGGCGCTCGACCGCCGGCTCGAAGATGCTCGCGGGCTACGTCAGCCCCTTCGATGCGACCGTCGTCGAACGGCTCAATCGCGCTGGCATGGTCACGCTCGGCAAATTGAATTGCGACGAATTCGCCATGGGTTCCTCGAACGAGAACTCGGCCTTCGGACCGGTGAAGAACCCGTGGGACAAGAACGCGATCCCGGGCGGCTCGTCCGGCGGTTCCGCCGCCGCCATCGCGGCGCGCCTGGCGCCGGCCGCGACCGCGACCGACACCGGCGGCTCGATCCGCCAACCGGCGTCGCTGTGCGGCATCACCGGCATCAAGCCGACCTACGGCCGCGCCTCCCGCTTCGGCATGATCGCTTTTGCCTCCTCGCTCGACCAGGCCGGCCCGATGGCGCAGACCGCGGAAGACTGCGGCCTGCTGCTCAACGCCATGGCCGGCTTCGACGAGCGCGATTCGACCTGCATCGAGCGCCCGGCCGAGGATTTCACGCGCGACTTGGGCCAGAGCCTGCAAGGCCTGAAGATCGGAATACCGCGCGAATACTTCGGCGCCGGCCTCGCGCCCGACGTCGAACAAGCCATACGCGCCGCGTTGCGGGAGTACGAAAAGCTCGGCGCCACGCTGGTCGACATCTCGCTGCCGAAGACCGAGCTGTCGATCCCTGTCTACTACATCATCGCGCCGGCCGAAGCCTCGTCCAACCTGTCGCGCTTCGACGGCGTGCGCTACGGCCATCGCGCCAAGGAATACAAGGATCTGGCCGACATGTACCGCAAGACGCGCGCCGAGGGCTTCGGCGACGAAGTCAAGCGTCGCATCCTGGTCGGCACCTATGTGCTGTCGCACGGCTATTACGACGCCTACTACCTGCAGGCGCAGAAGATCCGCCGTCTGATCGCCGACGACTTCCAGCGCGCCTTCCAGCAATGCGACGTCATCATGGGACCGGTGGCGCCGACGGTGGCCTGGGACATCGGAGCCAAGGCCGACGATCCGCTGGCCAACTACCTGGCCGACATCTTCACGCTGTCGACCAGCCTGGCCGGCCTGCCCGGCATGTCGATCCCTTGCGGCTTCGGCCAGGGCGAGAAGAACGGCAAGCGTCCGGTCGGCCTGCAGATCATCGGCAATTACTTCTGCGAAGCGAAGCTCTTGAACGTCGCCCACCGTTTCCAGCAGGCGACCGATTGGCATCGTCGCACGCCGGAAGGCGCGTAAGCGGATAAGGACGATGAAAGCGCTTCGCCACGTCGCACCGTTGCTGCTGTTGGGCGGCCTGGGTTCGATCCAGGCCGCTTCCGCGCAGCAGCTCGATGTGAAGTTCTCCTGCAGCGCGCCGGGCGACGACGGCGGCGAGCGCGTGATGTACGCGGATAACGGCGAAATCCGCCTGAACGGCAGTCGCATCGACGGGTTCCGCTGGGAATCCTCGCTGTTTCGCAGCACCCACGGCTTCGATTGCAGCGTCGATGAGGACGACGGCTTGTGGGCCGAAGTGATCGGCGACGGTCAGAAATCCGGCTGGCGCATCAACCTGCTGAACGCCGCCAAGGCGCGCGCGCACCGCGGCTACGATTTCATGACCGGCGCGAACTGCACGATACGGCTGCTGCGCGACGGCGATGCGCTGCGCATCAAGCCGAGCTGTCCGGCGCTGTGCGGGTCGCGCCGGAATTTTTCCGAGCTCTCGGTCAACCTGAAGACCGGCGCTTGCAAGTACGAAGATTGAATCATCGGGAATAGGGCTTGGCCGCGCGCCGCTCGGTTCTCGACATTCCATAACAAGAGGCGATTTATGCAATGGGAAGTAGTCATCGGTTTTGAGACGCACGTGCAACTCACGACCCAATCGAAGATCTTCAGCGGCGCGGCGACGCGCTTCGGCGCCGAACCGAACACGCAGGCCTGCCCGGTCGACCTGGCCTTGCCGGGCGTGCTGCCGGCCATGAACAAGGGCGCCGTGGAGCGCGCGATCCAGTTCGGCCTCGCGGTCGGCGCGAAGATCGCGCCGCAGTCTATTTTCGCGCGCAAGAATTATTTCTATCCCGACCTGCCCAAGGGTTACCAGATCAGCCAATACGAGATTCCGGTGGTGCAGGGCGGCTCGCTCTCCTTCGTCGTCGAGAAAGACGGCAAGGCCGAGCTGAAGACGGTGAACCTGACGCGCGCCCATCTCGAGGAAGACGCCGGCAAGTCGCTGCACGAGGATTACCACGGCATGAGCGGCATCGATCTCAACCGCGCCGGCACGCCGCTGCTCGAGATTGTGACGGAACCCGACATGCGCAGCGCCGCCGAGGCGGTCGCCTACGCCAAGGCGCTGCACTCGCTCGTGGTCTGGCTCGGCATCTGCGACGGCAACATGCAGGAAGGCTCGTTCCGCTGCGACGCCAACGTCTCGGTGCGCCCGGTCGGCCAGAAGGAGTACGGCACCCGTTGCGAGATCAAGAACCTGAACTCGTTTAAGTTTTTGGAAGAGGCGATCAACTACGAAGTGCGGCGCCAGATCGAATTGATCGAGGACGGCGGCAAGGTGGTGCAGGCGACCCGCCTGTACGATCCGGACCGCAAGGAAACGCGCGAGATGCGCAGCAAGGAAGAGGCGCACGATTACCGCTATTTCCCCGACCCCGACCTGCCGCCGCTGGTGATCGCCGACGACTGGATCGAACGCGTCAAGGCGCAGCTGCCGGAATTGCCGGGGGCGATGCGCGAGCGTTTCGTGCGCGATTACGGCTTGCCGGAATACGACGCGACGGTGCTGACGCAGTCGAAGGCGATGGCCGCCTACTTCGAGGCGGTGGTCGCCGCCGCCGGCCGCGAACAGGCCAAGCCGGCCGCCAACTGGATGATGGGCGACGTCTCGTCCACGCTCAACCGCGAAGGCGTCGACATCGCCGCCGCGCCGGTCTCCGCCGCCCAACTGGCGCTGCTCCTGCAGCGGATCGCCGACGGCACGATCTCCAACAAGATCGCCAAGGAAGTGTTCGGCGCGATGTGGGAAGCGAAATCCGACCAACCGGCGCTGGCCGACGACATCATCGAGTCGAAGGGCTTGAAGCAGATTTCCGACGCCGGCGCGCTCGAGAAGATCATCGATGAAGTGCTGGCCGCCAATGCCAAGTCGGTCGAGGAATTCCGCGCCGGCAAGGAAAAGGCGTTCAACGCATTGATCGGCCAGGCGATGAAAGCGACCAAGGGCAAGGCCAATCCGGCGCAGTTGAACGAGTTGCTGAAGAAGAAACTGGCCGGTTGACGCGAACGGCGGTACTCGATCATTCGGGTTCTTCCCTCATCAAAAGAAGGCGGACGACGATCCGCCTTTTTTTCCCTATGCTCCCGAATGCAGCGCGATTGCGCGCCGTCAAAGCCCCCACGGCAGCAAGGATAAATATGAATACTGCCGCTGTCGGTTCATGCTGGTCTTCCTTGCGGAAAGAAACCGCCCATGAACAAGGTCATTGCGCACAACCTGGCTGTCGCATATCGTCGCCTGACGCTCGTCCTGGTGTTGCTGTTTGCATGCTTGCAATCGGCTTGGGCGCAGACTGCGCCAGCCTGCCCGACGCCGGAGGAGTACGGCACGGTCGAGGTGGTCCGGGTATTCACGAGAGGAGACCCCGCGGCGGTGCCGCGCGTTCATCTGCGCAACGAACTCAGTCTCGAGATTCGCAATCTGCCGCGCTTGTTGGCGCGCGCCCAATGCGGATCGCCCCGGAAGAAGATCGTGCTTTTCCTCGACGGCAGGCCGGTCACCGACGTCACGCCGTTCCCGCCGACCGATCCGAGCAAACCGTTCCTGATCTTTCCCCTGCAACGCACCGAGCAGTCGCGCGAGACCTGGACCCATCTGCTCGGACGTCCGCGCTGGGACCCGCGCCCAACCCCGGTCAGCGTCGGCCTCGAAGACGAATGGCCGGTCGAATCGAAGGCATCGATCCAGCTGGACGTGATTCCGCGCGGATGGTTCATCGCCTGGACGCTGATCTTCAGTCTTCTGGTGGCCTGTTTTCTTGCCCTGGCGGTCAAGAGCGATCTATTGCGCGACAGCGGGAGGGAGCCGGGCGCCGGCCGGCGCAAGCCGTACAGCCTGGCGCGAGTGCAGGCGGCATGGTGGTTCTTCCTGGTGCTGGCATCGTATCTTTTCATCGGCCTGATCACCGGCGACTACGGTACGACCATCACCGGCACCGTGCTCGGTTTGCTCGGGATCAGCGCCGCCACCGCCATCGGTTCCGCCACCATCGACGCCGGCAGGTCGCGGCCGCCCGGAGCGCCGGCGGCGGCACCCGGCGCGGCACCCGTGGCGGCTCCGGCGGCGGCGCCGCCGCCGACCTCAAGCTATTGGTGGATCGACATCCTGAGCGACGCCGGCGGCGTGAGCTTCCATCGCTTCCAGGTCGCGGCCTGGACTTTCGTGCTGGGAATCATCTTCGTAGTCCAGGTATACCAGGTGCTGGCGATGCCGACCTTCGACGAAAGCCTGCTGGCATTGCTGGGAATCAGCGGCGGCACGTATCTCGGCCTCAAGATCACGGAACCGCGCGCCGATTGAGCGGCGCGCGGTTCGAGCGGCGCCGGACTATTTCGCCGCGTTGCCGGTGTTCAGTTCCCGGAAGCGCTTGAGGGTCGCATCGAATTTCGCATTGATGCCGGCGATCTCGGCATCCTGATCTTGCATCCGCTTCTTGCTGTCGTCGACGCTGCGTTGCGCATCGTCGAGCGTCCGGTTCTGATCGCCCGGCGGCTTCTCCTGTTTCGCCTTGCGCGCATCGATGTCGGCCTGCACCTTTTTCAAATGGGCTTCCGCGTTGGCCAGCGTCGCGGCTTCGCGCTTCTTCTGTTCCTCGACATTGCTCAGCGCGCGCTTGCGCGCGGTTTCGATGTCGGCTTCGCTGCGATAGCGCGCCAGGATCGCGTTGTCGGCGCGCTTCTGTTCCTTCGCCGCCGCATCCTGGGCTTTCTTCCTTTCCTCTTCCTGCTTCTGCTTTTCCTTTTCCTCGGCCGTCAGGGGCGGGGGAATGTCGCGCTTGAAGGTGCCGCTCTTGCCGTATTCGCGGATGGAGCGGTCGGCGCATTCCGGTATCGGACGGTCGGAAGTGATGGTGCGGCCGGACGCATCCTTGCACATATAAATCTGCGCCTGCGAGAGCCCCGGCAGCAATGCGGCGGCACATATGGCGGCTGTTGCGGCAAATTTCATCTCGCCCTCCGGAAAACATGCCCCCTCCGAGGGAGCTTTGCGTCACGCGACGCCGTATCTGCTGCGGTAAGCGGCAACGGCATCCTTGTACTGAGCCAGTCGCGGGTCGGCCCCCGCAGTCGAAATATAGTCGAACAAATCGTTCAGGTTGGCAATCGAAACCACCGGCATGCCGTAATTCCGGCCGACCTCCTGCACCGCCGACAACGGCGACAGCGCGCCGTCCTTACCCGAACGCTCCATGCGATCGAGCGCGATCAGCACGGCGCACGGTGTTGCGCCGGCGGCACGGATCATGTCGACCGATTCGCGCACCGAGGTGCCGGCCGAGATCACGTCGTCGATGATGACGACGCGGCCTTCCAGCTTCGCGCCGACGATCGTGCCGCCCTCGCCATGGTCCTTGGCTTCCTTGCGGTTATAGGCGAACGGCACGTTGCGGCCGCGGGCGGCGAGCGCGACGGCGGTCGCGGAAGCGAGCGTGATGCCCTTGTAGGCGGGTCCGAACAGCATGTCGAACTCGACGCCGGAATCGAACAGCGTCCGGGCATAGAAATCGGCCAGGCGGCCGAGGCTGGCGCCGTCGTTGAACAGGCCGGCATTGAAGAAATAAGGTGAATTGCGGCCGGCCTTAGTGACGAAGTCGCCGAAGCGCAGCACGCCGGCGGAAACGGAGAATTCGATGAATTGCTGGCGAAGTGAAGTGCTCAAGATGGTCCCGCTTGCGAAAATGACATGAGGATGAACAGGCTAAGCGGCATTGTAAAACGTTCTCCGGCGGCGGCCTATCGCCGTGCCGCAACAGGCAGCCGGCGGGCGGATCGGTTATCCTACCGGCCTGATCGTCATCCTCGCCGCCCGCCATGTTGAAAATCATTTCCGCCAACCTCAACGGTATCCGCTCCGCCTCCAAGAAAGGCTTTTTCGAATGGATGGCCAAGCAGAAGGCGGACGCCGTCTGCGTCCAGGAACTGAAGGCGCAAGCCGCCGACATGACGCCGGAACTGCTCAATCCGGCCGGCTATCTCGGTTATTTCCACTACGCGGAGAAGAAGGGTTATTCGGGCGTCGGCCTTTATTGCCGCACCGAGCCGGACCAGGTCATCACCGGCTTCGGCAGTCCCGAGTTCGATGCCGAGGGCCGCTATGTGCGCTGCGATTTCGGCAAGCTTTCCATCATTTCCGTCTATTGCCCCTCCGGTTCGTCGAGCGAGGAAAGGCAGCAGGCGAAATTCCGCTTCATGGAAGTGTTCCTGCCGCATCTGGCCGAACTCTCCGCCAGCGGCCGCGAAGTCATCATCTGCGGCGACTGGAATATCGCGCACAAGGAAATCGATCTGAAGAACTGGAAAAGCAACCAGAAGAATTCCGGCTTCCTGCCCGAAGAGCGCGCGTGGTTGTCGCGCGTGTTCGACGAGGTGCGGCTGGTCGACGTGTTCCGCCGCGTCGATACGCGTCCCGAGCAATACACCTGGTGGAGCAATCGCGGCCAGGCCTGGGCCAAGAACGTCGGCTGGCGCATCGATTATCACATCTCGACCACTGCCGTCGCGGAAAAGGCAAAGGAAGTCGCGATCTACAAGGACGAGCGCTTCTCCGATCACGCGCCGCTCACGATCCACTACGACTGGGCGCTGTAACTTCCCCGCCGCCGATGCCGGCGATGGCACTGCGCCATCGCCGGCGTTCCCATGTCGCGTCAGAACTTGGCGCGCACGCCGACGACCAGGCTGCGCCCCTGCAGCGGCGCCGTGTCCTTCAAGACCGAGGTCGACAGCCGGATGTCTTCGTTCAGCAGATTCTTGGCGACCGCGAACCAGGTGAGCTGATGCGTGCCGAAGCGCTGCGTGTACGACAGGTTGGCGTCGAGCTGGGTGTATGCCGCGGTCTCGGTCGTCTCGAAATCGGCTAGACGGTCCTGTTTCAAGGCATGCACCAGCGACGCGCCGGCCCGCCATGCGCCTTGCTTGTAGCCGGCCTCGGCGCCGATGCGGGTCGTGGGCTGCAAGGGCAGATTGCCGCCGCCGTCGAAGGTGCCGCGCGAGGTATCGGCGAATGCGCGCAGCGACAGCCCCTCGCCGCGCCAGTTGTGGCTGATCTCGGCTTCCGCGCCGCGAATCGTGGCTCCGGCCTGGGTGAAGACGCGTTCGCGCAGCTCGCCGTCGGGATCGGCGCTGCAATTGCCTTCGTCGTCGCAGGTCTGTCCCGTCATCCTCCCGTACACGAAGTCCTTCACTTTGTTCTGGAACAGGTTGACCTTCCAACGCGCCGCGCCGGCGTTCTTGCCGAACGACAGCTCGATATTGCGCGAGGTTTCCTTGCGCAGGCCGGCGTCGCCGATATCGAAGGTCGCGGTCGCTTCATGCGGCCCCTGGGAATACAGTTCCTCCATGACCGGCGCACGCTGCGCGACCGAGGCGGTGAGGCCGACGCTGTGCGCCGGCATGAAAGCCCAGGCGCCGCCGACCGAATAGGAAACCAGGTCGAACGAGCGATGGCCGCCGCCTTCCGGTTTGCGCTTCACGGATTCGAAACGCGCGCCGGCATTCATGCGCACGGCGCCGAACTCGCGTTCCTCCACCAGGAAAGCGGCGGACGAAGTCGATTTCGTCCTCGGCACCGTGCTCGGACCGCTGCCGTCCGCCGCCAGCGCCGCGAAGCGCGAGTTCTCGGTTTGTATGCCGAACACTCCGCGCCAGCCGGCGAGCGGCCGGTGCGCCAATTCCCAGCGGCTTTCCAGCGCGCGGTTGCTGAAATTCGTCAACGGCATGCCGGCGCTGTCGAGCTCGCTGTGCCGGTAATCGGTATAGCCGAGCTTGAACTTGAAGGTCTCGAATCCGGCCAGCGGATTCCTGACCAGGGAGTCGAGATCGTAGCGGGTCTGCTCCAGATCGATCTGCGAACCTTCCTCGGTCGGAATGCCGTAGCGATTGTTCAAGATGCCGACCGCGGCACCGACATGGCCCCATGCGCCGACATAGGAAGCGCCGAAGCCGGCCGTCTCGGTGCGCGCGAACGAGTTCGGCAAGCGGCCGGCGGGCCCGGCCGGATCGTCGAGCACGCTCGTGCCGGGAATCTTGTAATCCTGGCTGCGGCGGATGTTGCCGTCGGCATGCAAGGCCAGCGAACCGAGCGCGCCGTCGGTCGATACCGACAAGCCCTTGGCGCGATCGGCCGTGCCGTAGCGCGCCTCGATCTCGCCGCTCGGCTTGGGCGCGAGCTCGGTCGGAATCCGCTCGTTGACGACGTTGACCAGGCCGCCGATCGCGCCCGAGCCGTACAGCAGGGCGGCCGGTCCGCGCAGGATCTCGATCTGGCGCGCCGTGGACGACTCCGCCCCGACCGCGTGATCGTTCGACAAGCCGGAAACGTCCGACACCGCCATGCCGTTCTGCAGCATCTTCACGCGCGATCCTTCCAGGCCGCGAATGATCGGACGCGAGGCGGCAGCGCCGAAGGCCGAGGCCGAGACGCCGAGTTCCTGGGACAGCGTCTCGCCGAGCGAGCCGCCGATCTTGTTGCGAAGTTCCTCGCCGGCCAGCACGCGGGCCGGCGTCAGGATCTGGTCGCCCTCGCCGGCGCCGAACGGGGTGGCCGTGATCACGACCGTAGATCCGGTTTGCTGGGTGGTTTGGGCAAAGGAAAGCGAAGCGAGCGCCGACAGAACGGCAGCGGCGATGAGAGTAGGTTGCAATTTCATGGTGTTTGCTTGTTCGATGACGATGGAAAAGCCCCGGCCGGGTCATGACATGACATGACATGACAGGGAACGCGACGACGCGGACATGGCGCCGGCGCCCGGGACTTGCGGCATGCGGATGCCGTCGACGGCAAACGACCAGCTGCATGGCGAACGGACGTTGACGGGCGCAAGCAGGCTCGGTCGCTGCGAAGCGACGGGCGGTTCAGGCGAAGAGCGGGAAGCGAGGCGGCGCTTGGGAGGGAGGAATCAGATAGCTGGCCGGCGCCACATGGCAAGGCAGCGGCCGCAGGGCAATCCGGTAGAGAACGGCGAGGGAGACTGCCAGCAGCGCGGCGCCGGCGGCCGGCATGCCGGAAGCGAAATGCGACGCGGCGTAGCAGGCGACGCAGTCCGGCGTCTGATCGACGAGGTCGTGCTGGTGGAATGCCGTGCCGGCCAATTGCAATGCCAGCGCAAGCGCGGCCAGCCACAGCAGTGCTCGCGCAAGCCGCGTCCTGGCAAATCGTCCGTCGCTGAGATTGTCGTAGTCCGACCGCATGCGCATTGGGAAATCTGGCGTATTGGAGATCCGGAATGCGCGTTAGTCTACCTCAAAGCCGGCAAGGCAGTACCAGGCTTCCTCAACTTCCGCCGGCATCGCCGTCGAGTTTGACGCGCGGCCGGAGCCAGAAATACAGGCCGACCGCAGGCACGATGGCCAGGGCGGTGATCCAGAAATAGGGCGCATAGCCCACCGCCTCGACGATGCGGCCGGAATAGAAACCAAGCACCTTGCCCGGCAGGTTGATCAGGGAGCTGAACAACGCGTACTGGGTCGCGGTGTAACGCAGATTCACCAGCGCCGACAGATAGGCCACTGCGGTCGTGCCGAGCACGCCTTGCGCCAGATTTTCGCCGGAAATCACCACGGTCAGCGTCGTCACATTGCCGTTGGCGCCGATCAGCAACAGGTACAGCAAGTTGGAGAGTGCGGCAAGCACCATACCTATCAGCAACCCGCGCTCGATACCCCAGCGCGCCACGGCCACGCCACCGAGAAAGGTGCCGGCAATGCCGATCCAGATGCCATACACCTTCGTCACAGCGGCGATTTCGGTCTTGGAAAAGCCCTGATCGAGGTAGAACGGGCCGATGATTCCGCCGATGAGGGCTTGGTCGGCAATCTTGATCAGTAAGATGAAGAGCAGGATCGCCAGCCCGATCTGCCCGCCAAAGCGGCGAAAGAAATCCGCGAACGGCTCGACTACGCCGTCGCGCAGCCCCTGTATCCAGGTTTGCGAATGCACGCGCCGCACGTCCGGCTCGCGCGCCATCAGATTGACGATCACCGGAATCAGCATGCAAGCCGCCATCGCCCGGTATACATGGGGCCAGACGACCTGGTCGGCCAGTACCAGCGCCAGCGCGCCGGTGACGATCAATGCAATCCGGTAGCCAAGCGCATAGGTGGCGACCAGGGCTCCCTGGGCTTCGGTCGGCGCGATCTCGATGCGATAAGCGTCGACGACGATGTCGAGCGTGGCGCCGGCAAACGCCACCAGCAGGGTAATGCCGACGAACAGGCCCAGCTGCGACGGCGTCACCCAGGCCATCGCCAAAAGCCCCCCCATCACAGACAATTGCGCCAACAACAACCAGCTGCGCCGTTGGCCCATACGCCCCAGCAACGGCAGGCGTAGCCGGTCGACGAGAGGCGCCCACAGGAACTTGAAGGAATAGGCCATGCCCGCGCTGGCGATCATGGTGATGTCCTTGAGCTGGATATCGTTTTCCTTCAGCCAGTAGGCCAAGGTGCCGGCCACCAGCAGGAACGGCAAGCCGGACGCGAAGCCGAAGAAGAACATGGTCCAGGCTGAAGGATGCAGGAAGGCATCCCGGATACGCGTTGTCATGCGGCGGCTTTTTTACGGAGTCGGAAAACGGCAAGGCTACCACGCCAGTTCGGCAGGAACGAGACCGGCTTGCCGTCCTGCAGCGCGATGCAGTCGAGCACTTCGAGCCCGACCTCGTCGGCGAGTTCCGCGAAATCCTTGATCGTCGCGCACCGCAGGTTGGGCGTGTCGTACCACTGGTAGGGCAGGCTCTTCGACACCGGCATGCGCCCGCGCATCAGGGCGACCCGATGCGGCCAGTAGGCGAAGTTCGGGAACGACACGATAGCCTCGCGGCCGACGCGGGCGATGTCCTGCAGGATGCCCTCGACATTCTTCACCATCTGCAGCGCCGACAGGCACAGCACCATGTCGAAGGCATTGTCGGAGAACATGGCGAGCCCGGTCTCGATATCCTGCTGGATCACGGCGACGCCGCGCTCGATGCAAGCCGGGATCCGGTCGTCGTCGATCTCGATGCCGTAACCGCGGCAGCGCTTCTCGGCTTGCAGGAAGTCGAGCATCACGCCGTCGCCGCAGCCGACGTCGAGCACCTGCGATTCGGGTCTCACCCAATGGGCGATGAAAGCGAGATCGGCGCGCACCCGGCTCAATTCGTGGAAATTCATGCCGTCACCCCCTCGCGATGCTCTTCGGCTCCCCCGGCGGAAGTCCGGCAGACGGCGGGCCCGAATTCGCGGGCGATCCTGTCGTAATAGGCGCGCACCACGTTCATGTAACGCGGGTCTTCGAGCAGGAAGGCATCGTGGCCGTGCGGCGCGTCGATTTCCGCGTAAGTCACGCGGCGCCGGTTGGCGATCAATGCCTGCACGATCTCGCGGCTGCGCTCCGGCGAGAAGCGCCAATCGGTCGAGAACGACGCCAGCAGGAATTGCGCCTGCGTGTTCGACAGCGCGGCGGCGAGATCGCCGCCGAATTCCTTGGCCGGATCGAAATAGTCGAGCGCCTTGGTGATCAGCAGATAGGTATTGGCGTCGAAGTATTCGGAAAACTTGTCGCCCTGGTAGCGCAGGTAGGATTCGATCTCGAAATCGACGCCGAAGCCGAACTGGTAAGCGCCGTTGCGCAGGTCGCGGCCGAATTTCTCGGCCATGTCGTCGTCCGACAGATAAGTGATGTGGCCGACCATGCGGGCGACGCGCAAGCCGTTCTTCGGCACCACGCCGTATTCATAGAAATGGCCGCCGTGGAAATCGGGATCGGAGAGGATGGCCTGGCGCGCCACGTCGTTGAAGGCGATGTTCTGCGCCGACAGTTTCGGCGTCGAGGCGATCACGACGCAATGGCGCAGCCGTTGCGGATACAGCATGCTCCACGACAGCGCCTGCATGCCGCCCAGCGAACCGCCCATGACGGCGGCGAACTGTTCGATGCCCAGCGCATCGGCCAGGCGTGCCTGGGCATGCACCCAATCCTCGACCGTCACCACAGGGAAGTCGGCGCCGTAGGGCTTGCCGGTGGCCGGATTGATATGCATCGGGCCGGTCGAGCCGAAGCAGGAACCGAGGTTGTTGACGCCGATGACGAAGAAGCGATCGGTATCGACCGGCTTGCCGGGCCCGACCATGTTGTCCCACCAGCCGAACTGCTTCTTGCCGGTCTTCTCGTCGACGTACGCGCCGGCCACATGGTGCGATGCGTTCAAGGCATGGCAGATCAGCACGGCATTGGAGCGGTCGGCGTTGAGCGTGCCGTAGGTTTCGTACATCAAGGTGTAGTCCGCCAGCGCTGCGCCGCTCTGCAATTGCAGCGGCGCCTTGAAGTGCATCGAGTGCGGGGCGACGATTCCGAGGGATTTCATGACTTGATTCGCCGAAGGCGGAAAATAAAAAAGCCCGAAAGCGCAAACGCTCGTCGGGCTAATTCGGGGCTTCAATCTTCAAAGCTCGCTTTAGCCGCATTTATTCGAGACACCCCGTGGATGTCCCACGCGCCCGCAAGCTGAGTCGGAAGACCGGTCAAATCGGCGCAGTTCCGTAAGAATAACGGAGCCGGATGCGGCCGTCAAACCGGCCCGCGCGCCGGGAGGAGTTCTACGCGCCGCACATCTGCTCCACGATCTCGGCGATCGCGGCGGTATCGTAGGTGCGCATGATCTTTTTCACGTGCGGCGCCAGCAGCTTGAGATCGGCATTGAGGATTTCCTGCTTGACCGTCAACAGTTGCGAGGGATGCATCGAAAATTCCCGCAGGCCCATGCCGAGCAGCAGGCGCGTCAGCTTCGGGTCGCCGGCCATTTCGCCGCACACCGAGACCGGAATGTCCGCCTTGGCGCCGAGCGCGATGGTGTTCGCGAGCAGGTACAGGACGGCCGGATGCAGCGGCGTGTAGAGGTGAGCGACTTCATGGTCGACGCGGTCGATCGCGAGCGTGTACTGGATCAGGTCGTTGGTGCCGACCGACAGGAAATCCATGCGCTTGACGAACATCGGCAGCGTCAATGCGGCGGCGGGAATCTCGATCATGGCGCCGACCGGCGTGAGCGGATCGAATTTCTTGTTGGCGTCGCGCAGCTGGGCCTTGGCCTGCTCGATCAGGGCCAGCGTCTGCTCGATCTCGAAGCCATGCGCCAGCATCGGGATCAGGAGCTTGACCGGACCGTAGGCCGAGGCGCGCAGGATGGCGCGCAACTGCGTCAGGAACAACTGCGGCTCGGCCAGGCAATAGCGGATCGCGCGCAAGCCGAGCGCCGGGTTCAGCGCCGTCTGCTCGGCGGCGTCGAGCGGCTTGTCGGCTCCGATATCGAGCGTGCGGATCGTGACCGGGCGCCCCTTCATCGCGACCACCGCCTTGCGATAGGACTCGAATTGCTCGTCTTCCGACGGCAGCCGGCCGCCGTTGCCGGTGCGGCCCATGAACAGGAATTCGGAGCGGAACAGGCCGACGCCATTGGCGCCCGCCTCCATGGCGGCGGCGCAATCGTCGGGAAATTCGATATTGGCGAGCAAGGTGATTTCCACGCCGTCCTTGGTGACGGTGGGCATCTTCTTCAGCTTGCCGAGCTTCTTGCGTTCGCGCATCAGGCGCGACTGGCGCTCGCGGTATTGCTCGAGCACGCTCGGCGCCGGATCGACGATCACGACGCCGGCGTCGCCGTCGATGATGACCCAATCGTCCTGCTGGATCAGCGCCGAGGCGTTGTACATGCCGACCGCCGCCGGAATGTCGAGGCTGCGGGCGACGATCGCCGTGTGCGAATTCTGCCCGCCGAGGTCGGTGATGAAACCGGAAAAGGCGCGGTCGCGGAATTGCAGCATGTCGGCCGGCGATATATCGTGCGCGACGACGATCATGTTGCCGCCTTCTTCGCTTTGCTGCGTCTTGGGCAGGCCGCCCGCGCTGCCGGTCAGAACCTTCAATACGCGCTCGCCGACCTGCTGGATGTCGGCCTTGCGTTCGCGCAGATAGGCGTCGCCGATGTCGTCGAACTGCGCCGACAATTCGTCGATCTGGGTGACCAGCGCCCATTCCGCGTTATAGCGCCGCGTGCGGATGATGTCGAGCGGCACTTCGGAAATCATCGGGTCCGACAGGATCAGGGCATGCACGTCGATGAAGGCGCCGAGCTCGGCCGGAGAATCCTTCGGCAGGTCGCTCCACAGCGTCTGCAATTCCTTGTGGACCGCGGCGATCGCATCCTTCAGGCGTTGCACCTCGGCTTCGATCTGTTCCTCGGCAACGAGATAGTGCTTGACGTCGAGCGCCGCCGGCGCCAGCAGATGCGCGCGGCCGATTGCGATGCCGCGCGATACCGGGATGCCGTGGAGCGTGAAGGAAGCCATCTGATCCATCCGTGTCTCGTCTCTCTTTGCTATTCGCCTTCGCCGAATTTGTCGCCGATCAGCCCGGCCAACGCCTCGAAACATTCTTTCTCATCCGCCCCCTCGATTTCAAGCGTGACTTTCGAGCCCTTGCCGGCGGCGAGCATCATGACGCCCATGATCGATTTCGCGTTGACCCGGCGGGCGTTGCGCGTCATCCAGACTTCGCTCTTGTATTTCGCCGCCAGTTGCGTGAGCTTGGCCGATGCGCGCGCGTGCAAGCCGAGCTTGTTGATGATTTCGATTTCCTGTTGAATCATAAATCCTGTCGTCCGAGTCCGGCGCAATGCCGCCCCCGGCGCCTCGTCATAGGGTTTGAATAGTCATGGCGAAATGCGCACGCGATTATCGACGCGCAACGCGCCTCCCTGTCCTCCCGCCAATGCCATTTCGACGACGACATCGAGCGTATCGTTACGATAGGTAATGGCGCGCAACAGCATCGGCAGGCTGATGCCGGCGATCACGTCGACATGCCCCGGCATCGACAGCGGCAGGGTGCAGTTCGACGGCGTCCCTCCCATGACGTCGGTGATCACGAGCACGCCGGAACCGTCGTCGAGGCGTTCGATCGCCAGCCTGGCGAGCGCCTTGACTTCGTTCGTATCCTGGTCGGCCGCGACGTCGATGGCTTCGAGCCGGTCCGGCCGGGAACGGAATACGTGCGTCACCGCGGCGATGAAAGCCTGCCCGAGCGGCGCGTGCGTCATGAGAAGTATGCCTACCATATCGCTTTGCGGCGGCCGGCGGACCCGCCGCCGCGCCCTCACCTTATCGAGTCAGACCGCGCTTTCCAGGGCGTCGACGAACATCGCCGCGACATCGAAGCCGCTTTGCTGCGTGATCTCCTGGAAGCAGGTCGGACTCGTGATGTTGATTTCCGTCATGTAGTTACCGATAACGTCCAATCCTACCAGCAACAAGCCGCGGTGAAAAAGAATCGGGCTCAAGGTTTCGCCGATTTCGCGGTCGCGCTCGGAGATCGGCCGCGCCACGCCGGTGCCGCCGGCCGCCAGGTTGCCGCGCACCTCGCCGGCTTGCGGAATGCGCGCCAGGCAGAACGGCACCACCTTGCCGCCGATCAGCAGCACGCGCTTGTCGCCGTCGGCGATCTCGGGAATGAAGCGCTGCGCCATGATGGTATGGCGGCCATTGTGGGTGAGCGTCTCGATGATGGAACCGAGATTCAGGCCGTCTTCCTTGATGCGGAAGATGCCCATGCCGCCCATGCCGTCGAGCGGCTTGAAGATCACGTCCCGGTGCTCGGCATGGAAGGCGCGCAGCCGCGCCGCGTCGCGCGTGACGAGGGTCGGCGCGATGAATTGCGGGAATTGCGCGATGGCGAGCTTTTCATTGTGGTCGCGCACCGACGATGGCCGGTTGAATACGCGCGCGCCCTGCTTTTCGGCCAGTTCGAGCAGGTAGGTCGTGTAGACGTATTCCATGTCGAACGGCGGATCCTTGCGCAGCAGGACCGCATCGAAGTCGGCGAGCGAGGAAACCGTGGCGGCATCGGTGCGATACCAGTCATGAGCGTCGCCGGTCAGCGTCACGGGAGTCGCCCGCGCGACCACCGTTCCGCCCTCGAAGGCGAGGTCTCCTTGCTCGAAGGCATACAGTCGATGGCCGCGCCTGGCCGCTTCGGCCATCATCGCGTAGGTCGAGTCCTTGTAGGTCTTGAAGCTGGCTAGCGGATCGGCGAGGAAGGCGATTTTCATGTTTTCTGATTTGTTGGGGATGGAGAAGGGCGGCAAGCCCGGAGCGCGCAGCCAGGGCCGGTAAGGCTACCTCTTCGCCAAAGCCTGCGCGGCCCGCTCCGTCCCGCAATTGATCAATATATTTCCGGATTCGGATCGGTTTTCTCGAGCTCGACCGAGGCCGCCAGCAGGGCTAGGCGCGCCACCACGCCGTACATGTAGAAGCGGTTCGGCGCCGCCGTGCCGGGCTTGGCCTGCATGTCTGGCAAGGCATGCTGCTGGGCGAATGCCAGCGGCACGAAATGCATGCCCGGCGCGTTCAGGTTCTCGTCGACGCCGCGTTCGGCATGGACGCGATAGAAGCCGCCGACCACATAGCGGTCGATCATGTAGACGACCGGCTCGGCCACGGCATCGTTGATGCGCTCGAAGGTATGCACGCCTTCCTGGATGATGACGTCGGAGACTTCGAGCCCTTCCTTCACGACCGACATCTTGTTGCGCTGCTTGCGGTTGAGGTCTTTCACTTCGTTGGCATCGCGCACGGTCATGATGCCCATGCCATAGGTGCCGGCATCGGCCTTCACGATCACGAACGGCGTCTCCTTGATACCGTATTCCTTGTACTTCTTGCGGATCTTGGTCAGCAGCATGTCGACGTTGGCGGCCAGGCATTCCTCGCCGGTGCGCTCGTGGAAATTGATCTCGCCGCACTTGCCGAAATAGGGATTGAGCATCCACGGATCGACATCGACCATCTTGGCGAATTTCTTGACCACCTCGTCATAGGCCGCGAAGTGGTTGCTCTTGCGACGCACGGCCCAGCCGGCATGCAGCGGCGGCAGCAGGTTCTGCTCGGGCAGGTTTTCGAGAATCTTCGGTATCCCGGCCGACAAGTCGTTGTTGAGCAGGATGGTGCAGGGATCGAAATTCTTGAGGCCGAGGCGGCGGCCGTTCGGCGAGCGCTCGAGCGGTTCCAGCGTGATCGTGTTGCCGTCCGGGAGTTCGATCGGCGTCGGCGACTTGATGTCTTCGGACAACGTGCCGAGCCGGACATTCAGGCCGGTCTGGCGGAAGATCTGCATCAGGCGCGAGACGTTCTGCAGGTAAAAGGTGTTGCGCGTATGGCGCTCGGGAATCAGGAGCAGGTTCTTGGCATCCGGACAATATTTTTCGATTGCCGCCATCGCGGCCTGCACCGCCAGCGGCAACATTTCCGGCGCCAGGTTGTTGAAGCCGCCCGGGAACAGGTTGGTATCGACCGGCGCCAGCTTGAAGCCGGCGTTGCGCAGATCGACCGAACAATAAAACGGCGGCGTATGCTCCATCCATTCGAGGCGGAACCAGCGCTCGATGGCCGGCGTGGCGTCGAGGATTTTCTTTTCGAGATCGAGGAGCGGCCCGTTCAAGGCCGTGACGAGATGCGGGACCATGGAAACCTTTTTGCGGTAGGGAGGTTGACTCAGATTCTAGCGGGATTCGTCGCACTGCGTCGCCGCATCGCGCGGATTGACCGGCCGGTTGTTGTTATCAAAACAATCAGATGAGGCCGGAACGGCGAATTTAAAGCCCCAAAGAAAAAACGCCTCCCGCAGGAGGCGCTTGGTCATGGCAACTTTTGGTTCCGGCCGCAGCTCTGGTTGCTTAACTTGCTGCGCAAGTTAGCCTGCGCCGAAGCCGCGGCTTTGGAGAACTCGTAGATCAGGAGTGATACGCCGATTCGCCGTGGCTCGTGATGTCCAGGCCTTCGCGCTCTTCCTCTTCCGGCACGCGCAGGCCGATCACGAGGTCGACCAGCTTGTAGGCGAGGAACGACACGATGCCGGACCACAGGACGGTCAGGATGACGGCGGTCGCCTGGGTCTGCAGCTGGCCGGCGATCGAATAATCGGCCGACATCTTGTTGACGACATAGTCGAAGATGCCCTGGCCGCCGAGCGACGGCGCGGCGAACACACCGGTCAAGAGGGCGCCGAGGATGCCGCCCACGCCGTGCACGCCGAACACGTCGAGCGAATCGTCCGCGCCGAGCAAGCGCTTCAGGCCGTTGACGCCCCACAGGCAGACCAGGCCGGCGGCGAGGCCGATCACCAGCGCGCCCATCGGGCCGACGAAGCCGCAGGCCGGGGTGACCGCCACCAGGCCGGCCACCGCGCCGGAAGCCGCGCCCAGCATCGAGGGCTTGCCTTTCGCCATCCATTCGCCGAATACCCAGGAAACGGTGGCCGCGGCGGTGGCGAGCAGGGTGTTGACGAAGGCGAGCGCCGCGACGTCGCCGGCTTCGAGCGCCGAGCCGGCGTTGAAGCCGAACCAGCCCACCCACAGCAGCGATGCGCCGATCATGGTCATGGTCAACGAGTGCGGCGCCATCGATTCACGGCCGTAGCCGATGCGCTTGCCCATCAGGAAGGCGCCGACCAGGCCGGCGATCGCGGCATTGATGTGCACGACGGTGCCGCCGGCGAAATCGAGCGCGCCCTTCTGCCACAGGTAGCCGGCGGCGGCGGTCGCGGATTCGAGCGTCGCCGCATCCTTGATCGCATCCGGGCCGGGCCAGAACCAGACCATGTGCGCGATCGGCAGATAGGAGAACGTGAACCACAGCACGACGAACAGCAGGACTGCCGAGAATTTCGCGCGCTCGGCGAAGGCGCCGACGATCAGGCCGCAAGTGATGGCCGCGAAGGTCGCCTGGAAGGCGACGAACACGAACTCCGGAATCACGACGCCCTTGCTGAAGGTCGCCGCGGCCGCGAAGCCCTTGGCCGGATCCCAGATGCCGTTCAGGAACAGGCGGTCGAACTTGCCGATGAAGGCGCTGCCTTCCGTGAACGCCAGCGAGTAGCCGTAGATGCACCACAGCACGACGATCAGGGCGAAGATCATGAAGACCTGCATCAGGATCGACAGCATGTTCTTGGAGCGCACGAGGCCGCCGTAGAACAAGGCCAGGCCCGGGACCGTCATCAGGACGACCAGCAGGGTGGCGACCATCATCCAGGCGGTGTCGCCCTTGTTCGGCACCGGTGCGGCGGCGGGCGCGGCCGCGGATGCCGCAACGGCAGGCGCCGAAGCAGCAGGGGCGGCCTCGGCGGCGAGCGCGGCCGTCCCGGCCGGAGCCGGGGCGGAAGCCGACGGCTGGTCGGCCGCCAGGGCCGATTGCGACAGTCCGAGCGACAGCACCATGAGGCCGGCCGCCATCATGCGAGTGAATATTCTCATTGTTGTGTCTCCTCCGTCAGAGCGCGTCGTTGCCGGTCTCGCCGGTACGGATACGCACCACCTGCTCCAGGTCGTATACGAAAATCTTGCCGTCGCCGATCTTGCCGGTGCGCGCGGAGCCCTCGATCGCCTCCAGCACGCGATCGACGATCGCATCGTCGACCGCCGCCTCGATCTTGGTCTTCGGCAGGAAGTCGACGACGTATTCGGCGCCGCGGTACAGCTCGGTGTGGCCTTTCTGGCGGCCGAAACCCTTGACCTCGGTGACGGTGATGCCTTGCACGCCGATCGCCGATAGCGCCTCGCGCACTTCGTCTAGCTTGAACGGCTTGATGATTGCAGTGATCAGTTTCATGACAACCTCGTTAGAAAGTTTTGGTGACGGTCAGTACCAGCGCGTTCTTGCCCGTGAATTTGCCGTTGACCGGCGACGCATAGGCAGCCTTGTCGGCATTGGTCCCGACGACGGCCAGCGAACCGGAAGCGATGCCGAAATCCTTGGTCAGGCCGACCTTCCAGTCGGTATAGCTGAAAGCCGAGTTGTTCTTCACTTTCTGATGGCCGGCGTGCAGGTTGAGCACGAGCCCCGATGCCAACTCGAGATTGGCGCCGACGTCGAGATAACCGCTCCTCTTGCTGTCGGCGAAGCCGAACAGGTTGGTGACCGAATGCGAGTACTTCACATAGGCCGGTCCGAAACCGAGCTGGCCATAGATCTCGGTCGTGTCGGCGGAGGGATTCAGGTCATTGGAGGGGTAGACGTAAGCCAGCACGCCGACGTCATAGGCCAGATCCTTGGTCAGCTCGCCGCGCTTGCCGCCGTAGATATCCCACTCGATGCTGCTGTCGCCGCCGGCGTCCTTGATCCATTTGATGGTGGAAGCCCAGGTGCCGGCGTAGAATCCGGTCGGATTGTTGACATAATCCGCACCGCCTTGAAGAGCGGGCTTCAGGCGTGTTTGCGAAATGCCGCGATAACGGTAATCCGACGTGAGCGACGCATTGAAGCTGACTTCATGATCCGGCTTCTTATCTGCGGCATGCGCCAGGCTGCCGGCGAAAGCCGCGCCCACCGCGACAGCTAGAACGAGTTTTTTCATGCGATCCCCTCCGAGAGAGTGTTTTTAAAGATGGAAAATGAACCGAAGGCTGCGGTATTGCCGTTCGTTTAGCACGACTTGTGCCAAGGCATTCTTTGGCCAATGCGTTATCACTTTTTCTATCAATCCGCCCGGGAAGCGAATAAACTGCGTGCTGATGCCGATGTGCGCCAAGGGATCGTGCGCACAAATGGTGCGCCGCTTCAGAATATGCACCAAACCGGTGCCTACCAAGGAATACTCATGGACAAGACCAATTTCTTCGACGACTTGCAATCCCGTATCCACCAGGTGCTCGAAAACTCGCCTGCCAAGGACATCGAAAAGAACATGAAAGCCATGTTGAGCCAGGGCTTCGCCAGGCTCGATCTCGTCACGCGCGAAGAATTCGATATCCAGGCGCAGGTGCTGGCCAAGACGCGCGCCAAGCTCGAGACGCTCGAAGCGCGGGTCGCGGAACTCGAAGCGCAATTGAAGAACAAGGCCTGAGGGAACAGCCTGCGATGAGCCTGGCGGTACTGAAAAGCCGCGCGCTGGCCGGCATGCAAGCGCAGGAAGTCACTGTCGAAGTCCACCTGGCGAACGGCCTGCCCTCGTTTACGATCGTCGGCTTGCCCGAAACCGAAGTGAAGGAGTCCAAGGACCGGGTGCGCGCCGCGCTGCAGAACGCGCGCTTCGAATTTCCCGCGCGCCGCATCACGGTCAACCTGGCGCCGGCGGATCTGCCGAAGGAGTCGGGCCGCTTCGATCTGCCGATCGCGCTCGGCATTCTTGCCGCCTCGGAACAGCTACGGACCGACGAGCTCGACAAATACGAATTCGCTGGCGAGCTGTCGCTGTCGGGCGAACTGCGCCCGATCCGCAGCGCGCTGGCGATGACCTATGCCATGTCGCGCGCCGCCGATGCCGGCGGCAAGCGCCGCGCATTCATCCTGCCGCAGGCCAACGCCGACGAAGCCGCGCTGGTCGCCGACGCCGCGATCTATCCGGCCGCCAGCCTGCTCCAGGTATGCGCGCATTTCGCCGCGGCCAGCGATGGCGATGCGCGCCTGGCGCGCCATCGGCCGGGCAGAGGCGCCATGACGTCGAGCTCCGCAGCCTATCCCGATTTTGCCGACGTCAAGGGCCAGCTGCAGGCCAAGCGCGCGCTCGAAGTCGCCGCCGCAGGCGGCCATAGCGTCCTGATGGTCGGTCCGCCCGGCACCGGCAAGTCGATGCTGGCGGCGCGCTTTCCCGGCATCCTGCCTTCCATGACCGACGAGGAGGCGCTCGAGTCGGCCGCCGTGCAATCGCTGGCCGGGAGCTTCTCGATCGGCCGCTGGAAGATGCGTCCGTATCGCGCTCCGCACCACACGGCGTCCGGCGTGGCGCTGGTCGGCGGCGGTGTAAACGGGATCGTAAAATGCGACTCCGGAACATTAATTGCGACCGAGCAACGTTACTTACGACTGCTGCCGGCTCGCCAGTGTCGGAGGGCTCGTGCCTACTCATGAATTGAAGCCCTTTGCCGGACTACCCATCGATGACATCAAGTATGTCCTGGATTTCATCGGCGGAGTGAGGCCGAACCTACGAGAGCATGATAACCCTCTTCTTGAATGCTATTTCACACCTCTCGCTCCACCCAAAGAAAATCCTGCCGGAAAGTCTTTTCGCCAACACAAGGGACAAATCCCAGTCAATATTGCGGTTGGCTACCTTCCCGCATTGGTCTTAGGTCGGACGTTTCAAAACCAGCGCCCCCTCCCATTGGCAGAATGGGCGGATAAGCACACAGCCATTAGCTGTCCGTCTTTCAATCCCGGAGGGCTGATGGGGTCAATTGGAAAAGGGGGCGGTGACTTCGCGGAAAAACTGGACTAGAATTTGCCCAGGGCCATGACGCTGGCCTGCACGCCCGCACGGCGAAGTTGTTTACGACAGCGCTCTATCAAACGACCATCGTTTTCTACGATCGTTACTGGTGTGTTTGCGGGCGAATGCATCGGCGATCTTGGAGAACGTTATGGCGTCGAACCGCACTTTCACCACGCAGGAAATTTCAAATCTCAAGCGCTTGGCCACCAAGCGGAAGAAGGCCGATCCCGGCTTAACCCATTCGGGCGCTCTTGATCAGCTCGCCACTGAAGCCGGATTTTCTAACTGGTCGATGCTCATGAAGGCAGCCGGATCGGCGACTCCAGTTATCGCTGCGGCGATTACGCGAGCGTTCGAAGTTCGCGTTTCAGGTTGGGTCTTGCAGTCCGGCGCGCCCGGCCGCCGGATTCAAAGTTTCTGGCACACCTATATCCCGACTCGATACGAATCCAAGCACTACCAGCCCTGCAAGCGAGTCCCCGAAAATTGGGACGTCAAAGGATCAAGTCTTGAAAACACGATCATGCGTATGGAGCAGCTACGCATGAACATTGCATTCATGGACGCCACCGAACTGCGTCCGTCCAAGGCATGGTCATCCCTCTTCCCGGATCACCGTTTCGTTGCACCACTCGACCATCAGTGCGTCTGGCGCACCGCCGATGGAAACTATGTTGTATCGAACGAACCTTATCGTGGCTCGGAAAAACGCGAAGGTGCCAAGAAATGGTGCGAGGCAAACGGTTGGACTTGGGAGGAGTTGCCCAAAGGCATAGGCATGCACAATACATGTTCCAAGGACTGTCCGGACGACTGCAAATCGCACACTACATTAATACTCATGAGTCCGCCGAAGCGGAACGCCAATTTGAAGCAGATTGCTAACTGCTTGAAGACACATTTTCACGAACTGAATAAAACAGACATAAGTCCCGGTTCGAAACTCCAACTGGCGTAGTTGATTGGATAGACCTCCATTGAAGGCTAGCGACATGATTTCAATCACCACAGAAACGGATATGTGGGGCGTGCAGTTCCTGATTTTCACTGTCTCACTGCCAAATAGAGAGCCCGTGTTCATGTCGATGGAGGTCTCCGATTACAAGCGCAAACATTCCGGCATTGTCCTTGTAGACTCGGAGAAATTCCTGCAGCTATGGCGAGACGATCCGTATGAAGCGCACGCCGACGTGGCCTTCGGAAACCCCGATACTTGGCCATCAGATTACAAGTACGCGCACGCTGCAAAAGGATTTTCGTACGGTTACCAGAATCCGGTTCCACTCGCTGAAATTTCACACGGATTGGGAAACAGGACCGTTCGCACATACAAATTTCTTTGGTTTGGAAAAACTGAACGCAAAGAGCTAGTCCCCTACGTCAGCTTTACCAACGGCATTACGCGAACAATTTGGCTGTTAAGCCAAGGCTGCAAAGCATTTCCCGTCGACTGCGACTTGCGCTACGCGCGCGAACTTCATCGCCATGCAGGCTTGGCCGGAACTGGCTTTTACACCCTTGATGAAATGACGAAAATCGCTCCTGAACCAGACTCAGGTGAAATGCTTTTCACGACGCAAAGAAGGAGTGAAACAGTATGAAGGGCTATCTCTACATTCTAGAAAATCCGGCCTTGCGGCAAAATTTCCTGAAAATCGGTCTAACCACGGTAGACCCTAATGATCGCGCACGCGGGTTAAGCAAATCGTCATCCATCCCGCTAAACTTCAAGTTGCGATACTCGGTCACAGTCTCTGATGTCAAAGTCGCTGAAAGCCGCGCCCACCTGATGCTTGACGAGTTCCGCGTGAATCCGCAAAAAGAGTTTTTTTGCCTGAGCCTGAAGAAGGCAATGCAGATGTGCGATGCAATCGCGGGCTACGAACTGGAAGACTTATCAATTTGCGGGTCGATCAAGGTCCACAACAAGCTACTTGGTGCGCGATACGGGGCGACCATCAGGCTCAAGGACCAACAACTCCTGTACACGCTGATGGGGGCGACTGCCAACAAGACGCCCTTTGATCACATCATGAGGACAAGGCGCGGCATTGTTGATGGGTTTATGACAAGCGAGCAGGTGGCCGAAGTGTTTGGCGTCACGAAGGCCACAGCGAGGCGGAAAATGGCGCGACTTGAAACGCGAGGCAAGGCCGCTGTTTGCAGCCCGTTTGCTGACGAATCTGTGGGGCCAGTATTCGAATTCATCAGGTATCACGAAGGACATTTGGCGTGGAGGTTCACTGACGAATTCAGGCGGCAATTTTGGAATTTCAAAATCTGATGAGGACGTTCAGTTGCTCCTCGACAGCGCGTTAGCCACCTCATCCTTCAGCTGCTGGACGTTTTGTTCCTGCATGCGCAATTTGTACACCTCATGCCACGCGTATTGATCAGTCCCTTGTACTTTTGGGGGACATCCATATTTCTAGCGTTAGGTCTCACTCGGGAAATTCTCCAAAATAGAGATGTCCTTTGAAAGATCCACCCTCTTCGTGGATCGCTCGACGCAAACGTTCTGCCTCTGCTTGGACTGCTTGCAGCCGTGGCATGAATTCAGTCACTGAAATTTCACCGAGGTCACCCATTGGATCGAGGCAATGGGCTATTCCCTTGTGGCTAAGGAAGTTGCGTTCAGTCTTGAACTTTCTGAGTTCAGCAACAAGCGCATCATTGTTCGTTAATTTTCGGAATGCCTCAATGAGGCGCTCCAACGAGGCGTCTTCATAGTCTTGGCCATCCATCTTGAATGGCAGTCTCTTGCCGACACACTTGCGCACGTACTCAAGCGCTTCCGATATGTACAGCTTGAGTTCCTGCTCAACCAGTTGGCAGCCAGAAAGTGCATAGGCCACTTGCAGATAAAAATCATCAGCATCGCTCATTTGAGACCTAATGTTGAATTGAGAGGTGGCTCCGTTTGATTGGACAGAGATTTGAAGCCGATAAGTGGAGCCTTGCGGATGTAGGGTTGTCCACGGTGCCGTTCGCCGTCCCGTGTGTCAGGCGAGAGCGTGCGGCGCGGTGGTCGACGACCCGGCCTGCCCTCTACGCCGCCTCCTGCAGTGCGGGCAGATGACCGAAGTAAAACGCATCCGGCGTGGCGCCGTCAAGCGCGCTATGCGGACGCCGGGTATTGTAGAGCGCCAGATAGCGCGCAATGCCGTCCTTGGCCGCGCTCACGCTCTCGTAGGCGCGCAGATACACCTCCTCGTACTTGATCGATTTCCATAGCCGTTCGACGAACACGTTATCGCGCCAGCAGCCCTTGCCGTCCATACTGATGGCGATGCCGTACTTCTTGAGCAGCTGTGTGAATTCGAGGCTCGTGAACTGGCTGCCTTGGTCGGTGTTGAAGATTTCCGGCACGCCGTAACGAGTGATCGCTTCGCTGACCGCCTCAATACAGAAATCCGTCGTCAACGTGTTCGACACGCGCCACGACAAGACCTTGCGGCTGGCCCAATCCATCACCGCGAACAGGTACACGAAGCCACGCCGCATCGGGATATACGTGATGTCTGCAGCCCAGACGTGGTTCGGCCGCTCGATCTTCAGACCACGCAACAGGTACGGATAGATCGGATGTGCGGCATGCCGGCGGCTCGTGTTGGGCTTCCGGTACAGCGCCTCAATGCCCATTTTCTTCATCAGCGAGGCTACATGCTTGCGGCCGACCGTAAAACCTTCCCGGCGCAGCAGGTCGCGCAGCATCCTGCTGCCGGCGAATGGGAATTCCATGTGAAGCTCATCGATAGGGCGCATGAGCGCCAGGTCCGCCTCGCTGGCTTCTTGCGGTCGGTAGTAGGCCGTCGAGCGTGCCAGCGAGAGGATTTTGCATTGCCGGTTGATCGGCAATGCATGATGACGGTCGATCATTTCTTTGCGCTCAGCAATCCCACTTTGGTGAGCGCGCCGCTTAAAAAATCGATTTCCAAGGCTTGCTGTCCGATCTTCGCGGTAAGCGTCGCCTGACGGCCGTGGTTGACGCATCAGGCCGTTTATGCGGTCGGCGCGATGGTGGAGAGCTGACTGGCGACGTTCCAGGGCAGCAGTTCGTCGATGCGGTTGATGGGGTGCTCGGCGATGCGCTCGAGAAC
>DASPLX010000070.1:0-47762 GCA_035627375.1 Paucimonas sp. | reverse complement strand
TTCCATGATCGATTCCTCCATCTCCAACATCCAGTTCTTTGGAGACCGAGGCGTCATGTTGAATTCCCCTCCCTGTTATCGCCCTCATGCAACAATGCGAAACGGAAATTCAGATTGGTTAAAACGGTGCCGCATCAATATGATTACGCTGCGACTCTCCAAGTGCTGCGTCGGCGCGACATTGCTGTTGTCGCTTGCGGCGCAGGCGCGCGACCTGATCGTCCTGGTCGACACCGGTACGGAAATGCCGATGGCCCGCTTCGAGCAGGGGCAGCTGGTCGGCGGCATTCATAAAGATATCGGCGACGCGCTGGCGGCGAAGACGAATCGTTCCGCCCGCTTCCTGGCTTTGCCCAGGAAGCGCATCGCCAATGCGTTGGAGACCGGCGGCGCCGACATCCTGTGCAGCTACGTGCCGGAATGGTTGGATGGCCGCTTCGATTGGAGCAAGCCGTTCATTCCGATCGCGGAAGTGCTGATCGCGGACCGCGGCGCCAAGCGCCCGGCCTCGCTCGCCGACGTAGCGGGACAGCCGGTGGGCACGGTGCTGGGCTATGTGCACCCGGAGCTGGAAGAAGTGCTGGGAAAGCGCTTGGTGCGGGAAGACGCGCCTACCGCGGAAGTCAATCTGCGCAAGCTGGCGGCGGGGCGCATCAAGTATGCGCTGACCAGCCAGACTCTCCTCGAATACCGCCTCAAGCTCGGCGACCCGCCGCTGTCGCTGCATCCGCCGCTGATGGTGAAGACCTACATGGGACAATGCGCCGTCTCGCGCAAGGGGCGCGTCTCGCTGGCCGAGATCGACAAGTCGATCGAGTCGATCATCAAGGACGGCACGCTGACCAGGATCATGCGGCGTTATCGATAAATACGACAGCGAGGCATCCGCGCTTGCCGCGCATCGCGGCCGTGAGTATGATGATTCCTCTGCTGTAATCCGTTCTAGCGACTGGTTCACCCACAGACAGGAGCACTGCGATGCTGGCATCCAACATCAAGACGGTACGGAACGACATGAAGACCCTGATGCGCGACGCGCAGGAACTGTTCCGCGAAGCGGCGTCGGCCACCGGCGAGAAAGCCGACGAGTTGCGCGCCAAGGGCATGCAACTTCTCGAGGCGGCCTCGGCCAAGGCCCACGAGCTGCAGGTGACCGCGGTCGCCACCGGCAAGGAAGTGGCGCGCGAGACCGACGAATTCGTGCATGAACATCCCTGGAAGGCGGTGGCGATCTCGGCCGGCATCGGCCTGCTGGTTGGCCTGCTGATCTCACGCAAATAAGAAGGCGCCGTCCGCTTCATGGATGCTCCGGAGACGGAAGAGGGCGGCGGCGCGCAGGCCGACCGACGAAACCAAACCAGGCCAGGGCTGTTCGATGGCATCGCGGCCGTGGCGCGCGACATCTCGGCCTTGCTCTTCAACCGCCTCGAACTGGCGGCGCTCGAATTCTCCGAAGTACGCGCCGCGCTGCTCAAGCTGCTGCTGATCGGCGCCCTGGCGATTGTCGCGCTCTGGTTTGCCGTCGCCTACTGGACCGTGCTGGTCGTCTATCTCGCCTGGGACGCGCTCGGCTGGAAAATCCTGCTCATCATCGCGCTCGTGTTTTCGCTGCTCGCGGCTGCCTTGCTGCATTATGCGCGCAGGATGATCGCCGAGGGCCGGTTGTCGATGCCGGCCACGATGGCCGAGCTGCGCAACGACCGCGACGTCTTGTTCTGACCTCCATGCCTCAACATACCCCGCATTCGCCCGCCGAGATCTCACAGCGCAAGCGCCGGCTGCTGGCGGAGGGCGCGGTGCATCGCGCCAGCCTGGCCGCTTCGTTATACGAAGTGAAGCAGAGTTTGCGTGCCGAATCGCTGGCGAAGCGCGCCGCCGGCTTCGCGCTGTCCGCCATGGTCGACATGATCAAGGGGCGGGCCGCCGGCGGCTTCGGCTGGCAAGCCGCATTACCGCTGGCGATGAACGCGTTGTCCGGATTGTCGAAGAAATCGCTGCTGAGAAAATTCCTGCGCGCGGCTGCCGTTGCCGCGACGATCGCCGGCGCCGTCAACCTGTTCAAGCGCAACAAAAAATCCCGGGGGCAAGAAGGCGGCCCCGATCATGCCGGCTGAACCGCACCTATCCTTCCGCGTTACATCCCGTTGCATCCCGTAATCGAACTTGCCTTTCCGGCATGGGTCGAAAGGGAAGATTTCGACATCACGGGAGTACGTCATGCGCAAGCAATTGGGAATTTCCTCCCTGGCCGTCGTCCTGCTATCGAGCGGATGCGCCAACATGAATGAAGTGCAGCGCGGCACCGCCACAGGCGCTGCAATCGGCGCCGGATTGGGCGCGATCGCTGGCGCGGCGACCGGCGAGGGCGGCGGCCGGCGCACCGCTACTGGCGCCGCGGTCGGCGGCGCGGCCGGCGCCGTCATCGGCAATATCTGGTCGGCGCGCATGGAACAGCAGAAGCGGGAAATGCAGCAAGCCACGCAAGGAACCGGCGTGCAAGTCTCGCAGACGGCCGACAACCGGCTCAAGCTCGACATCCCGACCGATATCTCGTTCGATACCAACCGCGCCGACATCAAGCCGGACTTCCGGCCGATACTCGACAAGTTCGCGCAAACGCTGGTTGCGAATCCCAATACCGTCGTCACCATCGTCGGCCACACCGACAGCACCGGCAGCGACGCGATCAACGACCCGCTATCGGTCAACCGGGCGGCGCGCACGCGCGATTATCTCGTCACGCATGGCGCATCGATGAATCGCTTCCAGATCGATGGCCGCGGTTCGCACGAACCGATCGCCAGCAACGATACGCCGGCCAGCCGGGCGCGCAACCGGCGCGTTGAGATCTACGTGGCCGAACAGCAGGCCATGGCGCGGCAGCCCTCCTCGACCGGCCGTTGACAATAAAAAAGCCGACCCGTGGGTCGGCTTTTTTTGAATGCCCGAGAAAGCTTACTTGGTGGCAGCGGATGCAGCCGGTGCGCTGGCTGCTTCTGCGGCCGGCTTGGCTGCTTTCAGATCGGGTTCCTTGAATTTCGCGCCCGACTGGTTGGCCATGAAGACCACAGCGCCGGCCACTTCGAGATCGTCGAGATCGGGATTGCCGCCCTTGGCCGGCATGGCGCGGATGCCTTTGACGGCGTTCGCCACCAGCTTGTCGTAACCCTGGCCGATGCGGGCCGCCCATGCGCCGGCATCGCCGGTCTTCGGAGCGCCGGCCGCGCCGGTCGCATGGCAGACGGCGCACACGGCTTTGTAGACCTCGGCGGCGGGTTGCAGCTGCCGCGGCGCGTTGACATCCTTTAGCGTGAAGCCTTCGTCGCCGACCGGCTTGAGGCGGGCGGCGATCGCCTCCGGCGTCTGGCTCGACGAACCGGCGCCCGAGCTCTGGCCGCTCGCGACGTATTCCACCAGCAGGACGATACAGATGATCGGGACCAGGAATCCGGCAATGACGGCGGCGATCAATTGCTTCGGTGTCTTGATGGCGGATTCGTGCTCGTTGTGTGCGTCGCTCATTATTTCCTCGATACAGTTTCTGAAACCGGCGGCAGGTCGCGCAAGAACGCAGCGGCGGGTTTCCATGCTGCGGCGCAAGACCTTGCAAAACCCTTGATTATAAATGCAAAGTAGAGCGTTTGGAACGCAAAAGCGGCATTTGCGTGGACGAGGACGCCGAAAACCGGTATCCTTCAGGGCTTGCAACATTCCTCCAAGCGGCTGTAGCTCAGTGGATAGAGTATTGGCCTCCGAAGCCAAGGGTCGTGGGTTCGATCCCCGCCAGCCGCGCCACCGCCGATTTTCGGCAATTGTCATTCCCTGATTCGATCCGAAGCAAGCGCACGAGACCGTGGTTTCCGCCCGCTCTCGCGTCACGCTCCTCCGCCCGCCGCCATGCCGGCCATTCCTCGCTTTCCTATCGGCTCACCGCACTCGAGTAATTGCTCGCTAACAAGCATTCGCTCGAAATCGAATGTAGTCTGCCTACATCTAGCCGTGACAAAAACTGTGGTTCAGTCACAACATACCCACTAAAAACCGCGTAACTCCTTGTCTTTATTGATGAAGTTTTGTTTCTTTTCCGGTTGACACGATATCTAGTTTTAGTACAAACTCTCTACCAGAACATGTAGTTATGGATCCCGATTGATCGAGTCGTCGGCATCGCCAGCGTCATTTGGGAGTTGGGTTGTTCAAAAAGAGGGGACTATCAGTGAAGACATCAAACAAGAAGGATAGCGGGAGCACTCTGAACCGCTTGGCATTCAAGGTGAGCCCGATCGCCGCGGGTTGCGCCGTATTCCTGTCCATGACGGCCGGCGGCGCGCAGGCGCAGCAGGCGCCCACGGCCCAAGGCAATGCCGCGTCGTCGAGCACGGTCGTGGTGACCGGTATCCGCAAGGGTATCGAAGACGCGATCTCGGTCAAGAAGAATTCCACGTCGATCGTCGAAGCGATTTCGGCGGAAGACATCGGCAAGCTGCCGGATACCAGCATCGCCGAATCGATCTCGCGCCTGCCCGGCTTGGCCGCGCAGCGCGTCGCCGGCCGCTCGCAGACCATCAGCATCCGCGGCATGTCGGGCGACTTCGCCGGCACGCTGTTGAACGGCCGCGAGCAAGTGTCCACCGGCGACAACCGCGGCGTCGAATTCGATCAATATCCTTCCGAACTGCTCTCCTCCGTCGTGATCTACAAGACGCCGGACGCCTCCCTGGTCGGCCAGGGCCTGTCCGGCACGGTCGACATGCAGACCGTCCGTCCGCTGGCCTTCGGCAAGCGCACCATCGCCGTCAACGTGCGCGGCGAGAAGAATTCCATGGGCAAGCTCAATGCGGATTCGCGCGACACGGGCAGCCGCTTCAGCGTGTCCTATATCGACCAGTTCGCCGACCGCACCTTCGGCGTCGCGCTTGGTTATGCGCGCCTCGATTCGCCGAGCCAGGCGAACCGCTGGGAGGCCTGGGGTTACACCGCCGCCGACAGCAGCGGCCAGACCGGCGTGCTGGGCGGCTTCAAGGCCTATGTCGATTCGACCAAGCAAGTGCGCGACGGCTTGATCGGCGTGCTCGAATGGCGTCCCAACAAAGAGTTCCGCAGCGTGCTCGACATGTACTACTCGAAGTTCGACAAGGAACAGAAGACGCGCGGTTTCGAAGTCGGCCTGCCGTGGGGCGGCGCCACGATGAGCAACGCGGTGGTCGAGAACGGCATGGTCGTCAGCGCCAACTGGACCGGCATCAAGCCGGTCCTGCGCAACGACTTGAACAAGCGCACCGACGATCTGTCGGCGATCGGCTGGAACAACGAATGGAAGAACGGCGCCTGGACCTTCGTCGGCGACCTGTCCTATTCGCACGCCAAGCGCAACGAATCGATCCTCGAGACCTACGCCGGCACCGTCGGCACACGCGACAACACCACCTTCAAGTGGGATCGCGACACCGGCCTGCCGACGCTCGGCGCCGGCCTCAACTATGCCGACCCCAACATCATCCGCCTCAACGACTCGGGCGGCTGGGGCCAGGACGGTTACATCAAGTATTTGAACGTCAAGGACGACCTGAAGGCGCTGCGGCTGAGCGCGGCGCGCGACATGGACGGCTGGTTCAGCAAGCTCAACTTCGGCCTGCATTACGGCGAGCGCGAGAAGACCAAGGAAGTGCCGGAATATTTCGCCGACCTCAAGGGTTCGACGCGCGGCTCCAGCGGCTTCACGTCCGCCCCGACCCCGGCGAACGGTCTTCTGATCGCGCCGACCTCGCTCTCCTTCGTCGGCATGCCGGGCGTGCTCAGCTATGACATCGAGACCGCGTTCAACACGCTGTACAAGCTGACGCCGAACGTGCACAAGGATATCTGGAACAAGAACTGGACCGTCAAGGAAGAGGTCACCACGGCCTATGCCCGCGCCGACATCGATACCGAGCTCGGTTCGGTGCCGGTGCGCGGCAACGTCGGCCTGCAGTTCGTCCGCACCGACCAGAGCTCGACGGCGTTCGCGCTGCCCAACGGCAATGCCAACAATCCGAAGCCGACCAAGGATGGCATGTCCTACAACGATACGCTGCCGAGCCTGAACCTGGCGTTCGGCCTGGCCAACGATCAGACCGTCCGCCTCGGCATCGCCAAGGTCATGGCGCGCGCGCGCGTCGACCAGATGCGCGCTTCCAAGAGCTACAGCTACGACCAGAACCAGCCGGCCGGCCGGCAATGGAGCGGCGACGGCGGCAATCCGCACCTCAAGCCGTTCCGCGCCAACGCGTTCGACATCTCCTACGAGAAGTATTTCGGCACCAAGGCTTATGTCGGCGCCGCCTACTTCTACAAGGACCTGAAGTCCTACATCTACACGCAAGACGTGCCGTACGACTTCGCCGGTCTCGTCAATCCGCTCACCGGTGTCGTCAACCCGGCGGGCACGATCGGAAAGTTCTCGACCCCGAGCAACGGCGAAGGCGGCGTCGTCAAGGGCTTCGAGCTGACCGCGTCGCTGCCGTTCAGCCAGTTCAGCCAGATGCTCGACGGCTTCGGTCTGATCGCCAGCTATGCCGACACGCAAAGCAGCATCCAGCCGCAAGGGCCCGGTTCGACGATCTCCTTGCCGGGGCTGTCGCGCGAAGTCACGAACCTGACCCTGTACTACGAGAAGCATGGCTTCTCGGGCCGCGTGGCGCGCCGCTCGCGTTCGGCGTTCGTGGGCGAGATCTCCGGTTTCGGCGCCGATCGCGAACTCGTGTACATCAAGCCGGAAAAAGTCATCGACGTGCAGTTCGGCTACGAGTTCAACAGCGGCATGGCGAAGGGCTTGTCCTTGCTGCTCCAGGTCAACAACCTGACCAATGCCGAATACGCGCGCTCGGTGGATCCGGCCGGCACCCAGGGCAAGATCAATCTGCCGAAGGAATACGTCAAGTATGGCCGCACGATCCTGTTCGGCGTGAACTACAAGATGTAAGCGCACGCGGATCGAAATCACTGCAGAGTTGTCCCGCGCCGGTTCGCCGGCGCGGGGTTTTTTTATTGCGGGAGGGAGGGCTTGCCGCCGGGCCGCAGGCTTTGCTTCCTTAGAAAAAAATCCGGGCCAGCTTCGACCACACGGTTTCCGGGCGATCCTTGGATTGCGCTCCCTGCCCGAACCCCTCCGGCAACGGGCGCAAATCGAGAATCAGCCCTTCGCCGGGCAGGGGGATTTCCTTCTGCAATGTCCACGCGCGGTCGTAGACCATGACCTTCCCGGTCGTCAAGTCGCGCGCCGCCCGTTCCGCGTACTCGGAAATCCCGACGCAACGCGTGTTGCCGTCGAAGGCGACGCCGCGCGGGAATCCGCCGGTCTCCAGCGCGAACCCGTCCAGGCCTAACAGTTTTCCCTCCAGCGACGAGCAGATCCGGATCTCGCCATTCTCGCGCCAGATATTGTGGGCGCACTTTCCGAGGCCGACGCGTTGCACCAATTCCCGCGTCTTCAATGCAAACGCCAGCAATTCGCTGTCGCCATGGTTGTGCGCCATGATCCAGACCTTGTCGTCGTCGAACATGAACGAATTGAAGTGATTCACGTCCGTCGGCTCTTCGGTGCCGGCGCCGAGCGGATACCAGCGCTCCCAGCGCTCGCCGTCGAATATGGCGATCATGTTGTCGAACGAGGCGGTAGCCCATAACTTGCGGTCGTACCACGCGATCTCGTGCAGATCCCTGAGCGGAAAGGGCGCGCGCAAGGAGCCGCATGGCCGAAGCGCCGTATCGAAGATCAGGATCTCGCCTCGCTCATCCGCCTGGGCGATGTCCGAGGAAACCAAGCGGTTGCGGGCCGCGACATACAGCCGGTCGCCGTGTTGCGCGAGCCCGTAATACAGGCCGCGGCCGCGGTCCAGCGTCTCGATCTTGCCGCTGTCGGTATCGAGCAACAGCAAGGAATGGGAAGTCGTGAGAAGTAATCGCATCGGAAAACAATGGGAGAGTCGCCGCAACGGCGATCGATGATGGTTTCAGCCGGCGTTCGAGCGATCCGCCGGCGCGCGGAAAACAGGAATGCCGCTCATTCGTGTCGCAGGAAGCCGGCGCGCGACAAGTAGTCGATCACCTGGGCCGCGCAGGCTTCCGCGGAATGGCGGGCGGTCTCGAGATGGATCGCCGGCGCCAGCGGAGCTTCATAAGGCGAGTCGATGCCGGTGAAGTCGGATAGCTGCCCGGCGCGCGCCTTGCGATACAAACCCTTGGGATCGCGCCGTTCGCATTCTTCCAATGGCGCGTCGACGAATACCTCGACGAACTCGCCGTTCGGCAACAAGCGGCGCACCATCTCCCGATCCGAGCGGAACGGCGAAATGAACGCCGTCAATGTCACCAGGCCGGCATCGACCATCAATCGCGCGACTTCGCCGATGCGGCGAATGTTCTCGACGCGATCCCCGGCGCTGAATCCGAGATCGCGGCACAGGCCTTGCCGGATGTTGTCGCCGTCCAGCAGGTAGGTATGCATGCCCATGCCCGCCAGCCGCTGCTCGACCAGGCCGGCGATGGTCGACTTGCCGGAGCCGCTCAAGCCGGTAAACCAGAGCAGGCAAGGGCGCTGGCGCTTGAGGCCGGCCCGGAGGTCTTTATCGACGATGTGGCGTTGCCAGATGGTGTTGTTTGTCATACGAAGTATTGTCTGCTGCCGGGAGACGGGCCATTACTTCCCTGGCGCCACCCTTCGCAATTTGCAGGTCGGGTCCAGGTTATACACCCCGGTCCATAGTATCGCATCCATGTTCCGGACGATCGTGAAGGCCCGCGCATCCTGCAAACGGGTGATGGTCTGGCGGAACTCTCCTTCGCCGGTGCCGGATTCCGCCACGCCCGCCGTGATCGTGTAATCGCCGGCCGCCAGCCCCGCCTTGAACGAAAACTCGGCAATCACATGCTCGCCGCGCTGTACCGGGCCGATGGTCCGGTACATGCAATACGTGTTGGTCATGAACACCGGCTCGCCGCGCGCATTCCGGATCTGGAAACCGATATGCGGGTCGTCGTAGCTTTCCGTGAATTCCACCTCCACGCGAATCGTCGCTTCGCTTTCGCTGATCACCGTATTCACAGGGCGTCCATGCAGCTCCAGGTCGACGGCGTGAATGCGCGCCCCCGGTTTGCCGAACGATCCGACCGCGGCATTCTCCAGCGGCGCGGGCGCGTCGGCAAGGGCCGGAGCGGCGACGGCTTCCTCGCCTTCCGCGAGGGCCGGTTGCTTCAGCTTCTCCACGATCTTCATGCTTTCGTGCCGGCCGTCGCGGTGATGCAGCACATGCGCGTTGTAGAGATCGATGACTTCGCGCGGCGAACCGTCGAGCGCGATGCGGCCTTCATTGAGCAGGATCGCGCGGTCGCACAATGAATACACCGTGCCCATCGCATGCGACACGAACAACAAGGTCGTGCCCGCCTCGCAGTAGGAGCGAATTCGCTCGTAACATTTTTGCTGGAAAAACACGTCGCCGACGGCCAGCGCTTCATCGACGATCAGGATGTCGGGCCGCACCGCGGTCGCCACGCTGAACGCCAGCCGCACCTGCATGCCGCTCGAGTAAATCCGCACCGGCTGATCGATATAGTCGCCGATCTCGGCGAACGCTTCGATTTCCGGCATCAATGCCGTGACTTCGTCGACGCGCATGCCGATCAATTGTCCGGCCATCAGCGCATTTTGCCGGCCCGTGAAATCGGGATGGAAACCCATGCCGAGTTCCAGCAGGGCCGCGACGCGCCCGCTGACGTCCACCGCGCCGGTGGTCGCCTGCGTCGTCCCGGTGATGAGCTTGAGCAACGTGCTCTTGCCCGCGCCGTTGACGCCGATGACGGCGACGGCTTCGCCGGGCTCGATATGGAAGTTGATATCCCGCAGAACCCATTTGAGCTCATGCCGGGGTTTTTTCGACGGCAGCGTCCATTCCGCCAAGCGGGACCAATGATTGGGATAACGCTTGTAGGCCTTGCCCAGATTGGTAACGCGAATGCTGCCCATTAACGTACATCCGCGCCGTTGTCAGTGCGCGTCATAGAGGGTTGGTGGAATAGCCGCGGATCGGCCGGCGACGAGGAAAGAGCATGCGCCGCGGCCCGGCGACGAGCGTGCGGCCGTGCCAAAAACGCAGGCGATTATACCCTAGCAGGCTGTTTCGGTCCGGCTCCGGGCCGGACCGTTCACGCGGGCCGCCCGGCCTCGGCCGGGCAGGAAAGGGCGCCTCAGCCCTTGACGCCGCCCGCCGTCAGCCCCGACACGATCCAGCGCTGCGCCAGCAGGAACACGGCCGTGATCGGCAGGCCGGACAGCACGGCGGCGGCGGCGAAATCGCCCCACAGGTAGCGCTGCTCGAGCAGGTAATACTTGGAACCCACCGCCAGCGTCAGGTTCGGCTCCTCGCGCAACAGCACCGAAGCGACCGGATACTCGATGATGATGCCGACGAAGGCCAGCACGAACACCACCATCAGGATCGGCACCGCCATCGGCAGCAGCACGTGGCGGAAGGCTTGCCAATGCGTCGCGCCGTCGACCTTGGCGCATTCCTCGATCTCGACCGGAATCGTCTCGAAGTAGCCGCGGATGGTCCAGACGTGGGTCGCGATGCCGCCGAGATAGGCGACGATCAGGCCGGCATGGGTCTCGATGCCGAGCCACGGCAGGTAGTTGCCGATGGTGTCGAAGACCGCATAGATCGCCACCAGCGCCAGCACGGCCGGGAAGATCTGCAGCAGCAGCATGCCGTTGAGGATGACCGACTTGAAGCGGAATTTCAGGCGCGCGAAGGCGTAGGCCGCCGTGGTCGAGATCGCGACGATCAGGAAGGCCGTGATGCCGGCGATCTTGATCGAGTTCCACAGCCAGCGCAGCACCGGGAAGGGCGGCTCGATCAGGGCGCCGTCGGCGGTCTGCACCGGGATGCCGAGCGCCAGCTTCCAATGCTCCAGGCTGATCTCGGTCGGGATCAGCGAGCCGGTCGCGAAATTGCCGGGACGCAGCGAGATCGAGATCACGGCCAGCAGCGGCAGCAGCATGACGCCGATCAGGATCCAGAGGAAGGCATGGGCCGCGAAGACGCGCCAGCGCTGGTTCTTTCCGGTGACGATAGCCATGTCGGGTTCCTTATTTCTTGTCGGCGTTGACCTTGGCCAGCCGCATGTTGACCAGCGAGATGGTCGCCACCATGAAGAAGATCACGGTCGAGATCGCCGCCGCCAGGCCGAAGTTCTGGCCCGAATCGCGGAACGCGATGCGGTAGGTATAGGACACGAGAATGTCGGTGGTGCCGGCCGGCAGCTTGGTGTTGAGGAAATCCGGGCGGCCGTCGGTCAGCAGCGCGATCAGCACGAAGTTGTTGAAGTTGAAGGCGAACACCGAGATCAGGAGCGGCGTGAGCGGCTTGATGATCAGCGGCGCCGTGATCTTGAAGAAATTGGTCAGCGGCTTGGCGCCCGCGATCGCCGAGGCTTCGTACAGATCGGCCGGCACCGCCTTCAGCAAGCCGGTGCACAACACCATGATGTAGGGATAGCCGAGCCAGGTGTTGACGATCAAGACCATGGCTTGCGCCAGCAGCGGATCGGCGAACCAGGCCGGCTTGATGCCGAACAGCGCGTCCAGCACCATGTTGATCTCGCCGAAGTTCTGGTTGAACAAGCCGCGGAACACCAGGATGGAAATGAAGCTCGGCACCGCGTACGGCAGGAACAGCAGCGTGCGGTAGACGGTGCGGAAGCGAAGCGCTTCCCAGTTCAGCATCACCGCGAGCGTCATGCCGACGGCGGTGGTCAGCACCACGGTCAGCGCGGAGAACACGACGGTCCAGGCGAAGATCTTGATGAAGGGGCCGCGGAAATCGGCGTCGAACAGCATGCGCTTGTAGTTGTCGAGGCCGATGCTGACCTTGAAGCCGGGCTGCATGCGTTCGCCGGCGGCATTCTCGAAATAGCCGCTCTCGAAGTTCGGCCGGTAGACGGCGCTGTCGTCGAGCCGGGTCAGCGAGCCGTCGGCATTCCTTTGCCAGACCTTCTTGAGCGGCGCGAATTCGCGCACACCCGAATAGTTGAGGCGCGCGCCGTCCGGCAGTTCCAGCGTCGCCGCCATCAGGGCGTCGCGATGCTTGAGGACCTCGATCAGCGGCAGCGGCTCGCCGATGCGCACGGTCTCCTTGCCGAGCGGCAGCATGCGGACCTCGACCGGCTTCTTCGCCGCCAGCAAGGCCAGCGGCGGCGAGACGAAGCTTTGCGCGCGCAAGGCTTGCAGCCGGTCCGGATCGCGCTCCTCCGCCGGCTCGTGGGGCGGCGCCAGCACCAGGCGGAATTCCTTGCCCGCCGCATGCAGCGTGAAGCCCATGGCGCGGCTTTCATCGGCCTCGGTCTGGTCGAGCAGGTAAGCGGTCGCGCGTTCCAGGCTCAGCAGATTGTTGGACGAATAGTTGGTGAAGCCGATCTGCGCCGTGTACAGCAAGGGAAAGGCGACGAAGACCGCCATCGCGGCCAGGCCGGGAAACAGGTAGCGGTAGGCGAAGTTGGCCTTGGACAGGTAGACATAGAACGCCAGCGCCGTCAGCGCGAGCACGCCGAGCGCCCACAGCGGCTGGCCGGCCGAATAGATGCCGAACACCAGCCACAGCGACACGGCGCCGATGCCGGCCGTCGTCGACCATGCCAGCCAGCGCTCCCAATGGATCGAATGCATATCGGACTACCCCTGCTTATTTGACCAGCATGCGCGCCGCGGCGCCGTCGAGCGCGTCCTTGGGCGACTGGCGGCCGTTGGTGATTGCTTCCAGCGCCGCATCCACCGCCGTGAAGAAGCGGCCGGCCTCGGGAATGTTGGGCAGCGCCTCGCCCCGGCGCGCGTTTTCCATCGTGGCGCGGATGTTGGGATCGGCCGCGAGCTCGTTGTAGAACGCCTTGTTGGCCGGCACGCCGAGCGGCACGTCGGCGTTGACGATCTTCAGGTTCTCGACGCGCAGCAGATGGTTCTCGAGGAATTCGCGCGCGATGTCCTTGACCTTGGAGGGCGCGGTGATCATGCAGCCGAGCACGCCGACGAAGGGTTTGGCCGGCTTGCCGTCGACGCTCGGAATCGGCGCCACGCCGAAATCGATCTTGCTGCGGCGCGCGTTGTCCCAGGCCCAGGGGCCGGAGATGAACATCGCGGTGCTGCCGTTGTTGAAGGCGGCCTCGGCCTGCGAGTATTTCACGCCGCGCGGCAGATGGCCGCCGTCGACCAGCGTCTGCAGCAATGCGCCGGCCTTGATCGCGCCGGGCGTGTTGACGCCGACATCGCGCGGATCGTATTCCCCCTTGGAATCGCGGCCGAACAGATAGCCGCCGGCGCCGGCCAGCAGCGGCCAGGAAAAGAAGGACAGGTTGTAATCCCAGATCAAGGCTTTCTTGCCCTTGGCGGCCAGTTCCTTGTCGAGCCGGATCACGTCGTCGAAGCCGGCCGGCGGCGTCTTCACCAGCGCCTTGTTGTAGATCAGGCCGATCGCCTCGATCGCGACCGGATACGCCCAGGTCTTGCCGTGATAGGCCACGGCCTTCCAGGCGGCATCGTCGATCTCGGCGCGCGTCTTCTTGCTCGGCGCGACCGGCACGATCAGGCCGGACTTCGCGAATTCGCCGATCCGGTCGTGCGGCCAGCAGAAAATGTCCGGCCCCTTGCCGGCGCCGGCGGCGGCCTGGAATTTCGAAGGCGCGTCTTCGGGATGCTGGACCACGACCTTCACGCCCGACTTCGCGGTGAAGCCGTCGCCGACCTTCTGCAAACCGTTGTAGCCCTTGTCGCCGTTGATCCAGACCAGGAGCTTGAGATTGTCGTCGGCGGTCGCGGGCGCGGCCGCCGACGCCAGGGAGAAGGCGAGCGCGATCATGCCCGACGCGATGACGCCCGGCGCCGTGGCGCCCGCGATGCCGGCCGCCCTCATGCGACGGCCTGCGCGCGCTGGCGCGGCATTGCCGCATGGCGGCGGAAGGCGCGGCCGGCGGCGTCGAACAGATAACATTTCCCGGCCGGGATGCCGAGCGTCACGGCGTCGCCGGCGCCGAGCGGCGATTGCCCGCCCAGCTCGCAGGTCAGCGCTTCCTCGACGCCGGGGAAGGCGCAATAGGCATGGGTCGTGCTGCCGAGCGATTCGACGAAGGTGACCGTGGTCCTGATCGTGTTGCCGTGATCGCCGTTGTGCATGCCCGACAGGAAATGCTCGGGACGCACGCCGAGCGTGACCTTGTCGCCGAGCTTGGCCGCCGACGCATCGACGTCGCAGCGGATCAGCGCATTGTCGGCCAGCCGGACGACGGCATAGCCGGGATTGGCCTCGATCACTTCCGCCTGGATGAAATTCATGCGCGGCGAGCCGATGAAGCCGGCCACGAACAGATTGTCCGGATGCTCGTAGAGCTCGAGCGGCGAGCCGACCTGCTCGATGCGGCCGGCGGACAGCACGACGATGCGGTCGGCCAGCGTCATCGCCTCGACCTGGTCGTGCGTGACATAGACCATCGTCGTTTTCAATTCCTCGTGCAGCTTGGCGAATTCGTAGCGCATGCGCACGCGCAGCGCGGCATCGAGATTCGACAGCGGTTCGTCGAACAGGAACACTTCCGGCTTGCGCACGATGGCGCGGCCGATCGCCACGCGCTGGCGCTGGCCGCCGGACAAGTCTTTCGGCTTGCGGTCGAGCAGGTGATCGATGTGGAGGATCTTGGCGGCGTTGTGGACCAGGCGGTCGATCTCGTCCTTGGGCACCTTGGCCAGCTTGAGGCCGAACGCCATGTTGTCGTACAAGTCCATGTGGGGATACAGCGCATACGACTGGAAGACCATCGCGATGCCGCGCTCGGCCGGCGGCACGTCGTTGACCACCCGGCCGCCGATCTTCAGCTCGCCGCCGGTGATGTCCTCGAGGCCGGCGATCACGCGCAACAGCGTCGATTTGCCGCAACCGGAAGGACCGACGAAGACCATGAATTCGCCGTCGCGAATCTCCAGGTCGATGCCGTGCAGGATTTTCACTTCGCCATAGGCCTTGCTGACACCGCTCAGCTGTACGTCTGCCACGTCTCACCTCCGCGCCGCACCACGGCGGCTTGTTTCTTTTGGTGCTGGATAATGTACCGTAGTTGAAGTAATATTTCAAACATGAATTCTCGTTTTTGCCAACATCTTGGCAAACTACATCGATTCAGTAAACATAAAGAATCATAAAAATCAACAAGTTAAAAATTTTGACGTGTTTTGTGTGTGTAACTAAACTACATAAAGTGCGTTGAGAAAGATGCGGTTGGCAAGCTGCCCGGGCGCGCGGCTTGGCGGCCCGCCGAAAGGATGCGGTCGATGTACTTCCATAAGGTAGAAACCACCAACAATTTTGTCTTTTCCCCACAGGAAAGCCAAAACATCGTGGTGCGCGACCATGGGTCCGACGTGTTCCGCCTCCGGGTGGAGAGCGCGCGCTGGCCGCGCGGCAGCGACAGCTTCGCGCATCTGACGCCCGACGAGTTCGCGGCCCGGCCTTCGCGCGCCGCGCTGACGGTCGGCGCCGGCGGCGAGCTCCGGCTCGATTTCCTTGGCGCCACGCTGCTGCGTTCGGAAGCTGGGCGCGGCTTCGGCGTGTGCGGCCGCAAATGGCTGTTCGCCTTGCCCTACAACGAGGGCGACCGCTTCTACGGCATGGGCGAGAAGAACATCGGCTTCGAATTGTCGAAGAAACGCACGTGCTTCTGGAACACCGACGTGTTCGCCGATTTCAACTGGCACCAGATCGAGCATGGCGCGACCGACCCGATGTATGCCAGCTTCCCGGTGCTGATCATCAAGACCGGCGGCTGCTGGGTCGGCATCGTGATCGACAATCCGTATGCCGTGTTCATGAACACCGGCGCCGACGAAGGGATTTTCCAGCCCGGCGCCGGCCCCTTCGTTCCCGAACTCTTCTTCGGCTCGCGCGACGGCCGGCCCGACGTCTGGATCGCGGTCGACGAGCGTCCCGACGCGCTGGTGCGCAAGTTGCAGACGCTGCAGGGGCGGACGCCCTTGCCGCCGCTGTGGGCGCTCGGCCACCAGCAATGCCGCTGGGGCTACAAGTCCTACGACGACCTCGCGCGCGTCGCCGACGAATATCAAAAGCACGGGATTCCGAACGATGGCCTGTGGCTCGACATCGATTACATGGACGGCTTCCGCGTCTTCACCGTCGATGGCGCGCATTTCCCCGAACCGCAAAGGCAGATCGCCGCATTGACCGAGCGCGGCCATCGCGTCGTGCCGATCCTCGATCCCGGCCTGCGGCGCGATCCGGACTATCCGGTCTATGCCGAAGCCAAGCGGCGCGACGTGCTGTGCAAGACGATCGAGGGCCAGGACTACATCGGCTACGTCTGGCCCGGCTACACCGTATTCCCCGACTATTCGCTGGAAGACGGACGCGCGTTCTGGGCCGAGCAGGTGCGCGACTTCACGCGCCTCGGCTTCGGCGGCTACTGGATCGACATGAACGATCCCTCGACCGGCTCGGCGCCGCTCGACGACATGCGCTTTGCGCGCGGCGCCCTGCCGCACGAGGTTTGGCACAACCAGTACGCGCTCGGCATGGCCGTCGCCACGCGCGAGGGCATGCAGCTGGCGCGCCCCGACGAGCGGCCCTTCATCGTCTCGCGCAGCGGCTTCCTGTCGCAGGCCCGCCATAGCGCGCTCTGGACCGGCGACAACATGTCGAACGAGCACCACATGAAGGGCGCGATCGCGCTCTCGCTCAACCTGTCGGTGTCCGGCATGCCGTTCAACGGTCCGGACGTGCCGGGTTTCGCGCTGCACGCCAGCGCCGAGCTGATGCGCGCCTGGTACAAGCTCGGCTTCCTGTTCCCCTTCCTGCGCAACCACAAGATCAAGGGCCAGCCGGACCAGGAACCGTGGACGCGCGACGAGCAGACCACCGCCATCGTCTGCGACTACATCCGCCTGCGCTACAAGCTGCTGCCTTACCTGTACAACCTGTTCATCGAACAAAGCGAGCGCGGCGACCCGATGCTGCGCCCGGTCTGGTACCACGATCCGGCGCCGGAATTCGAACGCTGCGACGACATGTTCTTCGCCGGCCACGCGATCCTGCAGGCGCCGTTCGTCGAGCCGGCGGCGGCCAGCCGTTCGATCCGCTTGCCGCGCCACCGCGACGGCGCTTCCTGGTACGACGTGCTCGGCCGGCGCTTCGTTGCCGCCGGCGCGGTCGTCGAGCACGGCAACACGCCGGAGACGACGCCGCTGTTCCTGGCATCGCCCTCCGCGATTCCGATGCAGACCGGCGTGCGCACGGACAACAGGAACGACTTGCGCGATATCGAGATCCTGCTGGCGCTGGAGCCGGGCGCGTCGGTATCGATGCTATACCGCGCCGACGACGGCATCTCCTATGCCTGGCAGAAGGGCAAGCGCTCCGCGCTCGAATTGCTGGCGCGGCATGGCGAGCAGGGCGTCGAGATCACGCTGCGCATGCCCGAGAACGGCTACGGCAGGATCGCGGCGCGCATCCTGCTGCTGGGCCCGGCGCCGTCGGCGGGCGTACGCATCAACGGCCGCGAAGCGGCGACCGAGCCGGCGACGATCGCCTTCGCCGGCACGACGCTGGAAGTCGCCGCCATCGACCACGAAAGCATTTCCATATAACCCTCATTCCGGAACCGATCATGTCGACCGTACTGACACCGCAAAAGAAATCCTCCCCTACCCATCCCGACTGGTGGCGTGAAGCCGTCATCTACCAGGTCTATCCGCGCAGCTTCTTCGATTCCAACGGCGACGGCATCGGCGACCTGCCCGGCATCACCGCCAAGCTCGACTACATCGCCAGCCTCGGTGTCGACATCGTCTGGATCTCGCCCTTCTTCACCTCGCCGATGAAGGACTTCGGCTACGACGTCTCCGACTATTGCGATGTCGACCCGATCTTCGGCACGCTCGCCGATTTCGACAAGCTGATCGCGCGCGCGCGCGAGCTCGGCTTGAAGATCATGATCGACCAGGTGCTGTCGCATACCTCCGACCAGCATCCGTGGTTCGTCGAAAGCCGCTCCAGCCGCGACAATCCGAAAGCCAACTGGTACGTCTGGGCCGATCCGCGCCCCGACGGCACGCCGCCCAACAACTGGCTGTCGGTGTTCGGCGGCTCGTCCTGGCAATGGGATACGCGCCGGCGCCAGTACTACCTGCACAACTTCCTCGCCAGCCAGCCGGACATGAATTTCCACGAGCCGCAGGTGCAGCAGGCGCATCTCGACAACATGCGCTTCTGGCTCGAGCGCGGCGTGGACGGTTTCCGCATGGACGCCTGCATCTTCCATTTCCACGACCTCGAATTGCGCAGCAATCCGCCGGCCGCGCGGCAGAACAGCACCAGCGTCGACGTCACCAACCCGTACGGCATGCAAGCCCACGTCTACGACAACACGCGCCCGGAGAATCTCGATTTCCTGGTCAAGACGCGCAAGCTGCTCGACGAATTCGGCGCGATCGCCATCGGCGAGATCGGTTCGGACGATTCGCTCGGCGTGATGGCGCAGTACACCAGCGGCGGCGACAAGCTGCACATGGCCTACAGCTTCAACCTGCTGACCAGGGAAAAGACCGCGCTGCACATCCGCACCCAGGTCGAGGAATTCGAGCAGCGCGTGGCCGGCGGCTGGGCCTCCTGGTCGGTCGGCAACCACGACGTGCAGCGCGTGATGACGCGCTGGGGCGGCGCGGATGCGGGGCCGGAATACGCCAAGGTGGTGTGGGCGATGCAGGGTTCGCTGCGCGGCACGCCCTGCTATTACCAGGGTGACGAACTGGCCCTGGTCGAGGCCGAAGTGGCCTATGAGGACTTGCAAGACCCGGTCGGACTCACCTTCTGGCCGGAGTTCAAGGGTCGCGACGGCTGCCGCACGCCGATGCCGTGGAACAGCCGGGAGCTGCACGCCGGCTTCTCGAGCGCCAAGCCGTGGCTGCCGGTCTCGCCCGACCATGCGCGCGCCGCGCCCGACACCCAGGAGCACGATCCGTCTTCGCCGCTCAACTTCGTGCGCCAGTTCATGGCCTGGCGCAAGACCGTGCCGCAGCTCACGCGCGGCGCGATCCGCTTCCTCGACGCGCCGGAGCCGGTGCTGGCATTCGAGCGCAGCCTGCCGGGCCAGCCGGCCGTCGTCGTCGCCTTCAACCTGGGACTGGCGCCGGTCCGGTTCGAACTCGAAGCCGCCGCTCGCTGCGTGCCGCTGGAGGGGCATGGCCTGAAGGGCAGCGCGCAAGGCGCCACGCTCGAACTGCCGGCCTGCGGCGCCTGGTACGGCATCGGCCGCGCCTGATCCACGACCCCGGAGGCGCTGCGCGATGAAAGATCATGATGTCCTGGTCGTCGGCGGCGCCGGCGTCGATACCATCGTCAAGGTCGATTCCCTGCCGTTGCCGTTCCGGGATTCGATCCATGTCGGCCCGATCGTCGATTACGTCGCGCACACCGGCAACGGCGTCGCGCTCGGCTGCCAGGCGCTCGGGCTCAACGTCAAGTTCATCGACTTCATCGGCGACGACGAGCAGGGCCGGCGCATCCTTGCGCGTTACGAGGAAACCGGTCTCGACTTCCAATATCTCATTCACGACAGCGGCACCCGCCGCAGCGTGAACCTGGTCGATGCCGACGGCCGGCGCCTGTCGCTGTACGACGGGCGCCATCCGGCCGACCTGCGCATGCCGCGCGATTTCTATCTGCCGCCGCTGTCGAGCACGCGCCATGCCCACATCTCGATCATGGATTGGGCGCGCCACCTGTACGACGACGCCCGCGAGCTCGGCGTGACGATCTCCACCGACTTGCACGACTGGGACGGCGTCCAGGACTATCACCGCGATTTCGCCTACCGTTCCGACATCGTTTTCCTCAGCATGGCGGCGATCCGCGGCCGGCATGAAATCGTCATGGCCGACATCCTCGCCAAGGGCCGCGCGCGCGCCGTGGTCGTGATGGCGGGCGGCGAGGGCAGCTACCTGCTGGTGCGCGACGCCGACGCCATCGTCCATTTCGGCTGCGCCAACGTCGGGCGCAAGGTGGTCGACACCAACGGCGCCGGCGATTCCTTCGTCGCCGCCTTCCTGAGCGGGTTCCTGGAGCGGGCGCCGTGGTGGGAATGCATGCGGCGCGGAGCGATCGGCGGGGCCTATGCCTGCACTTGGCACGGCACGCATGAGCGGTTCGCGACGCGCACCATGCTGATGGAGCAATAGCGCGCTGAAATCCCCGGCGCCGAATTTCTCGATAAACCCTCTTCCGCCGGAAGCCCGGTCGGCCGCCTGCTGCCTGGCTTTGCCGCCTTAAGTGGCCATTCCTCTTTATCGGAATATTGGAACCATGCGGTAAAACAATCGGAAAAATAATCGGCAAAAAATATACTGATATTACGTTTGCTCGTATTTTAATTTCCTTAATAATCAAAATATTAAGGAATATTTAATTCGGAAAATAGATCGGCAAAATCATGTACGATGCTCCGCATCGATTCGAGCCGTTGATTCGGGCCAGCATACATTCGGAGCTTCTGGAAAAGGCTTCTGAGTGTGGGGTTGACGCGATTTCACATGAAGAATGTGTCACGCGCCAGCCGGCTCGATCCTTGTCGGGATAGGGCTGGCATGCTATTGGGGCGGATATTTTTATGCTCGAAAGCATGGAATGTCGTTAGACGAGCTGGATGCGGCCCGTAATTTACCCCGGTCTCTTCGCCGCCTGCCCTATTATGGGATAACCGCGATTACGGCAGGCGTCGTATTGATATTGCTCGATATTTCAAACCGGTCGCGCGGAGATTGACGATTACCTCATAACCTTGCGTTGCACGCTGATGCTTCGCACCAGCGAACTCAGTCGCCGGAGTACAAGTTCAATGACTCAAACAGCACTTCTTATCGTCGATATGCAGGTCGGCATGAGCTGGCCGGCATCCGGAGCGCGGAACAATCCGGGCGCCGAGCGGGCGATTGCCGGACTTCTCGGACATTGGCGCGACAAAGGCGCGCCGGTGGTTCACATCCGGCACATTTCCAGAACGCCCGGCTCGCCATTTTGCCCGGTCAGGAAGGGGTCGAATTTCAACCCTCGCTGAGTCCCCGTGCCACCGAGCATGTGGTGGAGAAAAACGTTCCGGACGCCTTCATCAACACCGCCCTTGAACGCTGGTTGCGGGTTCGGGATATCTCCTCGCTTCTTATCGTCGGCGTCAGCACGAACAATTCGGTCGAAGCCACCGCGCGAACCGCCGGAAACCTTGGCTTCCGGACCCATGTGGCATCGGATGCGACTTTCGCATTCGCGAAACCTGACTACAACGGCATCCCGAGAAGCGCGGACGACGTGCATGCGATGGCGCTCTCGAACCTTCATGGAGAGTACGCAACAGTCATCACCTCGCGAGAGGCCATCGATATGCTCTGACATGCCGCTGAGACGACGATAAAACCGCCGCCCGCAACGCGGCGGATATCACTTGCGGTTCGCAGCCGCCTCCAGCTCGGCAAGCTTGTGCTGCGCGTTCCTCCTGAGGGCAGGATTGGCGGAGCCGTCGGCCACGGCCTTGAGCGCAAGCCGGTAAGCGGCATCGAACGCATTCTCCTGCGGCACCGCGACGTCGGGAGCCACGCCGGTTCCTTCCCAGTTCGTCTTCGTGATCGGATTGATCGCGCGACCGGTCGGAATGAAGCAGCCGAAGTACTCGCCGATGCGCACGACGTCGCCGGGATGCGCGCCGCCGCCGGTCGTTTCGCCGACGATGGTTGCGCGCTTGAGCGCTTTCAGGTTGTAGGAAAACTCTTCGGCCCCGGAAAAGGTCCTCTTGCCTGTCAGGACATACACCGGCTTCTTCCCTCCGAAGCGCGGGCCGGGCACGGCGGGATCGGTCCAGAATTCTTCCGTCCGATCGTCGGCGCGCCAGTACAAATCGTTCAGATGCACGCGCTCGCCGTCGAACAGATAACTCGACACGAACGCCACCATCGCCGGCTCGCCGCCGCCGTTGCGGCGCAAATCGACGATCAGCGCTTCCGCGTTGGCGACCATGTTCATGGCCGCCGCGGCCGTCGCGCGGCCAAGATCGGCATCCTGGAAGCCGCGCAACTCAAGATAGGCGACATTGCCTTCGAGCCGTTCGACCTTTTCGAAGCCGTAGTTGGTTGCCCGGCCGAAGCTTTCGGCGCGCGCGCGGAATGCCGCATCGGCCGCCGCGTCGGGCTTGGCGCCGGGAGCGGGCTCTTCGGGCACCGGTTCGTCGCGAAAGGCGACGCGAATATGCTTGTCGCGGCTGATCGCCCGCATGGCGTCGGTCAGCATGGCCGCGAATACCTTCGGGTCGGAGACGGCATCGAATGCGCCGCCGGCGAGCTTGGCCCGGAGATCGTCGGCCATCCGTTTGGCGACATCCGGAAAGACGTAGCGGTCCACGAGCTTGCGCGCCAGCGTATCGACGATGGAGCCGCGGCTCGCGGCGTCGAGCGTCTTGGCGGATTGGCGGCGCGCGGCCTCCGCGGCCGGCGCGGAAGATTCCGCCGCGTCGACAGGCGCGGCGACGGCGGCAAGAGCAAGGGCGGCGACAGCAAGGCAAATGGAATGCGGGCGCATCGGCGTGTTCCTCCAAAAAAGATGGGGTCATTTTAGCGACGCACGCGCCGTGAAATTCGCGGATATCGCTATAATTCGCCCACCTTTACCGAGGAAACATCGGACATGGACCGCATTGACCGAGAAATCGTCGAACTGCTGCGCAAGGATGCCCGGCTGAGCTACCGCGAGCTCGGCGACAGCGTTGGACTGAGCGCCAACACGGTCGCCGAACGGGTGCGAAGGCTGGTCGCCGACAGGGTGCTGGAGAGCTTCGAAGCGCGCGTGAATCCGGAGGCGCTGGGCCTGACGGTGCAGGCGCTGATCGACGTGAAGATGCTGCCCGGCACGTCGGCGGAGCATTTCGAAGCGACGATTCAAACCATTCCCGGCATCGTCGAAGCGACGCTGCTCACCGGCAGCTACGACTACACGTTACGCGTCGCCTGCCACGATCATGCGCACCTGATGCGGCTGATCGAGGCATTGCGCGAAAAGGCCGGCGTGCAGGACACATACAGCCGCGTCATTCTGCGGCGGACGCCCGTGCGTTCGCGGCTCGTTTGATGCGCCGGCGGCCACCCGCCGGCGCAGGCCTCGGCGAATGCCTTCAAGGCGCCCAGTCGTACTGCATCTGCCGCGCCGTCCTGACCGCCAGCTCCTCGCCGAGAATCCGCCTCACCAGGTGCAGGCTCATGCCGATGCCGGCGGAGATGCCCGCCGAAGTGACGATGCCGCCCTGATCGACATACGGCACGTTCTCGACGACGTTCAGGCCGGGAAATTCCGTGCGCAAATCCGGCAAGTCTTCCCAATGCGTCGTCACGGTCAGCCCTTCGAGCAGGCCGACCTTGGCGAGCAGGAAGGCGCCGGTGCAGACCGAGGCGGTCAACGCCGCCGTTTCCGAGGTGCGGCGTATCCAGTCGAGCGTGTCCGCATCTTGCGCCGGCTGCGTGACGATGCCTCCGGGAACGATCAGAAGATCGATCGGCGGCACATCATCGAAGCCGTGATGCGGAAGCACCTGGAGGCCGTGCCGCGCCATGACCGGCGCGCGCGCGGCGCCGACGGTCGAGACCTTGAACGGCGCGACGGAAAATTCCGGGCGGCGCAGCGCCATGCGGGCGGCCACGGAGAATACTTCGAACGGACCGGCGAAATCCAGGACTTCGACGTCCGGGAAAACGAGTATGCCGATGTGCAGGCTCTTTTGCCTATCCAGGCGGGCAACGATATCTTCGCGTTCTGCGGGCATGGGATCATTCCTGTTCCAAGGTTGAAAAATCGGGTCGGGATGCGGGGCGGCGCATGCCGAATCTCTCCCGGTAGTCGGTCGGCGTCACGTCCAAGTGCCGCAGGAAGACGCGGCGCATGACGTCGGCGCTGCGAAAGCCGCATCGTCCGGAGACCTCTTCGATCGATACGGCGGTCGTTTCCAGGCAGGCGCGCGCGCTGGCCAGGCGCACCTGCTCGGTGAACTCCGCGGGCGACGCGCCGGTCTCGCGCTTGAAGACGCGCGCGAAATTGCGCGGGCTCATCGCCACCTTTGCCGCCAGCGCATCGACCGATAAGTCGGATGCCGGGTTGTCGAGAATGATCTGCTGCGCCTGACGAATCTTGTCGTTGCGGACCGACTGGGCGGCGAGCTCGACACTGAACTGCGACTGGCCGCCCGGGCGCTTGCGGAACATGACGAGTTCGCGCGCGACGCGCAGCGCCAGCTCGGGACCATGGTCTTCCTCGATCATCGCCAATGCCAGATCGATGCCGGCCGTCACGCCGGCGGAGGTCCAGACATCGCCGTCGCATATGAAAATCGGATCCTTTTCCACGCGCACTTCCGGATGCGCCCGCGCCAGGCGTTCGCACCAGTTCCAATGCGTGACGGCGCGCCGGCCGTCCAGCAGCCCGGCCCGGGCGAGGAGGAAGGCGCCGGTGCAGACCGAACCGATGCGACGAACGGTGGGCGCCAGCTTTGTTATCGCGTCGACCACATTGGCGCGGGCGCAGGCGGCTTCGATGGCGCCGCCGCCGGCGATCAGCAGCGTATCGGCATCGGCCAGCGTGGCGAGCTCGGCCGTCGCTTCGATCGACAGGCCGGACGACGACCGTATCGGACCGCGCCGCTCGGCCACGATATCGACCAGATAAGGCCGGCTCGAACCGGACATGAGCGCGCTGGCGTTCGCGAAGGTTTCCAGAGGACCGACGACGTCGAGCAGTTCGACGCCCTCGAACGCGAAGACCGCGATCTTGCGCGCAGCGCGGCGGGAGCGGGAAGGGCCGGAAGAGCCGGATGGCGTATCGTCATGAGAGTGCATGCGGAAAATATAGCTTGGCCGGCAGCGGTGCGAAAGGACAATCTTCCGACGATTTCTGCCATTTCCTGAAGTCGTTTCCAGAGTGTCATAGAAGGTACAGTACGCTGAGGCAGGGCGTCCCCAGGGATCGTGTTGTGCTGCGATCGATAGTATTCTTGTGGAATGGATACTCGGCCAGCTTCCCTCCTTCCCAATTTCGCGGATCTGCTGCTTGATGCGGTCTTCCTCGTCGATGCTCAGGGAAGCATCGTCTACGTCAGTGCCGCCAGCGAGCGCATTTTCGGTTATCAACCCTATGAAATGATCGGCAAGGCAATGCTCGATTTCGTCGCCCCCGAGGACCGGGCGCGCACGCTCGAGGAAGCCGGCAGGGTCATGGCGGGCCAGCCGCGAGTAGGTTTCGAGAACCGCTATCTGCGCAAGGACGGCAGCCGCGTGAACATCATGTGGTCTGCCCGGTGGCTGGAGGCCGGAAAGATGCGGATCGGCGTCGCACGCGACGTCACCGAGCGCAAGCGCGCGGAAGAGATCCAGGCCATGGTTTATGCGGTGTCCGAAGCGGCGCACGATGCGACCGATCTCCCGACCTTGTTCGCCGACATCCACAAGATCATTGCCAGCTTCATGCCGGTGGCGGGGTTCGCGGTGACGACATGGGCGCCGAAAACGAAGCAGATCGTCTTTTCCTACCAGGCCGATCGCCACGGCGCATCCACGTTCGCGCAAGAGCCGCTCGCAATCCGTCTCTGCACCGAGGTCATTCGCAGCGGCAAGCCGAAGCTGCTGCCCGACGAAGCGGCGGACGACCATGCGCCGGGCGTCGACGCAGCGCATCCGGAAGCGGAAGCCTCGTGGCTGCTGATACCGCTCGCCAAGCGCGGGAAGACGATCGGCGCCCTGATCCTGAAAAGCCCGCCGGGCATGATGTACTGCGGCAAGGACAAGGAACTGCTGTCGTTCGTGTCGGCGCAAATCGCGACCGCGATGGAGCGCGCGCAACTGCACGCCGAACTGCTGCATGCCGCGCGCTACGACGAATTGACAGGATTGCCGAATCGCCGCCTGTTCCATGACCGCACGAAGTCCGCCTTGGCGCGCTGCCGGCGCAAGCAAAGCCGCCTGGCGGTGCTATATGTCGACATCGACGACTTCAAGCTCGTCAACGACACGCTCGGCCATGCGGGCGGCGACCTGTTGCTGCAGGAATTCGCGCGCCGCCTCGAGCAAGGCATCCGCGAGGCGGATACCGTCGCCCGGCTGGGCGGCGACGAATTCGTCGTGCTGCTCGAGGATATCCAGCGCTACGAAGATGCCGTGGCCGTCGCCGACAAGATCAGGAACGCGATCAACCGGTCGATGGTCATCGAAGGCCGAACCGTCGACGTCCGGGCCAGCATCGGCATCGCGCTCTATCCCGACGGCGGCACGGACGAAGACGCGCTTCTGAACCGCGCCGATCATGCCATGTATCTCGACAAGCGCGCGCGGCGCCGCTCCGACGCCGCATGAATGCGAACCAGGCATCGATGCCGAACGACGACCAGCGCGATGCCGGACGCACACGGGCGTGGAATCCGCTCACCCGGATTTATCGCGATCCGTGGTTGCTGGTCGTCCACAAGCCGGCCGGCCTGCTGGTGCATCGCAGCCCCATCGACCGGCATGAAACCGAGTTCGCGGTTCAATACGCGCGGGCGATGAATGGCGGCGGGCATGTGTATCCGGTGCATCGGCTCGATCGCCCCACCTCGGGATTGCTGGTATTTGCACGAGATCCGCAGACAGCGAGCGTGCTGGGCAAGGCGATGATGGCCGGAGAGGTAAGCAAGACCTATCTGGCGATGGTGCGGGGCTGGATGCCGGAGCAAGGCATCATCGATCACCCGTTGCGCGAGGAGCCGGAGGACAAACGTCGCAAGGACGAGCCGCAAGCCGTGCGCGAAGCCCGCACCCGCTACCGTCGCCTGGCGACCACCGAAATTCCGGTGCAGATCGAAGGCCATCCCACCAGCCGCTACAGCCTGGTGGCGTTGCATCCCGAAACGGGACGCAAGCACCAATTGCGGCGGCACATGAAGCACATCAGCCACCCGATCATCGGCGACGCCAACCACGGACGCGGCCGGCACAACCGCTATTTCGCGGAACGGTTCGGGCAAGGGCGGCTGATGCTGGCGGCCGTCGGCATGGCTTTTCCGCATCCGGTTACCGGCGAGCGGCTGCAATTGAACGCGGAGCCGGAAGCGAGCTTCCTGGAAGTGTTGTCCATCTTCGGGAATGCGTTGCCGGTGTTGGATTTGGATATGCTCTCCCGGATCCATGAGGCGCCGCAGAGGATGAAAGCGGATGAAATGGCGAATCCAATAGACGTAAGCGTCGACGGTGCGCAAGAGGCGACATCGTGATGCGAAGAATCGTTTCTTGGGTTGCACTATGTGCCCTTGGACTTGTCGCACTTGGCCTGCTAAACGGGGCGTTCTTCAGCGCCTGGATGGCGGGTGGTCCACCCGATCCGTATCCCGATGGCTGGGCGCTTCGTGCGAAAGCGCAAATGATCTGGGCGTTGGCCGCGACCGTTGGCGGCCTGGGAGTATTTCGCGTCATTCGGCGGTTTCCGATGTTCGATCGCAAGACGCTTGCTCTTCTCGGTGCGGCGGCGGTTCTTGCTGCTTATCCATGGCTCGAAAGGCAGGTCTTGGTCGATCGATGTCTCGACAACGGCGGGCGATGGAACGCCGGCGGAATGCAGTGTGAGAGAAAGCAAGCATGATGATAGTCGTTTCATTCGACATCCGCCGCTATGAGGGCGATCGACTTGAGCGTTCGCGCTAATGAAAAGCATCGGGACTCGACTTATGGAATGGGAGCCAATATCTGAAACCGCAATTTGGGAAAACATCAACGAAGCTTGTCTTCGGATGAGTCCTCCACAGGCAAAAACGTGGGAGGCGATCCGGATTATTCCGGAAAAGTGGCAGCAAAGTCCCTGGGGTAACCGAGGGGGCGGTTTCTGGGCGGTGGCGATTATCGGCCGCCTTGTCGTCTGGTTTAACGATATTGAAGATGGATTTAATGTTTCGCGATATTCCCAGCATCGTGTGATCGACGAGTATTGGTGCAATCAGGACGAACTTGAGGTGGCGGTTCAGCGAGTCATGAATATCTTGGAAAGTGGATATGACGGCAGCGCAAACGCCGGGCCGCCAATTCCAACAGGGGCGTAAATGCCCAAGATTTCATCGCGGCTCAAGACTAAAATCACCGCGTGTTCGGGATTGGGAGATGGTTTGTCTTTTCCCAATGCCGCTCATATAGAATGCTCTTCACACTTCATGATTTGAATTGGCGGTCGGTTCGTGAGCTTGAATCTTTCTAAAATTTTCAGTGACGCTAGCGACGGCCTAGTAGCAACGCTTCGCTTTTTTCAGAACTATGTCGAAAACCTGTATTTCTTGACCTTTCGACCGAAGAAGTTTTCTGAACGTTTTTGCTCGGAGGAAGTCGGCAGGACTCGCTCAGCATCGAGCGCTCTGTTCTTGTTCACCACGATTGTCGTACTTGAGATTAGCGTTCAACTTATTCGCCGAGTCGTGGATGCTCGCAACACCATGGCCGATATTGGTCCGGCGATGGTGTTTCAATCCGGCACTCTTTGGGAAGTGTCTTGGGAAACGATTGTGGAACGATCCCTTCCGTTAGCAGCGGTGCTTCTCGGAATCGCATGGTTAGGAGCCAGGCTTAGCGGTTCGAACCGCTACGAGCGTGCATGGTTGCGTGATGCGTTTCCCTATGTGGTATGGCGAGCCGCGACCCTGTTATTAGTCCTTGTGCCGACCTCGATCGCCCTCTTGGTTGGTGTTGGGATGATATTCGATCCGGTTCTTTGGTATGCGGTGTTTTTCCCCGAATTCGCGTTAGCAGCGATCCTTGTGACGATCACCCCCATACTCGTTTGGCGACTCTGGCATTTTGTGAGCTCGCTGCAAAATTCCGCCGCGTCGTTTTCGCGAAGGCATTTTCACTATGCGATGTTCGCACTAGTCTCGATTGCTAGCCTCGCCTTTCCGATTTGGTGGTCGTCGGTTGCGCTGTCGGAGGATGCCGAGAAAGTCGCTGTCGGGCCGGACTCCAAATTACTGATTGCCGACGACTCAACTCGCGTAACGGTGAATGTCCAACTGCGGAATCTCGCCGGGCACACGCTCTTTGCCGCGAAGGAAGGCACTGAAGTTCAATGGTGGGATGACACGCATCCGGTTTCCGAGGAATTCTGGTTTGAACGGCGGCCTATTCCGAACGGTTGGTTCTTTGTGGACTTGCCGTCCGAAGTGGAATTGAAGGACCATTTTCAGACATTGATCTTTACAGGCGACAGCGCGCAAGCCTATTTAAATCCCCAATCCTATTCGCTCTTTGATTTTTACGGAGCGTCGAGGAGATTCTCGCCTAGCGAGAAGGAAATTGCCGACGCGCGCGAGTCCTTCCAGGGCATTATCAACGGTACGCGCGCTGGACACATCGATGTTCGCTTCACTGTTATATCGAAGGGAGGCAAGAGATCACGCCGAACGGTGACAATTCTCAGAACGGAAGAAAATCGCCGTTGAGCGAGGGAGCTCGAAGTCCGCGTTGTATGGCAACACTGGCTTTTCTCCTGGAGCCCGAAATGTCCGTGCTCCAAGGGACCGACCCCGTGTGGTCTATCGGGCGTCCTTCACTTTATGGAGGGTTTCGACCGCAAGACGGCCGCGCGCAACGCCCATGCCTGGACCGAGGCGCGCTTCGAAGAGCGCAAGGCGCACGGCGGTGATTTCCTCACCCTGGCGACCTGCGGCAATATGCTGATGGTGGCGCGCGTGCACAGCCCCGAGCCGGGAACGGCGCCGCGGGTACCTGCTGCCCGGAGCGTTCGGCTCACGCCGCTCGTCCGCGGCGGGCGCGAACTGCGTCTCCTGGGCTCGCTGCGCGGTCACTGGATGCTGCGGCGGCGCTGACGGGCGTCGAAAATGCTTTGAGGACCGGAGAAGGAACGACATGCCAGCACTGGTAGTCGGAGCGAGCGGCGCCACAGGGCGGCTGTTGGTAAAACAGCTGCTAGATCGCGGCCTGAACGTGAAGGCAATCGTACGGAATCCAGACAAGCTGCCCGGCGACATAAGGAACCATAAGAACCTATCGACGATCCATGCAAGCCTTCTCGATCTCGGCGATGCCGATCTCGCCGCGCATGTCGACGGTTGCACCGCCGTGGCCTCGTGCCTCGGACACAATCTGAATGTGAAGGGCATCTATGGCCGCCCGCGCATGCTCGTGACCGACGCCGTGCGCCGATTGTGCGACGCCATCCGATCGAACCGATCGGAAAAGCCGGTCCGGTTCGTGCTCATGAACACCGCCGGCTACAGAAACCGCGGCATCGCCGAGCGGATCTCCTTGGGTGAAAAGTGCGTCATCGGCGTTGTACGCTTATTGCTGCCTCCCTATTTGGACAATGAACGGGCCGCCGATTATTTGCGCACGACGATAGGCCAGAACGATGGAAGGATCGAGTGGGCAGTGGTTCGCCCGGACAGTTTGACCGACGAAAGCAAGGTCACGGAATACGCGGTATATTCTTCCCCGATTCGCAGCGCGATTTTCGATGCGGGCACGACCAGCCGAATCAACGTAGGGCATTTCATGGCTGACCTGATCGCCGACGACCACGCCTGGAAGAAATGGAAGGGGCGGATGCCTGTTATCTATAACGTGCGCCGCTGAATCGGTCGTCCTGCCGCGCATTTAGCCGGGTCGCTTTTGCCGCTCCACTATCCATCAACCATCCACCATACGGAAAGGAACGCATTCCATGCCACTGACGCGGATCTCTGCACCCAGGCATCTTGCTTTTGCCATGGTGAAGTCCCTTGCCGATGCGGCGCAAGACGCTCTCGTCAGCACCTGCAAGGTGCCTCCCAACGATCTTTTTCAGCTCATTGCACGATTCGAGGCTGAAGAGATGATCCTCGATCCGACCTTCGGCGGCGTGAACCGTTCGCGCGATGCCTGCATCATCGAGATCACCTTCCTGCGTGGGCGGACGGATGATCAGAAGCGGCAGCTCTTCCGGCATGTCATGGAAAAAGCCGTGGCGGCCGGGTTTCGCGCTGACGACATCATGATCGCGCTCACCGAGAATTCGCATATGGATTGGTCGCTTGGCCAGGGTGTGGCGTATGCGGATCATGTTCATGCGCCGAAAAGCGAGGCATGACATGGCGGGAATGAGACAGGCGACGATGATCATTTCTGGCTGATGATCTTCGCGACGGCATTTTGCGTCTGGCTCTAATTTCAAAAGGGCATCTGCACCCGGCAATCGGGCACCGGCCCTGGCACGTCGGCAAGGACGACAAAATCAGAGTGCGTGAACCGGAAGGTTAACGCACGGGTTGGCTACAAATTCCCATAGCAGACCACATCGCCGGCCGACATATTTCATGCCTGGTAAGTTTCTGGAAAGGCAGACAGGCGGAAGATGCGATCTCCTACAAACCAAGGGAGATCAATATGCGTGTCAGCGCTTTCATGTGGTGCCTGCTTGCCGCGACGACGAGCGTCGAGGCCAACACCTTGTTTCCGACCCTGGAAACGGACAACGATGCCCGCTTCGGCATCGGCCTTGGCATGCTGGCCGAGGACGAAGGCTATCGCGGTATCGGCACGGAAGTCGAGCCGGTACCGGTCCTTTATGTGCAGACCGAACGTCTGCGCATCCTCGGGCCGCAACTGACCTATCGCCTTGCCGGCGATGCCGCCAGCAACATCGGTCTGCGCCTGGATTATCGCCTGGACGGATTCGATGCCGACGACGGTGAAGTGTTCCGCGGCATGGACAAGCGCACAGGCAGCGCGGCGCTCGGCGTGGCCGGGCAGTTCGCCACGGCGTTCGGCGATTTGCACTACAGCGTCGCCAAGGCGGCCGCCGCGAGCAAGGGAGTCTACGGCACGGTGCAGATGGCCTGGCCTCTGCGCGGCGGCGCCTGGACCGTTACGCCGCGCGCCGGCTTCGAATATTTCGACCGCAAGTTCACCGATTATTATTTCGGCGTGCGTGCGCACGAGGTACGCGCCGACCGCAGAGGATATACTCCATCTGCCAGCGTCAATCTCGACGCCGGCATCGATATCCAGCGGTCCTTCGGCGCGCAACACGTGGTGCTGGCCAGTATCAAGTACCGCAAGTTCGGCAAGGACATCCAGGACAGCCCGCTGATCGGCAAGTCCGGATCGCCGCGCTTCAATATCGGCTATCTCTATAGGTTCTAGGAACAGGAAATCGGCGCGCGGGAGAAGGCATGCAGCGCATCGCACTGGTGGAGGATCATTCGCGCCTGGCGAAGTTGATCGCACAGGGCCTGAACGCCTCGGGCATCGCGGTCGACGTGTTCGCGTCCGCCGCGGTATGCGCCGCGGCGCTGCGCGATCGCGACTACGCCGCCATCGTGCTCGACCGCGGCCTGCCCGACGGCGACGGCCTCGAGTGGCTGCGCCGGCAACGGCTGCGGGGATGCAGCATTCCCTGCCTGATGCTGACCGCGCGCGACGCCCTCCATGATCGCGTCGACGGTTTGGAGGCCGGCGCGGACGACTACCTTACCAAACCCTTCTCGATGGCGGAATTGGTCGCCCGCGTACGCGCGCTGCTGCGCCGGCCGGCCGCGATGGTGCCGCTGGCGCCTTCCTTCGATTGCATCACCGTCGATGCGGCCCAGGGTCTGCTGTTGTGCGGTGAAGCGTCCCTGCCGCTGTCCGGCTCCGAATTGCAGGTGCTGCTCTGCCTGGTGCGCGCCGGAGGCAGCTACTCCCGGCGCGGCAAGCTCGAGAGCGCCGCCTGGGGCGCCGACGAGGCGGTCACGCCGAATGCGCTCGACGTCGTCATCCACCGCCTGCGCCAGAAGCTCGTGCAGGTGGGCGCCACGGTGCAAATCAAGGTACGGCGAGGGGTCGGCTATGCGCTCGCCGTGGCGGAGGGCTAGCATGACCGCCCAGCGCAGTCTGGCCTCGCGCCTGCTGACCGGCATCGTGCTGGCGATCTCCGCAACCTCCCTCGCCTTCGTGCTGCTGTTCCAGTGGATTGTGGAGAGCCATTCCGAGCTGTTGGTCGAGGACGGCCTGGTCGGCCAGGCGGAGGAAGTGCTCGACGGTCTGACGATCGCACCCGACGGCACATGGCGAGTCGCCATGCACGAGCCGATGCAGTCCGGATACGATGCCTTCCATCTGAATCTGAAATACCGCGTGCTCGACGAATTGGGCCGCGTGATGGTCAGCTCGGAAGCCTCCCGCGCGCTGCTGATGCCTTTCGTTCCCGAGGCCTCGACGCGCTTCCTGCATGGGCGCGATGGCGGCAGGTCCCTGTCGGCGGCGACGGTGCCGTTCCGGTTCCAGGACAGGACGATATATGTGCAGACCGCCCGCAGCGACCGTTTCGCCGACCTGGCGATCGAGGCTATTACGCCTGCCGTGGTGCAGACGGCGGCGGTGGTCGGCGCGATCGCGGCGCTGTTCCTGGGGCTGGCCGCCTGGGGCGTGACGCGCCGCGCGCTGGCGCCGCTGCGGCAGATATCGGTGGACGCGCGCGCCATCCATCCATCCAACCTCTCGGCGCGGCTGCGCACCGACGGTCTGCCGGCCGAGATCGCGCCGCTGGTGGAGGCCTTCAACGATGCGCTGGCGCGGGTGGAATCGGGACACCAGGTGCAGCAACGCTTCCTGGCCAATGCCGCGCACGAACTCAAGACGCCGCTTGCGCTGCTGCGCGCGGAGCTGGAAATGAACGGCGCGGGCATCGCGCGCGAATGCCTGGACGACATCGACCGTATGGGCCGCTTGGTTCAGCAACTGTTGCAGTTGACCGAAGCCGCCGAAGGCGTAGGCTACCGCTTCGCGCGCGTTTCGCCGACGCGGGTGGCCGCGGCCGTCACGGATTTCCTGGCGCCGGTGATGGAGAGGCAACGGGTCGAGATCGCGATCGTGGATGACGGGTCTGCCGACGTGGTGGCCGACGAGGGAGCGCTGTTCGTCCTGCTTAAGAACCTGATCGAGAACGCGCTGCGCCACAGTCCGTCCGGCGGTCGCATCGTCGTGCGCGCTCATAGCGACGGCTTCGAGGTGATCGACGATGGGCCGGGCATGCCGGCCGACCACCTTCCTCATGTCTTTGAACGATTCTGGCGCCATCCCGACCGCCAGGCCGAGGGGGCCGGGCTGGGATTGGCGATCGTGCAGGAAATCGCCCGCAATCACGGGTGGACCGTGCAGGCGGCGAATGGCCAATATCGCGGGGCGATCTTCCGAATCCATTATTGCGTGGCGGATTAGTTTCGAAAGCCGCCGCTCAACGTTCCAATACAAGTCCCCGTATTTTCTCAATCAATCGCGGCCCTCGCGCTCCACGACCGGGACATCGAGAAATTTGCCGATCGCGGCGGCGATGGGGCGGTACTGCTCGTCACGCGATGTGAACTCCCACAGCAGCGGCGCATTCGGGCCCCTGCGCATCTTCAGTTCGACGCGCCACGTCGTCGGATCTGTGACGGCCCGCCGCTCGACCAGATCGACGGCGGCGATCTCTGCCAGCGGCACCGAGCGGCACCGGCGCCAGCCGACACGCCGCTCCTCCATGCGCACGAAGCCTTCGCCGCGATCGAAGATGACGAGCAGGCGGTAGGCGCGCATCCACCCCACGAGCCCGAACCCTCCCACTGCCAGCATCGACTGCCACAGCGGGTCGCCGTCGCGGTATAGCAGACAGCCGTAAATCACGCCACCGGCGAAAAAGAGCAGGCCGAAGCGCCAGGCGAAGTCCTCGATGACGAGGCGATCACGTGTTTGCTTGATGATCTTCATCACAGGGCTGCGCCGCTGCTACGGGCGGCTGCGAGATCGCTGCTTCCGTTGAGGAGAAGGGCGGTGATCAAAGCTCAGCACTCTGGCCAGTTTCCAAGTGTCGCCCTCGCGTTTCCACAGATGCACGAACTGCGCTATTTCAGATCCAGGCTCGCCTGCCCGTGTGAAGGTGTGTCGGCCGATCTGTATGGCGCCGTAGTCTTTCATCGGATAGACCTCAAGACTTCCGGGCACCAGAGTGCGAGTGACGCCGTTATCGCGAGGACACGACTTCAAGGTTCGAACGTCGTCGCCGTAACTTGCGCCGGTACGATCGTGATAGAACTCCGCGTCTTCGGTGAAGATTGCTCTGAATTTGTCCGCGTCGCAGGTGACGAACGCGGCTTCGAAGAGCTCATTGTCCATGCGCGCAAGCTCGTCGTAGAGCGGCCCGCCGCGCGCCGAATCTTGTGCGAAACAGACTTGCGCGAATACCGCCAGGAGCGCGGCGAAGACGCGCCGGCGCCAGCGGGCGTTCGAATCGCCGGAGCGATTCCGGTAATTGGGTTTGAGACTGGTGAGAGCGCGCATGGTTTTCCTTGGAGATGCCAAACGACTATGTTGAACGACGCAACGCGTCGGTATCGAACTGCGAATTGGGTCCATTGTAAACATAGCCACGTTGCCCCGGTAATCTCCTCATTTTTGAAGCGCCCCGAAGGTGGAGACTATGCGGCCAAGGCCAATTTCCATTTCGGCGTGATGCCGCCGAGGGCCCTATATCCAGCAATCCGACGAACCGACGCGGCGGCCCGCCTCACATCGCCCTACGCCTCGATACCAACCTTTCAATCCCGACCACCTCCCGCTCCGTCACCACGATGTGGTCGCACAGGCGCACATCGATCAAGTGCAGCGCGATCTTCAACTCCTCCGTCAACGCATGATCCGTCGCGCTGGGCTTGGCGTTGCCCGAAGGATGGTTGTGCGCGAAGATCACGGCGGCGGCGTTGTGCTTGAGCGCACGTTTGATGATCTCCCGAGGATAGACGACAGTGCGCGTCAGCGTGCCGACGGACAGGCATTCGGCCGCGATCAATTGATGACGCACATCCAGCCACAAGGCATGGAATTCTTCGCGATCCAGGCCGGCGAAGCGGAAACGCAGATAGTCGACCACGTCCTTGCAGCAGCGGACGGCGAAGTTGGGCGTGGCGATGAAGCGTCTTTCGAGGATGCGTGCGGCGCGGCGCAGCGTACTGGCTTCTTGCGGACTGAGTGCTGCGGAGAACTGGGAGGATGGAACAGCGCCGGGCATGCGGCCTCCTGTGACGAGCGGTCGGAACTCCGCTCCCTCGATTGAAGTGAGGGGGCGGGCGCAAGACAGGGTTAGCAGACCAGGTACAAGACCGGCACACCCGAAGGTGTCCCCGCCAGGGCCCGCCACGGAAGGCGCGCACAGGCAGTAGGACAATAACCGTCACTGACGGTTGTCCATTCTTGTACACAGGCTGCTAAACCTGCCCGCCTTTTTCTCGGCGAGGCTTGGAGCATAGCATGCCTCTTCGGCAAGAAAAAGAATGGCGTATCCCGACTTTCCCAAGGAAAGGACACGGCTTTCCGTTCCCGTTTTTGAAGCGCGTCGCGCATGGAAGATGGTTGCCGAAGTGGAAGCGGAGAATTCGCCGGCGCCGATGTCGGCGCGGCACAAGAAATCTTTCCCGCCGGCAGCGGCCTTGTGTACCATCACGCCTATTGCCGAACGGAGACAGCCGTGGACGATTTCATCGAACTCTATGACGACGCCCTGACCGCCGAACAATGCGAGCACATCATTGCCCGCTTCGAGGCGAGCGACAAGATCGTGCGCGGCCAGACCGGCCACGGCGTCGATACCAGCAAGAAGGACAGCTACGACATCACGATCAGCCGTTACGACGAATGGCGCGACGTGACCAACCTCTTGTCGATGACGGTGCAGCGGTACGTGCAGCAATACGTGAACAAGTACCGCATGCTGGTCATGGGCGCGCTGTCGCCGCGCGTCGTGCATCCGGCGACCGGCGAACCCGTCATCCTCTCGCCCGAGAATTTCGACGAATGCGGGGTGCCGCACGTCGATGAGCTGGTGCGCACGATCTACCGCTGCGGCCACATCAACATCCAGAAATATCTGCAAAACAGCGGCGGCTATCATCACTGGCATTCGGAGATCTATCCGCAGAACGCCACCTGCGACAGCCTGCATCGCGTGCTGCTGTTCCAGTTCTATTTGAACGATGTCACGGACGGCGGCGAGACCGAGTTCTATTATCAGCAACGCAAGGTCGAGGCGAAGCGCGGCCGCCTGATCATCGCCCCGGCCGGCTTCACCCATTCGCACAAAGGGCATGTCTCGCGCAGCGGCGACAAGTACGTCTCCACCTCGTGGATCCTGTTCCAACGCGCGGAAGCCTTGTTCGGGCAGCCGAAAGGCTGAGAGGGAATATTCGAAAGGAGATCTCATGCGGTTCTTGTCCAAGGCGGCGCTTTCGATCGGGGCTTCTTTGCTGTGCCTGCAAGCGGCGGCGGTGCCCTGCGATGCGCCCGAGCATCGCGCGTTCGATTTCTGGCTCGGCGAATGGCAGGTCTACAGGCCGGACGGCAAACTGGCGGGAACCAATCGCATCGAGCGCGAATACGGCGGCTGCGTGCTGCACGAACGCTATACGACCGGCGCGCAATACAGCGGCGAGAGCCTGAACGCCTACGACGCCGGCCGCAAGGTATGGCATCAGACCTGGGTCGACAATGCCGGCGCCCTGTTGTTGCTCGAAGGCGGACTGCGGGACGGCAAGATGGTGCTCGAAGGGCAGACGGTCCAGGCCGACGCCAAGCGCATCCGCCACCGCATCAGTTGGACGCCCAACGCCGACGGCACGGTGCGCCAGCATTGGGAGGTGATGGGCGCCGACGGCAAGTGGAACACGGCGTTCGACGGTCTGTACCGGCGGAAATGATCCCGTCTTTCTCATGATCGAACTCGATACCTCCCGCCTGCGCCTGCGGCAATGGAAGGCCGCCGATCGCGAGCCGTTCGCCGCGCTCAATGCCGATCCGAGGGTGATGGAATTCTTCCCGGCGCCGCTCGATCGCGCGGACAGCGACGCGATGGCCGACCGCTGCGGCGCCAGGATCGCCGAACGCGGCTGGGGCTTGTGGGCCGTCGAGGTCCGCGCCACCGGCGAATTCATCGGCTTCGTCGGCCTCGAGATTCCGAAGGGGCCTCTGCCGTTCCTGCCTTGCGTCGAGATCGGCTGGCGCCTGGCGTTTCCCCATTGGGGCAAGGGCTATGCGACAGAGGCGGCGCGCGCGGCGCTCGCGGCCGGGTTCGAGCGCATCGGACTCGATGAGATCGTGTCCTTCACCGCGCTGGTCAACCGCCGCTCGCGCGCCGTCATGGAACGGCTCGGCATGCGGGATAGCGGAGTCGGATTCGACCATCCGCGGGTGCCGGAAGGAAGCCCGCTGCGTCCGCATTGTCTTTATCGCTTGACGCGCGACGAATGGAATTTATCGCGATTTGGCGAATGTTAGCGTTCACTCCTCCCATAGATTGGAGATTGTGGGAGGCTTGCATGCATGGCAAGATGCCGGGCATTTTTCATTTCCCGGGCCATCCGGTGTTGCCGTCGACATGCGAACCGTTACCTTTTCCGTCAGTTATACCTTGCGCGAGTACTTGAGCTTCGCCCGTGAACATGGGGCGGCGCTGCTCGCCGAACGGCGGCGGCGGGAGGGCAAGCCGGTGCCGTACGGGCAGGAGTTCCGGTTGCCTTTCCATGTCCGCTGGGCGATCAATCTGAGTTCGTCGATCGCCTTCTATCTCAAGCACCGCCAGATGCCGGTGTGCGACTTCGCGATCGACGAGCGCAGCATCCGCCGGGTGGCTGCCAACGGCCGCTTGATCGTGCCGTGGGCGGAGGTGGTCGCCATCCACCGTTACTCGCGCGGCTACCTGGTCGCCCGGTCCAACGGCGCCATGCCTCTGCCTTTCCGTTGCCTGAATCCCGAGCAGGCAACCTTGCTCGAGGAGCTCGTCGTCAAGCGCGAACGCGAGCTGGCCAATGGCCGCAAGGAGGCCCCTGCGCCGCAGCTGCAGTAAGCTTCCGCCCTCGCGTCACTCCCGGATTTCCAGCACCAGTGCCGAACGCGCCGGCAGGGTCAGCGCCTTGCCGAGCTCGTGGTTTTGGCCGTTCAGCACATCGACGGCGGTCGCCCGCGGCCCCAGCATTTCGCGGAATCGCGCGGTGTCGAGCGTCCGTTCCGACTTGTTCTTGTTGAACGCCACCATGACCTTCTGTTTGCCGTCGTGCCGGAAGTAGACATAGGTGCCGTTGTCGGGCGCGTAATGCATGATCTTGCCGCGCTGGATGGCGCTGGCGGTCTTGCGCCAGTTGAGGAGCTTGCGCACGAATTGCTGCATGTCCCGCTGCTGCGCATCCAGTCCCGCGCCGGTGAAGGCATCGACGGCATCGCCTTGCCAGCCGCCGGGGAAGTCGCTGCGCACGATGCCGTCGTCGCGCTGCTTCGGGCTCTTCATCAGGATCTCGTCGCCGTAGAAGAATTGCGGTATGCCGCGCATTGTCGCGAAGTAGATGTAGGCCATCTTGGTCAGGGCGATATCTTCGCCGAGCGCCGAATGGATGCGGCTGGTGTCGTGGTTGCCGGGGAAGATCACGAGATTGCCGGGATCGGGATACTGGAAATCGTTGGCCAGCGCTTCATAGAGGCGGACGAGGCCGGCGTTCCATTGCTCTTCCGCGCCCAGGCTGTCGCGCACGGCGTCGTGCAGCGGGAAATCGATCATGCTCGGCATGTGCGAGACGTAGCCGTCGTGGTTCTTCTTGCCGCGTTGCCAGTAGGAGACGATCGCCTGGTTGCCCGACCATTCCTCGCCGGTCATGTTGAGGTTGGGGTATTCCTCCATCATGCGGCGCGACCAGGCGGCGAGGAAGGCCTTGTCCGAATACGGATAGGTATCGACGCGGATGCCGGAGAAGCCGGCGTATTCCATCCACCAGATGCTGTTCTGGATCAGGTAGTTCGCGACCAGCGGATTGCGCTGGTTCGGGTCCGGCATCGAATCGACGAACCAGCCGCCGGTCATGCGTTCGCGGTCCTCGTTCGAGGCATACGGGTCCTGGTGGACGGTGCGCGCATGATTGGTGGGGACGAACTTGGCGCCGTAGTTGATCCAGTCCGGCGTCGGCAAGTCCTTCATCCACCAGTGGCCGATGCCGATGTGATTGAGCACCACGTCATGGATGAAGCCGATGCCCTTTGCCTTGGCCGCCGCGATCAGGCGCCGGTATTCCTCGTTGCTGCCGAAGCGCTCGTCGACCTTGTAGAAGTCGGTGATGCCGTAGCCGTGATAGGAATAGGTCGGATTGTCGTTCTGCACCACCGGCGTCGGCCAGATCATGGTGAAGCCGAGGCCGGCGATGTAGTCGAGGCGCGCGCCCAAGCCCTGCAGGTCGCCGCCGTGGCGGCCGCCCGGATGCTTGCGGTCGGCCTTGTCGGCCAGCCCGGCGACGCTGTCGTTGGCCGGGTTGCCGTTGGCGAAGCGGTCCGGCACCACCAGGTAGATGGCATCGGCCGGCGTGAAACTCTTGCGCTGGGCCGAGCCGGCTTCGCGCGCCAGCAGCCGGTAGCCGTGGCGCAGCACTTCCTTGCCTTGGGCGCTGAAGCGCAGCGCGAATTCGCCGGGCTTGGCTTGTTCGCCGATCTCGAGATCGATGAACAGGTAATTCTTGTTGGCGACCCGGATCACGTTCTTGATCGTGACGCCGGGATAATCGAGCGCGGGGCTCAGCGCGCCGATCTCCTTGCCGTGCACCAGCAATTGCAATTGCTTGCTGTGCATGCCGGTCCACCAGAAGGCCGGTTCCAGGTGTTCGATCTTGTAGGCCGGCTCGGCGTGGAGCGGGGCATGCGCCCAAAACAGCGCCGTCGCGAATGCGGCCATCGTGAAACGCAGGAGTTTTTTCATGTCGTTTGAAGGTCAGGGTTGCAAGGAGTACACGAGAACCGATTGCGGCGCGAGCGCGATCCGGGCCTGGCCCGCCGCATCGGCGCCGACGCTGCCGGCGTCTACCGGATGGAGGGCGCGCAAGGTCGCGTTCGCGCCCAGGCCGTCGAGCTCTGCGCTGGCTGCCGCCGTGCCGTAATTGATCAGCACCAGCGTCGTCTCGCCGGCCAGCTTGCGGCGGAAGCCGAGCACGCCGCCGGCGGCGAAGGCTCCCTCGTAGCTGCCGCGCGCGAGCGACGGGCGCGTGTTGCGCAGCGCCAGCATCGCCTTGTAGAACGATAGCAGAGAGCGCGCGTCGTTCGCCTGGGCCGCGACATTCTGCGCGGCCGCGTTCGCCGCCAACGCGCGGAACGGCTTGCCGCGCGTGAAGCCGGCGTTGTCCGGATCGGCGCTCCAGCTCATCGGCGCGCGCAGCGCGGGATCGCCCGCGAGGCCAAGGCCGCCGGCCATGCCGATCTCTTCGCCGTAATAGATGAAGGGCGTGCCCGGCTGCAGCAGGTAGGCCGCGGCGACCAGCTTGTATTGCGCGAGATCGCCGTTCACGCGGTCCCACAGGCGCGCGCCGGCGAAGCTGTCGTGGTTCGATGCCATCGTCGCCATGCCGGCCGGCGCGTTCTTGAAGTAATCGGCGACGGCCGCAATCGCGGTAGGCGAACCGCGCGCGGCATCGACGATGGCATGCTGATGGCCGAAGGCGAACGCGCTGCCGCAGGCGGCGGGCGCGGCGAAGCCGAGCGGATCGTCGGGCGCCTCGCACACCAGGTAGCGGCGCTGGTAGCCCGCGATCGTGGCGCGGATGTCGTTCATCAGTGCGTAATTCTCGGGCTGGTTTTGCCAGGCCGACGGCCCGTTCTCGACCAGGTTGCCGACCGCATCGAAGCGGAAACCGTCGACGCCGCGATTGAGCCAGAAGCGCAGGTTGCTCTTGTGCCAGGCCACGACGTCGGTGTTGCGCAGGTTGAAGTCCGGCATCTGGTCCCAGAACGCGGCGAAGTAGGCGCCGTTCGCCGTCGCGCGCCAGGGATCGCCGCCGAAGACGCGCCAGCCGCCGGGCGCGCTGTCGCGCCACACGTACCAGGAGCGATAGGCATTGCCGGGCGCGGCGCGCGCATGCAGGAACAAGGGATGGCGGGCGGCGCTGTGGTTCATCACGTAATCGATGACGACGCCGATGCCGCGCGCATGGGCTTGCTTCACGAATTCGTCGAAGTCGGCCAGCGTGCCGTAGTCGGCCTCGATGGCGCGGTAGTCGGCGACGGCGTAGCCGTGGTCGCGGTCCTGGCTTTGGGTGACGGGCATCAGCCAGATACCCTTGATGCCGAGGTCTTTCAGGTAATCGAGCCGCTGCGTCAATCCGCGCAAGTCGCCGTGGCCGTCGCCGTCGCTGTCCTGGTAGCCGCGCACATAGATTTCCATGAAGGCGCCGTGTTGCCAGCCTTCCGGCAGCGTGCTGCCGGGGTCGGCCGCCGCGACGGCGCCGACGTCGACTGCCGGCAGGGCGGTGCCGGAATCGTTCGGCGCGGCGGCCGCGGCAGGAGTCGCCGCCGTACCGCCGCCGCCGCTGCCGCAGGCGGCGAGCAGCACGGCCAGCGCGCAGCCGGACAGCAGCGAACCGAAAGGCAAAATGCGTGGAGAGCGCAATCGCATGCCGGTCTCGTCAACGCCGCACGGAAAACACCATGACCGATTGCGGCTGGATCGCGATCAGCGCATGGCCGGAGGCGCCGATCGGAACGAGGCCGGCGCTTCGCGGATAGGCGGGCGCGAGCATCGCGTTCGACGGCAGCGCGGCGACATCGACGAAGCCGGGTGTCGTTCCGTAATTGATCAGCACCAGCGTGTTCTCGTTGCCGAACTTGCGCTGGTATCCCATCACGCTGCCGTGCACGAACGGCGCCTCGTAGCTGCCGCGCGCGATCGACGGATAAGTATTGCGCAGCTTGAGCATCGCCTTGTAGAACGCCAGGATGGAGTCCGGCTTTCCGCTCTCGGCGGCGGCGTTCTGCGTCGCGGCGTTGGGCGACAGCGGGCGGAACGGCCGGCCGCGCGTGAAGCCGGCGTTGTCCGGATCGGCGCTCCAGCTCATCGGCGTGCGCAGCGGCGCATCGCCTTCCAGGCCTTTCACGCCGGCCATGCCGATCTCCTCGCCGTAGTAGATGAAGGGTGTGCCCGGCTGCAGCAGATACGTCGCGGCCGCCAGCTTGTATTGCGCTAGGTCGCCGCCGACCTGGTCCCACAGGCGTTCGCCGGCGAAGATGTCGTGGTTGGAAATCATGGTCGCCATGCCGCGCGGCGCGGTGACGAAGTAGTCGGCGACTTTGCGGATCGCTTCCGGCTTGCCGCGCGCCGCTTCGACGATGGCGTGCTCATGGCCGAAGGCGAAGGCGCTGCCGCAGATGTCGGGCGCGGCATAGGCTTGCGGATTGGCGGTCGCTTCGCACACGACATGGCGGCGCTTGTAGCCTTGGATCAGCGCGCGCAGTTCGCCGGTCAGCTTGCGGCTTTCCGGTTGGTCGTTCCAGTCGCGCGCGTCGTTCTCGATCAGGTGCGGCACCGCATCGAGGCGGAAGCCGTCGAGTCCGCGATTGAGCCAGAAGCGCAGGCTGTCCTTGTGATACGCGACGACATCCGGATTGCGCAGGTTGAAGTCCGGCATGTGCGGGCCGAAGGTGCCGAAATAATGAGTGCCGGCGGCCGCCGGAGCGCCGGCCGCCGGACCGCCGGCCGCCGGATACCACGGATTCTTGCCCCAGATATCCCAGCCCGCCGGGGCCTGCTCTTGCCAGACGAACCAGTCGCGGTAGCGCGATTGCTTGCCGCGCGCCGCCTCGGCGAACAGCGGATGGGCGCGCGCGCTGTGGTTGACGACGTAATCGATGATGACGCCGATGCCGCGCGCATGCGCTTCCTTCAGGAAGCGATCGAAGTCCGCGAGTTTGCCATAGGCCGGCTCGAGCCGGCGGAAATCGGTGGTCGCGTAGCCGTGGTCGTGATCGTCGCTGGCCGTGATCGGCATCAGCCAGATGCCCTTGATGCCGAGGTCTTTCAAATAGTCGAGCCGTTGGGTCAGGCCGCGCAGGTCGCCGATGCCGTCGCCGTCGCTGTCCTGGTAACCGCGCACGAAGATTTCCATGAAGGCACCGTATTGCCAGCCTTCCGGCAGTGTGCTGCCGGGATCGGCGGCCGGCACCGGACGGGTATCGATGGTCGGCGCGGCAGGCCTGGCGCCGGCTTGCGCCGCCAGCGAAAACGTCATGGCGGCGCAAACGGCAGCGAAGCGGGGCAGGATGGGGCGGACGCTATCCGGCGCGATACGCATGCGGGTCTCCATATATTATGTAGACAAACTACATAAATTGTTATTAGGCTTGCAACCGTAATCCCCCAGTTTGCATAGAGAAATCTAACGAACGCAAGCAATTTTTGTAGTCATGCTACACTAATATTGCTCATGGAGCTACATGCCGCAGACGGCGGGACGACGAGGAGGAGCAGGGGAATGGGGACGGAGTTCTTGCAGGGCGATAACGGCCGGGCGGCGCGGATTCGCGGTAGGGCCGGCTTGCCGTCCGGGCGGGCGGCGCGTCTTTCGTTGCCGGGCATTCTGCTCCTGGCCGTGCTCGGCGCCGGCGGCGCGCCAGCCCACGCCGCGCCGCCGCTCGACGCTTGCAATGGCGGCTTTCAAACCATGCTGCGCGAAGCCGCGCATGGCGGCGAGGCGCGCGGCGTCTGGCTGAACCGGCAACTGATCCAGTGGCCGGGCATCGCCGCGTCCGCCGGCCGCTTCAAGCTCTACCATTCCGCCGACGGCCGCCTCACGGCTGCGGAAGGCGCCAAGGTCGGCGGCGCGGACGGCTCGCTGGCGCTCGATCTCCATACCGGCCAGGTGCCGCCCGCCGCCGCTGCGCGCTTCAAGTACCTGGCGGCCGGCATCGTGCTGGCGCTCAAGGATGCCGATCTCGAACGCCTGCCCGAACTGCACCGCCGGCAACTGCTGCTGGTGCATGAAAACGATGCCGGCGAAGTGGGCGCCGCCACCTATCTCCAAGCCGCCGGCGCGCTCGACGATCTCTATGCGGCGGCCGGTGCGGCGGACGGCCTCGGCGCTACGCCTGCGGCCGGGGAAACGCGTTTCCGGCTATGGGCGCCGACCGCGCGGCGCGTCGCGCTTTGCCTGTACGACAGCGCGGACGGCGCCGCCACCGCCATCGAGGAAATGCGGCGCGAGGATGCCACCGGCATCTGGTCCGCCGCGCGCCCGGCCGATCTATCGGGCAAGTATTACCGCTATGCGGTCGATGTCTTCGCGCGCAATGCCGGCCTGGTGCGCAACCTGGTCACCGATCCGTATTCGGTCAGCCTCGCCGCCGATTCGAAGCGCAGCTATATCGCCGATCTCGACGCCGCCGCCTTGAAGCCGGCCGGCTGGGACAAGAGCGCCGCCCCGCGCAAGGTGCGGGCGCAGACCGACATGGTCATCTATGAATTGCACGTGCGCGACTTCTCGATCAACGATCCGACGGTCAGCCGCCGCCATCGCGGCAAGTATCTCGCTTTCACCGAGTCCGGATCGAACGGCATGAAGCACTTGCGCGCCTTGTCCGCGGCCGGCTTGACCGACGTGCACCTGCTGCCGGTGTTCGATCTGGCGACGGTGCCGGAAACGCAATGCGCGACGCCGGCCGTCGCCGGCGCGCCCGATAGCGAGGCGCAACAGGCGGCCGTGGCCCAGGCCGCCGACCGCGATTGCTTCAACTGGGGTTACGACCCCTACCACTACAGCGCGCCCGAAGGCAGCTATGCCAGCGATGCCGCCGACGGCGCCCGGCGTATCATCGAATTCCGCCGCATGGTGATGGCCTTGCATCGCGCCGGCCTGCGGGTCGGCATGGATGTGGTCTACAACCACACGGCGGCCTCGGGCCAGCAGGAAAAATCGGTGCTCGACCGCATCGTGCCCGGCTACTACCATCGTCTCGATGCCGCCGGCGCGGTCGAACGATCGACCTGCTGCGACAACACCGCGACCGAGAACATGATGATGGGCAAGCTCATGATCGATTCGGCCGTGCTGTGGGCCAGGCATTACAAGATCGATTCCTTTCGCTTCGACCTGATGGCGCACCAGCCGCGCGCGACGATGGAAGCCTTGCAAGCGAAAGTCGATGCGGCGCGCGGCAGCCATGTGAACCTGATCGGCGAGGGCTGGAATTTCGGCGAAGTGGCCGACGGCGCGCGTTTCGTGCAGGCGTCGCAATTGTCGCTCAACGGTTCCGGCATCGGCACCTTCAGCGACCGCGCGCGCGATGCGGCGCGCGGCGGCGGCGCGGCCGAGTCGGGCCTGGACCTGGTCCGCAACCAGGGCTATATCAACGGCCTCGTGACCGATCCCAACGCGGCGTCCGGCAAGCGCCCCGTGACCGACCTGATGCAAAGCGCCGACCTGATCCGCGTCGGCCTCGCGGGCTCGATCCGCGACTACCGTCTCGTCACCCACCGCGACGTCCAACTCCCGCTGCAAGACATCGTCTACGGCGGCGACCAGCCGGCCGGTTACGTCAGCCAGCCGGGCGAAGTGGTCAACTATGTCGAGAACCACGACAACCAGACGCTGTTCGACATCAACGTCTTCAAGCTGCCGCTCGCCGTCAGCCGCGAAGACCGCGTCCGCGTGCAGATGCTGGGCGTCGCCATCGTCGCCTTCAGCCAGGGCGTGGCCTATTACCATGCCGGCATCGACACGCTGCGCTCGAAATCGCTCGACCGCAACAGTTACGACTCCGGCGACTGGTTCAACCGCATCGACTGGAGCTACCGCGACAATTACTTCGGCACCGGCGCGCCGCCCAAGCGCGACAACGGCGCCGATTACGCCATCATCAAGCCGCTGCTCGCGAATCCGTCGATCAAGCCGGGCGCCAGGGAGATCGCCCTGGCGCGCGACATGTTCCGCGACTTGCTCAAGATCCGCGCCAGCTCCACGCTGTTCCGCCTGCGCAGCGCCGACGATATCCGGCGCCGGCTGCGTTTTTACAATACCGGCGCGCGCCAGAACCCGGCCGTGATCGCGGCGCACCTGGACGGCGCAGGCTATGCCGGCGCCGGCTTCGGGGAACTGGTCTATTTCATCAACGTCGACAAGACGCCGCACGCCATCGCGATCGAGGAAGAGAAGGGCAAGCGCTACGAATTGCATCCGGTGCATGTCGCGGCGAACGCCGCCGACAAGCGCCCGGCGCAGGCGGCGCGCTACGACGCCGGCAGCGGCCGCTTCGACATCCCGGCGCGCAGCGCCGTCGTCTTCGTGCGGAGATAGCGTTGGCGAGCACCATGGAAATCAACGCCGGCGCAGCCGCGCCGCTCGCACTGCCCGATTCGAATCGGGCAGCGCTCGTCACGCTGTGGCGGCTCGGCGGACCGGTGACGCTCCAGATCCTGCTGTCGTCGGCGCTCGGCCTGGTCGATACCTTCATGGTCAGCGGCCTCGGCACGGCGGCGCTGGCCGGCGTCGGCCTGGTCGGGCGCCTGCATTTCGTGCTCGGCATGGTGCTGGCCGGATTGGCGAGCGGCACCGCCGTGCTGGTCGCGCAATACAGCGGCGCGCGCCGGCTGCGCGCTGCGCGCGGCCCGGTCTTCATGGCGGTGCTGTTCGGCGTGGCGCTGACGCTGCCGCTGGCTTGTCTTTCCGCGTTCGGCGCCGTGCCGCTGGCGCGGGCGATGAGCCCCGATGCGGCGGTCGCCGATGCCGCCGCCGTGTTCCTGCTCTGGAGCGCTGCCTTCGCGCCGCTCACCGCCGTCACCGCGACGCTCGGCGCCGCCCTGCGCAGCACCGGCAATACCCGCACGCCGATGTGGGCCGGCATCGGCGCGCTCGCGCTC
>DASPLX010000069.1:0-86996 GCA_035627375.1 Paucimonas sp. | reverse complement strand
ATCGACGAACTCTTGCCGCACCGCTGGAGCCCGGCTGCGTAACCTCGCATGTATCCCGCGTCAATGTGAGATGCCCAGGTGCTTACAAGCGGCTTTTCGGAATTACAAATCGTCCCGACTCGATTGCTTCAGGGGGTGTCGGCAAACATTTCGGGATTCTGTCGCATAGCCCCATAAACCATCCGCTCGGCATGAATACTTGCCAACTCGTCGCGAGAGAGCTGCCTCAACTGCTCGAAGTCCGGTGCTCCCGCCATGGCTGCTAACAGCTGTTCTATCGAAGCGCCGGCACAACCTTTCAGAAAGAAATCGTACAAACCCAAGGGGTCAGATACAGTTGTGTGCCGATCCGTGACCACTCCAAAAAACGTGTCAGGGTGTAAACGCCAAGCCTTCATTTCCGTTTCTGACAGGGGCCACATTACGATTCTCTGCTGGCCATCATCACATTTCATCACACATGCCGCTCGCGACTCTGACTCCATCACCTGAGCAGAAATTAGAGTGCCGACACACGGATGCCCGGTCTCGTCACGAACCTGGTATCGCTGTCCTACGATCAAGGGAGAAACTGATTGATTGAAAGCCAACTCTGGATTTGCTCCATCGAAAGTGGCAGGGACCTCATGATGGTCACGCAAAGAGTCCATGAGCGCGAACATCTCTGTATGTTTTTCACGCGAAATAATGGCTTCTCTAAGCGTGTTAAACCGCGTGTCACCTTTAAAGTCCGGAATTTGAAAGCCTTCCGCCAGCACACTGCATCTGAAATCTTGGTCTTCAAGATGGTGATGCCAAGGAAAATTCGTTATTACCAAATAGGCTGATGGCAAAGACTGCCCATTATGAGCGCCTCCTTCAAAGCGCCGTAAGACCTTTCGTGCATGCAGCAGAAAGTTAGGGATTTCCTCGTCCGTTGGGCTATCTCGGCGGTTTAGGTCAACAAACACGATGCGTTGATGTTTGGCGGCTTTTGCCAATGCTCCAATAAACTGTCGACCAACGCGGAAACGCTGTTGTGAGGCCTGCTGCTTTACTTCAACGGAAAACTTAGCACCCGTCTTCACGTAGGTAGCGGTAAATTCGCAGTGCGTCGACTGCCGGTCCGCCTCATCTTCAAATTCAATGGTAAATCCCGCTCGAATCAATGCTCCTGCAATGTGGGCCTCGTATTTCGCCCCATAAAATTGGTCCGTATGCTTAATACGATTAACGAGCTTTTCCTGCAACTCGGCATTGTGATCCATGCAGTAAAGATCATATGCGAGGCTCAAGTAGGCTGCTGCCGCCCCGGTCGCTGCCGAATGCTGCACCTTACCAACTTCAAATGCATTTTTCTTCTGCAAGAGATGTAAAAGATATCCCCACTGAAGAATTGGATGCTGTTCTTCCAAGGGCTTGGCCAGTTCTCCCTTCCACCACGCTTCCCCCATGGTCAGTTTTATATATTCGAAAAGAAAGTCGTGAAACGTCGCCCATTTTCCATAGATCAGTCGGTTGCGGACAGCCACAAAACGCATACCCGAAAACTCGACTGAAATGATTGGCTTCCCGTTTCCCTGCTGGCGCTGCCGCTGCACCTCTTGCGCCATGTGTTTTTGGAGCGAGAGGCGTACATAGGCATCATTTAAATCGCCACTATTTTTGGGCGCACCATGGCAGTGCTTAAACTTTTTTCTACTTCCGCATGGGCACGGGTCATTTCGTCCAATTTTTGCCATGGCTCATCACGATATCTAAAGTTGTTTGAGCTTTCCACCGTTCCTCAACAGGCGAAAATTACCCACAGGCCTTCGGGCGGCGAGACGCGGCGCGCGAGAACCTCCTCGCGCATCGTTCCCCAAGGTGCGGAGCCGTTCGGCACGCCTACAAAAAATGATCTGCATACGTCTGCACACGAGCAGCGCGAAACCCGCAAACACAAAATGCTGATGCGGGTTTCCAAGGACTTCGCCTCGCCAGATCGCATATACACGTGGCCGTTTTCCACGTCCCCGATTTGTCCCCGGCTTGTACCCATAAATTTATATATTTTCGGGGACAAAAAAAGCTAGCTGAATCAGCCACTTAGGACACTCTCTCCGCCTGTCCCCTTGTCCCCAAGTGATTTTGTTCGCTGGCGATGCCCCGACGCCGTTATGCGCGCTTGAAATTCCCGGCAATGACCTTGCCTGCAGCGATCCCATCCAGATAATCGGCCCAGTGCTGCATCATGGCGATGCGTTCGTCCAGGAACTTGGCGCGATCGTAGGCCGCATCAACCTTGTTCCGGTGCGCATGCGCCAACTGGCGATCGACCACTTCATGCCGGTACCCGAGCTTTTCCTTGATGGTCGACATGGCGAGCGCCCGGAAGCCATGGCCGGTCATCTTGCCCTTGTAGCCCAGGCGCTCCAATGCCTTGAGAATCGTGTTATTGCTCATGGGATACGCCGGCCGTGCCTGATTTGGAAAAAGCAGCTCGCGTTCACCACTGATGGACTGCAGTTCACCCAGTAGAGCAACGGTCTGCCTTGCGAGCGGCACCATGTGATCCTTGCGCATCTTCATGCGTTCGGCCGGAATGATCCACAGCGCATGCTCCAGGTCGAATTCGCTCCATCTCGCGCCGATCAGCTCGCCGGTACGGACGAAGGTCAACATGAGTATACGGATTGCCAAGCGCGTGAGTGCATAGAGCCGGGCATCATTGCGATCGAGCGCGCGCAGAAAGTCGGGCAATTCCTTCGCGTCGATCGCCGCGTAGTGGCCGTGCTGCACCGGCTTAAGTGCGTCTTTCAGATCCGGCACGGGGTTGTATTTGGCGCGGCCGGTGGCGATCGCGTAGCGGAAGACCTGGCCGCACACTTGCGCATTGCGCCTGGCGATTTCGAGCGCCCCGCGCTTCTCGATCTGGCGCAGAGCGTCGAGCACGTCGAGGGCTTCGATATCGGCAATCGGGCGGGCACCGAGCGCCGGGAAAATATCCGCTTCCAGACGCGCGAGGATGTTGGCGGCGTAGTCCGGTGTCAACGTCGCCTTCTTGTTCGCATGCCATTCGCGGGCAATGGCTTCGAACGTGTTTTCCTTGTTGAGCGCATCGAGCTGCTTGGCCTTGCGCTTCACCACGGCAGGGTCATCGCCGCTCGCAATGCGCTCGCGCGCCTCGTCGCGCTGCCTGCGCGCGTCGGACAGCGACACGGCCGGGTAGACACCGAACGCGAGCAATTTTTCCTTGCCGCCGTGGCGGTACTTCATGCGCCAGTAGCGCCCGCCATTGGGTTTCACCAGAAGGTGCAAACCGCCGCCATCGGCCAGCTTGTAGGGCTTTTCCTTGGGTTTCGCGTTCTTGCACGCGGCATCGGTGAGAGGCATTTGGGGGTACCTTTTCGGAAGATGTCGAAAAGCACCCCCAAAAGTACCCCCAAATTTCCGGGATGTAAAGATACCTCCCGGAACCTTATGAAACAAAAAACCCGCGTAATCACTGGGATTTACGCGGGTCTTTGAGATTTCTTGAAACTACCTGAAACCATTAACTGGCGGAGACGGAGGGATTCGAACCCTCGATACAGGTTTAAGCCCGTATGCTTCCTTAGCAGGGAAGTGCCTTCGACCTCTCGGCCACGTCTCCCAACTGTAGCGAAATTGCAATATCCGCTGCAGTAAAGCCACGCATGATAGCTGCTTGCGCGGACTTGGTCAATCAAACTGTGAGAATTGGCCGAATTCAATCAAGCTTTTTCGAGGTCGAAAGCCTTGTGCAGCGCGCGCACCGCCAGTTCCATGTACTTTTCATCGATCAAGACCGAGATCTTGATTTCGGAGGTCGAGATCATTTGGATATTGATCCCCTCTTCCGACAGTGTGCGGAACATCTGCGAGGCGATGCCGACGTGGCTGCGCATGCCGACGCCGACGACCGACACCTTGGAAACCTTCGAATCGCCGACGATGCTGGTCGCGCCGATATGCTCCTTGACGCTGCTGGTCAGCACATCCATTGCCTTCGCGTACTCGCCGCGCGCCACGGTGAAGGTGAAGTCGGTCTTGCCTTCGACCGACTGGTTCTGGATGATCATATCGACCTCGATGTTGGCATCGGCGACCGGACCGAGGATCTGGTACGCAATGCCCGGTTTGTCGGGCACTCCAAGCACGGTGATTTTCGCTTCGTCGCGGTTGAAGGCGATACCGGTGATAGCGGCTTGTTCCATGTGTGTGTCTTCCTCAAACGAAATCAGGGTGCCGGAATTGGCTTCCTCTTCCAGCGGCATCAAGGGGTCGGTCAGCGACGAAAGCACGCGGGTCGGCATCTTGTAATTGCCGGCGAACTCCACGGAGCGGATCTGCAGGACTTTCGAGCCGAGCGACGCCATCTCCAGCATCTCTTCGAAGGTCACTGTCTTCAGGCGGCGCGCCTCCGAAACGACGCGTGGGTCGGTGGTGTACACGCCATCCACATCGGTGTAGATCAGGCATTCCTGCGCCTTGAGCGCGGCGGCCACCGCGACGGCGGAGGTATCGGAACCGCCCCGGCCGAGCGTCGAGATGTTGCCGTCGCTGTCGACACCCTGGAAGCCAGTGATGATGACGATCTTGCCCTCTTCCAGGTCGCGCCGCACTTTCGCGTCGTCGATCGATTGAATGCGCGCCTTCGTGAACGCCGAGTCGGTGATGATCGGCACCTGCCAGCCGGCGTAAGACACCGCATCCTTGCCGAGCGCGTGCAATGCCATCGACAGCAGCGCAACCGACACCTGTTCGCCGGTCGAGGCCAACATGTCGAGCTCGCGCGGATCGGGCTGGGACATGATTTCCTTTGCCAATGCGATCAGGCGATTGGTTTCGCCGGACATCGCGGACGGCACGACGACAATCTGGTAACCCGCGTCATGCCATTTGGCGACGCGCTTGGCGACATTCTTGATGCGCTCGATCGAACCCATCGAGGTGCCACCGTACTTGTGGACGATTAAAGCCATAGGGATTGGGAAGTGGGCCTGGAAAGTAAGATACTGCGGAAAATCAACTTTTAACTTTACATGGTGCAACGCAAAATTACAAGTGTTTCATCCTGAAAATCAGTCCTTGCAGCGATGAAAATTTGCTTTCATTACTTGGGGAACGAAGATCAGCCGATATCCGCACACCAGCGCAAGCGAATCTTCGGAGTTGCATCGTCGCTCTCCGGCCGGCAATCCATGCCGATACCGGCTGCGAACAAGAGATTTTCGCCCGCGAAGATCAACGGCAGGCGCTCCCGCTCCCACACGGGAATGTCGAGGGATTGGTAATGCTGCTTCAAGCTGCGGGATGGGCGATCCGGCGCCAGCTTCACCCGTTCCCCACCCTGCCGGCGCCGGATGGACAAAGACTGGCGCCGCAACCATTGCATGCTCACCCCTTCTTGCGCCTCTTCGAAATGCAGGCTGCCAGCGAACGCGGCGAAATGCAGCGACGATTCGCCGTTCCAAACGAACGGTTCCGATGCGACGCACGAGGTGTCGGCAGCGGGATTCGGCAGCAACATGAGCCGGTCGCGAAAACGGCGCACACGGCCGTCGGGATGCGTGACGCACATTTGCGTATCGCTTTCGGTGTGCTGCAATTGCGCACGCAGCTCCTCGAGCCAAGCGGTGGAAGGCATGCGCAGACCGTGCCGATGGAACCAATAGCGCAGCAGGTTATCGATGCGTTCCCTCGACAACGTCCGCAATCGGCCGAGATCGAGACCTTCGCCGTCGGCACATTGCTCGAAATCGCGCGCGGCCAGCTCGTTCAACATGGCCTGGGCGGACTGCGCATGCTGCGCCGAACGCGCAAGGCGTTCCTGGAAACCGGGAAAGTACTGTTTGAGCGCGGGCATCACGTGATGACGCAAGGCGTTGCGCGCGAAGCGCGTATCGGCATTCGATTCATCGTCGACATATCCGATTTGCCGTGCCGAGGCAAATTGCTCGAGCTCAAGACGGGAGGCCGACAGCAGCGGGCGGCCGATCAGAAGTTCGGCATCGCCCAGCAGGCCGGGCGCCGTATTGACGACGTCCATTCCGGACAGCCCGGCGACGCCCGAGCCGCGCAGCAGCTGCAGCAATACGGTCTCGGCCTGATCGTCCTGATGATGCGCCGTCAGCAGCAACGGCACATCGTGCGCGCGACATAGCTCTCCGAGCGCTGCATAACGGGACAAACGCGCCGCCTCTTCGACGCCGACCTTCCCGCGATTGCGCAACTCCACGCGGCGCGCATCGAACGACACCCCAAACCGCGCGGCTTCCTGCGCGCAATGCGCAAGCCATGCGCTCGCATTGGGGCTGATACCGTGATGAATGTGAAACGCGAACAACCGCCCGTCGGCGCCGGCGAGATAATCGCGCATCAAGTACAGGAGGACCGAAGAATCGAGTCCGCCGCTGTAGGCGACGGCAATCTTCCACGATGGCTCGAACGCATGCCCGGAAACGCGAACGCGCGCCAGGATCGCTCCCAGCGCGCGTTCGAATTGTTCAGCCAGAGTCAGGTGCACATCATTCCGGCGTATTGATTTCCTTGAACCGGCCGTAGCTCATCAGTTTCTCGTGGCGCGCCGCCAGCAATTCCTTGACCTTCAGACCTTGCACCTGGCGCAGAGAGTCGGCCAAGGCGCGCTTGAGCATGGAGGCCATCTGCTTCGGATCGCGATGCGCTCCGCCGAGCGGCTCGGTGACGATCTTGTCGATCAGGTTCATCGCCTTCAGCCGGTGCGCGGTCAATCCGAGCGACTCGGCGGCATCCGCCGCACGCTCGGCGCTCTTCCAGAGAATCGATGCGCAGCCTTCCGGGGAAATCACCGAGTAGGTGGCGTATTGCAGCATCAGCACCACGTCGCCGACCGCGAGCGCCAATGCGCCGCCGGAACCGCCTTCGCCGATGATCGTCGCGATCAAGGGCACCTTGAGTTCCGCCATGACATAGAGATTGTGCCCGATCGCTTCGGACTGGCCGCGCTCTTCGGCGTCGATGCCGGGCCAGGCTCCCGATGTATCGATGAAGGTAAACACGGGCAGGCCGAATTTCTCGGCGAGCTTCATCAAGCGCATCGCCTTGCGATAGCCTTCCGGCTTCGGCATGCCGAAATTGCGCATGGCGCGTTCCTTGGTATCGCGCCCTTTCTGGTGGCCGATCACCATGCAAGGCTGGCCGTTGAAACGCGCCAATCCCCCGACGATCGACTGGTCGTCCGCGAAGGTGCGGTCGCCGTGCAATTCATGGAAATCGGTGAAGATTTCGTTGACGTAATCGAGCGTATAGGGACGCTGGGGATGACGCGAAATCTGTGAAATCTGCCAAGGCGTGAGCTTGGCGTAGATATCCTTGGTCAGTTGCTGACTCTTCTTGGCAAGCCGGTCGATCTCCTCGGAGATATCGACGGCGGAGTCGTCTTGCACAAAACGCAGTTCCTCGATTTTCGACTCAAGTTCCGCTATCGGCTGTTCAAAACCGAGAAAAGTTGTCTTGCTCATTGCACCTCCTAGTTGGACGCGTCTGAATTCAGTATTGTACCGGCATCGGATCGAGGCTACGCCACAAATACCATGTCGCCACGGTACGCCACGGCTCCCAGTTAGCAGCCACTTCACGTGCGTCGCTGCGAGAGACCGGCTCGCCGGAAAAATAGTTGAGACTGATGCCCCTGAGCAACCCCAGGTCGTCCAAGGGCAAAATGTTCGGCCGGAGCAAATTAAATATCAAAAACATCTCCGCTGTCCAGCGCGCAATGCCGCGAATCTGTATCAGCTCAGCGATCACGGCCTCGTCGTCCATGGAGGACCACTTGTCGACATGAAGGCGTCTGGATTTGAAATGATCGGCCAGATCGAGAATATATTCAGCCTTGCGCTTCGACAAACCGCACTCGATCAGCGCCGGGCCGGCCTTGATCACCTGCGCCGGCGTGCACTTGGGACAGAGCTCGAGAAATCGCGACCAGATCGCTTCCGCCGCCTTGACGGAAATCTGCTGGCCGACGATCGAGCGCGCCAGCGTGGTAAACGGCTCCTTGCGCGCATCCAGCTGCATGTCGTCGAATTGCGGGATCAACCTGCGCATGATGCGGTCCCGCTTCATGAGCTCGGCCTTCGCTTCGTCCCAATAGGAGGGCGCATTCAGCGCCGCGCCGGCCGACATCGCTTCCCCCATGACTATCACGCCCTTCGCCACTCGGTTACGCCGCCAGGCTTGTCCTCGAGGATGACGCCCATCTCCAGCAATTCGTTGCGAATGCGGTCGGCCTCGGCGAAATCCTTCGCTTTTTTAGCCGCAGTCCGTGCCTCGATTCGCGCCGCGATCTTGGCCGCCAGATCGTCGCCACCGGCCGGTGACGCTTGCAGGAACTGCTGCGCAGAGCGCTGCAGCAGGCCGAGGATGCCGGCAAGCCGGGCAAGCTGGCGGGCCAATGCCGGCGAATGCGTCTTGTTGACCTCGTTCGCGAGCTCGAAGAGCGCGGCGATGGCCAGCGGCGTGTTGAGGTCGTCGTTCATCGCCTCGGCGAAACGCATGGCATGACTCTCTTTCCAGTCCAGCGGCTCGCCGTCCGGACGCGCTTCCTTCAACGCGGTATATAAACGGGTCAATGCCCCCTTCGCATCCTCCAGATGCGCGTCCGAGTAGTTGAGCGGGCTGCGATAGTGGGCACGCATGATGAAGAAGCGAACCACTTCGGCATCGTATTGCTTCAGCACGTCGCGAATCGTAAAGAAGTTGCCGAGCGACTTCGACATCTTTTCGTTATCGACCCGTACGAAACCGTTGTGCATCCAATAATTGACGAAGGGATGCCGGAACGCGCCTTCCGATTGCGCGATCTCGTTTTCATGGTGGGGAAACTGGAGGTCTTGCCCGCCGCCGTGGATGTCGAAGCGCTCCCCGAGCAGCTCGCAGGACATCGCGGAACACTCGATGTGCCATCCGGGCCGGCCGCTGCCCCACTTGGAAGTCCATTTGACTTCGTCCGGCTCAGACTCCTTCGCCGCTTTCCACAGCACGAAATCAAGCGGATCACGCTTGCCCGTATTGACATCGACACGCTCGCCGGCACGCAGATCATCGAGCGACTTGCCGGACAACTTGCCGTAATCCGGGAAATCGCGCACCGAATAATTGACATCGCCGTCGGGAGCCTTGTATGCGAGGCCATGCCGCTCGAGCTTCTCGATCAGGGCGAGCATCTGCGGAACATATTGCGTCGCGCGCGGCTCGTGCGTCGGCGGCAGGATGCCCAGCGCCTCCGTGTCTTCATGCATGAATTTCGTGAAGCGGGCGGTCAACTGGGAAATCGACTCGCCGTTTTCGACTGCGCGCTTGATGATCTTGTCATCGATGTCGGTAATGTTGCGCACATAAGTGACGTCGAAACCGGACGCCGTCAGCCAACGATAGAGAACATCGAACGCCATCATCATGCGCGCATGGCCGATGTGGCAGTAGTCGTAGATCGTCATGCCGCAGACGTACATGCGCACCTTGCCCGCTTCGAGCGGCGAAAAGGTCTGCTTTTCACGCGCAAGCGTGTTGTAGATCTTCAATGCATTCATGGATGAGTCTGTTCCGGAAGGAACTTGAAAATTCCGGGCCGCCTATGCTGAATCTCGCGGCGCCCCGCGTCGTTGCCAGTAGTCATGGCCCTTTCGGGAAGGGTCTTTTGCTAAAATGATGCCTTTCGTACTTGGCGGCAGTATAGCATCGATGAAAATTCCGTTCCTCGGATTGCGTGCCGTCAAATCGTTTCGTGTCGCCGCTCCGCTCGCGGCATTTACAGGAATTGACCGATGCAGAATTCGCGCCGATTGCTCCTCGGCTTGCTTGCCGCCTTCTCGCTCACCGGCATGACCGCCGCGTACGCGGACGATGCCGCGCCTCCCGCCGGGCCGCAAGTCTCGATCAAGACCAGCATGGGGGAAATCGTTGTGGAACTGTATCCTGACAAGGCCCCCAAGACGGTCGAGAATTTTCTCTCGTACGTCAAATCGGGACACTACAAGGGCACGATCTTTCATCGCGTCATCGACGGTTTCATGATCCAAGGTGGCGGCTTCGACAAAGGCATGAAACAAAAGCCGACCAAGGCCCCGATCCAGAACGAAGCGCAAAATGGCTTGAAGAACGAACGATACACTGTCGCCATGGCACGCACCGGCGCCCCGCATTCCGCGACGTCGCAGTTCTTCATCAACGTCAACGACAACGCGTTTCTCGATTATCCTGGGCGCGACGGCTGGGGTTACTGCGTATTCGGCAAGGTAGTCAAGGGCATCGAGATCGTCGACCAGATCAAGGCCGTGGAAACCGGCGACAGCGGCATGCACAAGAATGTGCCGCTCAAGCCGGTCGTCATCGAATCGGCGGCCGTCGTCAAACCCCAGTAAGCCATTCCTCTTCACCCTCCATTCGACAGGAATTCATACCATGGCAGTCATTCTCACCACCAACTACGGCAACATCAAGCTCGACCTCGACGCGGAAAAGGCGCCGAAAACCGTCGAAAACTTTCTCAATTACGTGAAGTCCGGCCACTATGACGGCACGATTTTCCACCGCGTCATCGATGGCTTCATGATCCAGGGCGGCGGCTTCGAACCCGGCATGAAGCAAAAGCCGACGGGCGAACCCATCGAGAACGAAGCGAAGAACGGCTTGAAGAACGAGCCCTACTCCATCGCGATGGCGCGCACTTCCGCCCCGCACTCGGCGACCGCCCAGTTTTTCATCAATGTGAAGAACAACAGCTTCCTCGATTATCCGGGCCAGGACGGCTGGGGTTACTGCGTGTTCGGCAAGGTCACGGAAGGCACCGATGTGATCGACAAGATCCGCAGCGTGAAAACGACGCGCGCCGGCATGCACGCGGATGTTCCCGTCGAGGACGTCGTGATCGAAAAAGCGGAAATCGTTTGACGCTTTCCGGGATCCGGTTCTCGATATGACGCAACACGGCAAGTCGCCTGCGCCGGAATCAAAAGGGCAAACCGAAACGCTCGCCCTTTTCGTTTCCGATATCCATCTGCAGGAAGCGATGCCTCGCACCGCCGAGGCATTTTTGGGCTTTCTTCGGCATCGCGCCCCGCATGCGCAAGAACTCTATCTGCTCGGCGACCTGTTCGAGTATTGGGCCGGAGACGACGACATTCCCGAGCCGTTCAACCGAAAAATCGTTGAAGCGCTGCGCGAGTTGACCACCGCGGGCGTCGCCGTCCATTGGATAGCCGGCAACCGCGATTTCCTGGTCGGCGCGGCGTTTGCCGAATCCGCTGGACTGACCTTGCTTTCCGATCCGCACGTCGCGACGTTCGCCGGCAAGAGGATCGCACTCGCCCATGGCGATGCGCAATGCACCGACGACACCGGATACATGGCATTCCGCACCCAGGTCAGGCAGCCGGCATGGCAGCAGGGATTCCTCGCCATGCCGTTGGAAAAGCGCAAGGCCATCATCGCCGAGATGCGCAGCGGCAGCCGGGAAGCGCAGCGCGGCAAGTCGTATGAGATCATGGACGTGAACGCCGATGCGATCGACGCGCTATTTGCCCGAACCGGCGCGCAAATCCTCATTCACGGACACACCCACAGACCGGCGCGCCATATCCTTCGCGACGGCCGCCTGCGCTATGTCTTGCCGGATTGGGATTGCGATGCGGCGACGCCGCGCGGGGGATGGATTGCGCTAGGCCGGGACGGCGCCATTACGCGCCATGGCCTGGACGGAGAGGAAATCGCTTGATGCCTCCGTCCCCGCCAGGACGGAGAATTACTCGAATTGCTTTCTGAAATCCTCGAACTGCTGCGCCAGCCGTGCATATTCGTCGCGCAACCTGGCGACCTCTTCCTCCAGTAGCGCCAGACGATCTCCACGCGATGCGGCCGGCGCGGCTTCGGAAGCGGCGACCGCGGCGGCATCGGGAATCTCGTCGCCCGCCAGCAGATGCATATAGCGGGCTTCCTTGGTGCCCGGAGCGCGCGGCAAGCGCGCCGCAAGCGGCGGAAATTTGTCGATCAGGAATTGCAGACCGGCTTCGACATCGGCGACGGTCCCGAAGTCGTGCATGCGCCCGCTGCGCGCACGGATTTCGCCGGCGGTCTGAGGCCCTCGCAGCATAAGCATGGTCAGCACCGCAAGCTTGTCCTGCTCGAGAAGGAATCGAACGCGCAAGCGATGCTCGTATTTGGCGACGCGCGCTCCGGCCTGGCTGACTTCCGCGACAAGCCTTTTCTGGATCAATCCGCGCAGCGCCTCCTGCACCGTGTACTCGCTCAAGTTCATCACCAGATCGCGGCTCGACAATTGATTGCAGCCGCCGGTCAAGGCATTCAGCGACAGCGGATAATTGTCGGGCGTCAGCGCTTCTTTTTCGGCCAGTACGGCAAGCACGCGAATCTCGACCGGGTCCAGAATCAGCCCTCGATCCGCGTTCACATCGCCGCCGGCTTCAACGTTTCGAGACTCCATCTTTGGTTCGCCTATTCCACGAGCTTGCTGAGTTGTTCGGGATCGAAGCGCTCGATCTCGGGCATCGTTTCGCAGTAAATGCCCGCCGCGCGCAACGCCTCCAGGATCTTGCGCAACTGCGCCTCCTGCGCCGACGCATTGTCGATCAATCCGTGCAACGCGGACGACAAGGGGTCATCGCCTCCCGGCGTGACGCCATAGGCGGCAAACATGCGCGCCGCCGCCTCCTCGCGCATCCTTTGCGTATCCTTCTGCACGATATGCGCAGGATTGCCGACGGCGGTCGCGCCTGGCGGCACTTCCTTGACCACGACGGCGTTCGATCCGACCTTGGCGCCCTCGCCGACGGAAAAACTGCCGAGCACCTTGGCGCCGGCGCCGATGATCGCGCCACGGCCAAGCGTCGGATGGCGTTTCGCCCCTTTGCTCAACGACGTTCCGCCCAAAGTCACGCCTTGATAGATCGTGCAATCGTCGCCGACTTCCGCCGTCTCTCCGATGACCACGCCCATGCCGTGGTCGATGAAGACGCGCCGTCCTATGGTCGCGCCGGGATGGATCTCGATGCCGGTGAACCAACGGGCGAATTGCGAAATGAAGCGTCCGAGCCATTTGAAGCCGCGCTTCCAGAACCAGTGCGCCCAACGGTGCATCGCGATCGCATGCAATCCCGGATAACAGGTCAGCACCTCCCAAGCCGAACGGGCGGCGGGATCTCTTTCAATGATGCTGGCAATGTCTTCTCGCAGGCGGCTGAACATACGGACTGGCTGGAACGTAAGGAGGTGGAAAGCAATGTTAGCTCGTTCAGGAAATTTTTGCCGGGCCGGCGCCGATGGCCGGCAAGGCAAAAACCAGCTTACCGTCGCGACCTCGCCCGCCCTCCCGACCGGAATCAAGCTTTGGCGATTCTCTGCCGCCGCGCCTCGTAAAGACAAATCCCCGAGGCAACGGAGACGTTCAGGCTTTCGACAGAACCGAGCATGGGAATGCTGACGAGAAAATCGCAATTCTCGCGCGTCAGACGGCGCATGCCTTCGCCCTCCGACCCCATGACGAGCCCGACGCCGCCGGAGAAATCCGCTTGATAGAGGGATTTCTCGGCATCGTCGGTGGTGCCGACCAGCCAGATGTCGCGCTCCTTGAGTTCGCGCATGGTGCGCGCCAGATTGGTGACCGTGATGTAGGGAACGGTCTCCGCCGCTCCACTGGCGACCTTTTCCGCCGTCGCGTTGAGTCCGACCGCCCTGTCCTTCGGAGCGATCACGGCGTGCGCGCCGGCGCCGTCGGCCACGCGCAAGCAAGCGCCCAGGTTGTGCGGGTCGGTGACGCCGTCGAGAATCAGCAGCAATGGCGGACCCACGATCGCATCGAGCAATTCATCGAGATTGCGCGCGAGCGACAACGCTCCCGCCTTGCAGACCACGCCCTGATGGCGGCGTGTGCCGACCATGCTCGACAGGCGCTGGTCGTCGGCATGAATGACGCGGACATTGGCGTCCTTGGCGACCCGTATCAGATCCTGCATGCGCCGATCGTGACGCTCGGCGTCGATGTAGATTTCCTCGACCGACGATGCCTCATGGCGCAAACGCGCGGTCACGGCGTGGAAGCCGAAGATCAATTTGCTTTTCATGGATTGTTATCGTTTTCTTTTGCTCGACTTCGCACGGGCTTTTTTCGACGCGCGCGACTTGGCATCACCGGAGCCGTTCGATTTGACGCGGACCTTGGCCTTCGGCGGCTTAGCCGCCTTCGCCGCCTTGGCCGTCTTCTTGCCCGCAGGCTTCGAATTCAGCGTCCGCTCGGCGTCGGAGACGTTGCGCCGCGCCTGATTCTTCAATACCGCCTGGATATCGGGTTCGTTGACCAGGCGCAGATCGATCTTGCGCGCATCCAGATCGACGCGGCTGACTTGCACGGTCACGCGGTCGGTCAGCTGGTAGCGAATGCCGGTTCGTTCGCCGCGCAACTCGTGACGCATTTCGTCGTACTGGAAGTAATCGGCGCCGAGTTCGGTGACGTGGACCAGTCCTTCGATATAGAGCGTGTCGAGCTGCACGAAAATGCCGAACGGAGCGACACCGGAAATCGTGCCGGTGAATTCCTCGCCGAGCTTGTCTCGAATGAAGTAGCACTTGAGCCATGCCTCGACGTCGCGCGACGCCTCGTCGGCGCGCCGCTCGTTGGAAGAGCAATGGAGTCCCAAGGCTTCCCAGATCGCCAATTCCGCTTCGTTTTTCTTCTTGCCTTCGGCCTTGTCCTTCGCGTAAGCCTTGCGCGCGGCCGGCGACAGCATCGTGTTGAGCTGGCTGGTGTCGATGCCGCGCGGGTCGTAGCGCTTGCCTTGCAGGATCGCCTTGATCGCGCGATGCGTCAGAAGATCGGGATAACGGCGGATCGGGCTCGTGAAGTGGACATAAGCCTCATACGACAAACCAAAATGGCCGATGTTGTCCGGACTGTAGACCGCCTGCTGCATCGAGCGCAGGAGCATGGTCTGCAGCAAAGTCGCGTCGGGACGGGCCTTGATCTTCGGCAGCAGCTCGGCATAATCGGATGCGGTCGGGCTATCGCCGCCGCCCAGATTCAGCCCCACCTGCTTCAGGAAGGTCCGGATCTGGTTGAGTTTTTCCTTGGTCGGGCCCGCGTGTACGCGAAACACGCCGGGGTGATCGAAACGCTTGAGCAGATCCGCGGCACAAACATTGGCCGCGAGCATGCACTCCTCAATCAAGCGATGCGCGTCGTTGCGTGTGCGCGGCAGGATTTGCTCGATCTTGCCGGCCGCATTGCAGACGATGTAGGTTTCGGTCGTCTCGAAATCGATCGCACCACGGACCTGGCGCGCCTTCAGCAGCGCGTGGAACACATCGTTCAAATGCAACAGATGCGGCACCAAGGTCGCGCGCTTGGCCGCTTCCGGTCCCTTGGTATTGGCGAGAATCGCCGCCACCTCGGTATAGGTCAGGCGCGCCGCCGAATGCATGACGGCAGGATAGAACTGATATGCCTTGACCTCGCCTTTCGCAGTAATGACGGCATCGCAGACCAGCACCATGCGATCGACATCCGGATTCAGCGAGCACAGGCCGTTCGACAGCTTCTCCGGCAGCATCGGGATGACGCGGCGCGGGAAGTACACCGACGTGCTGCGCTCGAGCGCGTCGGCATCGAGCGCGTCGTTCGGCTTGACGTAATGGCTGACGTCGGCAATGGCGACGATCAGGCGGAACCCGTTGCTGCGGCCGATCTTGACCGGTTCGCAGTAGACGGCATCGTCGAAATCGCGCGCATCCTCGCCATCGATGGTGACGAGCGGAACGTCGCGCAGGTCGACACGATCCTCCAGATCGGACTCGTGCACCTCGCTCGGCAACTTGGCCGCGAGCTTCTTGGCCGCCTCGGAAAATTCATGCGGCACGCCGTACTTGCGAACGGCGATTTCGATTTCCATGCCGGGGTCATCGATATCGCCGAGCACTTCGGCAATCTTGCCGACCGGCTGGGTATAGCGCGATGGTTGCTCGATCAATTCGACGCTGACGACCTGGCCCGTCTTGGCCTTTCCGGGAGAGCCGGCCAGCAGGATATCCTGGCCGATGCGCTTGTCTTCCGGCGCGACGATCCAGACGCCGTTTTCATTGAGCAGGCGGCCGATGACGTGCGTGTTGGCGCGCTCGACGACCTCGACGATCGCCCCCTCCGGCCGGCCGCGCTTGTCGGTGCCCACGATACGCACTTGCACGCGATCGCCGTGCAGCACTTTCTGCATTTCCTTCTCGGAAAGGAAGATATCGTCGCCGGCGTCATCGGGAATGAGGAAGCCGTATCCCTCGCGATGGCCGCTCACGCGGCCCTCGATGAAATTGCTATGGTGAGTCAGTTGATAGCGGCCGCGACGATCAGGCTTGATCTGGCCATCCCGCTCCATTGCAGTCAGGCGGCGCGTGAGACCTTCCATTTCGGCCGGCTGGACATTGAGTGCGCCTGCAAGTTGCTCGACATCGAAAGGCGCGGACGCTGTGCGCAGAATGCCGAGAATCTCCTCGCGGCTGGGAATATTGTAGGAATGTTGGCTCAAAAGCTGCTTCGTTCGTTGTTTGTTAGATCAGCGTCAAGTGTAATGGACTATGCCTGAATTTACCTAGGCATAAAAACCATCGCACAAGCGTTGACAATAAAATGCTTTGCGCTATAATTTCGTTCTTTCACAGCAACGCGCTGTGAAAAGTCAAAATCAGGCAGTGCCCACGTGGCGGAATTGGTAGACGCGCATGGTTCAGGTCCATGTGCCGCGAGGTGTGGGGGTTCGAGTCCCTCCGTGGGCACCATCCTTTCAAGCATTCGTTCCAAGGATGCTCCTTCAGGATTCCAAGAACAGGAATTCATTTCCCAAAGAATAGTCGAACGAGCACAACTAATCCGTGCCGGCTCTGGCATATTCTTCGCCCGCTTAGACCATAAATTTCGTCCCGGATTCTTCTCGCCGGGCTTCATCGCTTGCCCACAAGCGTCCTATCGGCGTCGCGAGCCCCAAGCTACGCCGGCGTCAGTGACGCCGCGCGCAGTCCCACAAAAAACGACTTATTCCTTGGCCTCGCCTTTTTTCATCCACGCTGCCAATTGATGCGGCCGCAAGCTGTCGTATTCCTCGAACGGCTGATGAATCCAGGGATTGGTCGGCAGATAATCGACATAGAAATCGGGACGAACGGAAGAGCATGCCTTGCACCAGATCACGGCGGACTTGACCTCGGTCACAGCCGGGAAGTGCTCACGCAAATGCAATTGGACTTTCTCGAGCGTGACCCCGGAGTCAACCAGGTCGTCGATCAGCAAAACCCGCCCGGACAGCGAACCTTTCGTCATCGTGATGTATTTCGCGATATCGAGCGCTCCCTGGACAGTTCCCGTGTCTTCGCGATAGGAGCTGGTCGAAAGAATCGCCAGCGGAACGTCGAAGATACGGGAAAACACATCTCCCGGGCGCAATCCTCCACGCGCCAGACACAATACCTGGTCGAATTTCCACCCCGATTCATGCACGCGTTGCGCCAGCTCAAGAACGGCGCGATCATATTCTTCCCAAGAGACCCAAAGATGTTTATCGTTCGATTCCGGCATTTCGCCCTCCCCCGATTGAGTTATTTGAATGGATGGCGCAATACGATGGTTTCTTCGCGGTCAGGGCCGGTCGAAACCATATCGATCGGCACGCCGACCAATTCTTCGATGCGCTTGACGTAGGCACGCGCGTTTGCCGGCAATGCGTCCAGAGACTTGGCCCCGACCGTCGACTCTTTCCAGCCCGGCATCTCCTCATAGATCGGCTCGCATGCCGCAGCCTCTTCGGCGCCGACAGGGAAAATATCGACTGTCTTGCCACCCAAGCGATAGCCGGTACACAACTTCAGCGACTCGAGGCCATCCAGCACGTCGAGCTTGGTCAGGCACATACCCGACACGCCGTTGATCTGAACCGATCGCTTCAGCAGCGCCGCATCGAACCAGCCACAGCGGCGCGCACGCCCGGTGACGGTGCCGAATTCATGACCGACCGTCGCCAGATGCTTGCCGACACCCTCGTCGGTCGGCAATTCCGACGGAAACGGACCGGAGCCGACGCGCGTCGTATAGGCCTTGGTGATGCCGAGAACGTAATGCAGCATGTTCGGCCCGACGCCGGAACCGGCCGCGGCATTGCCCGCCACGCAATTGCTCGACGTGACGTAGGGATAGGTGCCATGATCGACGTCGAGCAAGCTGCCTTGCGCGCCTTCGAACAGCAGATTGCCGCCGGCGGCATGAACCGCATAGAGCGCGCTCGACACATCGGCGACCATCGGCTTGATCCGGGCGACATTGGCCAGGGTGTCGTCGTAGGTTTTCTGAAAATCGATGGCCTGCCCTTTCAAGTACTGGGTCAGCACGAAATTGTGGTAATCGAGATTCTCGCGCAGCTTTTCGGCAAAACGGGTTTCGCTCAACAGATCGGCCACACGGACCGCACGGCGCGCAACCTTGTCTTCGTAGGCCGGGCCGATCCCCTTGCCGGTGGTGCCGATTTTCGCCGCGCCGCGCGCCGCTTCGCGCGCCGCATCGAGGGCTGTGTGATACGGCAGGATGACCGGACAAGCCTCCGAAATCTTCAAGCGCGACGCCACTTCGACACCGTTGGCCTGCAGCTTGTCGATTTCGCGCAACAGATCGGGGACGGACAGTACCACGCCGTTGCCGATATAGCAGGCGACTTCCGCCCTCATGATGCCCGAAGGAATCAGTTGCAGCGCGGTCTTCTGGCCGCCGATGACGAGCGTATGCCCGGCATTGTGACCGCCCTGGAAGCGCACGACGCCTTGCGCGTGATCGGTCAGCCAGTCGACGACCTTGCCTTTGCCTTCGTCCCCCCACTGGGTACCGATGACGACCACGTTTCTTGCCGATGTTTTTTGTGACATTGCAGTGCCTATTTCACTCAATATAAATCCTGATGGACAACACAAAACGCGCGCAGCCGGCCGCATCGGAATTGGATTTCCCATGCCGCTCGGTAATGCACGCGCTTATTCTGCCCTGTTTCGTCTACCCTGTATCCGCAGACTTGGGCAAACGCGCGGGTAGCGCCCTTGCCCAAATCCGCTCGACTCCGAATATTATCCTAGAGACTCCGCACCACCCATGCACCGCCCTCTTGCGCAATCGTGCGGTCGCAATCGAATTCTTCCTGATCGTTCTCGTGCCCCGGCAGACTCTGGATCACGACTTCTCCCGACTTGCGCAATTCAGCGATTTTTTGCCGTAGCGACGCATCGCGGCTCCACGGCGCCCGGATCGAGCGTTTGCGCTCCGCCATCGGCAGCAAGCGGCCCAACTCGCGCAAATCCATCGAGAAACCGGTCGCCGGCCGGGCGCGGCCAAAGGCTTCGCCCACATGATCATAACGACCGCCCCGCGCAACCGCATTCGGCAGACCCGGCACGTAGAGCGCGAACATCGGTCCGCTCTCGTATTGATAACCGCGCAGATCGGAAAGGTCGATCGTGACATTCGTACTCGCCGCCAGTTCGATCAGCGTATCGAGTTCATCGAGCGCCACCTGGATTTCACGCAATGCCGGCAGTGCCTTGCGCGCTTCGGCCAATACGGCGGCATCGCCGTACAGGCTCGGCAACGCAAGCAAGGCAGCCCGGGTATCGTCTTGATATCCTTCAGCGATCCGTCGCAATCCCGGCACATCCTTGGCGCGCAACAATGCATACAATTCGGCCTCATTCGCTTTCGCCTTCGGATCACGACCGAGAATGGCGCGCACCACGCCGACATGGCACAAGTCGAGACGTACCTGATCGAAACCGGCCAGCGCGAGCGATGCCAACGCCAGCTCCTGGATTTCCGCGTCGGCCTCGAGACCTGCGTGCCCATAAATCTCGGCGCCGATCTGCAAGGGCTCGCGCGTCGTATGCAGACCCTGCGGTCGCGTATGCAATACGCTGCCCGCGTAGCAAAGGCGCGTCACCGACGCGCGATTGAGCAGATGCGCATCGATGCGCGCCACCTGGATCGTCATATCGGCGCGCAACCCCATCGTGCGCCCCGACAGCTGATCGATCAGCTTGAACGTCCGCAAATCGGTATCCTCTCCCGCCCCGGCCAGCAGAGAATCCAGATATTCCAACATCGGCGGCATGACGAGTTCATAGCCGTAGAGCCGGAAGTTATCGAGGATGATACGGCGCAGCTCCTCGATCTTGCGTGCTTCGGACGGCAAGACATCGGCGATGTTTTCAGGAAGAAGCCAGTTCGGCATGAGGAAACAGGAAAAGCCTCAGGGAAACAATTACACAAGACCGAGCGCGATCACGCCACACAGCAAGGCCATCAAACCAAAAAAGCGAATCTGCCCGTCCGAAAACTGCGTGATGCGCCTGAACGTGTCTCGCCATAGTCTCGGAAACAGGAATGGAATGATGCCCTCCACCACGAGCATCAATCCAATCGCCATGACCAACGATTCGCCCACGGCAACGCCGGATTATTTCTTGCCGGCTGTGGCTCCCGCGCTCTTGAAATACTTGAAGAACTCGGAATTCGGATCCAACACCATCACGTCGCTACGGTTCTTGAAGCTGGCGCGATAGGCTTCGAGGCTACGATAGAACTTATAAAATTCGGCATTCTGACCGAACGCCTGCGCATAGATCTGAGACGCTTTGGCATCGCCTTCGCCGCGAATCTTTTCCGCGTCGCGATAGGCTTCCGCGAGAATCACGGTGCGCTGACGGTCCGCATCGGCGCGGATCTTTTCCGATTCGGCCGCGCCGGTCGAGCGCAACTCGTTGGCGACGCGCGTGCGCTCCGCCCGCATGCGGTCGTAGACGGAATTGTTGATCTGCTCGACATAATCGACACTCTTCAAACGAACGTCGATGATGACGACGCCGATCTGCTTGGCTTCGTCGGCCACCTTCTTGCGAATGGCATCCATGACCTTGCCGCGCTCGCCGGAAATCACTTCGCGCACGGTGCGCTTGGTGATCTCGTCATTGAGCGCCGCTTTCACGATTTGCGACATCCGGTCCGTCGAACGCCGCTCGTCGCCTCCAAAACTGATGAAGTACAGCTTCGGATCGATGATTTGCCATTTTACGAAGGCATCGACCAAGATATTTTTCTTCTCGGCCGTGATGAAACGATCCGCCTCCGGGGTATCGAGGGTCAAAATGCGCTTGTCGAGAAACAGCACGTTCTGGAACGGCGGCGGCAACTTGAAATGCAGGCCGGGCTCGTTCACGACTTTCTTGACTTCACCGAGCGCGAAGACGATCGCATACTGACGCTGATCGACGATGAACAGGCTCGCCGTCGCCAACCAAAGCGCCAGGGCGACGAGAATCACGGCGGAAACAAGGCGGTTCATCAGCGTGCCTCCCGATCGCGAGAATCACGGCTATCCCGACTGCGCGGATCGCGCTGTCGCTGGATTTCGACGGTGGGTATGTCGGCCGACGACTGGCTTGCAGATGCATTCGGCGACTGCCCGGCGGACGACTGTTTCATCGACGCGTCCGCGGTAGCCGTCTGGGCGATCAGCTTGTCGAGCGGCAGGTAAATCAGATTGTTGCCGCTCTTCGATTCCATCAGCACCTTGGTGGTATTCGTGAATATCTGCTGCATAGTGTCGAGATACATACGGTCGCGAGTAACGGCCGGCGCCTTCTGGTATTCGGCAAGGATTTGTTTGAAGCGTGCCGCGTCGCCCTCTGCGTTGGCGATGACGCGCGCCCGATAGGCCTCGGATTCCTGCAACAGGCGCGACGCCGCGCCGCGTGCGCGCGGAATGACGTCATTGGCATATGCCTGACCTTCATTCTTCTGACGCTCCCGATCCTGTCCCGCCTTGACCGCGTCGTCGAATGCAGTCTGCACCTGCTCCGGCGGCTGCACGCCTTGCATCGTGACGTTCGTGATCTGCACCCCGGTCTGATAACGATCGGCGATCTGCTGCATCAGCTGATGCACATCGATCGCAACCTTTTCGCGTCCCTCGTACAGCACGAAATCCATCTTGCTCTTGCCGACCACTTCGCGAATCGCCGTTTCCGCCACCTGCTTGACCGTATCTTCCGGCTCACGATTGGAAAACACCCATTCTGCGGCGCTCTTGAGCTTATATTGGACGGCGAACTGAATGTCGATGATGTTCTCGTCCTCGGTCAGCATCAGGGACTCGCGGGCCTGCTTGTTCTTCACGTTGCCGCGGTAACCGACCTCGACCGTACGAACTTGCGACACGTTGACGATTTCGTGCGACTGAATCGGATACGGCCAACGCCAGTTGAAACCGGCTGGCGTAGTGTGGCTGTATCTGCCGAACGTCAGAACGACGCCGGTCTGGCCTTCCTGCACGATGAAGAAGCCGCTGACCAGCCACAGGAACAGCACGATGACGGCAACCACGACGACACCGATACCCGCACCGCGCATGTCGGGACGAAAACCGTCTCCGCCGCCGGAATTGCCGCCACCGCCCTTGCTGCCGAGCAGGCGACTCAGACGCTGATTGAAGTCGCGCCACAACTCATCGAGATCGGGCGGACCGTCGTCAGGCTTCCTGCCATCCTGATTACGTGACTGATCGTCCTGGGCGCCACGCCCCCAGCGGGGATCGTTCAGCGAAAACTTCAAGCCGATTTTTCTTAATTTGGAACCAAGCATTCTGTTCGATCCGAAATTTTTATATTGCGGGTCAGAGTTTAACGAAGTGCCACCCCGACCTCAACCGATAATGGGGAATGCTTAAATGTCAGATTCGCTGAAAGTGCTGTCTTCGGACTGAGAGAAATCTTCAAAGTCGCGACCGGCCTGGCACTGCTCCTTGGCGAATTCCGTCACCGCCTGGCGCAGCAAATCAAGACCCATCCCGGTCCGCGCACTCAGAAAAACACGGCGGATTTTATCATACTCATCACGCTCCAAAGCCGGCTCGATGGCCGCGGCGTCAATCTTGTTCCATACCAGGATTTGCGGAATCCGATCGGCGCCAATCTCCCTGAGCACCATGTTGACCTGCTCGATCTGCTCCATGCGCACCGGACTCGCGGCATCGACGACGTGCAACAACAAATCGGCATGAATCGTCTCTTCCAAGGTCGCCCGGAAAGCCGCCACCAGTTGATGCGGCAGCTCGCGGATGAAACCTACGGTATCCGACACGACGATACTGCCCGCCTCGCCAAGATAGATTCGGCGCGAAGTGGTATCGAGGGTTGCGAACAGCTGATCAGCTGCGTACACGCGGGCCTTGGCAAGTGCGTTGAACAAGGTCGACTTGCCGGCGTTGGTATAGCCAACCAAGGATACGGAGAACGCATTGTTCCGGCCACGCGCCCGCCGTTGGGTCTGGCGCTGGCGCTGCAGCTTGTCGAGACGCGAACGCAGCATTTTGACCCGCTCACCGAGCAAGCGTCGGTCGGTCTCGAGCTGCGTTTCGCCGGGACCGCGCAAGCCGATACCGCCTTTTTGCCGCTCCAGGTGAGTCCAGCCTCGCACCAGGCGGGTGGCAAGATGCTGAAGCTGAGCAAGCTCGACTTGCACCTTACCCTCATGACTTTGGGCACGCTGGGCAAAAATATCGAGAATCAGGCTGGTGCGGTCAATCACCCTCACCTTCAGAAAGCGCTCGAGATTACGCTGTTGCGCCGGAGACAATGCGTGATTGAAGATGACAAGGTCGAGACGATGTTCCGCGATTGCACCGGCGACCTCTTCCGCCTTGCCAGAACCGACAAACATGGCGGCATCGGGACTTGCACGACGACCGATAATGGTTGTGACCGGCTCCGCCCCCGCCGATCTGGACAATAAGGACAGCTCTTCGAGACTGGCCGCAAAGTCGCCTTTGCCGAAATCGACACCGACCAAGGCGGCGCGCATCATTTGCGGCACAGGAGAATGGCCCGCCTCGGCGGCCTTACTCGTTGTCTGGGGATTCAAGACTCAAATTGACCGCACGTGCTGGAACGACGGTGGAAATAGCGTGTTTGTAGACCATCTGCGTCACGGTATTGCGCAGCAGAACCACATATTGGTCAAAGGATTCGATATGGCCTTGCAATTTGATCCCGTTGACGAGATAGATCGAAACGGGAACATGTTCTTTGCGCAGCGCATTCAGAAACGGGTCTTGTAACAATTGCCCTTTGTTGCTCATGGTTACTCCATTGTGTAGTTGTGATGTGGAGGTGGAGACGGCTTGGTGATTTTCAAGTGCCTCCTGAAAATGTAATCGATTTTTTCTTCCGTTGCCAGCAAAGCCTTCGCAACAACTGATCTGAGTGGCTTACTTTTCGCCTCGCGCAAAAGGATTTTTACCGGAACGAAATTCGATACGTAGTGGAGTGCCGACCAGCGAAAAAGTTTCGCGGAAGTGTTTCTCGAGATAGCGTTTGTAATTTTCGTCAATCGCCTCGAGCGAATTGCCGTGTATGACGATGATCGGCGGATTCTGTCCGCCCTGGTGGGCATAGCGCAACTTGGGCCGGATCGATCCCTTGCGGCGCGGTTGCTGGTGTTCGACGGCCTCTTCCAACGCCCGTGTCAATTTCGGCGTCGGCAGCTTGACCATCGCGGCAGCATAGGCCGAATCGATCGACTTCATCAGCGGACCGATACCGGTCGCCTTCAGGGCGGAAATGAAGTGATACTTGGCGAACGACAGGAAATTCAGCTTGCGCTCGATATCCATCTTGATCTCGTCGCGCCGGTCGCTAGTCAAGCCGTCCCACTTGTTGACGCCGACGACGAGCGCCCTGCCGGATTCCAGAATGAAGCCGGCGATGTGCGCGTCCTGTTCGGAAATATCCTGCTGCGCATCGAGCAGCAACAGGACGACATTCGCTTCCGAGATCGACTGCAGCGTTTTCACGACCGAGAATTTCTCGATAGCCTCGAAAACCTTGCCGCGGCGACGGATGCCGGCGGTATCGATCAGCGTGTAATGCTTGCCGTCGCGCTCGAACGGAATCTCGATCGAGTCACGCGTCGTCCCCGGCATGTCGAAAGCAATCACGCGTTCTTCGCCAAGCAAGGTGTTGACCAGCGTCGACTTACCGACATTCGGGCGGCCGACGATGGCGATCTTGACTCCCTTGTGCTGAACATCCTCGCCCTCTTCCTCGAGCGGTGGATTGACTTCGATCGCCCGGTCGAGCGCCTCATCGACCAAATCCATGACGCCGTCGCCGTGGGCCGCCGAAATCACGTAAGGATCGCCAAGCCCAAGCTCGTAGAAATCGGCCGTGACCGACGTATACTTCATGCCCTCGGCCTTGTTCACCACCAACAGCACCGGGCGGCCGGACTTGCGCAGGAAATCGGTGATGGTCTTGTCGTGCGGGGTCAGACCCTGCCTGCCATCGACCAGGAAGACCACGGCATCCGCTTCCGCGACAGCCTGCTTGGTCTGCTTGGCCATCTCATGCATGATGCCCTCTTTCGCGACCGGCTCGAAACCGCCGGTATCGATGACGAGAAAGGAACGTTCGCCGACGCGGCCTTCGCCGTAGTGACGGTCGCGCGTCAAGCCCGGCAAATCGGCCACCAGCGCATCACGCGAACGGGTGAGCCGATTGAACAGCGTGGATTTGCCGACGTTGGGGCGGCCTACTAGAGCGATAACCGGCTTCATCGATGCTTCTTACTCGGTCGTCAATGCGACCACTTGACCTGCTTTGGTTTGAAAAACGATGCCGGAGCCGGTTACCACCGGCGCCGCAACGATGGCGCTGCCATCGGTCGCCACACGTGCCAGGAAAGCGCCATCCTCCCGGGACAGGAAATGGACATAACCCTGTCGATCCCCTACCGCGACCGCGCGACCAAACGACACCGGCGCCGACAAACGGCGGTTGGCCAACTTGTTGTTGCGCCACATACTGGCGCCGCTGTCACGCGTGAACGCAGTGACGACGCCATGCTCATCGGCGGCGAAGACAAAGCGCTCGTCGACAGCGACGCCGACGTCGCTTGATAATTCCTTGGACCAGCGCGGCGCGCCGTTCGAGGCGTCGAAACAGGCGACTTTGCCCTGATAAGAAGCAGCGCAAACCTCGCGTCCGAGCACCACGGGAGAACCGGCCGTATCGGCGATACGCTCGAGTTCGGTTGCGCCGCGCGGATCGGAAACAGCCGCCTCCCACAGCGGGGCACCATTGTTCAAGGCCAGGGCCACCAATTTGCCGCCCGGCAGCGCCACGAAAGCGGCAGGTCCGGCAATCGTGATCCCGGGCGCATTGCGCAAGGTCAAGGCAGGTGCGCTGCGCTGAACGAACCAGCGACGATTGCCCGATTCTGCATCATAAGCCGTGATCCGATTGTCGACGCTTCGAACAATAACGACGCCCTGACCGACCGCCGGCGACGAAAGAATTTCGCTCGACGCCTGGGCTTTCCAACGTAATTTACCGTTCCCGTCGAAAGCGAGAATGACCCCTTTCTCGCCGGCGACCACGACCGTGTTGCCGTCACTGCCGACACCGGCGGTCAAGCGCATGTCGGCTGCCGTGCGCCAGACTTGCTGGCCGCTCGCGGGATTGATGCGCATGATCGTTCCATTTGCGCTGGCGGCATACAGACTGTCGCCCGCCAGCGCCGGCGAAAATACGAATTCGTCGGAGTTGCCGACGGAAGCGGTCCATGCCGTGCGGACGCTCATGGTTGGCTTGAAGTCGACCAATGCCGCCGGCGCATTCTTGGGCGCCTTGGCGAACGGGTTGAGCGACGACAGCGTGGAGCATCCCCCAAGCGCGATCAGGATGCCGGCACAGGCGAGCCTGGCGGCGGTACGTGCAATCTGCATCTTTTCCCCTTCGTCCGATCAAGCCGCCTTGGCGGAGCCGCCGATCGCATCGAGCTTCAGCTCGATCAACTGGCGAGCCGGATCCTTCTTGTCCGTCTTGTCGAGTGCCGTCTGATAGGCAGCGCGCGCATCGGCGATCTTGTTTTGCGCGACCAGGATATCGCCCTTGCGGTCGGCGACGGCGCCAGCAAACTGCGCCGGGAATTCTCCGCCCAAGAGCTTCAACGCCTCGTCGTAAGCCTTCTCGTCGAGAAGTACGCCTGCCAGGCGGATCCTGGCGATCGACTTGTACTCGTCGCTGGCGCCATGATCGATCACCCACTGCAAATGCGCCTTCGCGGTCTTCAGATCGTTGGCGTCGAAGGCGGTCTTCGCCGCGAACAGCGCGCTCATTTGCGCATACGCCGTACGGCCGTATTTCTGTTCCATATCCGTGGCGGCGCGCTGGACTTTGGCGGCATCCTTGGCCGTCACCGCCTTCTGCAGCTCTTCATACAACTGGCCAGCCTGCGTCGACTGATTGCGCTGATACCAGTTCCAGCCGGTCCAGGCGGAATAGGCGGCCAGCCCGATGATCAGCAGCCACATGACCAGGTTGCCGTATTGGTTCCACCATGCCTTGAGAGTGGCCAGCTGTTCTTGTTCTTCGAGATCGTATGCCATGATGTGTGATGTTATGGATGGTAATGTACGTGACCGGAATGATCGTGATCGTCTTCGCCGACGATCTGATCGACGATGTGATCGACGACCTGGTCGAATGCGACTTCGGCCTGATTGTTCTGCATGTCCTCCGAGCGCAGAGCCTTGACGGCCGCCACGCCCTTCGCCATCTCGTCTTCACCGAGAATGACGGCAAACGCCGCGCCGCTTGCATCCGCGCGCTTCATCTGCGATTTGAAGCTGCCGGCGCCGGACGACGTTGCGCAATGTAGCACAACATCGAGTCCGGCATCGCGCAATCTTTCGGCGACGACAAAAGCCTGCAGTTGCGCCGCCTCGCCCTGGTGCACGACATAGACGTCGCATTGGTTCGGCGCATAGCTCTCGCCGGCGGCTTTCATCAATTCGAGCACACGCTCGATACCCATGCCGAAGCCGAATGCCGGCGTCGGCTTGCCGCCGAAGGTCTCGACCAGCGTATCGTAACGCCCGCCGGCGCAAACCGTCCCTTGCGAGCCCAGCTCGTCGGTAACCCACTCGAAGACAGTGCGATTGTAGTAGTCGAGGCCGCGCACCAGCCGCGGGTTGATCGTGAACGGAATGCTGTTGTGGCGGAGGATCCTCTGCACGCCCTCGAAGTGAGCGCGCGACTCCTCCCCCAGGTAATCGAGCAGTTTCGGCGCGCCATTCACCATCTCCTGCATTGCCGGATTCTTGGTATCGAGAATACGCAGCGGATTCGAATGCAAGCGGCGCTGGGCATCGGCATCGAGCAGATCCCGGTGCTTCTCGAGATAGGCAACGAGATCGGCGCGGTGCCGGGCACGCTCATCCGCATCGCCGATCGAATTCAATTCGAGACGGACGTTGGACAGGCCGAGATCGTCCCAGAAGCGCTGGCACATCATGATGATTTCCGCATCGATGTCCGGACCGGTGAAACCGAGGGCTTCGACGCCGACCTGATGAAACTGGCGATAGCGACCGCGCTGCGGCTTCTCGTGACGGAACATCGGACCGATATACCACAGGCGCTTCGGACTCTCGTACGTCAGATTGTGCTCGATGGCCGCGCGCACGACGCCGGCGGTGCCTTCCGGACGCAGCGTCAGCTGATCCCCATTCATCGAGTCGACGAACGAATACATTTCCTTCTCGACGATGTCGGTCACTTCGCCGATGCCGCGGACGAAGAGCGGCGTCGGCTCGACGATCGGCGTGCGAATCTGCTGGAAACCGTAGCTCTTGAGGATCGTATGCACGGTATTCTCGAACAGCTCCCACAGGGGCGCATCGGCCGGTAGGATGTCGTTCATCCCTTTGACGCCGACGATTTTTTCGGGTTTCTTGTTTTCTGACATGATTCGAGGTTGTTATCGCGGATATGCGGCACGCCTATGCCGCAGCCGCTTCTTTCCCATAACGGGTTTTGACGTAGTCGAGCACGATCGCCTGGAATTCCTCGGCAATGCGCTCGCCGCGCAAGGTGACAGCCTTCTGGCCGTCGATGAAGACCGGAGCGGCCGGCGATTCGCCGGTGCCCGGCAGGCTGATGCCGATATGGGCATGCTTCGATTCGCCCGGGCCGTTGACGATGCAGCCCATGACCGCCACGTTCATTTCTTCGACCCCCGGATATTGGGTCTTCCAGGCCGGCATCTGTTCGCGCAGATAGGTCTGGATCTTGTCCGCCAGCTCCTGGAATACGGTCGAAGTCGTACGGCCACACCCCGGGCATGCGATCACCATCGGCATGAACTTGCGCAAGCCCATGGTTTGCAGGATTTCTTGCGCGACCACGACTTCCTTGGTTCGATCGCCGCCCGGCTCGGGCGTCAGCGAAATGCGAATCGTGTCGCCGATACCCTCCTGCAGCAACACGGACAGGGCGGCGGTCGATGCCACGATACCTTTGCTGCCCATGCCGGCCTCGGTCAATCCGAGATGCAGCGGATAGTCGCAGCGGCGCGCCAATTCACGATAGACGGCGATCAGATCCTGCACGCCCGAGACCTTGCAGGACAAGATGATGCGTTCGCCCGGCAATCCGAGTTCCTCGGCGCGCTTCGCGTTCTCGATGGCCGACGTCACCAGGGCCTCGTACATGACGGCTTGCGCGCTCCATGGTTCCGCGCGCCGCGCATTTTCATCCATGATGCGCGCCAGCAGATCCTGGTCGAGACTGCCCCAATTGACGCCGATGCGCACCGGCTTGCCGTATTTGCAGGCCGCTTCGATCATCTGCGCGAATTGCGTATCGCGCTTGGCGCCCTGACCGACATTGCCGGGATTGATGCGGTATTTCGACAACGCTTGCGCGCATTCGGGATAATCGTTCAGCAGTTTGTGGCCGTTGTAGTGGAAGTCGCCGACCAGCGGCACGTCCACACCCATCTTGTCGAGTTGCTCGCGAATCGCGGGAACGGCCGCGGCCGCTTCCGGCGTATTGACCGTGATTCGGACCATTTCCGAGCCCGCACGCGCCAATTCCTTGACCTGGATAGCGGTCGCGATCGCATCGGCGGTATCGGTGTTGGTCATCGATTGCACGACGACCGGCGCTGCGCCGCCGACCATCACTTCACGCGTGCCGTAGCGCACCGCCACGGCACGGCTGCACCGGCGCACGGCCGGACCGGAAGCAATGGGACCGCAAGCGATCGGAAGATTATCTGATGCCATGAAAAACTCTATTTCAGGGTCAAGCGGACCACGTTGCTCTTGGCGCCGGCTTTCAAATCGAGCGGCTGGCCGCGAAAAGTCGCCTCGACTCCGCCCACGTTGCCGATCGTGACGACCACCGGTTCGGTCACTTCGAAGGTTTCGACCGATCCGGCCTTTTCGAGGCGGGACAACAAGACATTGCTCGTGCCTGGCGCAGCTTCGCCGAGGCGCCGGATCTCCAACCAGGATTCTTCGCGCATGGTGAGCACGAAGGCATTCTTGCCATCCGCGGCCGCTGGCGCAGCAGTCGCCGCCGCCGGCGTCGCGGCCTCCGCAACGGGAGCGCCCGCCCCGGAGACGACCGGCGGAGCATCCGCGGCAGGCGCTGCCTGCGTACCCGCCGCCGCGTTCGTTTCCTGCGCGGGCGCAGCCGAAGTCGCCGGCTCGGCATCCGCCGAAGCGGCCGGAGAATGATCGGGAGCGACGTCCGACAACGTCGGCATCTGCAGCCAACCGAAGTGATATGCCACCGTGGCCCCGGCCAATAACAAGAGGATGGCGACCGCAAGCAGTATCGGCTTCGCCGGCGCCGCGCCCTTGCCGGCGGAGGGCAGATATTTCGCATCCGAGAACGGCGGCGCAAGCGGACGCCGCGAGTGCAAGGGTTCGATCGGAGGCGCGGCGCTTTCCGTCGTCAGCATGGCGATCAGGGGCGCCGCATCCATCTTGAGCAGCTTCGCATAGGCGCGGATGAAACCGCGCACGCTGGCCATGCCGGGCAGCGCATCGAAGTTATCCTGTTCCAGCGCCTGGATCTGGCGCGGCGCCAGGTTCAACTGGCTGGCGACTTGCTCCACCGTCCACTTGCGCATTTCACGCTGGGCGGCAAGTTGAGCGCCGACGCTCGGCTGCGAACCTGGTTCTTGCCGCTCCGGCGCTTGCGGCGTTTCCGCCGGCCGTTGCTGCTCGTCGCCTCCGGGCGTCGCGTGATTCATGGATGAGTCATTCATCGAACGCCCCGCGCTGGTAAAAGACGAATTCCGCAGAGTTGGGATGACGGCGGCGCAATTGCGTCGCCAGACTGGTTTCAGCGGCACGATCGCCGAGCTTGCGCTCTATCTTGATCGCAAGCCAAAGCACATCCGCCGTCGCAACGTCCGCCTTGATCACGCGGTTGATGTAGAAACGGGCGCGCTCGTAATCGCGGCGCTCATAATGCACCCTCGCGAGATTGGCATTGACGCCAGGATTGCCGGGATCCTGCTGAAAGGCGCGGGCAAAATAGCGTTCCGCCGCCGCCGTGTCCTTCAGCTTCAGGCTGCACACGCCGGCATTATTGAGCGCCTTCGCCGGCGACTGATAAGAGCGGTTCTTCAAGGCGCTCTCGAAATGCTGGATCGATTCCTGCATCCGCCCGTTCTGGCATAGGAACCAGCCGTAGTTATTGCTGAGATCCGGATTGTAGGGATTGAGCCGCATCGCTTGCTGGAAATTCTCGTCAGCCAGGCGCGCCTCGCCCATATCCATGTAGATCAGGGCGCGCACACCATACGCATCGGCCAGGTTCGGATCAGCCAGCAACGCCTGCTTGATCTCATCCAGCGCAACCGGATATTGGCGCTGCTCGTAATAGCCGACGGCAAGTTGCAAGCGTATGCGAGCGCGCTTTTGACTATCGGTCTGATCGGAACTGGTCGGCAATTCGCCCTGCGGGCCGCTGGTCGCCGCACAACCGGATAGCAAAGCAATCGCGGCGACCAGGATCGCCAACAGAGAATTCAACTTCATCGTCACGAAGGGATCTCCACGATGCGGCCAAAATCCTTGCCGAATTTCTTTTGGTATTCCGCCATTTTCTGCATCCGTTCCTGCACGCGGGTGCGATCCTGTACTTCGCCGGCCAGCTGACCGCAAGCGGCATCGATATCGTCGCCGCGCGTCTTGCGAATCGTGGTCACGATGCCGGCATCCATCAGAACCTGGGCGAACGCCTTGATACGGACATTGTTGGAACGCTTCAGCCCGGATTCGGGGAACGGGTTGAAAGGAATCAGGTTGAATTTGCAGGGCACCGGATTGGCTGGATTCTGCACCAGCGCCACGAGTTCGCGGGCATGTTGATCGGTATCGTTGACGCCGTCGAGCATGCAATATTCAAACGTGATGAAATCGCGGGGCGCGTACTCGAGATAGCGTTTGCACGCCGCCATGAGTTCCGCGAGCGGATATTTCTTATTAAGAGGCACCAGGCCGTCGCGCAGCGCATCGTTCGAGGCATGCACGGACACAGCAAGAGCGACCGGGCATTCCAGCGCAAGCTTGTCCATCATCGGCACGACGCCAGATGTCGACAGCGTCACACGGCGACGCGACAGGCCGTACGCGTTATCGTCGAGCATCAGCTTCAATGCGGTGACGGTCGGATCGAAATTCAGAAGCGGCTCGCCCATACCCATCATCACGACATTCGTGATCTGGCGCTCGCCCTTCGGCCCCGACTCGACACCCTTGGTCTTGCGCAACTCGAATTCGGCCATCCAAAGTTGGCCGATGATTTCACCGACAGTCAGATTGCGGTTGAAACCTTGCTTGCCGGTCGAACAGAAACGGCAATTGACGGCACAGCCCGCTTGCGTGGAAATGCACAGCGTGCCGCGATTCTCCTCGGGGATGAATACCGTCTCGACAGCGTTGCCGTTACCGACATCCACCAGCCACTTGCGTGTGCCGTCGGACGACGTATGGTCGCTGATCGGTTGCGGCGCGGCAATGATTGCGCGCGCTTTCAGTTTTTTGCGAAACGATTTCGCGAGATCGGTCATGGCATCGAAATCGCTGACGCCGAATTGATGTATCCAGCGCTGCAATTGCTTGGCGCGAAACGGCTTCTCACCCAACTCGCCGCACCAAGCGGCAAGTTGCACGGGATCGAGGTCCAGCAGATTGGTGAGAGCAGTCATACTTGCATTGTGGAAATTTCGCTCGAGGGCAGAAGCGCCCGCTCTGCCCTCAAAGAAAGAATTAACGCGAATAAACGTTCAATGCCGGGAAGAAATAAGCAATTTCGACATTGGCGGTTTCAGGAGCATCCGAACCATGCACGGCATTCGCATCGATCGAATCGGCGAAATCGGCGCGGATGGTGCCCTTCTCGGCTTTCTTCGGATCGGTGGCGCCCATCAGTTCGCGGTTCTTGGCAATCGCGCTCTCGCCCTCCAGAACCTGGATCATGACCGGGCCGGAGACCATGAAGTCGACCAGATCCTTGAAGAACGGACGCTCACGGTGCACGGCATAGAAGCCTTCCGCCTCGGCGCGAGACAATTGCGCCATGCGAGCCGCGACGATTTTGAGGCCAGCGTTTTCAAAACGGGTATAAATCTGACCGATTACGTTCTTGGCGACTGCGTCGGGCTTGATGATCGACAGGGTGCGCTCGATTGCCATCTGTAAAAACTCCAATAAAAAGAAAGGGTTAAGATTAATAATTGAGAAATCAACTAACCTTTAATTTTAGCACGAAACCCCTTATATATGGGATTGCATAGAGGCACATGGCGCTGTAAAACGGGTCGCACGCTGAATTAGGAAGTTTCAACACTGTCTACGATGGTGAGACGCAAGCAGCCGTGCTATGCTCTACTAGGCTTGAAATCTTATACAGGAGGCAATATGGACCGCAATCTGCAACAAATCTACACGGCGTCGGGCGAAGCGCTGGTAGTGCGGAATCGCGTGCTGCGCAATACCTATTGGTTGTTGGCGCTGTCGATGATCCCGACCGTACTTGGCGCCTGGCTGGGCGTGCAATTCCAGTTCAGCTTTTTCTCCGGCAGTCCGTTGATCGGATTCATCGCCTTCCTGGCGATCGCTTTCGGGTTTTTCTATGCAATCGAGAAAACCAAGCACTCCGCCGCCGGCATCGCCGTTCTGCTTGGATTCACTTTTTTCATGGGCTTGATGCTGTCGCGCCTGATCGGCCATGTACTCGGCTTCTCCAACGGCGGCACACTCATCATGACGGCATTCGGCGGCACAGCGACGATTTTCGCCGTCATGGCCAGCATCGCCACCGTGTCCAAACGCGACTTCTCCGGTCTCGGAAAATGGCTGTTCGCCGGCGTGCTGGTGATCCTGCTGGCGGGTTTGGCCAACGTGTTCCTGCAATTGCCGGCGCTCTACTTGGCCATCTCGGTTCTTGCGATCGCGATTTTCTCCGCCTACATCCTGTATGACGTCCAGCAAGTCGTGAACGGCGGCGAAACCAACTACATCACAGCGACGCTGGCAATCTATCTCGATCTTTACAATATTTTCGCCAACCTGCTGTCGCTGCTTGGCATCTTCGGCGGCGAGCGCGACTAAGATCAGTCACGCAAACGCAAAGCCGGCCTCGGGGCCGGCTTTTTTATTGCCCCGCAAGGCAATCAAGCCAGTTCGAATACGCCGATCGATTCGACATGCGCCGTATGCGGGAACATGTTGACCACGCCCGCCTGCTTCAGCACGTAACCCGCCTGACTGACAAGCACCGCGGCATCCCGCGCCAAGGTTGACGGGTTGCAGGAGACATAAACGATCCGCTTCGGCTTCAGTTCCGGATGCGTATCGCCGAGGCCGGCCAATGCCAGGCACACTTCCATCGCGCCCTCGCGCGGCGGATCGATCAGCATGCGGTCGAACTTGCCGAGCGCGATGAAGTCTTCCGTCTTCGCCTCGAACAGATTGCGGCAATAGAAGCTGGTCTTGTGCGCCACCCCATTTTCGCGCGCATTCGCCAGGGCGCGATCGGTCAGCACGGTGCTACCCTCGATGCCGACCACCTCGCGCGCCTGGGTGGCCAGCGGCAATGTGAAATTGCCGAGGCCACAGAACAAATCGGCGACCCGCTCGCCGGATTGAACATCGAGCAGATGCAGTGCCTTGGAAACCAGCACGCGATTGATCTGGTGATTAACCTGGGTGAAATCAGTGGGCTTGAACGGCATCCGGATACCGAATTCCGGCAAGGCATAGTAGAGCGGCTTATCGGCCGGATAATAGCATTGGACCGTGTCCGGCCCCTTGGTCTGCAGCCACCATTGCACCCCGTATTGATCGGCAAAGGACTTGAGCTTCACCTCATCATCCGGTGTGAGCGGAGCAAGGATGCGCAGCACGAGCGCCGTCACGTCTTCGCCGACCGCCAATTCAATCTGCGGCATCTGTTCCATGATCGAGAGCGATGCGACCAGTCCGCGCAACGGCACCAGCATCGCCGATACGTGCGGGGGAAGAATCTCGCAGGATTTCATGTCGGCCACGAACGAGGATTTACACTCGTGAAAACCGACCAGCACGGCATCTTTCTTGCGCACGAAGCGGACCGATAGGCGCGCGCGATATCGATAACCCCAGGTCGGGCCATAGACCGGCCGCATCATCCGCTCCGGAGCGACCTTGCCGATATGCTTGAGATTGTCTTCCAACACCCGCTGCTTGATGGCGACCTGGGCCGACGGCTCCAAGTGCTGCATGGCACAGCCGCCGCAATGGCCGAAATACGCGCATTTCGGCTTCACGCGCAAGGCGGACTCGCGATGCAATTCCTTCATCGTCGCCGCTTCCCATTTCGGTTTGCGGCGGAACGACTCGAAGCCGACGCGCTCCCCCGGCAGCGCGCCCTCGACAAAAATCACCTTGCCCTGGGTACCGTCCTCGTTCTGCAGATGGCCGACGCCGCGGGCCTCCATGTCGAGGGATTCGATTTCGATAATATTTTGCTGCATAGGGATAAATCGCTGAGATCCCGGTCCGTGCGCCGGGATGAAAGAACTTGAAATCGCTGAAAAGGACGACTGCCGGCTTCTCAGCTCCGGACAACCGGAATCATAACAGGGCGTCCTTGCCCACCCCGCGCGCGGTGAGAGCGCGCTTGAGTTTGACCAGCGCTTCCTGCTGGATCTGGCGCACCCGCTCGCGCGTGACATTCATCTCCGCCGCCAATTGCTCCAGCGTCGCCGGATCGTCGTTGTCGAGGCCGAAGCGGCGGGTGATCACCAGGCGCTGCTTGTCCGGCAGCTTCTTCAGCCAGTCGCGGACGAGTATCGTCATCTCGTGCTGCTCGGCGCGGGAATCGGGGCCGTCTTCCAGATCGCCCGGCAGCATGTCCATCAGGCTGGCCTGGGGATCGTTGTCGAGCGGGGCATCGAGAGAAGTCGCATGTTCGGACAAGGCCAGGATATCCTGGACGTCCTCGATCGGCCGGTCGACCAGGTGCGCGATATCTTCCGCGCTCGCCTCCTTGCCGTCGTGATGCTGCGCTTCGAGGTGATACTTGGCGCGCAGGATCTGGTTCAGCTCGCGCACCATGTGCACTGGCAGCCGCACGGTGCGCGCCTGGTTCATGATGGCGCGCTCGATGCTTTGACGGATCCACCAGGTCGCATAGGTCGAGAAACGGAAGCCGCGCTCGGGCTCGAACTTGTCGATCGCGCGCATCAAGCCGAGATTGCCCTCCTCGATCAGATCGAGCAGCACGACGCCGCGATTGATGTAATGCTTGGCGATCGAGACGACGAGCCGCAGATTGTGCTCGATCATCTTCTGACGCGCTTCGAATTCGCCGCGCTTGGCCAGCGTCGCGTAATGCACCTCTTCGGCTGCCGACAGCAATGGGCGCGCGCCGATCTGGTTCAGGTAATGCTGGGTCGTGTCGGTCGACAGTTCGGCCGCCAGCACCTTGTGCAGCTCATCGATGCCTTCGACGACCGCGGGCGCCTCCGCCTCGGCCTGCTCGACATCGTCGATGACGACTTCATTGGCGGCATCGTCCTGGTCGAGCGCCGCATCGGCGGACAGCTCGTCTGCATTGAGGTCCTGATCGATCGGATCGAGAGGAGTTCGTGACATTTGGCGGTCCGGCTGTTAGCGATTCGGCAGGAATTTCGACGGGTCGACGGGCTTGCCCTGTTGGCGGATCTCGAAGTGGAGCTTTACCGAATCGGTATCCGAGCTGCCCATTTCTGCAATTTTCTGGCCCTTGCTCACGGTTTGACCTTCCTTGACGAGGATGGTTTTGTTGTGCGCATACGCCGACAGCAGCGTATTGGTGTGCTTCACGATGACAAGATTGCCATAGCCGCGAATGCCGCTGCCCGCGTACATGACCTTGCCGTCGCCGGCGGCGAGCACCTGCTGCCCGGCCTGTCCAGCGATATCGATGCCTTTCCGGCCGTCATCGAACGTTCCGATCACCTTTCCATCGGCAGGCCAGATCCATGCGACCGCGTCTTCATCGCCGCCGGCCGGCGAAGGCGCCGCCGGCTTGGTGTCGATCGGCTTCGGCGGCTCCGCCTTCGCGACCGCCGCCGAAGGAGCTGCCGGCGTCGCCGGCGGCTCCGCCTTCTGCAACTCCGCAAGCGCAGCTTCGGAGTATGCACGTTTATCGCCGCGCGGAGTAGTCTTATGTGGCGCCGCCACAGCCGATGCGCTCGGCGCAGCCGGCTGCGGCTTGATTTCGACGCCCCCGGGCGGAGCGACGCTGCCGGTCTGCACGCCGGCACTCGCCGGTTCGGGCGGCAGCACGCGCAGGACCTGGTCGACCTTGATATCGTTGGGATTCGACAGGTTGTTCCAGGCGATCAGGTCGCGATAGTTCTGGCCGAAATCCAGCGCGATACGCAATAAGGTATCGCCCTTGCGGACGGTATAGAAGCCCTGGCTGTCGGCGACCGGCTTGGATACGGGCTTGGGCGCCGGCTTGGCGACTTCGACAGGTTTGGACGGGGGCGGAGTCGGGGTACGGTCGACGACCGGCGCCGGCGCATGCGTGGTGGTACACGCGGCCAGCACGCCGATCGACACGGTCAACAATGCTAGGTGTATCTTCTTCATTCTCATGACATCAATCTTGCCGCCGCGCGGCGCGGATCACACGGTTCCGGGCCGCAGCGGCACGAAGTGACAATCTTCCAGCGTCGCGCTCGTCCATTCGTATGCGCTGACGCGTTCGATCAGTTGCAGCACCTGGTGGCGCGCGCCCACCGGAGCGACCAGCCGGCCGCCGACCGCCATCTGCTCCAACAAGGTCTGCGGCACTTCGAGACCGGCGGCCGCCAAGATGATACCGTCGAACGGGGCGACTTGGGGGAAACCAAGCATACCATCTCCGTAGTGCAATCGGATGTTGGGAATACGCATCGGACGCAAGTTCGCTTTCGCCAACTCATGCAAAGGCTTGATCCGCTCGATCGAATACACCTCCTTGGCGACCAGCGACAGCACGGCGGCCTGATACCCGCAGCCGGTGCCGATTTCCAGCACGCGATCGAGTTTGCCGGCATTGCGATTGTTGCGCATGACTTCGATCATGCGCGCGACGATATATGGCTGGGAAATCGTCTGATGATGCCCGATCGGTAAGGAAGCGTCGATATAAGCCTGGCTCGCCAGACCGGGCTCGACGAACAAATGGCGCGGCACCGCTTCCATCGCCGCCAGGACCGTCGCATCCTGGACGCCTTGCTTGGCGACGCGCGCGACCATGGCCTTGCGCACGGCGTCGGAGACCAGCGGCGCACCACGCTCGGCGACCGCGGGAGCGGGGGCCGGCGTGCTCTTCAATGGCGCCGGCCCGGCATAAGCCGGCGGTTTCGTCGCCGGCGCGCCGTGGCGCACGGCATTCCGGGTCGCGGTCTGCGGCGTGGCGACTCCGGCAATCGATGCCGTCTTTTGCGGGGTTTGCTTCTCGACGACCGACGACAATGTCAATGGAAAACGCTTGCCTTTGTCAGTCATGGAGAGCGCCCTTCAGTGCGTTCAATTGCACGGCATGCGTCAAATCGACCTGCAGCGGCGTGATCGAAACGTGGCCGCTCGCCGTCGCATGGAAGTCGGTTCCTTCGCCGGCATCCTTCGCCTTGCCGACCGGGCCTATCCAGAAAATTTCGCGGCCATGGGGATCTCGGGTGCGAATCACGGGCTCGGATTCATGCCGTTTTCCCAAGCGCGTGGCCCGCGCGGGCTTCAATTCCTCGTACGGCAGGTTCGGGATATTCACATTGAGCAGATACGGCGACTGCAATTCGTCGAAACGGCGTTCGACGATCTCGCGCGCGACCCTCGCCGCCGAGTCGATATGCGCCCAGCCGTGCTGGACTTGCGAAAATGCGATGGCCGGAATCCCGAACAGAAAGCCTTCCGTCGCAGCGGCGACCGTGCCGGAATAAAGCGTATCGTCGCCCATGTTCTGCCCTTGATTGATCCCGGAAACGACGAGATCTGGCCGGAACTGCAACACTCCGGTCAGGGCGATATGGACGCAATCGGAGGGCGTACCGTTCACGAAATAGAAGCCGTTGGCCGCTCGCTGCACCGAAAGCGGCCGATCGAGCGTCAGGGAATTGGAACTGCCGGAACGATTGCTGTCGGGCGCCACCACTACGATCTCGGCAATCGGCGCGAGCGCCTCGGCCAACGCATTGATACCCGGCGCGAGGTAGCCGTCGTCGTTGCTGATCAGAATTTTCATATGGCGATTTTAACCGATGCCTTCTTGCTTCCCCATGAAGGAAATCGGTTTTTGCGGCATAATCAAAAAAATCTAACGGTCGTTCTATTTTTAAAGGAGACGCAATGAAAGCCGTCGTATGCAAAACCTGGGGATTGCCGGATACCTTGGCCGTCGATGACTTGCCCGACGTGGTCGCCGGTCCTGGCCAAGTCGCCATCGACGTCCAAGCGGCCGGCGTGAATTTTCCGGACGTGCTGATCATTCAAAACAAATATCAGTTCAAACCGGAACTGCCGTTCACACCGGGCGGCGAACTGGCCGGCGTCGTCCGCGCGGTCGGCGACGGCGTCCCTCAATTCAAGCCCGGCGACCGCGTCATCGCGTTCACCGGCCAGGGCGCCTTCGCGCAGCAGATCGCCGTGCCAGCCCAAGCCGTGATGCCGATGCCGGCCGGGATGGATTTCGATACGGCGGCCGCCATCACGCTTACCTACGGCACGTCGCATCACGCCGTCGTCGACCGCGCGCAATTGCGCGCCGGCGAGACCATGCTAGTGCTCGGCGCGGCCGGCGGCGTCGGTCTTGCCGCGATCGACATCGGCAAAGCGCTCGGCGCGCGCGTCATCGCCGCGGCCTCCTCGGACGAAAAGCTCTCGGTCTGCAAGGAGCACGGCGCCGACGCGCTCATCAACTACAGTCGCGAGGATTTGCGCGAAGCGATCAAGGCCGCCACCGGCGGCAAGGGGCCGGACGTCATCTACGACCCGGTCGGCGGCATCTATGCCGAGCCCGCCTTCCGCTCCATCGGGTGGCGCGGCCGGTATCTGGTGGTGGGCTTCGCGAATGGCGAAATACCGAAATTGCCGCTCAACCTGGCGCTGCTCAAAGGTGCGTCGCTGGTCGGCGTGTTCTGGGGGGAATTCGTCAAACGGGAACCGAAGGCGAAACTCGCGGCAATGCGCGAACTGATGAGCTGGCTGGCGGAGGGGAAGATCAAACCGCACATCTCCAGACGCTATGGCTTGGCGGAGGCGCCGCAGGCATTGAACGACATGGCGGCGCGCAAGGTGACCGGAAAGATCGTGATCCAACCTTACCGCTAAAGCGAGCGGCCGCCGGGTTAGGCAAGCGCCAGGGTCGGCTCGGTCCGGCCGGTCGCGCGCGCTTCACTCGGCCTCGACCAACGCCTGGTGGACATAGGCGGTCAACACCAGCCGGTCGCGCACCGTCGTATCGATGAACTCGAAGCCGTGCCGGAACCCTTCTCCGTTCTCGGCCGGCCCCACCGAGCGGAGAATGGCTTTCAGGTTCATGTATTCGTCGGTCTCGGCCACATGCAATTTGAACTTGATCCGCCCCTCATCGTCCTTGCGCCCCAACTGTTCCTTGAGGATGCCCGAGGTTCCGCCGGTGCTCAGATCGAGCAGCGTGGCCGCTCCGGTACGCTCCGGGTCGCCGAGCGATACCGAGGCGATGATCTTGACCTGGGCCCGGATGCCGCGCCGGACCACGGTACACCGCATCTCCTTCGGATAGGACAGATGCAGGTAAGGATAAGGCGTGTGCACGGATTTCACCGCCGACGCCAGGAAGGCGAACGCCTTTTTCCCGGAGAACGCGCGCACGACGAACGCCTGTCCATCGCGAATGAACTCGAATTTGCCGTCGAGGACCGGCGCCGTGACGATCACCGACTTGTTCTTGACATAACCGATCAGACGCACCGTGTAACGTACGTTCGAGTTGTCGACCGCCTGCATGTACATGGTTTCGCCGACCACCCATTTGACGTCGTCCAGGTCCATGACGACTTCCTTGTCCGCCGGCGCCGGCTTTTCTTCCGGCTCGGGGTGGACCTTCTTCGCCTTCGACATCAGGGGAGCGGACACCGAGGTCGGCTTCTTGACTTCGATATCCCAACGCGGATCGTGAATGAAGCCGGTGCCGATCAAGCCCTCGAGCTGGCTCTGGCTTTCGATCACGACACCGGCGGCCAGAAGCAGGTTGCCGTGCCAGTCGTAGATCGGCCACGGCAGCGGTTTGCCCACCGCAAGCTCCTTCGGCCGGACCGGAATCAGATTGAACAGATCGGACATGCGAATAATCTCCTAGGCGGCATCGGCGCGGCCGGCCGGCGTCCCCTCCGCCGCGGCCGTCCGTCCGAAGAATTCCAGCACGGCGGCGAGCTCGCGCGTGCGCTTGAACGGCGGCAGGCTCTGCCAGATACGCCTGCCGTAAGGCTTGGAAATCAGGCGCGGATCGCAAATCATCAGCACGCCGCGATCACCCTCATCGCGAATCAGGCGCCCCGCCCCCTGCTTCAAGTTGATGATCGCCTCCGGCAACTGGTGATGGACGAAACCGTTCAGCCCCTTCTTTTCCATGGCCTCGATACGGGCTGCCAGCACCGGATCGTCGGGCGGCGAAAACGGCAGCTTATCGATGATCACGAGCGACAGCGCCTCGCCGCGCACGTCCACGCCTTCCCAGAAGCTCTGGCTGCCGATCAGCACCGCGTTGCCGGCGGCGCGGAAGCGATCGAGCAATTCGGTCCGGCCCGCCTCGCCCTGCACCATCAGCGGAAACGGCAGCTTGCGCTTCTCGAACTCTTCCCGCAAGCGTTCGGCGGCGCGGGTCACGGCGCGCAACGTCGTGCATAACAGGAAGGCGCGCCCGCCCGACGCTTCGATGACCGGCAACGCGGCATCGATCACGGCGTCGGTATAGCCGAAGGAATTCGGCTCGGGCAGGTTGAGCGGCGCGTACAGCAGGCCCTGGCTGCCGTAGTCGAAGGGACTCGGCCAGGATTGGGCCGGTTCGTCCCATAATCCCATCTGCGACGCATAATGCGAGAAATCGTTCTTGACTGCCAGCGTGGCCGACGTGAAGACCCAGGCGCGCGGCGAACCCTCGCGTTGCTTGCTGAAGATAGGCGCGATCGAAAGCGGAGTCTGATGCAGTTGCAGCGACGAGGAAAACGCCTCGACCCACTGCACCCGTTCCTGCCCTTCTTGCGGCTCGCCCTTGCCGTTGTTCCACTTCGCGAGCCGGGTCGCGATTTCAAGGGCCCGCACCCGGCATTGCTCGATCGTCTCGGCCCGCTCGGCTTGGCCTTCGAGCGTGGCGATCATGCCATCCAGCTCTTGCTTCAGCGTCTCGAGCGCCGGAAAGAATGTGCTCGAGGGCGCGATCTGGTGCGCCGCCATGCGCACGATATCTTGCGGGAACGCCAGGCGCAGATCGCGCGCGGCGCGTTCGACCGGTGCCATCACCTTCGGCCATTCGGCGCCATCGCGCGCATGCGCGAGCCCTTCGGCCAGCACATCCCTGCATAACTCGAGTACCTGCGCCGTCGACACCGTCTCGCCGAAAAACAATGTGGCGGTTTCTGGCAGTTGATGCGCCTCGTCGAACACGACCGTATTGGCCGACGGCAACAATTCCGCGACGCCGGTATCCCGGAGCGCCACGTCCGCGAAGAACAAATGGTGATTGACGACAACGACATCGGCTTGCTGCGCTTCCTTGCGCGCCTTCATCACGAAACAGTCTTGGTAATACTGGCATTCGGCGCCGAAACAGGTATCGCGCGTCGAGGTGACGAGATTCCAGACCGGCGCCGTCTCCGGAACACGCGACAACTCTGCCTTGTCGCCGCTGCTGGTGGTCTTGATGAAGCGCGAGATCTCGCGCAAATAGCCGACATCCTCGCGCGACGTCAGCCGCCCGTTCTGCAACGTGCGTTCGAGATGGAAATGACAAACGTAATTGGATCGTCCCTTGAGCAAGGCGACCGACACCGGTGCATTGAGCGCCCGGCGCACGGTCGGAATATCGCGCAGAAAAAGCTGGTCTTGCAGATTCTTGGTGCCGGTCGACACGAGCACCTTGCCGCCCCATAACAACGCCGGCACCAGATAGGCGAAAGTCTTGCCGGTGCCCGTGCCGGCCTCCGCGATCAACGTTTTCTGTGAAGCAATTGCGTCCGCGATCGCCTTCGCCATCTCGGTTTGCGAGCGACGCGGATGAAAGCCCGGGACCGCCCGGGCCAGAGGGCCGTCAGCGTCGAAAAGCTGATCGATTTCGGCGTCGTGCACGCCGCTGGGAGCTTGAATAATTTCAGTCAAGGCAGACTACTTTGAATTCCAAGGCGGGATATTTCCGACGGACTTGCCAGCGAATATGCGGCCGCCGCTAGGCCGGTATGTCGGGAACAAGCTGCATTTTGAGCAAAGTGATATTGTCCTTCAATTGCAGTTTGCGCTTCTTCAGGCGCCGCAACTGCAACTCGTCGCGATGGCCGTCACGCACCAGCGTTTCGATGACGGCATCGAGATCGCGGTGCTCCACTTCGAGTTCGATGATGCGGCGCTGGATGTCTTCAAGAGAACTCATGGTGATATGGCGACATAAAATGCAATTGCAATGAATTTTTCCCAAGCTCCGTTGCCTGCCTGGTTCCGTTGCGACAATAGAGCAAATCCTTCTTCAAGCCAAATGTTTCTTTCGGTTTGCACGGAGCCGGAATCGAGAATATTTACATTTGCCGGGTAAGGTCTTAGGATGCGGCTGCTTCAGCGTGTAATAATTTGCAAATCCATATTCCTATCATTGCGAGTTTAATCCACCCCGGCGGTATGAGCCAATACAAGATCGAAGCAGGAACGGCGCAGCACATTGGTGACCGCAAGGAACAGCAGGATCGCGTCGCCCTGTTCGCCGCGCCCAAGGCACCGGGCTACATGATGGCCGTCCTGGCCGACGGCATGGGCGGACTGACCGGCGGCGCCATCGCCGCGGAACAGGTCATCCAGACGGCTCGGCAGAACTTCGAGCGTTTTTCGCCCCTGACCGATAGCGTCGAGACGATGCTCGAAACGATCGCCGAGGAAGCGCATACCGTCATCCGGCTTTCCGCCATGTCGTCGCAGAAGGAACCGCACAGCACCATGGTCGTGCTGGTCTTGACTCCGGACCGGTCCGCGATCTGGACGCATGTCGGCGATTCGCGTCTGTATCACTTCGCCGGACCGAACTGCGTCGAACGCACCGTTGACCACTCCTATGTCGAAGGCCTGATCCGCGAAGGAAAATTGACGGAAAAGGAAGCCCGCAATCATCCGATGTCGAGCGTCCTCGTCAATGTGCTCGGCCTGCGTACCGGCGACATCTCGGTGCCGATACGCCGTCTCGACGGCTTGCGAGCCGGTCACGCCTTCCTGCTCTGCTCCGACGGCTTGTGGCATTACTTCACCGATCTCGAACTGGGCGCGGCGATCGCGGCGAATCCGCCGCGCCAGGCCGCCGAGCTGTTGATCGACAAGGCGCGCGACCGGGCCGCCGGAACAGCCGCCGACAATTGCTCGATGGCGATCGTCAAGCTGGTCGCGCCGCCAAAAGAAACCAAGGATTACACCGCCAAGAAGATCCGGCGCGCGGTTTGAGGCCCCCTCCCGCGTGACAACGGCCGCGGACCGCAGGAGGGATTATTTCTCCGAGGGAGTGTTCTTGTCGCAACCGGAGCCGCACGTCTGGCCATTCTCCGTCTTGGGCCTGGGTTCCACCGCTGTGCGCCGCTGCGATTCGACGGCCGGCTGCTTTTTCTCGCCGGCGCGGCCGTTCGGGTCCCGCTTGCGCGCTTGCGCGGCGCTCGATTTGCGCTGCCCCGATACGGCGCCCGCTTCGCCGCTCCGGCCGTTTCCGCTGCCGCCGTCCGCCGCCGGCTCCTCGCTCGCTTGCTTGGCAAGCAGGCGTTCATTCGCCTGCGCTTCGCGCTTGGCGGCACGCTCCGCCGCCGCCCTTTCCCGCTCTTCGACGCGCGCCCGCCGCTTGAAGGTATTGGCTTCGATTTCGATCGGGCGAATGCGCGCCAATGCATCACGCCGCTCATCCTTCGCCTTCTGCAGGCAATCGGTGGCAAAAAAACGCTCGTAACAGACGCGTTCGCTCGCCGCATAGCCGGCATCGAGCCGCCGACGCTCCTCTTCGACATCCTTCAAGGCTTGATCCGCGCGCTCTTCGGAATGAATCGAGCCGCTCGGATACCGCTCGGCAATCGCCGCCGGTTGCGCATGGCCAGCCTGTGCCAGAGCAACCCCGAACACCAGCAGCGAGAGCGCCGAACGCCCAACGAAGGATGGAAAGACCATATGGCCGAAACCTAGTCAAAGAGTGGATACGACATCGCGCCGCTCCGCCGCCATATACTCGGCCGACTGCATCTCGACGATGCGCGAAACGGTGCGATGAAATTCATTTGCCAGCACGCCCTCGGTATAAAGCTGTTCCGGCTCGACCTCCGCCGACATGAGCAATTTGACTTTGTGATCGTACAACACATCGATCAACCAGGTGAAACGCCGCGCCTCGGACGACATCGCGGCCGACATGCGCGGCACGCCGGACAGCACGATGGTATGGAACAGGCTGGCCAGCTCCAGGTAATCGTTCTGCGAGCGCGGACCGCCGCACAGGGTCGAGAAATCGAACCAGACGACGCTGCCGGCCCGGCGCAAGGCGCGGATCTCGCGCGCCTCGATATGGATGCGCGGATCGTCGTCCGCTGTCTCGGCGAGCGCGGCGAATGCTTCGCGCAGCGCCTGATCGGCCGCGGCGCCGAGCGGCGTATGGTAGGCGTGCACCTGCTCCAGGGCGCGCTTGCGGTAATCGATGCCGGCATCGACATTGATCACGTCGAGCTTGTCCTTCAGGAGCGCAATCGCCGGCAGCATGCGATCTCGATGCAAGCCGTCGGGATACAGCGCGTCCGGCTGGTAATTCGACGTCATCACGAACGACACGCCGTTGTCGAACAGGGCCTTGAGCAGGTTGTAGAGGATCATGGCGTCGGCGATGTCCGACACGTGGAACTCGTCGAAGCAGATCAACCGGTACTTCTTGGCGATCCGCCGCGCGACTTCATCGAGCGGATCGGCCACGCCCTTCAACTCGTCGAGCTGGCGATGCACGCCGCGCATGAATTCGTGAAAATGAAGGCGAGCCTTGCGCACGACCGGCAACTCGAGATAAAAGCTGTCCATCAGAAAGGACTTGCCGCGTCCGACGCCGCCCCACATGTAGATGCCGCGCGGAATCTCGGGCCGCGACAGCAGGCGCATCAGCCGGTTCGAGCGCTGCGCCTTGAACTCCACCCATTCGTCGTACGCCAGCTGCAGGCGCTCGACCGCCGCCCGCTGCGCCGGATCGGCCTTGAAGCCGCGCTCGCTCAACGCGTGTTCGTAATGCTCCCTGACGTTCATCGATCTCGTTTCTATTGTTAGGGCGACGGACGGTGCGCCGACCATCGCAAAACGGGCGAGACCTTGCTCGCCCGCGCTGCCATCCGTCTGTTCGGCGCGCGACCCGCGCCGCATCCGCTCTATTGCGGATTCATGTCGATCGTTACCTTGGTGGGATAACCATGCGAACCGAGCGACAGCGGAACGCTCAAGCCGATGCCGACACCGACGCGGCTTCCCCCGCCGCCCAAGCCGATGCCGATGCTCGAGCCGGAACCGTAACGCCCGGACGGCGTAAACACGAATTCGGACGTGCGATAACCGGGCTTGTCGCAGACCACATGCAGATCGCCGTTCGTGGGACCGACCGCGACGGTGGACGGCGTCACGACATTCCAGCTGCCGGAATGGGTCTTGACGACGCAGTTCGCGCCCGGCAAGGGTTGGCCCCTGCTGGCCGTCTCGATGGCGACGCCCGCATCCCCTGCCCCTGTCGTCGCACAGGCTGCCAGGGCCGATGTCAATAACAGGATCAGAGAACGCATGGCAGGCTCCTAGAAATTGAGCGAACGCTTGTCGACGGCGAGCGCGGCTTCCTTGGTGGCTTCCGACAGCGACGGATGCGCATGGCAGATGCGCGCGATGTCTTCCGAAGATGCCCGGAATTCCATTGCGACCACGGCTTCGGAGATGAGTTCCGATGCCATCGGGCCGACGATATGCACGCCGAGGATTTCATCGGTCTTGGCATCGGCCAGGAATTTCACCATGCCGTTGGTGTCGCCCAGGGCGCGCGCGCGGCCGTTCGCCATGAACGGGAAGGTGCCTGCCTTGTAGGCCACGCCATCCGCCTTCAGTTGCTGTTCGGTGCGTCCGACCCAGGCGATTTCCGGAGAGGTGTAGATGACCCACGGAATCGTGTTGAAGTTGACGTGGCCATGCTGGCCGGCAATACGTTCAGCCACGGCAACACCCTCTTCCTCCGCCTTGTGCGCCAGCATCGGGCCGCGCACGACGTCGCCCACCGCCCACACGTTCGGCAGGTTGGTCTTGCAATCGCCGTCGACGACGATGAAGCCGCGCTCGTCGAGCTTCAGGCCGACGGCGTCGTGGTTCAGGCCGATCGTGTTCGGCACCCGGCCGATCGAAACGATCAGCTTGTCGAAGGTTTCCTTCTTCGCCTCGCCCTTGCTGTCGGTGTACTCGACCGTGACGTCCTTCTTGCCGGCGGCGATCGTGCCGATCTTCACGCCGAGGCTGATCTTCAGGCCCTGCTTGGTGAACAGCTTGTTCGCTTCCTTGGCGATCTGCTCGTCGACCGCGCCGAGGAAGGCCGGCAGCGCTTCGAGCACCGTGACGTCGGCGCCGAGACGGCGCCACACGCTACCCATCTCGAGGCCGATCACGCCGGCGCCGATCACGCCGAGCTTCTTCGGCACGCTGTCGATCGCCAGCGCGCCGGTGTTCGACAGGATCAGCTTCTCGTCGAATTCCACGCCCGGCAGCGCGCGCGGGTTGGAGCCGGTCGCCAACACGACGTGTTTGGCCATGATCGTCTCTTCGGCAACGCCGGCCACCTTGATCTCGTAGCCGCCGGCATCGCCCTTGACGAAGGAGCCGCGGCCGTGGAAGAAGGTCACCTTGTTCTTCTTGAACAGGTACAGGATGCCATCGTTGTTCTGCTTGACGATGGTTTCCTTGCGCTTGAGCATGCGGCCGACATCCATTTCCAGGCCCTTGACCTGGATGCCGTGATCGGCGAAGGCATGGCCGGCATGCTCGTAGTGTTCCGACGATTGCAGCAATGCCTTGGAGGGAATGCAGCCGACGTTGGTGCAGGTGCCGCCCGGAGCCGGGCCGCCCTTGTCGTTTTTCCATTCGTCGATGCAGGCGGTGTTGAAGCCGAGCTGCGCTGCGCGGATGGCGGCGATATATCCGCCGGGGCCGCCGCCGATGACGACCACATCAAAATTTTTCGACATTTTTGTTCCTTGGAATCCCGTTAGGCGGGAAGGCGCGCTCGCCCTCCCGTGTCCGCAACATTACAGATCGAGCAGCAGGCGCGCCGGATCTTCCAGCGCTTCCTTCATCGCCACCAGGCCGAGCACGGCTTCGCGGCCGTCGATGATGCGGTGGTCGTAGGACATCGCCAGATAGTTGATCGGGCGGATCACGATCTGGCCGTTCTCCACGACCGGACGCTCCTTGGTGGCGTGCACGCCGAGGATCGCCGATTGCGGCGGGTTGATGATCGGGGTCGACAGCATCGAGCCGAAAACACCGCCGTTCGAGATGGAGAACGTGCCGCCGGTCAATTCCTCGATGGTCAGCTTGCCGTCCTTGGCCTTGGCGCCGAATTCGCCGATCTTCTTCTCGATGTCGGCGATCGACATCTGGTCCGCGTTCCGCAGGATCGGCACGACCAAGCCGCGCGGCGAGCCGACGGCGATGCCGATGTCGAAATAACCGTGGTAGACGATGTCGTTGCCGTCGACCGAAGCGTTCAGGATCGGGTATTTCTTCAGGGCGGCGACGGCGGCCTTGACGAAGAAGGACATGAAGCCGAGCTTGACGCCGTGTTCCTTCTCGAACTTGTCCTTGTACTTGTTGCGCAGGTCCATGACCGGCTGCATGTTCACTTCGTTGAAAGTGGTCAGGATCGCATTGGTCGCTTGCGATTGCAGCAGGCGCTCGGCGACGCGGGCGCGCAGGCGGCTCATCGGCACGCGCTCTTCCGGACGGCCGGACAGGTCGAGGCTGACCGGGGCCGGGACGGCTTGCAGGGCCGGCTTGGCGGCCGCCGGCGCGGCAGCCGGCGCGGGCGCGGCGGGCTTCTTCTCGAGCGCGCCGATCACGTCGCCCTTGGTGACGCGGCCATCCTTGCCGGTGCCGGCGACTTGCGCGGCGGTCATATTGTTGTCGGCCAGCATCTTCGCCGCGGCCGGCATGGCAACACCGGCCGCGGAAGCGGCGGCGGGAGCGGCAGCCGGTGCCGGGGCAGGCGCTGCCGCCGGCGCGGGCGCGGGCGCGGCGGCCGGAGCTGCAACGGCGCCAGCCTTGGCTTCGGTATCGATCATGGCGATCACTTCACCGGCGACAACGGTGCTGCCGTCGCCCTTGATGATTTGCGTGATCACGCCGGCATCGGGCGCCGGCAGTTCCAGCACGACCTTGTCGGTCTCGATATCGATCAGGTTTTCGTCGCGGGCAACGGCTTCGCCCACTTTCTTATGCCATTGCAACAGCGTTGCCTCGGCGACGGATTCCGACAGTTGCGGAACTTTGACTTCAAGAATTGCCATGTAACTCTCCGTTTCGGGTTGTTTTCAGTGCCCCGAGTTGGAGATTCGCCGCCGGAAACCGATGAAATGAACGCCCTGCGTCGTTACGGATACTCGCAAGGGCGCCGCCCTTGCTCCGTTTCGCGCCTGGCCTGACGCTCATTTCATCGATTTCCTCATGCGGCAAATCTCCAACTCGGGGCACTGGCGCCGCGCAGTTTCTACGCGGCGGCCAGGTCGTTATTTTGTGAGGACGAAGCCCTTGAGCTTCGAGAACGCGGTGTCGATCAATGCCTTTTGCTGCGCATAGTGCTTGTCGTAGTAACCGACCGCGGGCGATGCGCTGGCCGGACGTCCCGCATATGCCAGCTTCTGGCCGTCTTCGAGGTTTTCGAAGATGTTGTGCTGGATCTGGAACCAAGGGCCTTGGTTCTGCGGTTCGTCCTGCACCCACACCAGTTCGGTGAAGGCCGGGAATTTCTTCAGCTCGCCGGCGAAGGCCTTGTGCGGGAACGGATAGAGCTGCTCGACGCGGATGATGGCGATGTCGGATGCGCCGCGTTCCTTGCGTGCGTTGACCAGGTCGTAATACACCTTGCCCGAGCAGGCCAGCACGCGCTTGACCTTCTTCGCATCGATCTTCTCGTCCACCTCGCCGATGACGGTCTGGAACGAACCCTTGGCGAGATCGGACAACGGCGAGCCGGCATCCTTGTTACGCAGCAGCGACTTCGGCGTCATGATGACGAGCGGCTTGCGGAACAAACGGATCATCTGGCGACGCAACAGGTGGAAGATCTGCGCGGCCGTGGTCGGCTGCACCACTTGCATGTTGTTCTCGGCGCACAGTTGCAGGTAACGCTCGAGACGGGCCGACGAGTGTTCCGGGCCCTGGCCTTCGTAACCGTGCGGCAGCATCATCACGAGGCCGGAGGCGCGGCCCCACTTCACTTCGCCGGAGCTGATGAACTGGTCGATCACGACCTGGGCGCCGTTGGCGAAGTCGCCGAACTGGGCTTCCCAGATCGTCAGAGCATTCGGCTCGGCGGTCGAGTAACCGTATTCGAAGCCGAGCACGGCTTCTTCCGACAGCACGGAATCGATCACGGTGAACGGCGCCTGGCTTTCGGAGACGTTCTGCAGCGGGATGTAGGAGCCCGCATCCCATTTCTCGCGGTTCTGGTCGTGCAGCACCGCGTGGCGATGCACGAAGGTGCCGCGGCCGGCGTCCTGGCCGGTCAGGCGCACCGCGTAACCGGAGGCGACCAGCGATGCATAGGCAAGATGCTCGCCCATGCCCCAATCGAGATTCATGTCGCCCTGGCCCATGGCGGCGCGGTCGGCGAGGACCTTCTCGACCAGCGGATGCACCTTGAAGCCGTCCGGCACCTTGGTGATGCGCTCCGCCAGGCGCTTGAGCTCGGCCAGCGGCACGGCGGTGTCGGCGGCGTCGGTCCACTTGCGGTTCAGGAACGGCATCCAGTCGACCGCGTACTTGCTCTTGAAATTCGAGATGACCGGGTCGACGGTATGGCGGCCGGCATCCATCGCGGCACGGTATTCCTTGACCATTTCATCGCCGCCGTCGGCCGGAATGGTGCCCTGCGCGACGAGCTTGTCGGCGTACAGCTTGCGCGTACCCGGATGCTTGGCGATCTTCTTGTACATCAGCGGCTGCGTCAGCGCCGGCGTATCCTGCTCGTTGTGGCCAAGCTTGCGGAAGCAAACGATGTCGACCACGATATCCTTCTTGAACTGCATGCGGTAGTCGACCGCGATCTGGGTCGCGAACACCACGGCTTCCGGGTCGTCGCCGTTCACATGCAGCACCGGCGCTTCGATCATCTTGACCACGTCCGAGCAGTACAGCGTCGAGCGCGAGTCGCGCGGATCGGAGGTGGTGAAGCCGATCTGGTTGTTGATGACGATGTGCACCGTGCCGCCGGTGCCGTAACCGCGCGTCTGGGCGAGGTTCAGCGTTTCCATCACGACGCCCTGGCCGGCGAACGCAGCATCGCCGTGCACCAGGATAGGCAGCACTTGCGAGCCGTCCTTGTCGCCGCGGCGCTCCATGCGCGCCTTGCACGAACCCTCGACGACCGGGTTGACGATCTCGAGATGCGAGGGGTTGAACGCGAGCGACAGATGGACCGGGCCGCCGGGCGTGGAGACGTCGGACGAAAAGCCCTGGTGGTACTTCACGTCGCCGGCCGGCAGGTCGTCGGCATGCTTGCCTTCGAATTCGGAGAACAGGTCCTGCGGCATCTTGCCGAGGGTATTGACCAGCACGTTGAGGCGGCCGCGGTGGGCCATGCCGATCACGATTTCCTGCACGCCTTGCGCGCCGGCGCGCTGGATCGTTTCATCCATCGCGGCGATGAAGCTCTCGCCGCCCTCGAGCGAGAAGCGCTTCTGGCCGACGTACTTGGTGTGGAGATAGCGCTCGAGGCCTTCTGCGGCGGTCAAGCGGTCGAGAATGTGCTTCTTCTTCTCGGCGGTGAAATTCGGGGTCGCGCGGGTCGATTCGAGTTTTTCCTGCAGCCAGCGCTTTTGCGCCGGATCACTGACATACATGAATTCGGCGCCGATCGAGCGGCAGTAGGTGTCGCGCAGGGCGTTGAGCAAGTCGCGCAGCGTGGCGGTTTCCGGACCGAAGTAGGTGTTGCTGATATTGAACACCGTCTCCATGTCGGCATCGGAGAAACCGTAGAAGCTCGTTTCCAGTTCGGGGATGCTCGGGCGTTCCTGGCGCTGCAGCGGATCGAGATTCGCCCAGCGGTTGCCGAGGAAGCGATAGGCGGCGATCAGTTGCGTCACCGAGACGCGTTTGCGGCCCATTTCCGGATCGACCGTGGCCGACACGGTGCGGATCGGACCCTGCTTGGCGCGCTCGGCGAATGCGGCGATGACGGGAGCATGGGCGACGTCGGGCTTGTTCGTGCCGTCGACGGCGGGGACATGCTGCATCGCATCGAAATACGCGCGCCAATTGTCTGGAACGGAACCGGGATTGTTGAGGTAGGCTTCGTACAGTTCTTCGACGTACGGTGCATTACCTCCAAACAGATACGAGTTGGAGAAGTACTGCTGCATCATCTCTTGCTCACCTTTCTTCGCGTTTCGCGAGATTAGCGGGTTGTTTAAACCTTCCGCGACACGGCCTGACCGGTTAGCGGATTGCAGTTCAAGTTGTGGGGAAGGGCTGCGGAATCTGGGTAGTACAAAGGCCGCCAGAATATCACATTTGTTGCACGATATAAAATCAAAGGTCGCTTGTTGTACGGGAAATCCACAATTCGAAACGCTGCCTCATCGGCCTCGCCGTTCGGTTGCGCTCGAATTTGCTTTATGGGAAAGTTACCGAAAATCGGGAGACCATATGGTTATTCAGCGAGCTATCCAGAGCTGCGCCGTTCCAATACTATTTGCAACCCCGTTGTCCCTGGCATTCGCCCCTGTCCCGACCGGAGCGCCTGCTTCCGGCGCGCCGGCCGCCGGCGCACCCGCCGAGCCGCCCCCGGTCGATTCCGCCCTGCTCCAACAATTGCGCCAAGGCGGTTTTGTCATTTTTCTCAGACATGCGCCGACCGAGCTCGGCAATATTCCCGACAGCGCGGAAAACATCGCCCGATGCGATACGCAGCGCAATCTTTCCAAGGAAGGAAAAAAGACGGCCCAATCCATCGGCCTCGCCCTCCGGAAGCTGCGCATTCCGGTCGGCGAAGTCAGAAGCAGCCCGTTCTGCCGCTGCAAAGACACCGCCCAGCTCGCGTTCGGCCGCTACAAGATCGATCGCAACCTCTATTTCACGCTCAACATCCATGCCGATGCGCGCAAGCAGCTGACGGCGGCGACTCGGCAATTGCTGACCGCCAAACCGGCTCCGCGCCTCAACACGGTACTCGTGTCGCACTCCGCCAATCTGCGCGAGGCGGCCGGATATTGGCCCAAGCCGGAAGGCACGGCATATATCTTTCGCCCGGGCCCGGAAAACAGCATGACGGCGGTGGCCCGCATGGAACCGAAAGATTGGGAAACCCTGGCCGCCGCCTCCCGCTGACGCCCCGAACCACCCCGAACACCTCTCCATGAAAAGTCTCGCCGCCAGGACGCCCTTTCTGAATCGGTTGTCCCTGCGCTCGCGCGTCTTGCTGACCTCGCTCGCCGGCGTGGTTCTGCTAGCCGTGTTAACCGCCGCCTTCATCATCGAAGCGCAACGCCAGAATGCCTTGCTCACGCGCGTCGCCCAGGGAGACCTGGCCGCCTTCGACCGCTATTTCGACATTTTCAACCGGGTAACCGAACAGCACCTGAGCCTGCATGGGCTGCTCAGCAAGGCGCCGCGACTGCGGGAGGAACAGCTGTACGAGCTATCCAAGGAGCGATTGGACGCGATTCACCTGGCGGTGGGCCAACTGGAGCAGGCTTCCCGTAACCTCGCCGCGAACGACAAGGCATCCGTGTCCAGCGTGCGCCGGCAGCACGACATACTGATGCGCCGCACCCACGACTATCAGCGCGCCGTGGCATCCGCAGTGGAGATCGCAACGGTCGATCCGAATTTCGCCGGAGCCCGCCTGGAAGTCGCCAACGAAAAATTCGACGTGATGAACAAGGCTTTTGCCGACGTACTCAAGGCACAAGGCGCGAAAACCACCGCTGAAATCGCCCGCCGCGTCCACGACAGCCGCATGAGCACGACCCTGATCGCACTGGCCGCCGGTCTGTTCTCCGTTGTCCTGCTGTCCGGTCTATCGCTGTTTTTGTCGCGCCTGATTTCAGGCTCGATCGAGACCGAGGTCAAGGCGGCGACCGAGGCCGAAAAGATGAAAGCGCTCGGCACGCTGGTCTCCGGCGTCGCGCACGAGATCAACACGCCGGTCGGCGTCGCCGTCACGGCGGCTTCCAGCCTGCATGACGACGCGTCGCGCCTGCGCGCCTTCTACACGCGCGGCACCATGCGCAAAACCGATCTCGAGGATTTCGTGAGCAATGCCGAGCAGGCAAGCTCGGTCCTGCTGCGCAATCTCGAGCGCGCGTCGGACCTGATCCAGAGTTTCAAGCAGGTCGCCGTCGATCAGTCGAGCGAAGCGATGCGCAAGATCGACGTCAAAGCCTATCTCCAGGAAATCCTGACCAGCCTGGAACCGCATCTGAAGCGGACACGCGTTCGCTACCGCATCCAATGCATCGAAAAATTGGAGATCGATTGCTATCCCGGCGCGTTGGCGCAGATCGTGACGAATCTCGTCATGAATGCCGTTCTGCACGCCTATGACCCCGAGCAGCCGGGAGAGCTGGTTGTCGCGGCCGAGACGATGCGAAACACGATACGGCTCACCTTCCGCGACGACGGCAAGGGCATTCCCGCCGACGTCATCGGCAAGATCTTCGATCCGTTCTTCACGACCAGGCGCGGCGCCGGGGGAAGCGGACTCGGGCTGCACATCGTCTACAACCTGGTGACGCAGGTTTTGAAAGGGACGATCGCATGCGACAGCAAAGTCGGCGCGGGCACCACCTTCGTGATCGAATGGCCGCATCAAGCCGCGCAATAAAAAACGGGGCGCATGCGCCCCGTTCCCACTTACCTCGTTCGGCGATCAACCGCGCTTGTCCATCGGCGGCACATCGCGTTTCGCGGCGCCGGTGTACAGCTGGCGCGGACGGCCGATCTTCTGCTCCGGATCGGAAATCATCTCGTTCCACTGAGCGATCCAGCCGACGGTGCGGGCCATCGCGAAGATACCGGTGAACAGCGACACCGGGATGCCCAGCGCCGATTGGACGATACCCGAATAGAAGTCGACGTTCGGATACAGCTTGCGCGTCACGAAGTATTCGTCTTCCAGCGCGATCTTCTCGAGCGCCATCGCCAGCTTGAACTGCGGATCGTCCTGCAGGCCGAGCTCGTTCAGCACTTCGTGGCAGGTTTCGCGCATCAGCTTGGCGCGCGGATCGTAGTTCTTGTAGACGCGGTGACCGAAACCCATCAGCTTCACGCCGGAGTTCTTGTCCTTGACCTTGGCGACGAATTCGCCGATCTTGGCGACGCCGCCCTGCTTCTGGATATCTTGCAGCATGGTCAGCGCGGCTTCGTTCGCGCCGCCGTGCGCCGGCCCCCACAGGCAGGCGATGCCGGCGGCGATGCAGGCGAACGGATTAGCGCCCGACGAGCCGGCCAGGCGGACGGTCGAGGTCGACGCGTTCTGCTCGTGATCGGCATGCAGGATCAGGATGCGATCGAGGGCGCGCACCAGCACGTCGTTGACCTTGTAGTCCTCGCACGGATTCGAGAACATCATGCGCATGAAGTTGGCGCTGTAGGACAGCTCGTTGCGCGGATAGACGAACGGCTGGCCGATCGAATACTTGTAGGACATCGCCACCAGCGTCGGCAGCTTGGCGATCAGGCGGATCGCGGAGACTTCGCGATGATGCGGATCGTTGATGTCGAGCGAATCGTGGTAGAACGAGGACAGGGCGCCGACCGTGCCCACCAGCACCGCCATCGGATGCGCGTCGCGGCGGAAGCCGCGGAAGAAGAATTGCATCTGCTCGTGCACCATCGTGTGGTTGGTCACGGTGCTGACGAACTTCTTCTTCTGTTCGGCGTTCGGCAATTCGCCGTTCAGCAACAGATAGCAGGTTTCGAGGAAGTCGCAATTGACCGCCAATTGCTCGATCGGATAGCCGCGATACAGCAGCTCGCCCTTGTCGCCGTCGATATAGGTGATCGACGAATTGCAGGCCGCGGTCGACAGGAAGCCCGGGTCGTAGGTGAATTTGCCGGTCGAGCCGTAAAGCTTGCGGATGTCGACGACGTCCGGACCGATCGAACCCTGGTAGATCGGCAGGTCGATCGACGGCGAGCCGTCCGAAAACGACAATGTGGCTTTGGTATCAGAGATGTTCATGGCTCTTCCTTCGTGTGAGCAATAGTCGTTGATCTAAAAATAAACCTGTCGTCGATCAAGCCCTGCGCAATCTTTCCAGCAACGCATGGACATGGGGCAAATCGACCTCCCCTTCCAGTTCTTTTCGCCCCAGCAGCAAATCCATCAACTCGTTGTCCGCCAGCTCCATCAGTCGCGAGAATGCATCGACTTCCTCGTCGGTCAAGGTTTCCTCGTGCGCATCGAGAAAACGCGTGATGATCAGATCGTTCTCGAGCAAGCCGCGGCGGGCGCGCCAACGCAGGCGGGCGCGCTTGACCGGATCGGCTTGATGCGTAACACCCATACTGTTATATCCAGTTGAGGACAGGCAGAACCCGCGAGGTCCGGCCGGGCAGGCAGAGATGCCTAGTCTACCGTTTCGCTCAAGCCCGCGCTGCCCGCTCCGTCCCGCAAATGACTAAACTGCCCTGCGAACCATCAGTTCCTTGATCTTGCCGATCGCCTTGTTCGGGTTCAGACCCTTCGGGCAGACATCGACGCAATTCATGATCGAGTGGCAACGGAACAGGCGGTACGGATCTTCGAGATTGTCGAGACGCTCGCCGGTCGCTTCGTCGCGGCTGTCGGCAATGAAGCGGTAGGCTTGCAGCAGACCGGCCGGGCCGACGAACTTGTCCGGGTTCCACCAGAACGACGGGCAGGAAGTCGAGCAGCAGGCGCACAGGATGCACTCGTACAGGCCGTCGAGCTCTTCGCGCTCGGCCGGAGTCTGCAGACGCTCTTTCTCCGGCGGAATCGTGTTGTTGATCAGATAGGGCTTGATCGAATGGTATTGCTTGAAGAACTGCGTCATGTCGACGATCAGGTCGCGGATGACGGGCAGGCCCGGCAGCGGACGCAGCGTGATCGGCTCGGTCAGTTCGTTCAGGTTGGTGGTGCAAGCCAGGCCGTTCTTGCCGTTGATGTTCATCGCGTCGGAGCCGCACACGCCTTCGCGGCAGGAGCGGCGCAGCGCGAGCGAATCGTCGACGTCCGCCTTGATCCGCTGCAGCGCGTCGAGCAGCATCTTGTCGGTATCCTGCAAGGTCACCGTCAAGTCCTGCATGTAGGGCTTGGCATCCTTGTCCGGATCGTAGCGGTAGATTTTGAATTTGAGAGTGCGTGCCATAATCTTTTCCCTTGTGGGACCGAGCTGGAATCGCGTAGCCTACCCGGCCAGCCCTGCCCCAAACCGTATATAACTGGATTAAAAGGTCCTTGCCTTCGGCTTGAAGGTTTCCACCGTCAACGGCTTGGTGACCACCGGCTTGTAGTCGAGGCGATTGCCTTCCGAGAACCACAGCGTGTGCTTCATCCAGTTCTCGTCGTCGCGATTCGGGAAGTCGCGATGCGCGTGGGCGCCGCGCGATTCCTTGCGGGCGACGGCCGACGTGATCGTGGCTTTCGCGGTTTCGATCAGGTTGTCCAGTTCGAGCGCTTCGACGCGCGCGGTGTTGAAGACCTTGGACTTGTCCTTGAACGAAACGTGCTTGCGGCGCTCGTCGAGTTCCATGATCTTCGTGTAACCGGCCTGCAGCAGCTCGTCGGTGCGGAATACGCCGCAGTATTGCTGCATCGCGCCGCGGATGGCGTTGGCCACGTCCTGGACGCGCTCGGAGCCGGTGCTGCTTTCCAGGCGCGCCATGCGCTCCATGGCACGGTCGGCGGCGTCGGCCGGCAACGGCTTGTGGCTCTTCGCCTTGAGGTTGGAGGCGACGATATGGTTGCCGGCGGCGCGGCCGAACACGACCAGGTCGAGCAGCGAATTGGTGCCGAGGCGATTGGCGCCATGCACCGAGACGCAGGCGCATTCGCCGATCGCGTACATGCCGTTGACCACTTCGCTCGGATTGCCGTTCTTCGGCACGACGACCTGGCCGTTGATGTTGGTCGGGATGCCGCCCATCTGATAGTGGATCGTCGGCACCACCGGGATCGGCTCCTTGGTGGCGTCGACGTTGGCGAACTTGTGGCCGATCTCGAGAATCGACGGCAAGCGCTTCTTGATCGTGTCGGCGCCGATGTGGCGCAGGTCGAGCAGCACATGGTCCTTGTTCGGACCGCAGCCGCGGCCTTCCTTGATCTCCTGGTCCATCGAGCGCGAGACGAAGTCGCGCGGCGCCAGATCCTTCAGCGTCGGCGCGTAACGCTCCATGAAGCGCTCGCCGTTGGAGTTGATCAGGATGCCGCCCTCGCCGCGCACGCCTTCGGTGATCAGCACGCCGGCGCCGGAGACGCCGGTCGGGTGGAATTGCCAGAATTCCATGTCTTCCAGCGGCAGGCCGGCGCGCGCGGCCATGCCGAGGCCGTCGCCGGTGTTGATGAAGGCGTTGGTCGAAGCGGCGAAGATGCGGCCCGCGCCGCCGGTGGCGAACACCGTGGTCTTGGCTTCGAGGATCATCACGTCGCCGGTTTCCATTTCGAGGGCGACGACGCCGAGCACATCGCCGTCGGCATCGCGGACGATGTCGATCGCCATCCACTCGACGAAGAAATGCGTCTTGGCGCGCACGTTGCGCTGGTAGAGCGTATGCAGCAAGGCGTGGCCGGTGCGGTCGGCCGCGGCGCAGGCGCGCTGCACCGGCTTCTCGCCGAAATTGGCGGTATGGCCGCCGAACGGACGCTGATAGATCGTGCCGTCGGGATTGCGGTCGAACGGCATGCCGAAGTGTTCGAGTTCATACACGACCTTCGGCGCCTCGCGGCACATGAATTCGATCGCGTCCTGGTCGCCGAGATAGTCGGAACCCTTGACGGTGTCGAACATGTGCCAGTACCAATCGTCCTCGGACATGTTGCCGAGCGAGGCGCCGATGCCGCCTTGCGCGGCGACGGTATGCGAACGGGTCGGGAAGACCTTGGACAGGACGGCGACGTTCAGACCGGCTTCGGCCAGCTGCAGCGAAGCGCGCATGCCGGAACCGCCGGCGCCGACCACGACGACGTCGAAGCGGCGGGAAGGAAGGGAGGATTTGATTGCTGCCACGATTTACACTCTCCAGAGAATCTGAGCCGCATAGCCGGCGCAGCCGACCAGCCACAGGATGGTGAGCACCTGCAGGGTGAGGCGCACGGCGACCGGCTTGACGTAGTCCATCCAGATATTGCGCATGCCGACCCAGGCGTGATACAGCAATGCGATGAAGGTCACGAAGGTCGCGAGCTTGAACCATTGCTGCGCGAACAGGCCGGCCCAGCCTTGGTAGCTGAAATCCTTGCCGAAGAAGAACAGCCCCAGCAGGATGATGGTGTAGACCGCCATCACGATCGCGGTGATGCGTTGCGCCAGCCAGTCGATCACGCCGTAATGCGCGCCGACCACCATGCGCTTCGGCCCGATGTTGTTATTCGCCATTTCAGAACACTCCGAACAATTTCAATCCGAACAGTGCGGTCAAGGGCAGGCTGACCGCTAGGACGGCGATCGCGCTCGAACGCGCGCCTTCCTTGGTAGCGCCGATGTGCAAGTCCATGACCAGATGACGCATGCCGGCGCAAAAATGATGGAGATACGCCCAGGCAAGCGCCAGCACGACGAGTTTGACGCTCGTGTAAGACATGAGGCCCCGGAAATACTCGAACGTGCCTTCGGACGTCAGGCTGTTATCGAGCAGATAGAGGATGAAGGGCAGCAGCAGGAAAATGAAAGCACCGCTGACTCGATGCATGATCGAGACCTTGGCGGCCAACGGCATGCGATAGGAGAACGCAAGATCCGTAATATGAATGTTACGGAATTGCGGCCGTTTTTTTGCGGCTTCTGACATGGACACAACCTCCCGAAAACTTGGTAAACGCGTAATTCTCACCTATTTTGTGCGGCACACCAATATGTAGTGAGCACAATCGGCAACATTTCCTTTTGTCAAGACCAATGTGTCCACATGCCTATGCCGCATTCGGCGCAATCCCGCAATCCTTCAACTCAACTCATTCTGATAATGATGGCGAACGGTCAGGTACAAACCGCGCCGCACTTCCACCGGCTTGTTCCCATACGTGAACGACACCCGCTCGACCGACAGCAGCGGCGTGCCGAGTGGCACGGCGAGCAACTCCGCCTCCGCTTCGCCGGCCGGGACCGCGCGCAGCTTTTCGGCCGCATGGATCATATGCGTCCCGAATTCGCTTTCGAACAAACCGTACATCGGCCCCTTGTACTCCGACAGGCGCTCGGCGGTGAGCCCCTTGAAAATCATGCCGGGAAGCCAAAGCTCTTCGAGAATCGTCGGCGCACCGTCGAAGGATTGGACGCGCTTGATGAAGATGACCGAATCGCCCGATTTCATGTCGAGCTGACGCGCCACCTCGGCCGGAGCGCGCAGACGCTTGACCTCGAGAATGCGATTTTCGGGATAATGGGGGTCGCCCAGGTCGGGCATCAGCCGCAGGAAACGGAATTGGGCGCGCGCTTCGTGATGCGTCGCCACGAAAGTCCCCTTGCCTTGACGGCGCACGACGAGATTTTCCGCCGCCAGCTCGTCGATCGCCTTGCGCACGGTGCCTTGACTCACCTTGAAACGGCCCGCCAGCTCGACCTCGCTCGGAATCAGCTCGCCCGGCTTCCATTCGCCGGACTGGAGACTCTGGGTGATCAGCGCCTTGATCTGCTGGTACAAGGGGCTGAAGGTGGGAGATGTGCCGGAAGCGGAAACCCCGCCCCCCTGGCCCTGCGCGCCGAGGGTCGCAACATTGTTCGCCAGATTGGACGGATTCGAACTCATAACTGGGGATTTCACCATAAAAGCTTGCTTGCCGTCCAGCAAAAAATGACAACTGATATGTCTTATATAAGATATATGATAGGCATTGACAGACCGCCGCCGCAAGCCTACACTCGCGTGCAATATTGACATGACGCAAGCTCCGAGAAAATCGCATTTCCCTTGCGCATGAACAGTGTTCGATCAGCTCTTGTCCAGCGACCGCCTGTGACTCGCGGGAAGTTCACCGGTATGATTACAGGTTCACCAATCCAGGTTCGGCAAGCTTAGAAAACCTGTCCTACATCGCTTTCATCACCACCTTTGGAGAGTTAAAAATGGCTAAAGCCCCCATGCGTGTTGCCGTTACCGGCGCCGCCGGCCAGATCGGCTATTCCCTGCTGTTCCGCATCGCCAACGGCGACATGCTCGGCAAGGATCAACCGGTCATTCTGCAATTGCTCGAAATCCCGGACGAGAAAGCTCAGAAGGCGCTCAAGGGCGTGATGATGGAAATCGACGACTGCGCATTCCCGCTGCTGGCCGGCATGACCGCGCATAGCGATCCGATGACCGCCTTCAAGGATGCGGACGTTGCCCTGCTGGTCGGCGCCCGTCCGCGCGGCCCGGGAATGGAGCGCAAGGATCTGCTCGAAGCCAATGCCCAGATCTTCACGGTGCAAGGCAAGGCGCTCGACGCGGTCGCTTCGCGCAACGTCAAGGTGCTGGTCGTCGGCAATCCGGCCAACACCAACGCCTACATCGCCATGAAGTCGGCGCCCAGCCTGCCGGCCAAGAACTTCACCGCGATGCTGCGCCTCGACCACAACCGCGCATTGTCGCAAGTCGCGGCCAAGACCGGCAAGCCGGTGTCCTCGATCGAAAAGCTGTGCGTCTGGGGCAACCACTCCCCGACCATGTATGCCGACTACCGCTTCGCCACGATCGACGGTCAATCGGTCAAGGCAATGATCAACGACGAAGCCTGGAACAAGGACGTCTTCCTGCCGACGGTCGGCAAGCGCGGCGCCGCCATCATCGAAGCCCGCGGCCTGTCCTCCGCGGCATCGGCAGCCAACGCCGCCATCGACCATGTACGCGACTGGATGCTCGGCACCAACGGCAAGTGGACGACGATGGGCGTGCCGTCCGACGGCTCCTACGGCATCCCCGAAGGCACGATGTTCGGCTTCCCGGTCACCACCGAGAACGGCGAGTACAAGATCGTCCAGGGTCTCGACATCGATGCATTCTCGCAAGAGCGCATCAACCTCACGCTCAAGGAATTGATGGAAGAGCGCGACGGCGTCAAGCATCTCGTGGGCTAAGCCTGCCGCGGGCGGGCAAGCGGCGGCATCGACGCCGCCTGTCCGCCGTACGAACCCGCCAACCGACGACAACACGCCGACAAACACGTTTTACATGCACCCTTCCGAGGTCTTATTCCAGGACAAGCACGCACCGGTGACGATTCCGGTCTGCGACCACTACGCCGGCTCCGAAAAGCTGATGCGCAAGTCGCTTGCCCTGCAACAAGAACTTGGCCCGATCTTCGACATCACTTTCGATTGCGAGGATGGCGCCGCGGCCGGCAACGAAGAAGCGCATGCGCGGCTCGTCGCCGCGCTGATCGCCGGCGAAGACAATCGCTTCAATCGCATCGGCGCGCGCGTGCACGATGTTTCCAGCCCGTTCTTCGAGCAGGATGTCGCCATCATCTGCGAAGGCGCGGCCGAGCGCCTAGCCTATCTCGTGGTTCCGAAACCGCAATGCGTGGCCGATGTCGAACACGCGATCGACGTCATCAACCGGCATGCCGGCAAGCGCGCCGACTTGCCGGTGCACATACTGATCGAAACCCACGGCGCGCTGGCCGATGCGCATGCCATCGCCGCCCTGCCGCAGGTCGAATGCCTTTCGTTCGGCATCATGGATTTCGTCTCCGCCCACTATGGCGCGATTCCCGGCGATGCGATGCGCTCGCCCGGGCAATTCACGCATCCGCTGATCACCCGCGCCAAGCTAGAGATCGCGGCCGCCTGCCATGCGCACGGCAAGACGCCTTCGCACAACGTCACGACCGAAATCCGGAATGCCGCCGTCGTCGCCGACGACGCGCGCCGCGCCGCCCGTGAATTCGGCTATACGCGCATGTGGAGCATCCATCCGGATCAGATCAAACTCATCGTCGCGGCCTTCGCGCCCGATACGGCCGAAGTCCACGACGCCATGGAGATTCTCAACGCCGCGCAGGCCGTGCAATGGGGACCGATAAAACACAACAACAAGCTGCACGATCGCGCCAGTTATCGCTATTACTGGTCGATACTGCAGCGCGCGAAAGCGAGCGGAACGGCGCTGCCGGCAACGGCGGCCGTGCTGCTATGAATGCCATGAATAAAAGGGGGGATAGTGCGCTCAGGGGCCGCACGTCAACTTAGAGGAAACGACATCATGAAACGACCATTCTCCGCCCTGCTGATCGCCATCCTGGCATTCGGCGCACAACAAACCTTCGCTCAAAGCGATGCTTCCGCGCCCGCCAAGCAGGTGAAGAAGGCGCAAGCGAAGAAGGCCAAGAGCAAGAAAGCGGCCGCCGAGGAGGAAAAGGAACCGGATACGAACGGCATGACGGCCGTCGATTTCAAGTGCGCGCACGGCGACCGGATCACGATTTACGAGAATCCGGGCGACGACAAGCAGGTCGCCATGCGCTGGAAGCGCAAGCTGCATCAGATGACGCGCGTCGATACGACGACCGGCGCTCACCGTTTCGAGAATCCGAAGGCGGGCCTGGTCTGGATAGGCATCCCGGCCAAGGGCATGCTGCTCGATTCGAAGAAAGGCCAGCAGCTGGCGAACGAATGCAGGAATCACCAGCAGGAACAGGAAGCACAGACAGGCTGAACGCCCCAATAGCAGAAGAAGAAGGACACCGGCGGCAAGACGCCCCGGCGAAAAGAACACGCAATCAACCAGGAATCACGTTTTGTCATCTAAGGAGAGGATAAATGTCCCGCAATACTCTGAACACGCTCAAGGATTTCACGATCTCGGGCTCCAAGAAAGGCAAGTTCTATTCGCTGCCCGCGCTCGGCAAGAAGCTCGGCGTGGATGTTTCGCGCCTGCCGGTGTCGATCCGCATCGTGCTGGAATCGGTGCTGCGCAACTGCGACGGCAAGAAAGTGACCGAAGAGCACGTCAGGCAGCTCGCGAACTGGGGCGCGAACGCGGCCCGCGTCGATGAGATCCCGTTCGTCGTGGCGCGCGTCGTATTGCAGGACTTCACCGGCGTGCCGCTGCTGGCCGACCTGGCCGCCATGCGCGGCGTCGCCTCCAAGATGAACAAGAATCCGAAGAACATCGAGCCGCTGGTGCCGGTGGACCTGGTCGTCGATCACTCCGTCCAGATCGACCACTTCCGGGAGAAGAAAGCGCTCGATCTGAACATGAAGCTGGAATTCCAGCGCAACAACGAACGCTATCAGTTCATGAAATGGGGCATGCAGGCATTCGACACCTTCGGCGTCGTGCCGCCGGGCTTCGGCATCGTGCACCAGGTCAACCTCGAGTACCTGGCGCGCGGCGTGCACAACAAGGGCGGCGTCTACTATCCGGACACGCTGGTCGGCACCGACTCGCACACCACGATGATCAACGGCATCGGCGTGGTCGGCTGGGGCGTGGGCGGCATCGAAGCCGAGGCCGGCATGCTCGGCCAACCGGTCTACTTCCTGACGCCGGACGTGATCGGCGTCAACCTGACCGGCCAATTGCGCGAAGGCGTCACCGCGACTGACCTCGTGCTCACCATCACCGAACTGTTGCGCAAAGAAAAGGTCGTCGGCAAGTTCGTCGAATTCTTCGGCGAAGGCACCGAATCGCTGTCCCTGACCGACCGCGCCACCATCGCCAACATGGCGCCGGAATACGGCGCCACCATGGGCTTCTTCCCGGTCGACGAGCAAACCATCGACTATTTCAAGGGCACCGGCCGCAGCAAGGCGGAAATCGACGCCTTCGCCGCCTACTTCAAGGCCCAAGGCCTGTTCGGCATTCCGAAATCCGGCGAGATCGACTACACCAACGTCGTCGCGCTCGATCTCGGTTCGGTCGCGCCGTCGCTGGCCGGCCCGAAGCGCCCGCAGGACCGCATCGAAATCGGCCACGTCAAGTCGACCTTCTCCACGCTGTTCTCCAAGCCGGTGGCGGAGAACGGCTTCAACAAGAAGGAAGAAGATCTGAACGCCGAGTACGAGACCTCGGACGGCGTCAAGGTCCGCAACGGCGACGTGCTGATCGCCGCGATCACCTCCTGCACCAACACCTCGAACCCGAGCGTGCTGCTGGCCGCCGGCCTGCTGGCGAAGAAAGCCGTCGAAGCCGGCCTCAAGGTCGCGCCGCATATCAAGACATCGCTCGCTCCCGGATCGCGCGTCGTCACCAAGTACCTCGAAGCCGCCGGCCTCCTGCCCTACCTCGAGAAGCTCGGCTTCGGCGTGACGGCCTACGGCTGCACCACCTGCATCGGCAACGCCGGCGACCTGACCGCGCCGCTGAACGAAGCGATCGTCAAGAACGACATCGTCGCCGCGGCCGTGCTGTCCGGCAACCGCAACTTCGAGGCGCGCATCCACCCGAACATCCGCGCCAACTTCCTGGCTTCGCCGCCGCTGGTCGTCGCCTACGCGATCGCCGGCAACGTGACCCGCGACCTGATGACCGAGCCGGTCGGCCGCGCCAAGGGCAAGGACATCTACCTGGGCGACATCTGGCCGACTTCGCAGGAAATCGGCAAGCTGATGAAGCACGCGATGAACTCGAAGATCTTCAAGGACAACTACGCCGACGTGAAGGAAGCTCCGGGCAAGCTGTGGGAGCAGATCAAGGGCGTCGCCAAGGGCGAGGTCTACAACTGGCCGAAATCGACCTACATCGCCGAACCGCCGTTCTTCCATGACTTCGGCATGGAGCCGAAAGCGGCCGCCGGCGGCATCTCCGGCGCCCGCGCGCTCGGCATCTTCGGCGACTCGATCACCACCGACCACATCTCCCCCGCCGGTTCGATCAAGGAATCGAGCCCGGCCGGCAAGTGGCTGCTCGAGAACGGCGTGATGAAGGCCGACTTCAACTCCTACGGCTCGCGCCGCGGCAACCATGAAGTGATGATGCGCGGCACCTTCGCCAACGTCCGCATCAAGAACCTGATGATCCCGGCCAAGCCGGACGGTTCGCGCGTCGAAGGCGGCATCACGCTCCACCAGCCGAGCGGCCAGGAAATGTCGATCTACGACGCCGCGATGAAATACATCGAGGAAGGCACCCCGACCATGGTGTTCGGCGGCGAAGAGTACGGCACCGGCTCTTCGCGCGACTGGGCGGCCAAGGGCACGCAACTGCTCGGCGTGAAGGCCGTGATCGCCCGTTCCTTCGAACGGATCCACCGTTCCAACCTGGTCGGCATGGGCGTGCTGCCGCTGCAATTCCTGGGCGACGACAGCGTGCAGTCGCTCGGCATCAAGGGCGACGAAACCTTCGACCTGAAAGGCATCGAAGGCGAGATCAAGCCGCAGCAGCACGTGACGCTGGTGATCAACCGCGCCAACGGCGAGAAGCAGGAAGTCAAGGTCCTGCTGCGCATCGACACGCCGATCGAAGTCGACTATTACAAGCACGGCGGCATCCTGCCGTTCGTTCTCAGGCAATTGCTCGCCGCCTGAGGACTCGGGCGAAAGCCTGATGTAAGATTCCGCCTGTAATCTGCAAGACAGGACAAAACGCCGGCCATGTCCGGCGTTTTTGTTTTCCCGCCATCACGATATCTGGAGACCTGTCATGTGGAAAATTTTTGTTGGATTCGTCGGTTTCGCGGCATTGGCGCTGTTCCTCATCATGCAAGGCGGCGACAAGGTCGACATGGCAGGCGAAGCCGGCGGCCACAATCCCATCGAGCATGCCTCGTCGCCCGCATCCGCCGCCGCGCCTGCCGCCTCCGCCGCATCGAAATAGTTGCACTCCTCCTGCAGTGCTTTCCGGCCGCACGCGCCACCGTGCGGCTTTTTTTGTCGTTGCGACAATGCGTTTTGAATGAGGTCGCCGGAATCCACTACAATACGTGTCCCCGGTTTCATTTGAACGTCATCGCACCATGCGCCGTCCATCCAAACGCTTTTCCCGAAAACTTTCCAGCGATAGCCAGCGGCTCGTCACTTTCGCGCAGGCCGTCATGGATGCCGCCAGCCGCCTCGAGGAACGCGCCTGGGAGGCCGAACTCGACAAACTCCTGGTCAAGCTGCTGAAAAGCGGCCATCAAGAGACGATCGATGCCGCGCTCGACCACGCCTTCAAGTCCCAATCCGGCGCTTACGATGCGCTGATGGAATCGGTCGAGGCGGTCAGCGAATCCTGCCGCATCGAACAGGACGGCAAGCATTACGACGCGCTGCTGATCGCCGCCCCCATTCTTGCCTGGACGCGTTTTTCCATCGCTTCCGGCCCGATCGCCGCCGACATGCTGGCGACGCTGTCTGCGCATCTCTATGCCCATGTGCTGGCCGCCGATGCCCGCATGACGGTGGCGCCGACACTGTACGCGATCGATCAATTGCCGCGCACGCATGCCGAAACCTATGCCCTGACCCAGCAGATGGCGCAGGCGGCGCTCAAGGGAGGAACGCCGCGCGCCCTGTCCAACCCGCCGGAGACCGCCCCCTTCCTGGCCGATACGCGTTACCTGTTGGCCGTTGCCGTCGTGCCGGCCGGAACCCCGATCTTCCGCTGGCAAGCCGAATTCAATCCGCAGGACCGCGAACTGGCGCTGACGCAATGGGGTACGCAAGTCATGCCGAATGTGGCGCGCCTCTTGCCCGGCTGCGGCATCGATCTGTTGCTCCCGGAGGCGTACTATGTTTCCTGCCGCGTGGCCGACAAGCGCATCCGCCCTGCTTCGATCCGGGCGGCCGTTCACTATCTGACGCACACGCTCAATGTCGGCGCCGAGAAGCTGCAAGCGATCATCGGCGGCTTCGGGGAGGACACGCCGGACAGCCGGATCGACGAGTACCGCGTCAGCTTCGCGCGGATGAACGATCCGGACGTGGTGTACGGACTGGTATGGCCGCTATACGGGCAGGAAGAAGGCGACGCGCCCGAGGGCCAGCCGTTGACGGCCGTTTCCGGCGCCGATCAAGAACCGCGTTCGCCGCTGGAGGAAATTCTCGCCTTGCTGCGCGAGTGCGGCGTCACCCATGTCAAGCATCATCGCGGCTGTTTCCCGATGGAATCCTGCGACGATTGCGGCGCGCCGCTCTATCTCGATCTCGAAGCGGAACTCGTGCATGCGGAAATGCCGGAAGATGCGCCGCAACCCACTGGGCATTTCCACTGATCACCAACCTCTGAAGGGATGGCGCAGCAGATTCGCGTTGAAATAACGTGGATCATGCGTCACTTCCTCGCCGACCCAATCCGGCTTGTCGAACGGCTGATCTTCGGACGACAGCTCGATTTCGGCGACGAGCAAGCCGGCATTCTCGCCGTGGAATTCATCGACTTCCCACACCAGGCCCCGATGCGCAACCCGATAGCGGATTTTTTCGATGATCGGCTTCTCGCATAAATCGTCGAGGAAGATACGAGCGTCCTCCAGCGGGATCGGATATTCCCACTCCGCGCGCGTCGCGCCGACGGTACGGCCTTTGATCGTCATGCACGCGGCGCCGTCCTCGATGCGGATGCGCACGATGCGCTCGGGGTTCGAGGACAGATAGCCCTGGCGCAGCAGGACGCCTTGCGCCAGCGCCTTGCAAGCCGCCCAGCGTTCGGCCCGCACCAGGAACTTGCGCTCGATCTCTACGCTCACGCCTTGCCGACCGCCTTCAGGATAGGGCCGAGAATCTCGCGTCCGAGACGCGCGCTGCGTTCGCCGTTCCAGCCGACGGCGGCGTCGGGCTTGTTCATGTGATCCTTGAACGGCATCTCGAGCGTCAGAGAGATGCATTTGAACGTGTGCGCAATGTACTTGGACGCCAGTTTCAGCACTTCCTCCTTGTACTTGCTTGCCGGATAGCCATGCTCGAGCTGGAAATCGGTGCAGGCCGCCATGCAGTCGGCGAGAAATGCGCTCTGTTCCTCCGCTTGCCGCTCGCTGAATGCCTCCAGCATTTCGTTGCCGACCGCGAAGACGTAGGGAATGCCTTCGTCGCCATGAACATCGAGGAAAAGGTCGCAGCCGGTCTCGTGGATTTTCCCGCGGACGCAATACACTTCCGGGCTGGTCTCGAGCGACGGCGTCATCCATTCCCGATTCAGATTGGCGCCCGCGGCATTGGTGCGCAGATTGCCGAGCACGGAGCCGTCCGGATTCATGTTCGGCACGATGTAAAACACCGCATGCTCGCGCAACTCCGCCGCCGTCGCATTGGCCGGATCGAGCAGCGCTTCGAGCATGCCTTCGACGAACCATTCCGCCATCGTCTCGCCGGGGTGCTGACGCGCGATGACCCAAACTTTTTTCTTCGCGGACGGATTGCCGACCACGATCGCATTCATGTCGCGGCCCTCGACGCTGCTGCCCAAGTCGATCACCCGCGTCAGCGGCGATTTCTCGGCGCGGCCGAGCAACTCGAGATGGCGCTCCCAGGAATACGGCTCGAAGTAGGCGTAATAGACGCTATCGTGCTCGGGAGTGTGCCGTATGGTCATCACTTGCCCGTCGTAGTCGGTCGGCACGCGGAACCAGCGGACGCGATCATAGCTCGCCGCCGCGCGGTACGCTTCCCATCCGGAAGGATAGGCCGCCTGTCCCGCATTCAGGAAGCGGATGGTGCAGGGCTGCTCTTTCGCGCCTTGCAAGCGGAAGTAGAACCACTGCGCGAATTCAGCCTGCGTATCCTTGCGGATATTGAGTTCGATGCTGGTTGGATGATCGGCGTTCAGCACCTCGATGGCGCCGGCGTCGAATTGTTGGCTGATCTTGATGGACATGATGGCGTGGATGCCACCCGTGCAGCGCGGAAAACCTCGCACGCCGCGAGTGGCGGCATGCGTTTTCCCCCAATCCGCACCGGGTAGGCGCTGTAATGGTTATTTTAGGTGTCGCTATTGTCCGGGTTTTTCCGATTTTGTAAATTTTTTTTCGTCGATTTTCAGAGCCATTCGATATTCCTCGCATGCCGCTATGGAAAAACCGCTAATGCCTCTGCTATAATACGCGGCTCGTCGGGGCGTAGCGCAGCCTGGTAGCGCACCTGCATGGGGTGCAGGGGGTCGGATGTTCGAATCATCTCGCCCCGACCATTGAAATCCAGCAGTCAGGAAAGCCGGTCCCCACCGGCTTTTTTCATGATCATTTGCCGTGACCAAAGGCCTTGATCGACGCCCCGCCTATCAAGGCAGGCCGTCCGAATAAGCCAGCTTCTCGCGCCGCGCCAAGTGCTTTGCAATCTCGGCCCGCGTACGCCATGCCGGCCGCATCTTCTTTTCCGCGAATAGCCGGAGCTGGTCGCCGCGATGCGGCGAGTGGGACTGCGACGCATTGCCGTATGCAAGCAAGACGCTGGCACGCGGCCGGGCGCCGAACTCGATCGCCGCGACGAACGTGTCTCCGTGCATGGCAACATGCCGGCCATCGGCGCCAGGCTTGAAGCCGAGCACACGGTAAATCCCTAACCCGCCAGGCCCGCCATTGGCCGGCAAATCCCGATCGCCGTAGCGCAAGCGTGCGACGCTTCCCCATTCGACGCTCAATGCTCCATAGGCGGCCCGCACCTTGGCAGCGGCCGTTTCCAGCGCATCCAAGGCACGCTTCAAGTCGGCAAGGCCGGAGGGCGTTGTCAACGGCCGAGCGGCATGCCACCGCACCGCGTAAGGATCATCATCCCCATTCAGGAATCCCATTTCCCTGGCCCACTCCGAGAACAGGACGGCGCCGCGGCTATCGGCATCCGTTTTGCGATCCCATGCGCGCAAGACCTTGGCTGCTTCGCGCACGGCCGGGCCGCCCTTTTCCGCAGCGGCAAGCAGAGGATCGAGCACCCGGTCGGCCAGCTCCACGCGGGTTGCGTGCTTGTAGCGAATCATTTCGTCGAACGAAATGCGCGCATCCTCCGCCACCAGCCGCGCTGAGCGCTGGGCACGCAATCCCATCGACGGCGGCACAAAGTACGAGGGATAAGATTCCGGCTTGCAGGCTTGCGGCAGCGTGGCGAACCACGGCGGATCATTGGCATTGTGCAGCCAATGACCGGGCGGATTCAGCACGCGCGGCAAATCGTCGTAGGCATGCACACGCTGCCACAAGGTGGCGGATGTTTCGCCATCGACCGCTTGTTGCCATTGATCCCAACTGCCTTCGCCGCGCATCGGAATGAGGCCGTTGTACAGGTACAGGATATTGCCGGCGCGGTCGGCATACAGCACATTGAACATGGGAATTTGCATGCGGCGCAATGCAGCCTCGAACTCCCCCAGGCTGGCGGCCTTGGCCATGGCCCACCATTGCTCGGCCATGCCGGCGCGGTCGAGCCCCGCCACGCGCAATGCATATGCCCGCCCTGCCTCTTCCTTGATGACCGGACCGTGCACCGAGCGTCTGACCCGCAGCGCCTGCTCGACCATGCCGCCGTCACGCTGTTTTATCTTGACGGCCCGCGTCACCTCGTCGAACGTCTTGACGGCGCCGTCCCAACGGTAACCGCTTTCGCTCGTGGACAACCGGTAGACATCGGCAACGTCGATCGGATTGACGGTATGCGTCCACCCGAGCTTGCCGTTGAAGCCGATGACGATGACCGGCAGGCCGACCAGCGTTACGCCATACACGTCGATGCCGGGGGCATGAAGTTGCGCTTCATAGAAGAGATACAGGCCGGACCATGGCAAATGCGGATTGGCCAGCAGCATGGCGCGGCCGCCGGCTGCGCGCGCCGGGCCGATCGCCCAGGCGTTGGAGCCATTCTTTTCCGCGGCCGACTCGTCGGTTTCCGCTTCGTCGAGCGCACGCTCGGGACTGGTCACGAAAGTGAAATAGATCACCCGCTGCAAATGCGCCAAGACGTCGACCGCGCCGACCGGCAGAACGGCGTGCAGCTCTTTGCCGATGCGGGCCGGATGGGCGCGCGCATACGCATTGATGCCGGCGGCAAAGGCCTCCAGGTTGCGGCGGAATTCCGGCGGTTGCCGCTCCAGCCATTCTTGCGCGCGCTCGGGCACGCCGTTGGTGAGCATCCAACGATCGGATGCCAAGTGTTCTTCGCCCCAGTACTCGGCCGCCCTGCCGCGCGCCTGCCCATACAAGCGCAGCAGCAAGTCGCCGTGACTATGCGCCTGAGCCCAGCCGAATGCATGGAACAGGTTCCGCTCGTCGGAGGCGAAGATATGCGGCACGCCCCAGGTGTCCCACAGGATGTCGGCTTTCGTTGCCGGCTGCGCGGCAAGCGCCGTCCCGCTCGCGAGCCACATGAGGCAGAACAGCCGGCTCCGGAACAAACGGCCAATGTCGCGGAGTCGCCTCATGTCGTCGTCGCCGCGTGCGCGGTGTTTTCCAAGTTTCGGGACTTCATGCCAGGTTGCAGGAAACGTTTCAATCCGATCGCCGGAGCTTCGACAAAGCGCCACGACAACCAGGCAAGCAGCATGGCGCACCCCAATGACACAACCGTTGCCTCGACCAGGCCGAGCGAATTTTTCGATAGCGCGACGACGGTTTGCTGCACCGGAAAGGAATAAATGTAGATACCGTAGGAGAAATCTCCCCAGCGGCCCGCGTCGCGCGCGATCGGCGTGGATGCTTGCGCGATCAGGATCACGAAGTACGGCAGCGCGATCAGGATGGCGATGTACTCGTGGCCGAGCGCATTGGCGAGGACGGCCAGCACGGACACGAACGCCGCCGCCGACCACGGCCGCGGCAGCCACCATTGTCGGAGGTAATGCAGACAGGCGCCGTGCAGGAAGAACAGTCCGAACTCCAATTCCCAGAACGGCGCGACGTCCTGGTTCTCGGTGCCGTAGATGCCGAATACGTAAATCGCGCAAGCCAAAAGAAGAAACGGCATCGTGAAGCGATAGCGCAGCAAGCCCATGACGCCTATCGCCGCCAGGACGGCATACCAGCCGGCCTCGATCGGAATTGTCCATAACGGACCGTTGACCCGTTCGATCGGATGGCCGGTGAATACGCCGGGCAGGCGCTCCTGGATGATCAGCAGGATATGGCCGAGGTAGTGCATGGTTTGCGGAGACTGGAAGTACTCGCGGACAGGCAAGGATGTCATGAGCGGGCCGAGCGCGAACACGGTCAGCAGCACGACGCAGATCAATCCCGGCCAGATGCGCAGGAAGCGCCGGGCCAGGAAGCGCCACAGGTGCGGATCGCGCTCCCAGCTTTGTGCGACCAGGTAACCGCTCATCACGAAAAACACCAGGACGCCCGTTTTGCCGAGGTCGTGGTAGCTCGACACCTCCACGACTCCGCGCCCCATCAGCTTGACCTGGTGCGAATAGAACACCGCCAGCGCGGCCAGCAGCCGGATGCAGTCGAAGTTATTCGTTGTCGTTCGGTCGAAATGCATGGCTCAACTCATTCCTGCCTGGTTGCGTCCCTGAAAACCGGCCTCATCCTGCGCCCGGAATTTCCCGACCGGCATATCCGCCAATCGTCCGTCCTCCAGCTTGAGGCAGCGGTCCGCGAGATGGAAATACTGGTCGTCATGGGTGATGACGAACACGGCCTTGCCGCGCGCACGCAGATCCGGCAAGAGTTCGGTGTAAAACACCCGCTTGAATACCGGGTCCTGATCGGCCGCCCATTCGTCGAAGACATAGCACGGACGGTCTTCGAGATAGGCAGTCAACAGCGCCAGGCGCTTGCGCTGCCCTTGCGATAGCGCCGTAGTCGAGAAACGCCCATCCTCGATCCTGACCTTGTGCGCCAATTGCAAACGCATCAGATATTGCTGCGCTTGCCGGTCCGCCGCAGGATCATGGCCGAGCACGTCGTCGAACAGGAAAAAGTCGGCGAACACGGCGGAGAACAATTGGCGGTAGGCTTCGCGGCCCTGCTCGGCGACAAGCCGGCCATCGACGCGGATCTCGCCCGATTCCGGCGCATACAAGCCGAGCAGCAGCTTGGCGAAAGTCGTCTTGCCGCTGCCGTTGCCGCCGATCAGAAACACCAGTTCGCCCGGACGCAAGATCAAATCGATCGGTCCGAGCGTAAAGCTGCGGTCTTCCGATTCGCGGTGATAGCGGTGGGTGACGCCGCGCAACTCCAGACTCTCGAAGGCCGCCACGGGTCGTTCCGGGATATCCGATACCGCATCCTCTTGCAAGAGTTCGGCGCGCAACCGCTCGATGCGATCGAGCGCGATGCGCGAACGGCTCAGTTCCGGCAGGTTGGCGACGAAACCTTCGAGCGGGCCGCGCATATACAGCAGCACGAGCGCGTAGCCGCTCAAGACGGCCGGATCGACCGCGCCGACGATCGGCGCGGCAAACAGCACCAGCCCGACCAGAAAGAAGAACAGCAGCGAACCCCAGCTCTCCGCGGTCAGCAGGACATTCATGCCCGATACGAAATGGCGGCGCATGTCATCCAGCGTCGGCAGCAACAACCGGGATAGAAAGGCGTCGCGCTTGGTTCGATTGAGCTTCAATTCCTTGGCGCCATCGGTGAGCGCGCGGAAATGCTTTTGCAGCTCGTCGCCGGCGGTGCGCGAACGCGCCAGCGACACGAATGCCCTGCTCTGCGCGAAACGGAAACTCGCGACGCCCAGCGCAAGCAGCGCGAGCGTCGCCGCGAGCAACGGCCAAGCCAGCCAGCCCATGTAAATCAGGCAGCCGGCAATCACGGCCAGGTTCATGCACAGGACCGGCAGCCAGCTGAATACGTCGGCAACTGTCGTGACGTCTTCCGTCAGCGCCGCCAATACGCGATGCTTGCCGACCTCTTCCATGCGCCGCAGCGGCGCGGCGAGGATCTGGCGCGACAGATGCGCGCGCAAATCCGCCAGCGTGCGCTGGGACAACCTGACCAATAGGGTCGACGACAGGATGCGCGCCCCCAGCACCAGCATGCACAGCGAGAAGAAGCCCCACGCCAGCTTGGCGCTGCCGGAACCCAGTTGCGCCAGCGTTTGGTTGATGAGCGCCAGCAATCCCGCGATGGAAAAGCCGCCGACCGTGCTGGCGCAGACGGCAAGCAGCGTCTTGCGCCAGGAAGTCTTGAAGAGGATACCGATGAGGTTCATGAAGAAAAAGATGAAAGACTTCCGCCGTCACCGGCGCGACGGCGGCAGGTTCTGGCGTGACGGTCAGAACGTATGCGAGTAGCGCACGGAGACGTTGCGCGGCGCGCCTTGGTTGATCGAGTTGGCGTTGGCCAGGCTGTCTTCCACGTAACGGCGGTTGGCGAGGTTGGTCACCGACAATTGCAGCGTGTCGGCCTTGCCCAACGCATAGCGTACGCCGGCATCCCATACCGTGTAGGACGGGATACGCAAGGTATTGGCGTCGTTGGCGAAACGCTTGCCGACATGGGTCATGCCGAGCGACGCCGACAACCCTTGCCATGTGCCGGCAAAGGCGTATTCGCCCCACAGGCGAGCGCTTCGCTCCGGCGCATTGCGCATTTTCTTGCCGATCATTTCGGAAACCGTGTCTTCCGTGAAGCGCGCATTGAGGCGCGTGTAGTTGGCATGCAGGCGCAGCGCCTTGCCGAACCGTCCGGAGACTTCGAGCTCGACGCCGGTGGAGCGTTGCTTCGCCCCCTGCACTTGGCACGCATTGTCGTCGGCGTCAACGGCGCCGCTCGGATCGTCGGACAGGCCGTTAGAGCGCGTCAGGTCGAAAGCCGAGATTGCCCATTGCAAGCCCCCGAACGCGACTCCCTTGGCCCCGGCTTCATATTGGGCGCCGCGCGACGGATCGAAGCTGCGGGCGCAACCGTCGCCGGCCATGTTCGAAAAGAGCGACCGGCTGTAACTCGCGTACAGAGCGAGTTGCGGCATGACGCGATACAGCACGCCGGCGCTGGGGCTGGTCTGGGCAGCGTCGTGCTTGTTACGGAAATCGAGCACGGCCTCGTGGGAATTTTCCTTCAAGCTGTCGTGGCGCAGGCCCATCATCACGCTCCAGGGACCGAAAGTCATCTGGTCCTGCACGTAAATGCCGGTGTCGGTGCCGCGCGACCTATCGTCGAACAGCGGTACCGAGCTATAGGTCGCATTGCCGGTCGGCGCCGGGTTGAACAAATCCACCGCGGCCAGCGTCGTGTTGCGCGTGGTGAGATCATCGACGCTGCGCTCCAGACGGTCGACGCCGGCCAGCAGCTTGTGCTTGACCGCGCCGGTCGCGAATTCGCCGAAGGTTTCCAGGCGCAGGCTGTCCGAATCGGCCTTGGTGAATGCCGCACGCGAGATACGCGGAACCGATGTCGGGGCGGCCGCGCGGCGATTGAGATTGATCGTGAAATTCATGTCGCGGTCGAAACGGCTGCCGGAGTAATCGGCGCGCAGTTGCCACACATTGTTCAGACGGTGGTTCAGCCGCAGCGCGCCGCTGGTGTTGCGCACCGCGTTCGTGGCATTTTTCTCGCCGAAAAAGGCGGACGGATCGATCTGCGTCACGGATGCCGGGTCGGTCGCGACCGGCGCCGGTTGCCCCGGATCGCGCAGCGTTTCGTGGCGGTTGTGCTCGATCATGACATCCAGCACGGTCGAATCGGACAGCTCGAAGGTGAAGGATGGCGCGATGAACCAGGCATCGCCATCGACATGATCGCGGAAGCTGCCGAGCTTCTTCGCTTCCGCATTCAAGCGATACAGCATCTTGCCGCTGGCATCGAGCTTGCCGGTCGAATCGAAGCCGCCTTCGATCTGTCCGAACCGGTTGGCATGGAGCGTCACTTCATGCTTGCCGGTTGCCATCGGTTTCTTGGTCACGAAGTTGACCAGGCCGCCCGGCACCAGCTTGCCGTACTGGAGCGAAGCCGGGCCGCGGATCACTTCGACCTGCTCGATGTTTTGCAGCGAGATCTGGCTCTGGCGGTCGAAGCGCAAGCCGTCGCGGAAATAGTTGGATGCATTGTCGAGCTGGAAGCCGCGCGACACATAGTTCGAGAAGAGGCCGCTATGTCCCGAGGTTTGGATAATGCCCGGCACGTTTTGCATGATGTCTTCGAGACTGTCCATGCTTTGCGCGCGCATCAAGTCGGCATTGATGGCGGTGATCGCCTGCGGCGTCTCCAGCACGCCGACACCGAGGCGGTTCGCATCGGGCGGCGTCGACTTGGCGGCGGAGACCAGCACGGTGGGCAGCGTGGCGGTTTGCGCGAATGCCGCCGAATGGCCCAACGCCGCGCATACCATCGCGATCGGCGTCAGTTTGAGATACTTCGAGAACATGAACTTCCCTTTCTTGTTTGTAGTTAAAAACTTCCTTCGAACTTTCCCTGGTTTGCCTGCGGCGTTCCCGGCCGCTAGGTTCCGGTCCTCGCAATGGCAGGCGCGACTTCCATCGCCAATTTCGCGATCGTCGTTTCCGGTGCCGCGGTGACGACTTCGAGCACGCGGACATAGTCGCGGGCCAGGCGCGCGATCAGCGTTTCATCGAACAAGTCTGTGCAATAGACGATCGAAGCGCGCAAACCATCTTCGCGCTCGCCGATGCCGACCATCAGATCGAAATGCGTGGTCGGACTGGGCGGTTCGGGCGCATCCGCGAACGTCAGTCCACCCATGGCCGGCTGTTGCAGAATGCGGTCGCGATGGACGTCGAACAGCACCTGGAACAGCGGCGAGCAGCCCGGGACGGATTGCGGCTGCACCGCTTCCACCACGCACTCGAACGGCACGTCCTGGTTGGATTGCGCGGCCAGCACGGTTTCACGGACACGTTCCAGATAGGCGGCAAACGCGAGGTCTTGCTCGGCGTCGGCGCGCAAGGCCAGCATGTTGATGAGACAGCCGGTCAAGCCCTCCAGCTCCAGGCGGTTGCGGTTGGCCAGCAGGATGCCGACCGGCACATCGCGCTCGTTCGACCGGATGGCGAGCAAGGCCTTGAATGCCGCCAGCATCGTCATGAACAGCGTTGCGCCCTGGCTACGGCAAAGCGCATGGATACGCTGCGCCAGATCGCGCTCGATATCGAACCGGTAGGTATCGCCACGATGGCTCTGCCGCGCCGGGCGCTGCCGCATGCCGGGCAACTGCAGCGGCGGTTGATCGGCGCGCAATTGCGCTTTCCAGAAATCGAGCTGGCGTTGCAGGACCTCGCCTTGCACATGCCGGCGTTGCCAGACCGCGAAATCGGCGTACTGGATGGTCGGCTCGGCCAAAGGCGACGGCTTTCCACTGCTAAAAGCTTCATACAAGATACTCAGTTCGCGCACCAGCACCTGCATCGACCAGCGGTCGGACACGATGTGATGCAACGTGATCCACAGCACATGTTCGCGTTCGCTTTCACGGATCAGACCGGCACGCATCAGCGGGCCGCGCGCCAGGTCGAACGGCGTATGTTCTTCCGCCGACAAGAAGCGCAGCACTCCGGCCTCTCGCGCAGCCGTGTCGAGGTCGGCCAAGTCGATGACCAGCAGCGCCACCGGCCCGGCCGGATGAATCATTTGCACCGGCATCCCGGCCGCTTCGTCAAAGGCGAAGGTCGTGCGCAACGCCTCATGGCGGCGGACCAGTTCGTCGAACGCGCGTTGCATCGCGCCGCGATCGAGTTCGCCGAACAGGCGCACCGCGCTCGGGACGTTGTAGACGATGCTGTGCGGATGCTCCCGGTCGAACCGCCACATGCGCTGCTGCGAGAAAGACAACGGCAGCGGTTGATTGCGCGGGACCGCCGTCAGCGGCAAGGCATCGTCCGCCGCCTGCTCCAGCACATGGCGCGCAAAATCCGCCAGACGCGGATGCTGGAACACCGAACGGACCGCGGCATCGCGGCCCATCAGGCTGCGCACGCGCGAGACCAGTTTGGTTGCCACCAGCGAATGGCCGCCCAAGGCAAAGAAATCGTCGTCGATGCCGGTACGATCCGCATCCAGCACTTCCGACCAGATTTGCGCGAGCAGGATTTCGGCTTCGCTGCGCGGAGCGATATAAGCGGGCCGGCTGTACTGTTCCGGTTCCGGCAAGGCTTTCCGGTCGAGTTTGCCGTTCGGCGTCAGCGGCAACGCATCGAGCGCGACGAAGGCGGCCGGCACCATGTGGTCCGGCAGATGCTGTTTCAGGTGCTGTTGCAGCAGCGGAATCGCCGGGCAGGCGCCGCGTGCGACGAGGTAGGCGATCAGGCGCATATCGCCGTTCTTGTCGGCGCGCGCGACGACGGCCGCTTCACGCACGGCCGGATATTCGGCGAGCCGGGCTTCGATCTCGCCCAATTCGATACGGAAGCCGCGGATTTTGACCTGGTGATCGACGCGGCCGAGGAATTCGAGGCAGCCGGCCGCATCGAAGCGGCCGATATCGCCCGTGCGGTACAGCCGTCCGCCCGGCGGACCGAACGGATCGGGCACGAAGCGTTCCGCCGTCAATGCCGGCCGCCGCAGATAACCGCGCGCGATGCCCGTTCCGCCGATGTAGATCTCGCCCGCGACACCCTGCGATACCTGGGCTAACTGTTTGTCCAGCACGTAGACCCTCATATTGACGATCGGCCCGCCTATCGGCAGGACGCCGCACTGTTCCTCGTCTTCAGTTCCGCTCTCGTAGAACGTGCACCAGACCGCACCTTCGGTCGGGCCGTATTCGTTGTACAGCCGCGCCTCCGGGCAGACGGCCCGGTGACGCGCGGCCGTCGTCGCCATGCAGGCTTCGCCGGCGACGATCACGCACTTCAGGCTCGCCAAGCGCGATGCCGGCTGCGTTTCCAGCAGTTGGCCGTAGAACGACGACAGCATCAGCACATGCGTTGCGCGATGCGTCTCGATCAACCTGCCCATCGCCTCGGCATCCTGCACCGCGTCGTCGCCGGGCAGGCACAGCCTGCCGCCTTGCGACAGCGTCCAGAACAGCCCGGCGACCGAACTGTCGAATGCGAAGCTGGATGATAATAAGAATGATTCGCATTCTACATCATAATGATGCCAACGTGCCATCGTCGAATGGATGGCATGGCGGTGGCTGACCATGACGCCCTTGGGCTGGCCGGTCGAGCCCGACGTGAAAATGATGTAGGCCAGGCTATCCGGAGGATTCACGGGAACCGGATTTTCCATATCGCGTCCCGTCATGCAGCCGGCATACGTGGCGTCGTCGTCGAGCAGCAGTACCGCTGCCCTGCTCCGCGGCAACGTCGCGGCGTGCGGCGCCACCGTCAAGACCAGGGAGGCCGCCGTGTCTTCCAGCATGAATGCCAGGCGTTCGGTCGGATACGTCGGATCGAGCGGCAGATAGGCCCCTCCCGCCTTGAGGATGCCCAGCATGCCGATCACAGCTTCCGCGGAGCGGCCGACGTAGAGTCCGACCGGCGCGTCCGGCACGATGCCTTCGCGGCGCAAGCGGTGCGCCAATCGATTGGCGCGCGTATTCAGTTCCGCATAGGTGAGCCGTTGCGCGCCGAACTCGACGGCGACCGCTTGCGGGCGCTTTGCGGCCTGTCCTTCGAACAGCGCGTGCAGCAGATCCGGCGCAACATAGCCGCCCTCGGTTCGATTGAGAGCCGCCAGCCGGGCGCCCTGCTCTTCGCTCAACGCGCTGAGCGAACGCAAGGGCGCGTCGATGCGCCGGCACGCCTGTTCGGCCAGTGTCACGAATTGATCGAGCAGGAGTTCGACAGATTGCGCGGTGAAGCGGGCGGCGTCGTAGCGCAATGTCAATGCGATCACGCTGTTCTCCGAACCGGCCGCATCGTGTTCCGGTTCGCCGACGGCCAGCCACAGCGCGAACGGCTCGCCCGTCGCTTCGACATCGGTAATGCGCCACGCATCGCGCCCGGCCGACGCTGCGCGGTACTCGAACACATACGGCAGATGAGAAACGCCTGCGCCGGCGGCAAATTCGGCAGGGCTGAAACTTTCCTGGCACATCGCCGCTTCGGCAAGCAGCGCATCCTGCGCATGCGCCAGCGTCTTGATCGTCGCGTCCTCGTTTTGCCGCGACAACAGCGGCAAGGTCTTGGCATAGGGACCGATTGCGGTCTGCGTGGCGTCGTTGCGGCCGTCATGCCGCCAGCCGAGCATGACGGTGGAAAGGCCAAGCTGCCGCTGCAGCAGGACGCTCCAGCAAATCGAGAGAATCGCCGTCGGTGTCGCCTCCACGGCTGCCGCCGCGGTAAGCAGTCTGTCGGTCCAGCGGGCATCGGTACTGCGCGTCCGGGATGCACAGGCGAAGCCGCCTGCGACGGCGCCGCGGCGCTCGAACGGGTGCTTGAGCTTGAGCAGCGCCGGATCGACCTGACGACGCCAGAAGGCGCGGCCGGCATCGCTTTCCACGCTCGCGAGAAACTCGTGCTGCCATTCGGCGAAATCCGCGTATTGCACACAATCGGCATCGGGCGCCGACTCTTGCCGGCAGCCTTGCTCCACTTCCCGCAGCAGCAAGCGCATGGCGCGCGCATCGGCATTGACCGGCGACGCGACGAGCAGCAGGCGAAAGCGCTTCGGCGCATGCTGGATCAGCGCGGCTGCAACCACGGCGGCAAATGCGGGCTTGCCGGGTCGGCTAACGCCCGCTCGCATATCGGCCAGGATCGCGGCTTCTTGCGTTTCCGCCTCGGGCGCGGACAGCATCATCGCATCGGCTTCGCGCCAATCGAAGACGGCCTGCTCCTCGATGACTTGCACCGGCATTTGCATGCCCGGCATCGTGTGCAAGCGAGTGCGCAGGATCTCGTGGCGGATGACGGCCGATTCGAGCGCTTGCCGGAGCCGGGCCGGATCGATCGCTTCATCGATGTCCGCTCGCAGCACGGCATGCGCTTCCGGCAGGACGTTTTGCCACAGCTGCGCTTGCTGGACGGATGGACGAAAGCCTTCGATATCGGTTTGTTGCATTTGGGTTTGCTGCATGATGAATTCAACCTTTCAAATTTCCAGATCCTTGCTGTGGAACGCCTCCGCCATCGACACCAGTATCCGACGCGGTCCGCGGTATTCGTTGCGGGCGTGCACCGCCAGCATGTTGTCGAGCATGAGCACGTCGCCGCGCCGCCAGGGAAATTCGATCATCGCGCCGCGGTATGCGTCGCGCAGATGTTCGAGCACGTCCGGCTCGATGGCGCCGCCGTCGCCGTAGCAAGTGTTTTGCGGCAGCTCGTCTTCGTCGAAATCGGCAAGCAAGGCGTCGCGCACATGCGCCGGCAAGGTCGAGACATGGAAGAAGGTTGCATGGTTGAACCACAGCGCTTCCCCGGTACGCGGATGCTTGACGATCGCCGGGCCGACTTGCCGCGTGCGCAGCCGGCCGTCCGCCTTCCACTCGACGCTGATGCCGACGCTGTGGCAATAGGCTTCGACCTGCGCCCGGTCTTCGGTCTGGAACACCGTCTGCCACGGCAAACCGAAGCCGTCGCCGTAATTGCGGACGTACATGATCTTCTTGCGCGCGAATCTCTCCTTCACTTCCGGGTCGATGGCGCGGAAGATTTCGCGTGTGTCGCCGATCGGCGTCTCGCCCTTGTATTCGGGCGCGATATCGCACCACAGGAACAGGCGCAGCGGGAAAACCGGCGAATACGAATGCTCGTTGTGCGGAAAGATCTTCTGGTCTTCCGGATAGTCGGTCGAGGTATAGATGTTGAGCCCGGGATCGACTTGCGTGCGCGGCGAGGCGCGAAAACGGTACTCGAGCGCACCGCTCGACATGGCGTTGATGCACTGGTCGAACTCGGCGGCCGATGCGACCGGGAAATTGCGGAACAGGATGGCGCCGTGTTCGAGCAATTTGCTGTCGAGCAGCTCGCGGTTGCGGCCGGCCCAGGCTTGCAGGCTCACGCCCTCGGTGGCGGGCTCGCATAGCAAGGGCAGCGGCCTGCCTTCGATCATGGGCTTCATTGTCACCAGGTTGTCTTCCTGCAGCTTGATCGCCTTGCGGCGGATCGTGCCGAGCGCGGGCGCCGCCGTCGCGGAACGTGTTACGGAACTTGTCATGATTGTCCGTCCTTGAAAGAACTTGTCGAATTCAGAGAAATGGATTTGCGCCGCGTCGCCTGCAATTTGCCGAGGCCTTGCGTGGAAAGCGTCTGCTGACGGGCAACGCGCGCTTCCCGCGCCATGGCCGACACGGCGTGCGCCAGCGTATCGAGCGCGGATGAGGGTTCGCTTGCGCAGCGTGCAAGCAGCGCGGCGAATTGCCGGGCGAAGCCGACGATCGTGTCGCGGTCGAACAGGTCGGTGCTGTATTTCAGGAGGCACTCGAGCCCGCCCGCCATTTCCGTCACCACGAGCAGCAAATCGAATTCCGCTTCTTCATGTTCGATCGATTGCGGCTTGATTTCCAAACCGGGCAAGACAAGGGATTCTTCCGCCTGGTTCTGCAGCACGAGCTTGACCTGGAACAGCGGCGTGTACGCGAGGCTGCGCACAGGGTTGAGCGCTTCCACGAGCTTGTTGAACGGCAGATCCTGATGCGCATAGGCGTCGAGCACCCGGTGCCGCGTGCGCGTCAACAATTCGGAAAACGCCGGATTGCCCGAGAGATCGGCCTTCAACGCCAGCTGATTGATGAAGAAGCCGAGCAAGCCTTCGGTTTCCGTGCGGTTGCGGTTGGCGATATCGGTGCCGACGATGGGATCGAGGCGTCCCGTATGCGCATGCAGCCAGATGTCGAAAGCCGCCAGCAAGGTCATGAACAGGGTTGCGCCGTGGGCGCGGCTCAGTGCATGCAATTGCTCCGTCACTTGGCGGTCGATCTCGAAGCGGTAGCGCTCGCCGTTGCCGCTCATGACCGCCGGACGCGGCCGGTCGGCCGGCAGGTCGAGGACCGGATGGTCGCTGCCCAGATGCGCGCGCCAGTAGGCCAGCTGCTTGCGCAGCTCTTCGCCGGACAGGTGCTTGCGCTGCCAGGCGGCGAAGTCGGCGTACTGGATGCTCAAGGGAGCGAGCGGGTTGCCGCGGCCCTCCCGGAAGGCGGCATAGAGCGCACCGAGTTCGCGCACCAGCACGCCGATCGACCAGCCGTCGGCGGCGATGTGGTGCATGACCAGCAGCAGGACATGCTCGGCGGCCGAGAGCTTGAGCAGCATGATGCGCAGCACGGGACCGCGTGTGAGATCGAACGGTCGCTCCAGTTCCGCGGCGATGATGCGCTTGACTTCGGCTTCGCTCGCCTCCCGCGGCATGGCCGTCAGGTCGACGAGCGGCATGGCAATGCCGGCCGATGGGGCGATCACCTGCACGGCTTCGCCGCCCTCCTCGCGGAACGTCGTGCGCAAGGTTTCATGCCGTGCCGTCAAGGTTTCGAAGGCCTGCTTCAGAGCCGGCACATCGAGGTCGCCGACCAGCCGCACCGCCGCCGGCATGTTGTACGCCGCGCTGTCCGGCTCCAGCCGTTGCAGGAACCACAAGCGCTGCTGCGCGAACGACAACGGCAACGGACCGGTGCGCGGCACTTGCGGAATCGGCTGCGACTCCTGGGCTGCAGTCGGTTGCACGCGCTCGGCCAACTGCGCGATGGTCGGCGCTTCGAACAAGGCGCGCACCGGCAGCTCGCGCTCCAGTTCGCTGCGGATGCGCGATGCCAGCCTGGTCGCCAGCAGGGAATGGCCGCCCAGCAGGAAGAAATTGTCGTGGATGCCGACGGCCTCGATGCCGAGCACCTCGCGCCAGATTTGCGCCAGCTTGACCTCGATGGTGTTTCGCGGAGCGACTTGTTCGGTCCGCGTAGCGTAGTCAGGCATCGGCAATGCCTTGCGATCGAGCTTGCCGTTCGTGTTCATCGGCATGGCGTCGAGCACTACAAAGGCCGACGGCACCATGTAATCGGGCAATTCCCCAGCAAGATGGCGACGCAGGCTGTCGACCTCCGGCGCCTCGCCCCGTGCCGTCAGATACGCCACCAGGCGCTTGTCGCCCGGGCGGTCTTCGCGCACCAGCACCACCGCTTCGCGGACGGTCGGATGACCGAGCAGGCACGCTTCGATCTCCGGCAATTCGATCCGGAAGCCGCGGATCTTGACCTGGTGATCGATACGGCCCAGGTACTCGATCACGCCATCGCTCTTCCAGCGCGCCAGGTCGCCGGTGCGGTACAGCCGTCCACCGGGCGTGCCGAACGGATCGGGGATGAAACGTTCGGCCGTCAGCTCGGCACGCCCGTGATAGCCGCGCGCGAGCAATTCGCCGCCGATGCAGAGCTCGCCCGCCGCGCCGATCGGCACCGGATTCATATCCGCATCGAGCAAATAAATGCGGCGTCCCGGCAAGGCACGGCCGATCGGCATTTGCGTCGGTTTCGGCAGCTTGCCGGTCACATGGCCGGCACAGTCGTGGATCGTCGCCACGACGGTTGCTTCGGTCGGGCCGTAGGTATTGAGCAGACGCACATGCGCAAGGCCCGCCTCGCGCCAGGCGGACAAGCCTTCGGGCGGCATGGCCTCGCCGCCGATGCTGACCTGGCGCAGCACGCCGTAATCGGTATAGCCGCGCGCCGCCCAGTCCTGGATCACCTGGAACCAATAAGCGGTCGTGAAGTCGGCCACGGTGATGCGATGGCGCAGGATGCGGCGATACAGCTCTTCGCTATCCCACAGGTCGGGACCGCGCAGGACGACGGTCGCGCCGCAGCTCAGGGCCGGATAGAGTTGCTCGACGAAGGCATCGAAATTGAAGGTCGAGAATTGCAACACCCTTTCGCCCGGCAACAAGTTATTGAAGCCGCGCGCATTCTTGACATGGCCGGTCAGCGCCGCGTGCGGAATGCCGACGCCCTTGGGCTTGCCGGTGGAGCCGGAGGTGTACATCACATAGGCAAGCTGCCGGCCATCCACGGCCACGTCCGGATCATGCGCCGGATAGCCGTCGAAGGAAGCAGTCGCGTCGAGCGATGTCATACCATTGACGTCCAGCGCCAGTCGCTCCATGACGCGCGGCTGCGTCAGCAGCAGCGTGATGCCGGCATCCTCGATCATGTACGCCAGGCGTTCCGCCGGGTAATTCGGATCGAGCGGCACGTAGGCGCCGCCAGCTTTCAGGATCGCCAGCAAGGCGACGATCATGGCTGGCGAGCGTTCGATGCAGACGCCGGCTCT
>DASPLX010000068.1:0-50471 GCA_035627375.1 Paucimonas sp. | reverse complement strand
AGGACTGTACCGGCGGGCGCGGCCGGTCGGTCGGCAAGGCCAGCAGGGTCGGCGCGCCGGCCAGCTGGGCGGTCCAGTAATCGAGCTGTTTCTGCAAGGTGTCGCCGGCCAGCCACTGGCGCTGCCAGTGGGCGAAGTCGGCGTACTGGATCGCCAGCGGCGGCAGCGGCGAGGGCAAACCCTGGACATGGGCGGCGTAGAGAGCGGCGACTTCGCGCACGAGCACGCCCATGGACCAGCCGTCGGAGACGATGTGGTGCATGGTGAACAGGACGATGTGCTCGGTGTCCTGCAGGCGCAGCAGGCGGGCGCGCAGCAGCGGGCCGGTGCGCAGGTCGAACGGCGTCTGCGCCTCGTCCTGGGCCAGCCATTGGGCGCGCGCTTCGCGCTCGGCATGCGGGAGGTGGCTCAGGTCGGTGACGGGCAGATCGAGCGCGAGAGAGGGGGCGATGACCTGGACCGGAGCGCCGTCGACGGTGGCGAAGGTAGTGCGCAATGCTTCGTGGCGGCGGACGATCTCGTTGATGCTGAAGGCCAGGGCGGCCGCGTCGAGCGAGCCGGTCAGGCGGATCGCGGCCGGGATGTTGTAGAAGGCGCTGCCGGTCTCGAACTGGTCGAGGAACCACAGGCGCTGCTGGGCGAACGACAGCGGCAACGGTGCGCCGCGATCGGCCGCGGCGATCGGCTGGGCGGCGCTGCCGCCCTGATCCTGCTGCCGCGCCTGCTCGATGTAGAGCGAGAGCGCCGCGATGGTCTGCGCCGTGAAGAAAGTCTCGACCGGGATATTGACGCCGAGCTGGACCTCGACCTGGCTGACCACGACGGCGACCAGCAGCGAATGGCCGCCGAGCGCGAAGAAATTGTCGTGGATGCCGATCTGCTCGCGCGACAAGACCTCGCTCCAGATATCGGCCAGGGTCTGTTCGACCGCGTTGCGCGGCGCGACATAACCGGTCTCGCCGGCGTCGATCTGCGGCGCGGGCAGCGCTTCGCGGTCGACCTCGCCGCCCGAGGAACGCGGAATCCGGTCGAGCAGGACGAAATGCGCCGGCACCATGTAATCGGGCAAGGTTTGCGACAGCGCCGCGCGCAGGAGCGGAACGGCGTCCTGGGTCGCGTTCATGCCGTCATGCGGCACGACATAGGCCACCAGGCGCCGATCGTCCGGCGCATGCCGGTGCACGCCGACGGCCGCTTCCCGCACGATCGGCAACGCAGCCAGCGCGCTTTCGATCGCGCCGAGCGCGATGCGGAAACCGCGCAATTCCACTTGCGCGTCGATGCGGCCGAGATGGTCGATCCGGCCGTCGGGCAGATAACGGGCCAGGTGGCCGGTCCGCCACAGGCAGGCGCCGGGCGCGCCGCCGAACGGATGTGGAACGCTTTCCTCCGCGCGCGGGGCGGAGATGCCGCCGACATGCAGTTCACCCGCCACGCCGACCGGCACCGGATTGCCGAAGGCATCGAGGATGTAGAAATCGACGACCCCCGCATCGTCCGCCGGGCAGGACAATGCCTGCAGCAAGGCGTGGCGATCCTCGGTCGTGCGGGCGCGGTTGAACCCGGTCAGCAGCCGTTCGCGTTCCGCCGAGGCGAGCATCGGCAGATCGGCGATGCGGCTGTCCGGCCGTTCGGCCGCGGCGGCGAGCAATTGCGTGAAGTGGCCGGCCATGCGCTCGATGGTGGCGCGGTCGAACAGGTCGGTGTTGTACTCGAAGACGGCATCGAGACGGCCGTCCTGCTCGGTGATGGTCAGCAGCAGATCGAACTTTGCGGTGGTGGTGTCGGCGGCCACCGGCAGCAATGTCAGGCCGGGCAGTTCCAGCCTTTCCATCGGCGCGTTCTGCAGCGCCATGGCGACCTGGAACAGCGGCGCATGGCTCAGGTGGCGCTCCGGCTTCAAGGCTTCGACCAATTGCTCGAACGGCACGTCCTGGTGCGCGTAGGCGCCCAGCGCCGTGGCGCGCACCTGCTGCAGCAGATCGGCGAAGGAAGCCTCGTGATCGACCTGGGTGCGCAGCACCAGCGTGTTGACGAAGAAGCCGATCAGGGACTCGATCTCGCTGCGGTTGCGGTTGGCGATCGGGGTGCCGAGGGAAATGTCGGACTGGCCGGAATGGCGCGCCAGCAGGATGTTGAAGACGGCGGCCAGGGTCATGAACAGGGTGGCCTGGGCCTGGCTGGTGACGGCCTGCAGCCGGGCGGTGACGGCGGCATCGACCTGGAACGACAGCGTGGCGCCGCGATACGATGCGACGGGCGGACGCGGGCGATCGGTCGGCAAGGCCAGCAGGGCCGGCGCACCGGCCAACTGGGCGGTCCAGTAATCGAGCTGTTTCTGCAACACCTCGCCGGCCAGCCACTGGCGCTGCCAGTGGGCGAAGTCGGCGTACTGGATGGTCAGCGGCGGCAGCGGCGAGGGCAAGCCCTGGACGTGGGCGGCGTAGAGAGCGGCGACTTCGCGCACCAGCACGCCCATGGACCAGCCGTCGGAGACGATGTGGTGCATGGTGAACAGGGCGATGTGCTCGTTCTCTTGCAGACGGAGCAGGCGGGCGCGCAGCAGCGGGCCGGTGCGCAGGTCGAACGGCGTCTGCGCCTCGTCCTGGGCCAGCCATTGGGCGCGCGCCTCGCGCTCTGCATGCGGCAGGTCACTCAGGTCGGTGACGGGCAGATCGAGCGTGAGCGAGGGCGCAATGACCTGGACCGGGGCGCCGTCCACCGTCGTAAAGGTGGTGCGCAGCGCTTCATGGCGAGCGACGACGGCATTGATGGTGCGGCCGAGAGCGGGCACGTCGAGCCGGCCGACCAGCCGCATGGCGGCCGGGAGGTTGTAGAAGGCGCTGCCGGTCTCGAACTGGTCGAGGAACCACAGGCGCTGCTGGGCGAACGACAGGGCGCGCGGCGTGCCGCGCTCGAGCGGGACGATGGGCAGGTTCTGGCCCGCGGCGGCCTGGCCCGGATTCGCCTGCGCGATGCGGGCGGCCAGGGCTTCGACGGTCGGCGTCTCGAACAGCACGCGCAGCGGCAGGTCCACCGAGAAGGCGGAACGCAACCGCGACACGACTTGCGTGGCCAGCAGCGAATGGCCGCCGAGCGCGAAGAAGTTGTCCAGCGCGCCGACCTTGTCGAGGCGCAGGACGTCGGCCCAGATGTCGGCCAGGGTCCGTTCGATCGGATTGCGCGGGGCGACATAGTCCGCCTCGCTGCGCGTCATGTCGGGCGCGGGAAGCGCCTTGCGGTCGACCTTGCCGTTGGGCGAGAGCGGCAATTGTTCGAGGAATACGAAATGCGCCGGCACCATGTAGTCGGGCAGCGCTTGCAGCAGCGCCGAGCGCAGCGCCGGCACGGCGTTCTGGTTCGTCGTCCGCGCATCGTGCGGTTCGATGTAAGCCACCAGCCGCTTGTCGCCCGGAGCATCCTCGCGCGCGACCACGACGGTTGCGCGCACCGCCGGCAACGCCGCCAGCCTGCTCTCGATCTCGCCCAGTTCGATGCGGAAGCCGCGGATCTTGACCTGGTGGTCGACCCGTCCCGCGAACTCGATGACGCCGTCGGCGCGATAGCGGCCGAGGTCGCCGGTGCGGTAGAAGCGCGCTTTCGGATCGGCGCTGAACGGATCGCGCAGGAACACCGCCGCGGTCTGTTCCGGATTGTGCAGATAGCCGCGGCCGACGCCGACGCCCGCCACGCAGATCTCGCCGATCACGCCGACCGGCACCGGCTGCAGCAGGTCGTCCACGATGAACAAGCGGTTGTTGGGCGTGGGGCGGCCGATCGGGATCGCCGCGTTCATGGACGGGAAGGCCGTGATCGCATGATAGGCGACGTCGTCGGAGCATTCCGCCGGGCCGTAGACGTTCATCAGCGGAATCGAGGGGAAGCGCATGAACCAATCCTGCGCCAGCTTGAGCGGCAGGGCCTCGCCGGTCGGCAGCACCCAGCGCAGCGACGTCAGCTCCGTCCCGGGCGGACAGAGATCGAGCAGGTTGCGCATCAGGCTCGGCACGATTTCGAGCAGCGAGATCTCGTGCGCGACGACGGCCTCGATCAGCCGCGGCGGATCCTGCACGATCTCATCCGGCAGGATGTGGACCGTGGCGCCGACCAGCGGCGCGGCCAGGAATTGCCAGACCGAGATGTCGAAGGCGGCCGATGCGGTCTGGGCCAGGCGGTCGTTCTCGCTCAGGCCGACGGTCGGAATCTTGCCGAACATGTTGTTGAGCATGCCGGCCTGTTCGACCATCGCGCTCTTGGGCTTGCCGGTCGAGCCAGAGGTCGAGATGACGTACGCCAGGTCGGACGGCGAGCCGGCGACGTTCGTTTCGAGAGCGGGACCGTTCAGCCAGAGCGCTTCGGCGATCAGTGCGACCGGTTGCTGCGCCAGCTTGCCGGCCAGCCGGTCGAACAGCGGCGCGCAGGTTTCGGACACCAGCATCAGCGATACCCGGCTGGTTTCGAGGATCTGCTGCAGGCGTTCTTGCGGATGATTGACTTCCAGCGGCAGGAAGGCGGCGCCGGCCTTCATCACCGCGATCATCATCGTCAGCAGCGGCAGGTCGCGTTCTCCCAGCAGCGCGACGACCGTATCCCTGGCGGCGCCGGCATCGGCCAGAGCCCGCGCGATGCGGCCGGCGCGCTCATCCAGCTCGCGATAGGTGAGCGACTGGCCCTTGCAGACCGCCGCGACGCGCTCCGGATGGGCCGCGACCCGTTCGGCGAACAGCTCGGCATAGGTACGGTCCAGCGGGAAGGCCATGTCCGAACGGTTCCATTCGACCAGCATCGTGTTGCGCTCTGCTTCGCCCAGCAGCGGCAGGCGGCCGACCTCGGCCGCGGGGTCGGCGGCGATCGCCTCGAGCAGGCGGCTGAAGTGCGCCGCCATGCGCTTGATGGTCGCATCGTCGAACAGCTCGCTGTTGTACTCGAGCGCGGCGTCGAGCCGGTCGCCCTGGTCGATGATGTCGAGCGCCAGGTCGAAACGCGAATTGATGTAGGCGACCGGCAGCATGTCGGCCGCGATGCCGGGCAGCGCGAGGCGGCCGGCCGGATTGTCGCGCAGGTTCAGCATGACCTGGAACAAGGCGTTGCGGCCGACCTGGCCCGCGTGGCGGTCGGGCCGGACCGCTTCCATCACTTGCTCGAACGGCACGTCCTGGTGCGCATAGGCGTCCAGCGTGACGGCGCGCACCTGGCGCAGCAGGCCGTCGAAACTTTCCCGGCGGTCGATCCGGGTGCGCAAGACCAGCGTGTTGAGGAAGAATCCGATCAGTGGTTCGACGTCGGCGCGGTTGCGGCCGGCGATGAAGGTGCCGATGCAGATATCCTGCTGTCCGCTGTAGCGCGCCAGCAAGACATTGAAGGCCGCCGTCAAGGTCATGAAGAGCGTCGATTGCGCGCGCTGGCCGGCGGCGTGCAGGCCGGCGGTGACGGCGGCGGGCACGGTGAAGCGCACGCTGGCGCCGCGATAGTCCTGGGCCGCGGAACGCATGCGGTCGGTCGGCAGCGCCAGCAGGGCCGGCGCGCCTTCCAACTGGCGGGTCCAGTAGGCCAGCTGGCGCTGCAGGATGTCCCCTTGCAGCCATTGCCGCTGCCATTGCGCGAAATCGGCATACTGGATCGGCAGTTCGGGCAGCGCCGAGCGCAGCGCGGAGGGATCGCGCAGGGCGGCGGCATACAGCGCCCCGACTTCCTGGGCGAACACGCCCATCGACCAGCCGTCGGCGATGATGTGATGCAAGGTGAACAGCGCGACGTGCTCCTCGGCGTGCATGCGCAGCAGGCGGGCGCGCAGCAGCGGGCCGGCGCGCAGGTCGAACGGCGTGCGGACGTCGCCTTGAGCCAGCCATTGGATGCGCGCCTCGCGCTGGGCTGGCGCCAGGTTGCTCAGATCGGTGACCGGCAGGTCGAGCGCGCAGGCATCCGCCGGCGCGATCACTTGCGCCGGCACGCCGTCGACGACGGTGAAGCTGGTGCGCAAGGATTCGTGGCGGCGCATCACTTCGTTGACGGCGCGCGTGAAGGCCGCCGTGTCGAACGGCCCGGTTAGGCGCACGGCGGCCGGAATGTTGTAGGAAGCGGTGCCGGTCTCGAGTTGATCGAGGAACCACAGGCGCTGCTGGGCGAAGGACAGGGCGAGCGGCGCGGCGCGGTCGGCCGGCGCGATCTTCATCGCATCGGCGGCCGATGCGGCGGCCGGTTCCCGCAGCAGCGCATCGATGCGGGCGGCAAGCGTTTCGATGGTGGGCGCCTCGAACAGGGAGCGCAGGTCGAGATCGAGTCCGAATTCGGTCCGGATCTGCGACACCATCTGCGTCGCCAGCAGCGAGTGTCCGCCGAGCGAGAAGAAGTCGGCCGTGATCGACAGCTCTTCGCTATCGAAGAGCTCCTGCCAGATCGCCGCCAGCCGCTTCTCCGTATCGCTGCGCGCGGCCGTGAAGGGCGCAGCCGCTTCCGGCGCCGCGTTTTCCTCGCCGCCCTGCCTGTGCCAGGTCCAGAGCGGCGCGAAGCCGTCGGACAGGAACAGCTCGCGGCAGCGCAGGCGCTGGATCTTGCCGCTCGAGGTGCGCGGGACATGGCCTGCCTTGACCAGCAGGATCGCGGCGACGTCGAAGATCTGGAATTGCTCCGACAACTCGGCGCGCAGGCGTTCCGCCAGGCCGTCCGTGGCAGGCGTCTTGCGCGATTCGATTTCCTGGACGATCACCAGTTGCGAGCCGGCGTCCTTCTCCAGCGCGAATACCGCGCAGCCGTTGGCGCGGAAGGCGGCATCCATCGTTTCGATGGTGGCTTCCACGTCCTGCGGATAGAGATTGCGGCCGTTGAAGATCATCATCTCCTTGATGCGGCCGGTGATGTAGAGCTCGTTGCGATGCAGGAAGCCGAGGTCGCCGGTGCGCATGTAGGCCGGCCCCTTGCCGGCCACCTGGGCGGCGAAAGTCTCGCGGCTGGCATCCGGACGGTTCCAGTAACCGTGCGCGACCGAGGGGCCGCGCACCCAGATTTCGCCGACCGCATCCTCGGGCTGGCGAATCAGGGTGGACGGATCGACGATCACGATGTCGTGGTCGGTCGATTCGGATACGCCGGCCGACACCAGTTCGATCGTGTCGTCCGCGGCGTCGGCGGCGGTGGCCGCGTGCGATGCCAGGGCGGCGCGGCTGACCGGCAGCAATGCCGGCATCACGCCTGCCGGTTTGCGCTTGCTGGCCGACACCAGCAGCGTCGATTCGGCCAGGCCGTAGACCGGCCGCAAGGCCTCCGGCCGCAAACCGCAGGAAGCGAAGGCGTCGACGAAGCGCTGCAGCGTGGCCGGGCGGATCGGTTCCGCGCCGTTCAAGGCGAATTCCAGCGCGCTCAGGTCGAGCGTCCGCTTCTGCTCTTCGGTGACCTTGGCCGCGCACAGTTCGTAGGCGAAGTTCGGCGCGGCCGTGCCGGTCGCGCGGTGGTCCGACAACAGCTTGAGCCAGCGGTAGGGACGCATCAGGAAGGCGGCCGGTGGAAATTGCACGCAATGGCAGCCCGCGTACATCGGATACAGGATCTTGCCGATCAAGCCCATGTCGTGATGCGGCGGCAGCCACGACACCAGCGTTTCCTCGGGCTGCGTATGGAAGGTCGCGTGCAACAGGCGCGTGTTGGCCATGATGTTGCCGTGGCTGACCATCACGCCCTTGGGATTGCCGGTCGAACCGGAGGTGTATTGCAGGAAGGCGATGTCCGACGGCTGCGGCGCCGGCGCTTGCCACCGTTCCGAGGCGTCGTCTTGCATGTCGCTGGCCAGCCAGTCGAGCTCGCCCAGCACGCCGGACTCGGCGCGCCACTGTTCGATGCGCTCGGCGATGGCGGCCAGGGTCAGGGCGATGCGCGGTTGCGCGTCGCGCGCGATGAGCTGGAGGCGCGGCAGGGTGCGCGCATTGGCGGGCGGCAGCGCGGGCACGGCGATCACGCCGGCGTACATGCAGCCGTAGAAGGCGGCGATGTATTCGAGGCTGGGCGGATAGACCAGCAACACGCGGTCGCCGGGCGCGGCGCCCTGCTGCTGAAGGTGGGCGGCGATGCTGCGGGCGCGCCGGTCCAGGTCGCCGAACGTCAGCGCGCCGCTGACCTGTTCGCCGTCTTCGAGAAACGTGAAAGCCGTCCGGCGCGCATCCGCGGAAGCTTCGGACGCGCGATGGCGCGCCAGTTCAAACAGGGTGGAAAAGGTCATGTTGGCGAGCGTATCCATAGCGGGCCTGATTGAAATGATCGTTGCTGGAAGGGCGTGTCCGCCCTATGGGGGAAGAGGTGCGGCGTCTGGCGCCGGCGGGTATGGGGTCGGGCGAAACGGGGAGAGCGTGCGCACCGGAGGGGCGAGGCGATTCGGGAGCGGCGCGGCGCCGTAGGGAACGGAGCGGACCGGCAGCGATCCCCGATCCCGCGGCTCCGAAGGAGGAGGTCGGCGCCGCGCTTGCCGGTACGGGCCGCAGCCGCGCGGCGTATTCTCCGTCCTGGCGCATCGCAGCCCGGCCGCGAACCTGGATCGCGAAGCGCCTAGCGCGCCTGGGCGTCCAGCTGCCGGCGCAGCGAGAGCGGGCGCATATCGACCCACACTTGCTTGATGTGCGCCAGGCAGTCTTCCTTGGGCCCGGTATGTCCGGTCGCCTTCCAGCCCAGCGGCAATTCCCGTCCCGCAGGCCACACCGAGTACTGCTCTTCATCATTCATGACGACCTGGTAGAGCGTCTGTTCTGTTCGATCCTGGTTTGACATAGCGACTCTGTGAAAAATGAAGGAAAGGTAAGAGGCATGCGCCTTCGATGTAAATTTATCAGAAGACTTTTCTTGCCAAACCTGTACCATCGGCCAAAGAAAACCGGCGTTCGCGCCACGCGGCCTTATGCGTTCGCACAGAGAGCTTGCTGACGGTCCGCCTGCTCCTGCACGATCGGATTGCGGTACTGCGAACGCGCGATTCTACGGTCGCCGATATCGAGATCGAGCCCGTCGCGGACGAACGCATCGAGCAATTCCGCGACCAGGCGATGGTTCTGGTGGACAAGGTAATGGCTGCCCGCCGCGATGTCGAAGCCGACCAGGTAAGGCAGGCGGGAGCAGATGTCCTTGGCGCGCGCCGACGAGGTCGTGGTGTCGGCGCGTCCCGTGACCAGCATGACCGGCAGCTGCAGGCTGCCGCTCTCGAGCAGCGGACGGATGTCGTGGCTGCGGAAGTTCATCAGCTGGCGGCTGAACTCGACCAGGTTTTCCGGGCTGGAGAAGGGCCGGTAGATGGCCGGCAGGTGATGATGGTCGGGCAGTTCGAACACGCTGATCATGTCCTTGTTGCCGGCGGCGAAACGCTCCATGTCGCTGCCGTTCTTCGTCATCATTCCCATCATGGCCTTGGCCATGCTGCCGGCCGTCTGCGGCATCTGGTTGACGATCTTGCACATCGTGAACAGATTCTTTTCATACTCCGAATCGGAGCCGGCGAAGCCGTCGATGCCCGCGAACGAAGGAGCGATCAAGCTTAGCGAAAGGATGCGCTCCTTGAACGCATGCGCCAGCTCGAGCGCGAACTTGCCGCCGCTGCACCAGCTGACGACGTGGCAGTGGCGGACTTCCTCGCGGTCGAGCACCGCCCTGATGTCGGCCAGATAGTCTTGTATGTATTCCTTGGAAGAGTAATACGTGGTCGGTATGCCGCCCGCCTGCGCGGCGCCGCTTCGTTCCACCAGCAGCACCTTGAAGCGGGGAGCGACGGCGCGCGTCAGCATCTGCCAGAAATCGAGCGACAATCCGAACGCATTCACCACCAGCAGCACGCGCGATCCGCCGCCGTGGCAGAAATAGCGCAAGCCGTCGCGCTCCGGGACTTGCCGGCTCGCCTCCGGCAAGTCGGCGAAGCCGAGTCGCATGCGGCGATTCTCTTCATCCTGTTGCAGGTGGGCGCGTTGCAGCAACTGCGGCAGGGCGAATTTTCCGGGCGGCGCCGGATACCAGACCGGCGCATTCGCGCGAGTCTCCCCCAAGTCGCGCGACTCCGCCGCCGCCAGCGCCGCGATCGCCGCCATTTCGGCTTGCAGCGTCACGTTCCCCGCATTGGCGGGAGCCGCCGCGCCGTGCGCCGTGGGGACCGTGTTCGTGCCGTACATGTCGCTGCGGTGCAGTATGGCATCGACATCGGCGGTTTCCGAGCCCGCGATCATGCTGAACGACACGTTCGGCGCGGCGGCCGCGGCCGCGAGCGCTTGCGCGGCGCCGCTGGCGGCCATGACGCGGAGCGCCGGCTTTTCTTCCTGCGGCAAGGGCAGCGGGTAGTGGGAGAAATAGGCCGCGCAACGGCGCGTGACTTCATTGGTCAAGCCGATCAGTTGCGCGAGCGGCGACGCGGTCTGCATTTCCGGCGCGGCATCGGGAGAGTCGAAGGCATCGAAGGCATCGTTGTCGTCGATGCAGGCGCCGAGGCAGTGCACGGAGATGCGCACGTCCGGACGTACCAGAGATTTCAGCGAGCGTTCGATCGAGCGCAGATGCTCGCCGGCCGCGCCCTCGGCCGGGAGATGGTGGCGGTCCACGATGAGATGCAGCCGGGACGGGCAGTTTTCCTCGGCGTCCATGGCGCCCAGCGGGGCCGGCAGACGGCCGACGCCTTTTTCCGGATTTGCGAGATTCAGCAGATCGCGCTTCGACAGGAACCAGTGCAGCGCATCGGCGCCGCTCTCCGGCGCTTGCGGCGTCGCCAGGGAGTGCGAGTGGCGCACGCGATCGAGCGTGCGGTCGGCGTCGCCCTCGGTGATCGCTTCCATTTGCAAGAGCGCCTTGCGCAATCCCTGTTTCATTCGTTCGACGGCATGGGCGTCATCCGCGACGCAGGTGATGCCGGCGCCGGCCAGCAGCCTGTTCAGGATGAAATGCGGAGCGATCTGGTGGCCGATGCCGAGGACGAGAAGGTGTTCGGCGTTCATTTTGTTCGGTTCGATGGACATGGTGGATTCCGTGATGAGCGGCAGGCAAGGCGGCCGGGTGATTATCGGTAGATTCCGCCTCCTTCAAAAGCTGGGCGAAGGTACAGTTCGCGGCGCCGCGCGAAGCGTCGGCGCGGGTTGGACGACAGTACAGGTTCGACAAAAAAATACATCTGCTACATTGCGACGCACGCTTCGCTGACTATTCGGGGAAACCATGTCGAACAAGAACGTTGCAGTACAACGCGGGTATGACAAGAGGAGGCAGGCTTCGGATTTTCGCGAATTCGAGGCGTTCGAATCCAACGTCCGTTCCTATTGCCGCGACTTTCCGGTGCTGCTCGGCCGCGCCAAGGGGTCGCGCGCATACAGCGTCGACGAAGTTGCCTACATCGATTTCTTCATGGGCGCCGGCGCCCTGAATTACGGCCACAACTGCGATCCGCTCAAGGCGAGACTTCTCGCGTACATCGAGAAAGACGGCATCACGCACAGCCTCGATTTCTACACCAATGCGAAGAAGGAATTCATCCAGGCCTTCCAGGAAAACATCCTGACGCCCAGGAAACTGGAATACAAGCTGCAGTTCACCGGGCCGACCGGCACCAACGCGGTCGAGGCGGCGCTCAAGCTGGCGCGCAAGGTGACGCGCAGGACCAACGTGATCGCGTTCACCAACGCGTTCCACGGCATGAGCCTCGGCTCGCTGTCCGCCACGGCGTCGCCGAAGAAACGGCGCGGTTCCGGCATGCCCCTGGCCGGCGTGACTTTCATGCCCTACGACGGCTATCTCGGCGACGGGGTCGATTCGATCGATTACATTTCGCGCATGCTGGCCGACGGCGGCGGCGTCGATGCGCCGGCCGCCTTCCTGGTCGAGACCATTCAGGGCGAGGGCGGCCTGCGCATGGTCGGCAAGTCCTGGCTGCAGCGCCTGGCCGCGCTGGCGCGCGACTGCGGCGCGCTGTTGATCGTCGACGACATCCAGTCCGGCTGCGGACGCAGCGGCCGCTTCTTCAGTTTCGAAGGCATGGATGTCGAACCCGATATCGTCGTCCTGTCGAAATCGCTGAGCGGATACGGCTTGCCGTTCTCCATGAACCTCCTCAAGCCGGAACACGACCTGTGGGAGCCGGCCGAGCACAACGGCACGTTCCGCGGCAACAACCTGGCGTTCGTGACCGGCAAGGCCGCGCTCGAACTCTTCTGGGCCACGCCGGCGTTCGAAACCGAACTCGCGCGCAAGGTCGATTACCTCGACCGGCGCCTGGGGCAATTGCTGGAACGCATACGGCAAGCGGTTCCGCGGGCGGAGGTGCGCGGCCGCGGCTTCATGCAAGGCGTCTACCTGGGGGACGGCGAACTCGCCGCCAAGGTCTCGCAGGAAGCGTTCCGTCTCGGCTTGATCGTCGAGACCTGCGGACCGCAGGGCGAAGTGGTGAAGCTGTTGCCGGCATTGACGATCGAAGACGAGGTGCTCCGGGAGGGGCTCGATCTCCTGGAATCGGCATTCGGAAATGTTCTCTGGCCCAAGCTGGTATCCCTGGGAGCAGCGTGACCGGCCGTCCCGGGCTTGAACGAAGGGACAGGTTTGGCCGTCCGGAGGCTTTGATAAATTGAGCCGGGCACAAAACCCGATGACCGCGTTTGCGAAGCGGCATGCCATGGCTCGAATCGCGTTTCAATATCTCATGAAGGAGCACGTCGATGCTTGCCAACAAAATTGATCAATTGATCGGCGGCACGCCGCTCATCCGGCTCAACTGCATTTCCAACGACGCCAAGGGAATCAACGTCTACGGAAAGCTGGAGTCGATCAACCCCGGTTATAGTGTGAAGGACCGCAGCGCCCTGCAGATGATCGAGCAGGCGCGCAACGACTACAAGCTGCAGGAGGGGTGGACCATCGTCGAATCCTCCTCCGGCAACATGGGGCATGCGCTGGCCATGCTGTGCGCGGCCTACAAGTTCCGCTTCATCTGCGTTCTCGATCCCAAGACGCCGAAGAGCAACGTCTCGCTCGTCAAGGCCTATGGCGGCGAGGTCGAGATGGTGACCGTGCCGGACGAGAACGGCAGCTTCCAGAAGAAGCGGATCGAGCTCGCCAGGACGATCGCCAAGCGCCTGCCCAATTGCGTGAACCTCGATCAGTACAACAATCCGGCCGCGGTCGATGCGCACTTCAAGCACACCGGGCCGGAGATCTATTCGGATGTCGGCGGCAATATCGACGTGCTGATCGGCTCCGCCAGCACCGGCAGCCATCTGAGCGGAACGGCGAAATACCTGAAGACCATGAATCCGAGGATCCATGTGATCGGCGTCGAGCCGGTCGGCTCGGTCGTCTTCGGCGGCGAATTCAAGCCTTTCCTCCAGAACGGAACCGGGCTCAGCTTCAAGCCGGGAAATATCCGCACCGAGTACGTCGACGAGGTGGTGAAGGTGGCGGACATCGATGCGTTCGCCGCCTGCCGGCGCATCGCGCGGACCGAAGGCTTGCTGCTGGGCGGATCGTCGGGCTCGGTGATCCATGCGGCCCAGGTCTATCTGTCCAAGGTCCGCTCGCCGTGCAATGTCGTCGTCGTCCTGCCGGACGGCGGATTGAAGTACATCGACACCATTTACAACGATCAATGGCTGATCAGCAACAACCTGGGCAGCCTGGTGCGCGGCGCCGAGCCCGTGCCGCACGAGAGCCATTCGCAGCCGCTGCCCGTGGAAGAGCAGGAAAGCGTCGTCTGACGGCATTCTTCAACAACAACATCGACATTCGCATCATGCACAACACCAGAGTGGAACGGGACGGAGAAGTCCAATATGCAACCGACATCGTCGCCGACGTCAAGCACATCGCCTACCGCTGGACGCAACGGATCGACGAGACGCTCGAAGGCCGGATCATCGAGCTGATGCGCGAGGTCACCGCCGGCGCCCCGATCATCGGCTTCGGCACCGCCATCGCCGACGACGAAGCGAAGGCGTACATCAAGGAGCTGCGCGAGAACCTGGCCGCGGAAAAATGCCGCCTGTTGACCATCTACAGCAGCGAACGCGAGCTGATCGGCTTGTGCACGCTCAAGCGCAATCTCAATCCGAACAACCGCCACATCACCGATCTGGCCAAGGGCATGATCGCGGAAAAATACCGCGGCGGCATGGTGCTGCCGGCGGCCTTCCACGAGATCGCCATTCGCTGCGAGCAGGACGGCGTCGAAGTCGTCACCCTGGACGTGCGCGCGGACACGCCGGCGCATCGCGTATGGCAGAAATTCGGCTTCCGCAGCTATGGCGTGCTGGACGATTACGCGCGCGTGAACGGCCAGGTGTTCGCCGGGCACTTCATGATGCAGAAGGTCAGCGAACTCAAGGACCGTGCGATCGGCATCCTGTGGCCGCAGGCTGAGCAGCGCGCCGCTGCGAACGGCTGAGACGGCGGGAGCGGTTGCATGGTGTCCGTGGATAGCAAGGCCGGCGAGACGACCGCGGCGCCCGGCGCGGCGACGTCCGCGCCGCCGGTGTACGCCGGGGAAATCATCGATGCGCATTGCCACATCGCGTCGAGCAAGTTCATCCCGGAAGCGTTTTACGAGGGATTCTGCAGGAACGTCCTGGTCAAGCTGGAGGCGACCGGCGTCAAGAAGACGCTGGGATCGGTGCTCGATACGTATCTGACGCAGAGCCAGGATCACCTCGGCGATGCGCTGATCGCGGAAATGGATTCGGCCGGCATCCATCGCGCCGTCGCGCTGCTGCCGGACTTCACCTTCGTGATGAAAAGCGAATTCACGATCGCCGAGATGTTCCGCCTGCATGCCGAGATTCTCCAGCGGCATGCCGAGCGCCTGTTCGTGTTCGGCGGCGTCGATCCGCGCTGGGGCGCGGACGGGATCGCGCTGTTCGAGAAGGGCGTGACCGAATATGGCTTCAAGGGATTCAAGCTCTATCCTCCTTGCGGCTACAGTCCGAGCGACCGCAGCCTGTATCCGTTTTACGAGATCTGCCGCAAGCACAAGCTGCCGGTGCTGTTGCATATCGGTCCCACCAGCCCGAGCCTGGAATTCGCCTATTCCCATCCTTACCTGATCGATCGCGCGGCGCTCGACTTCCCAGACGTGAATTTCATTCTCGCGCACGGCGCCGTCCACTTCGTCGAGGATTGCGCCGCCTTGTGCGCCTACCGGCCCAACGTCTATCTCGACATCAGCGCCTTCCTCGGTTCTTCGCATCCGGGAGGATGGCAGGCCGGATTGGCCGAGCTGTTCCGCAAGAACATCAATCACAAGATCCTGTTCGGCACCGACTGGCCCGTGTTCCGCTATTCGGGCGGGCACAGGAAGGTGATGGATGCCTTTCTCGCCGCGAACGGGCCGCTCGGCCGCGTGTCTGCGGTGCAGCGGCAATGGCTGATGTCGCAAAACATCCGCCGCCTGCTGGGACAAAATTCATAAGCGGGATGCATGAAAAATTCTGGTGACGCCCCCCTGCGGGCTGCCGGCGCGAGCGGCAGGCTGAATTTCCTCCTCGTCTGCGTGTTCATTGATGTGCTCGGCATCGGCCTGGTCTTGCCGGTGCTGCCCATCCTGTTGGGCGAGTATGTCGAGAGCCGCGATCAGCAGGCGCTGTGGTACGGCATCATGGGCGGCACGTTCGGATTGATGCAATTCCTCGCCATGCCGGTGCTGGGCGCGCTGAGCGACCGCATCGGCCGCCGTCCCGTCCTGCTCTATTCGATGGCCGGCATGGGCGTGAATTTCCTGAGCACCGCCTGGGCGCCGAACCTGGCTTGCCTCTTCATCGGCCGCGTGATCGGCGGCTTGTCGTCGGCCAGCATGTCGGTCGCCTCGGCCTATGCGTCCGACGTGTCGACGCCGGACGACCGGGCCAAGAGCTTCGGCAAGATCGGCGCGGCGTTCGGGCTCGGCTTCATCGCCGGTCCGGTGCTCGGCGGCTGGCTGGGCGGCATGGATTTGCATCTTCCGTTCTATGTCGCGGCCGGCTTGTGCGCGGCGAATTTCGTCTACGGCTATTTCTTCGTGCCGGAATCGCTGCCGAAGGAGCAGCGTTCCGAATTCACGCTGGCGCGCGCCAATCCGCTGGCGCCGCTGCTCAAGCTGGCGCGGCGCACCGACATCCTGAGCCCGCTGGCGGTGTTCGCGCTGGTGACGCTGGCGCAAACCATGCTGCAGACGACCTGGGTCTTGTATACGCACTTCCGGTTCGGCTGGGGGCCGCGCGAGAACGGCCTGGCGCTGTTCTGCGTCGGCATCACGACCGTGGTGGTGCAGGCCGGCCTGCTCGGCCTGTTCATCAAGCGCTTCGGCGAAGTGCGGCTGGTCTTCCTGGGTCTGGTGTCGGGCGGCCTAGCCTACATCCTGTACGGCCTGGCGACCCAGGGCTGGATGATCTACGCTTTCACACTCGTCAACCTGCTGGCATTCGCGGCCGGTCCGGCGCTGCAAGGAATCATTTCCAAGGCGACGCCCGCCAACCAGCAGGGAGAGCTGATGGGGGCGCTGCAGTCGGTCGGCAGCCTCGGCATCATCGTCATGCCGCTGGTCGGCAATGCGATCATGATGAAGGTCAGCCATCTTCCTGCGGGCGACTGGCGTATCGGCGCGGTGTTCTTCGCGTGCGCCGCCATGCATGCCGTCGCCATCCTGGTGGCGCGCCGCTATTTCAAGCGGCAGGAACTCAAGGGCGAGGCGGTCGCGGCTTGACGCCTTGGCATCGCCGTGTCACGGCGCTCGCCCAGGAGTGCCGCCCTGAGCGGCGCGCCGCGACTTGCGCTGCCTCGCAGGGACGGGCGGCGCAATCCGTAAATCCGGCCTGGAAGCGAGGCCTCATGCCGTGGAGGACGACGGACGGCACGCGGACCGAACGTCGACATGATCCGGCACGGTAACAACACGCAATGCGGGTTAGCCGCAACCGCAGCCGGACGCGCCCTTGGATTTTTCCTCGGCATCCAGCACGCAGCACGCATCGGCGTCGCGCGGCGCCGGGCCGCCGCAGCAGCCGGCTGCCGCCGCGACGGCTACCGGGGCGACGGCTGCCGGGGCGACACGGGCCGCTTTCGGCGCCGGCGCTCCGCAGCACGCTCCGCCCTCGCTCGCGGCACCCGTGAGCGGGCGGGTGCTGCATACGCCGGTTTCCGGCAGCACGAGCCGGACATCGTCCGCGGCCGCCATGTCGCCGGCCAGCGCCGCGGCGATCGAGCGCACCTGCTCGTAGCCGGTCGCCATCAGGAAGTTCGGCGCCCGGCCGTAGCTCTTGGCGCCGACCGCGTAATAACCGGCTTCCGGATGCGCGAGTTCGCGATGGCCGTGCGGGCGTACGGTACCGCAGCTATGCAGGTTCGGATCGATCAACGGCGCCAGGGCGTCGGTGCTTTCGAGCCAGGGATCGAGCCGCACACGCAACTCGCGCGATATTTCCAGATCCGGACGCGCGCCGGCGGCGACCACGACTTCGTCGATGCCTTCGATGACCGGCGTGCGGCCGGCGACCGGTTCGCCGAATACATCGATGCGCTCGCCGTGGGCGCGCAACGCGTGGATACGGAAATCGCGATGCAATTCCAGGCGGCCGGATTGCTGGAGTTGCTTCAGGCGCGTGCCGAGCAAGCCGCGCGCCGGCAACTGGTCGGCATCGCCTCCGCCGAACAGCCTGGCCAGGTTGTTCCCGCGCACCGCCCACACGACTTGCGTGCCCGCAGATTCCGCGGCCAATGTCGACAACGCCAGCAGGTTGCCGGCCGCCGAATGACCGGCACCCACCACCAGTACGCGCTTGCCGGCATAGCGGGCACGTTGTGTGCCGAGGATATCGGGCATGCCATAGGCGATGCGTCCGGCGAACTGGCTTTCACCCAATGCCGGCAAGCCGTCGGCGCCCAGCGGGTTCGGTTGCGACCAGGTGCCGGTCGCGTCGATGACGGCGCGCGCCAGGAATTCCTGTTCGCCGGCGGGCGTTTCGGCGCGGATGACGAATGGCGCCAGATCGCGCCCGGCCGTCTTGACCTTGTCGTATCCCTGGCGCGTGATGCGAGTGACGCGATGCGCGAAGCGCAGCGCCGAGGCGATTTCCGGCAGGTCGGCCAAGGGTTGCAGGTACTCGTCGATGATTTCGCCGGCGCTCGGCAGCGCGGCCGGATCCGGCGCCTTCCAGCCTGCCTTGTCCAGCAATGCGCGCGCCGCGTGGTCGATGTTGTATTCCCAGGGCGAGAACAGGCGAACGTGGCGGTAGGTGGCCAGGTTGGATGCGACCGATTCGCCGGCTTCGAGAATCAGCGGGGTGAGGCCGCGCTGGATCAGATGGGCGGCGGCCGCAAGGCCGACCGGTCCGGCGCCGAGAATGGCAATCGGGAGAGATGTGACGGTGAGATGCATGTTTTTCTCCTTGGATATTCGTGAAATGGCGAATTCAAGCGTAAGGAAATCGGCTCGGAAAACGGTTCGGAAAACGACTATCCGGCTTCGCCGCCTGTTTCTTGTCGATGTTGCAACGGATTTGCAGTCATCGTCCAAGCCTGCGGATAGTTTATTCTATATTTTTAAAATTGTCGAATTATCGTAATGTGTCGTAGAATGAGTGCCATGAATACCAAAAACGTCATTGCGGCGCTTGCCGCGCTCGCCCAGGAATCGCGTCTTGCCGTTTTTCGCCTGTTGGTACAGGTCGGTCCGCAAGGTTTGGCGGCGAGCAAGATCAGCGAGCAGATCGGCGTGCCGCCGTCTTCGCTGTCATTTCATCTCAAGGAATTGGCCCATGCGGATCTCCTGACCTCGCGCCAGGAAGGCCGTTTCGTCTATTACGCGGCGAACTACGAACGCATGAACGCGTTGATGGCGTTCTTGACCGATAACTGCTGCGGCGGCAATCCGGGTGCGTCCGATTGCGCCGCCGCCGATTGCATCACCGCGGATTGCGCCGGCGCCGGCCGCGCCGCGGACCGCGGCGCCTAGCCGGTCGCCAGCAGGCGCAGCGGAATGTCGGTGGTGGGCAGGGCCGGGCTGAAGCTGTGCTTGGTCGTCTTGTATTGGAAGACGCCATTGCTCATGATCGTGCGGTAGATGGTGTCGATGCAGAACGGCTCGTTGGTCGTCCAGTGCAGCACAGAGACCCGGGGATCCTGGTAATCGAGGGGAATGCAGGGCACGTAACGCAAGCCGAGCAGCTTGGCGGCGCGCAGGCGGTGATTGCCGTCCATGACGATGCCGTGGTCCTTCGTGACCGGGATCGGCGTGGTCCATGTCGCGGTGTCCAGCATGGCCGTCACCAGCTTGTGCACGTTGGTCAGATCGGTCTCTTCCGACTGCCGGAAGAAAGACACGGGCTTGATGGCGATCTGGTAGGCCGGCGCGGGAGCCGCCTGCGCCGCCGGCGCGGGTTGCTGTTCGCGTTCGTGTCCCTTGGATGATAGGGCGATCTTGCTCATGTCGTAGAGAGTTCCCACTGTTCCATCCCCCTCGAAAACCTGGCTGTCCCGCGCGCCGTCCGTTTCAGTGGACCGTGCTGGGCGTGGCTGGCGCGGCCGCGGCGATCAAGGCGAGCGCATCGCCGACCGTCTGGATATTGGCGATCGAATCGACCTGATCCGACAGGTCTATCCGGAACCGTTCCTCGCACAGGGCAACCAGCGAGACCAGCGAAATCGAATCGAGCATGAGATCGCCGGCAAGCTCGGTCTTCTCGCCGATCGACGCAGGATCGACGTCGATCGAGACGACCTGGCTCAGCAGGTGGATGAAATCCGGCAGCAGGGTGGCGGCGGCCGTCATTTCGAACCTCCTGCGGCGACGCCCAGGGAGATGCCGTGCTGGACAAAAGCGCTCTGGATGGCCTTGCGGTTGAGTTTCATATTCTTGGTCCGGAAATTGTTTTCGACATTGAATTCGAGCGTCGTGAATTCGACGCGCTTCAACTGCTGGGATGCCGGCAGGGTCTCGTTGATTCCGGCGATCCGTTCCCGCATCGCGGCTGTCGTTTCGGGCTTGTCCGCGTGCGGCGTCGAGACGATGGCGGTGATGCCGGGCAGGCTGTCGCCGCCCATCACCACGGCGACGGTCACGCCCGGGATGGCTTGGATCTGCGATTCGATCGGCTCGGGATGGAATTTCTCGCCGGCCTTGGTGATGATGGCGTCTTTTTTCCTGCCGACGATGGTGAGGAAACCTCCCTCGTCGAACTCGGCGATGTCGCCCGTGGCGACCGAGTTCGGGCCGACGAAGGTGTTGCGCGAGTCTTCTTCCGAGGCTTCGAAATAGCCGAGCGAAAGCAAGGCCTTGCGCGTGACGATGACTTCGCCTTCTTCGCTCAGGGTGACGCTGCCGGCTTCGGCGGGCTGGCCGACGGTGCCGACTTTCATTCGGCCCGGCTTGTTCCAGGCCACCATGCCGGCTTCGGTGATGCCGAAGGCTTCATATAGCTTGACGCCATGCCGCCAGAAGAATTCCAGGGTCTGCAGCTTGATCGGCGCCATGCCGGTGATCAGGTAGCGGATGTTCCCGCCCAGCAGGGCGGCGAGCCGCGCCGAGATGCCGGAATCGGCGCCGTCGTTCGCGGCAGCAGGGGCAGCCGCCGGAGCGGCTCCGGCCTGGGCCATGTTCTGCAGCGATTCGTAGAAGATCGGCGGCGCGATGATGTAGCTCGGCTGGTATTTCTTCAGCCCCGCGAACATCCTGGTGAACGGCACGTAGACGAATTCCATGCCGTGATAGAGGCAGAAGTAATAGGCCATCCGCTGCTGGTAGTTGGCGAACGGCAGGAAGGTGAGCAGCCGGTCGTCGGACGGCGTGCCGAAGGCGTCGCCGTACAGGTTCAGCAGGTTCTCGGTGCCCGGCGCGCTGATGATCAAGCCCTTGGTCTTGCCGGTCGTGCCGGAGCTGAAGACCAGGGAATGGGTGCCCGGCGCATGGCTGATCGGTCCCTGATGCAGCACTCCCTTGCCGGCGAAGGCGGGCGCCTTGTAATCGAGCACCCAGGGGTTGTCCATGGCGCCGGCCGGGACCAGGGACGGATCGACCGCGAGCAGCTGCAAGCCGCGGCGGTCGGCGATCGATTCCACCGCTTCCGCCGGCGGCTCTTGCGGCAGCGCGACCGACACGCAATCGAGCGCCATGATCGCCAGATCCCAGACCATCCAGTGATAGCTGTTCGGCGCCAGGATGCCTATCCGGCCGCCGGGCGCGGCGCCGATCTGCTTCAATTGGGCCACGAGGGCATTCGTGTCGCGGAACAGGTCGTCGAGGCTGCGCACCGTTTCCTCGCCCTTCTCGGAAACGAAGGTCAGGCGCGCGCTCTTTCCCTGCAGGCGTTCCAGGATGTCCGACAGATGCATGGCCGCTCCTTGTCAGGCCGCGGCGGCGGCTTGCTCCAACGGCGCGGACGCGCCGTTCTTGCCCTTCATCGCCCAGTATTTCTGGGCGACGCTTTCATACATGCCCCAGAACAGCTGGCAGGTATGCTTGACCGCGAACAGCGCCTCCTGCTGCATCTTCTCGGTGGTGCAGATATCGCTCACCAGCAGGATGCCTTCGCGCACGTGGCCGACGTCTTCCTTCTGGTGCACCGAGAAGAACAGGGTGTCTTGCTCGGTCAGGCCGTAGACCTTCGCCAGCAGGGAATGGCGCGCTTCGCCGGCCTTGGTTTCCAGGCTCTGGCCTTCGCTGGCGATCATGACGGCGGCGGCGCCGATATGATAGGTGTCCGCTCCCTTGCAGGCGTTCAGGCGGTAATCGATCAATTCCTGCGTTTGCGGAGACGGACGGTAGGCATCGCGCTCCTCGTCCGAAATGCCCTGCGCCCGGATGAAGTCTTCCATCAGCTGCACATGGTTCTTGGTCTTGGAAATGCGGCCGGTCTCTTCCTCGAACAGGTTATAGAGGAGGCGGCGCTTGTGATCCGGCAGCGGACAGCGGAAGAACAGGTTCTCGATGTACTCGAGGAAGTACTTCGTGATCTGATAGCCTTCCAGCGTGATCATTTTCAGCAGCGGCCAGTTCTTCTCCGCCGTGAACAACTCCTTGAAAATCGGATGATCCAGGGTCAGTTGCTCCTCGAGCGTCTGGCGCAGCTTGATTGCGAAGGCTTCTTTTTCCATCAACATGAGTTCACTCCTTTGGCTAACCTGCGATTGATTAACGTTTCAACGTCTTGATCTGGTCTTCCGCATCGCTTCTCTGTGCTTCCGCCAGGATCGGCTTGAACGAAAGCGCCTTTTCATAGGCGGCGATCGCCCTGGTCTTGTCACCGCTGGTTTGCAGGGATTTGCCCATGCGGTAGAAGATGAATGCATGCGGTTCGGCGGCCAGGGCTTTCTCGAACAGCGGGATCGCTTCGAGATTCCTTCCCTGCTCCTGCAGCGAACGCGCCAGCCCGTAGGTGCCCAGGCCGCTTCCCGGGAAGCGTTTCTGGACTTCGCGGAATATCCGCTCCCCGTCGGAAAATTTCCTTTGGCCGACGTAGGCCATGCCAATGGTCCACAAGGTGTCGCGCTGCCGGTCGGCCAGCGCGTCGGACCGCGCGCCGTTGACTTGCAGCGCTTCCACCTCGGCCTTGGCGAGCTGGCCTTCCTTCGACGCGATGGCGGCCAGCATCAACTTGCCGGCTTCCGGATCCGTCTTCATGGTCTCTTCGGCGAAGGTCTTGGCCTTGCCGGCGCCGCCGCCGGCGATGCTTGGCGCGGTCAGGTAGAACTGCAGCAGGGAGAAGCGCGCCTGCACATTCCTGGGATCGAGATCGACGGCATGGCGAAAGGCATCCCGGATCTTTCCGGCATAACCGAGCGCCGACAGGATGCCGCTGTTGAGCGCCTTGGTGCCCAGCGCGTTGCCGAGGGATTCATGGCATCCGGAGTGCCTGGGATTGGCGGCGATGCATCGTTCGGCCAGCTTGACGGCTTCGTCGACGCGGATATTGCCATCCTCGGCGAGCATCGCCTCGACCTTCGCGGCCAGCGCCTCGGCATTGTCGGGATCGGCGGCCGGCCGGACATTGGCGGCGCGCTCCATCTCGGCGAACTTCTTTGCCTTGGAGAGAGCGGAAAACTCGGTGGTCTGCGCCGCATGGGATGCCGGCATCCAGCAAGAAATCAGGCCGGAAACGACGATACCCGCGATGCGTGGTTGGATGGTCATGCTCTTCCCGATGATGACAAGCGTCGAAGCTCCGTGGAATTCGCCGAGGAGCCGGAGGAGGGCCGCGCTTGCGCGCTCGGCCGCCGCCGGGGTGAGTAAAAATTGGCGAAATGGTACTTGAACCGTTTTGGCGGGAAACCTGTCCCCTCGCACAGCTATAGGAGTTCGGCGAACTTATTTACTATCGGCATCAAAATTGGCAGGGTCGCCTCACGCCGGCTTGTGCGTGGGACCGATGAGGCTAGCCAATCATGGGGAGTGGAGTGCGGAAATCGATCGCTTGCGCGTATATACCCGGAAATCGCCCGGCTTGCTGCGGTGCCGAAAAAATCGGGTTCGCAATTTCCTTGTTCTACATCAAACTTCGTTGCGATTCCTGGAGTTGCAGGGAACCGTTTATTGAAGTGGTCATAATTAAAACGTATCTTGGCTCCCGTTGTTCGGTGAATTAGATGTAAATTGGTAATTTGTTAACGAAATCTATTTGAAATCTCGGCAAATGGAACGTATTGCGTTATCAATCGAAGAACTGGGCACGCTACTGCAAATTATTGAAAATTTGTCGATCGGCCCCAGCGACGTGCAACACCTCGAATCCGCCTTGGCGCTCTTGAGCGGAATCCTTCCCTATGCCAGCGGCGTGATCCTGCATGAGTACGACTCGTTGGCGGGCCGGAAAAGATTCCGCTATGACTTTTCCAGCGGCTGCGAGCAGTCCGGCTGGAAAACCATTCCGGTGGAGAAATCCGTCGGCCTGGAACGCAGTGCCGAATGGTTCGACAAGATGGAGGCGCTGGAACGCGCATTCGTCTGGCGCGGCAAGGGCGCCGGCAACAAGGTCGGGTGCGCGGACGGCGCCAATGTTGCGGCCTGGCTGGCGGACGGCGAAGGCGTCGGCGGCAGCATCCGGCACGAAAAGGCCGGAGATGGCAACAGCACCACGATGGTTTTCCTTCGCTGCGAAGACGAATTGTTCTCTCAAAAAAGCCTCGCGCTCCTGAACCTGGTCCTGGTTCCGCTGCATGCGCTGTTCATGGATGGCGCTGCCCTGATCCGGGATTCGATCAGCCTGAACAATCTCACGGCGAAGGAAGCCAAGGTGTTGCACTGGGTGGTGGAAGGCAAGACCTCCTGGGAAGTCGGAAAGATATTGTCGATTTCCGAACGCACCGTGAAATTCCATCTCGCCAATATCTATTCGAAATTGAACGTCGCCAACCGCGTGCAGGCGGTGTCCGTCGTCAGCCGCGGCAACAAGCTGGGAAGCTATTCCCAGACGGCGCGCAGCGCCTGATGACGCCGCCCAAGTCTCCTGTACTTTTCCGCTTGATAGGATCTGCTCGAATGATGAAGAAATTGAAGGTGGTCTTGCTCGTGGCGGTCGCCGCGTTGTCGTCCACGGCCTGCGTGACCGATGATGCGCCGCCGCCGGGGCTGAACCTGGAATTGACCCGCGCGACCAACCAGAAGCTGTATACAGTGGCGTTGAAATCTCTGGAGGAGCCGATCGTCGTCAACAAGATCCATCCGTGGGAAATCCTGTTGACGAACGCCAACGGCGAGCCGATCGACAACGCCAGGATCAAGGTCGACGGCGGCATGCCGCAGCATGGGCACGGCTTCCCGACCCAGCCGCGGGTGACGAAGAACCTCGGCAACGGCCGCTACCTGCTGGAAGGCGTGAAATTCAGCATGACCGGCTGGTGGGAAATCAAGCTCGATATCCAATCCGCGCTCGGCAACGACCAGATCACGCTGAACAAGGTGATTGCATTGCCAGTCAAGAAATAATGGCGCTGCCGCTAGCCGGGAACGCGCGTGTCGCGTCGAATTGCCGATCATGAAAAAGAACACCAAATTCAAGCTGGCATTGGCCGCCTTCGCCGCGATCGCGGGAACCTCGTCCTTGTCGTTTTCGATGGGGGGCGACTGGTTCGGTTGGTTCGACAGTTGGAGCGATAGCGAACGCGCCGTCCTGGAGTCGATGCATATCGGCAAACTGGGCCCCGCGCCGAAGGATCCTTCCAACCGGGTCGAGGACATGCGCGCGGCGGTTGATCTCGGCAAACGCATTTTTTCGGATCGGCGCTTCAGCGCGAATCAGGCCGTCTCGTGCGCCAGCTGCCACGATCCCGGCCGCGAATTCCAGGACGGCCGCCCGGTGGCGATCGGCGTCGGCACAGGCTCGCGCCGCGCCATGCCGCTGGCGGCCGCCGGATTCAGTCCGTTTCTATTCTGGGACGGCCGCAAGGATAGTCTCTGGGCTCAAGCCTTGGGGCCGCTCGAAGATCCGGTGGAACACGGCGGCACGCGCATGAAATACGCCCGCCTGTTGAGCGAGCACTACCGCGACGAATACGAGCGCCTGTTCGGTCCCATGCCGGATCTTGCAGGCTTGCCGCAGGATGCCGGGCCGTTCGGTTCGCCCGCCGAGCGTGCCGCCTGGGCGGCGCTGAGCGACAAGGCGCGCGCGGACGTCACCCGCGTCTTCGCCAATATGGGCAAGGCGCTGGCGGCCTTCGAGAAGACGCTGTACTACGGAGAGTCCCGCTTCGACCGCTATGTGCATGGCGTGCTGAGCGGCGACAAGGCGGCCAAGCAAGCCCTCAGCCGCGAGGAAAAGAACGGCCTGCGGATCTTCATCAACAAGGGACAATGCGTGACCTGCCACAACGGTCCGCTGCTGACCGACGGCCATTTCCACAATACCGGCGTCCCGCCGCGCGTTCCAGGCAAGCCGGACCCCGGCCGTTCGGCGGCGATCGCCAAGCTGCAGGAAGATGAATTCAATTGCCTCGGCAAGTTCAGCGATGCGCAGCCCGACCAATGCGGAGAGCTGCAGTTCCTGGCGACCGACGATCCGCGCATGGCGGGCGCGTTCAAGACGCCCAGCCTGCGCAATGTCGCGGCGCGGCCGCCTTACATGCACGCCGGCCAGATCGCGTCGCTGCCGGATGTGGTCAGACATTACGTCGACGCGCCGAAGTCGGCGCTGGGGCAGAACGAGCGCAAACCGACGCCCCTCTCGGAGGAAGAGATGCGCGACCTGGTGGCCTTCCTGGGCGCGCTGTCGGGGCCGATCACGGAAATTCGTCCGGAGAAATAGCCAAGGTTTCTCGAAGGATGAGAACGGTGTAGGCTTGCAGCTTTCCGGTTTCAGCCTGCCCGCCGCACGATGTCCGTCCGTCAGAATCCAACCACTTCCCTCGCCATCTTCTGCAAGGTCGTCGATAACTACGGCGACATCGGCATCTGCTGGCGCTTATCCCGCCAATTGCAGCAGGAGCATGGCATCGCCGTCACCCTGTGGGTGGACGATTTGCGGAGTTTTCGGCGTCTCTGCCATGAGGTCGCGGTCGACGCCGAGGTGCAACAGCTCGCCGACGTGACGGTGCGCCATTGGCGCGACCAGGAAGGCGTGTTCTCCGCCGGCGAGGTCGCGGATATCGTCATCGAATTCTTCGCCTGCGACATCCCGCCGGGCTACATCGCCGCCATGGCGCAATGCGAGCCGCGGCCGGTATGGCTCAACCTGGAAGGATTGAGCGCCGAGGAATGGGTGGAGGGGTGTCATACCTTGCCGTCGCCGCATCCGCGCCTGCCGTTGACGAAATATTTCTTTTTCCCCGGCTTCACCGGCAAGACCGGCGGCCTGCTGCGCGAGTCTTCGCTCGATGAGCAACGCCGCTGCTCCCAATCGGAGCCGTCGGTCATGGCGGACTTTCTCGCCCGTTTCGGCGTGACGCCGGCAGAAATGGCGTCGCTGAAGGCGTCCCTGTTCTGCTATCCGCACGCGCCGGTCGCGGCATTGTTCGATGCCTGGCGGCACGGCACGACCCCGGTCACCGGCCTGGTGCCGGAAGGCGTCGCCGACACGGCGGTCCAGGCATTCCTGGAAGGGCCGGCCATGGCCGGAGCGTGGCGCACCCGCGGTGCGCTCACGCTGCGGGTATTGCCCTTCGTGGAGCAGTCGGATTACGACCGGCTGCTCTGGGCATGCGACCTCAATTTCGTTCGCGGAGAGGATTCCTTCGTCCGCGCGCAGTGGGCGGGCAAGCCGTTCGTCTGGCATATCTACCCGCAGGACAAGAATCTGCATCACAAGAAATTGCGCGCATTCCTGCAGCGCTATGCAGCGGACATCGAGAGCTTGAGCGCCTTCACCTGGTTCTGGAACGGCGCGAGCCAGGACGGCGGGGACGAGCAAGCCGCCTGCGCGAGGCTATGGCCGCCGTTCCGATCCGACCTGCGGAAAATGGCGTGCCGGTCCGCCGAATGGGAGCGGCAGGTGCTTGCAAACGGCGACCTCGCCTCCAATTTGCTGAAGTTCGCCGCCTCGCTTCGAGAGAAAGCCGCGAAAAACGAGATATAATAAGCGGTTAATCTGTAACGTTCCGGTCGAACATGAGATCGAACGCGAGCTTGCGGCGCTGTTGGCCATGCGGCGAGAGATGATTTTCATGCAACTTATTTTTTACGTACATTCTCTATGAAACCTGCAAAAGAAATTCGTGTCGGCAACATCATTATGGTCGACGGCAAGCCCTTCATCGTGCTCCGTTCCGACGTCAACGGTTCGAGCCGCACGGGCTTCACCTACAAATGGAAGATGAAGAATCTTCTGACCAACGCGCCCCTGGAAAACGTGTTCCGCGGCGACGACAAGTTCGACGTCGTCATCCTCGACAAGAAGCCGGTCACCTACTCGTATTTCGCCGATCCGCTCTATGTGTTCATGGACGAAGAGTACAACCAGTACGAGATCGAAGAGGAGAACCTGGGCGATGCATTGCATTACCTGAAGGAAGGCATGGAGTGCGAAGCCGTGTTCTATGACGGCAAGGCGATTTCCGTCGAATTGCCGATCACCATCGCCCGCCAGATCGTCTACTCGGAGCCGGCCGTCAAGGGCAACACCTCCGGCAACGTCCTGAAGGACGCCTTGATCGAGAACGCCATCGAGGCGCATCGCTTCACCGTGCAAGTGCCGCTGTTCGTCGACCAGGGCGACACGATCGAGATCGATACCCGTACCAACGAGTACAAGCGCGTGGTTCGCAACTAAGCCGATCTCTCGCGACGAAAAAGGCGCTGCGAACGCAGCGCCTTTTTATTTTTTCATCGCGGGACGGAGCCGGCCATGGCATTGGCGATGCTCTGTCCCCGGCACATCAGACGCCGTCGTCGTCCGCGATCTTCAGGATCAGTTTCCCGAAGTTGCGTCCGTCGAACAGCATGTTCAAGGCCTCCGGGAACCGCTCGATGCCGTCGACGATATCCTCGCGCGTCTTGAACGTGCCTTCCTTCATCCATTTCCCCATCTCCGCCGCCGCGATGTGATAGCGGTCGGCATAGTCGAACACCACCATGCCCTCCATGCGCGCGCGGTTGACCAGCAGAGACAGGTAGTTCGACGGGCCTTTCGTCGCGGTCTTGCCGTCGTTGTTGTACTGCGAGATGGCGCCGCAGATGATGATGCGCGCCTTCATGTTGATGCGGGTGAGCACCGTATCGAGGATGTCGCCGCCGACATTGTCGAAATAGATGTCGACGCCTTGCGGGCAATGCGCTTTCAAGCCGTCCTTCACCGACTCGTTCTTGTAATCGATGCAGGCGTCGAAGCCGAGCTCGTTGACGACGAAATCGCATTTCTCCTTGCCGCCGGCGATGCCGACCACGCGGCAGCCCTTGTGCTTGGCGACCTGGCCGACGGTCTGGCCGACCGCGCCGGCGGCGCCGGACACCACCACGGTCTCGCCGGCCTTGGGCTGGCCGATCTCGAGCAGGCCGAAGTAAGCCGTCATGCCAGGCATGCCGAGCGCGTTCAGGTATTTCGGCAGCGGGGCCGCCTTCGGGTCGACCTTGTAGAAGGCGGCGGACCGATCGTCGGCCGCGCCGATCCAGTATTGCTGCACGCCGATGCCGCCGGAGACATAGTCGCCGGCCGCGAATCGCGGCGATTTCGACGCCACCACCTTGCCGATGCCGCCGGCCCGCATCACTTCGCCGATCGCGACCGGGCGGATATAGGACTTGGCATCGTTCATCCAGCCGCGCATGGCCGGGTCGAGCGACAGGTAGAGCGCCTTGACGAGGATCTCGCCGTCGGCCAGATCGCGTACCGGCTCGGAGGTGGTATTCCAGTCGCTGGGCTTGACCATGCCGACCGGACGGGCGGCGAGGCGGAATTGCTGATTGCTGATCGTGGCGGTCATGTCGGTTCCATGTGATGGGTAGTAAACCCGCCCACTATACCAAAAAAATACGAACGAACGTGCTTTTCGATTTGTAACAGCTGGAAAAATCCTCGGAACTTTCCGCAATTGCCGCGGACCAAGCCCTAAGTCCGCGCAGCAACGCGGCTTGCAGGGCGCGCGCCCGTTGTGCGCGAGGTCCGTCGATACCAACAATTTGCTGTCAGCGTCTTATCGTTCAACGCTTCTCGTTACATAGGAGATCTCATGCTTCGATCCGAATCGCTTTTTGGCAAGCGCGAAACCAATACGCCAAATCCATCCCCAAGCAGCACCAGCACTCTCGGCCAGAACGGCGGATCGGGCATTGCCAAAGCCAGCGCCGGCACGCCCATCGGCGGCATCGTGAACACCTCTATCGCAACCACCACATCCACCACATCTCCAGCCATGTCCAGCACGAACGAACAAGGTAGCAAATTGATTGTCGGTCCCAACATCAAACTCAAGGGCGTCGAGATCACCGATTGCGATACGCTCGTGGTCGAAGGCCGTGTCGAGGCGACGATCGATTCGCGCGTGATCCAGATCTCCGAACGCGGCGCGTTCAAGGGGTCGGCCGAAGTCGACATCGCCGAGATCCACGGCGAATTCGACGGCGACGTGACCGTGCGCCAGAAGCTCGTCATCTATGCGACCGGCAAGGTGTCCGGCAAGGTCCGCTATGGCAAGGTGGTGATCGAGGAAGGCGGCCAGCTCTCCGGCGACATCCAGGTCAATACCGCCGCGACCGCGGCGGCGCGCAATCTGTCGGTCGCCAAGACGGCGCCGTAAGCCATTCCGGCGTTGCGATAGTGGTGTGATAAGCCCGCGCGGCGGCGGCCGCGCGGGCTTATCGTTTTGGCGGCGGCAAGCCGTGCGACAATAGCCGTTCGAATTTTCGCACTACGCCATCATGAACCACCCCGAATACATTCTTACCATCTCTTGCCTCGACCGCCGCGGCATCGTGCATCGCGTCTCCGGCTTCCTGGTCGAGCACGGCTGCAACATCATCGATTCCGCCCAGTTCGGCGACGAACAATCGAAACTGTTCTTCATGCGCGTGCATTTCTCGAAGGAGGAGGGCGCGGCCGACGATGCGGCCTTGCGCGCGGATTTCGCGGCGCTGGCGGCCTCCATGCAGATGGAGTGGCAATTGCACGACGCGCGCCGCAAGCCGCGCGTGATGCTGATGGTGTCGAAGATCGGCCATTGCCTGAACGATCTGCTGTTCCGCTATCGCAGTGGGCTGCTGCCGGTCGAGATTCCGGCCATCGTCTCCAACCACACCGAGTTCTATCAGCTCGCCGCCAGCTACAACATTCCGTTCCACCATCTGCCGCTCGCGGCCGGCGCTTCCGCCGAAGCCAAGCGCGCCCAGGAACGGCGCGTGCTGGAAATCGTCGACGCCAACGAGATCGATCTCGTGGTGCTGGCGCGCTACATGCAGATCCTGTCGCCGGAAATGTGCGAAGCCTTGAAGGGACGCGCGATCAACATCCATCATTCCTTCCTGCCGAGCTTCAAGGGCGCCAAGCCCTACTACCAGGCGCACGACCGAGGCGTGAAGCTGATCGGCGCGACGGCGCATTTCGTCACCAGCGATCTGGACGAGGGACCGATCATCGAGCAGGATGTCGAGCGCGTCGACCATGCCATGGATCCGGAAACGCTGACCGCGATCGGCCGCGACGTGGAATGCGTGGTGCTGGCGCGCGCCGTGAAATGGTTCGTCGAGCATCGCATCCTGCTCAACGGCCACAAGACGGTGGTGTTCAAGTAGGCCGATGCCGCAGGCACGGATGCAAAAGGGGGCGCAATCGATGCGCCCCCTTTTTTTCGTCGGTCCGGCCGGATCAGGCAAGCACGCGCTTGAGCCAGGCGCCGATGTCGTCGATCTCTTCCCCGCACAACGAGTGCGGCATCGGGTAATCATGCCATTCGACGGCGTAGCCGAGCGACGTGAGGATGTCGCGCGATTGCTCGGCGCGCAGGATGGGCACGACCGGATCGCCGCGGCCGTGCGCCAGGAAGATCGGCGTGCCCTGGTTGGCGGCATGGCGTTCCTCGGGGACCGCGGTGTGCAGCGGCAGGTAGCCGGACAGACAGAGCAGGCCGGCCAGTTTTTCCGGATGCCGCAACCCGGTTTGCAGGGCCATGGCGCAGCCTTGCGAGAAACCGGCCAGCACGATGCGGCCGGCCGCGATGCCGCGCGCTTTTTCCTGCTCGATCAGGCGCTCGATCATCGCCTGCGACTTGCGCAGTCCCGCTTCGTCCTCGCGCCGCACGAGATCGACGCCGAGAATGTCGTACCAGGCGCGCATCACATAGCCGTTGTTGATCGTGACCGGCATCATCGGCGCATGCGGGAAGATGAAGCGGATCGGCGGGCAGCCGGCGAGATCGAGTTCCTGCACGATCGGCGCGAAGTCGTGGCCGTCGACGCCCAGGCCGTGCATCCAGATGATGGAGACGGTCGGATTGGGGGCGGTTTCGATCTGGATGGTGTCGAGTTGGGTATGGGACATCTTGCTTTTCGTAGAGTGCGGATTATTTGGGTTGGCGGAGCGCCGACTTCGGCCGGAATGCCTTGCACACCGCCTCGTCGGTTTCCACATAGGGGCCGCCGATCAGGTCGATGCAGTAGGGCACGGCGGCGAAGATGCCGGGCACTACCGGCTTGCCGTCGGCATCCTTCAGGCCTTCCAGCGTTTCCTTGATCGATTTCGGCTGTCCCGGCAGATTCATGATCAGGGCGGCATGATCGGCGGTCTCGCGGATCACGGCGACCTGGCGCGACAGGATCGCGGTCGGCACGAATTTCAGGCTGATCTGCCGCATCTGTTCGCCGAAGCCGGGCATCTCCTTGGTGCCGACGGCCAGCGTGGCCTCGGGCGTCACGTCGCGCCGGGCCGGACCGGTGCCGCCGGTGGTCAGCACTAGGTCGCAACCGGCTTCGTCGACCAGTTCGATCAGGGTTTTTTCGATGACGGCGCGTTCGTCCGGAATCAGGCGTGTCTCCATCTTCCATGGGCTCTTCAGCGCGGCCGAGAACCAGTCGCGCAGGGCGGGAATGCCTTGGTCCTCGTAGACGCCGGAGGAGGCGCGGTCGGAGATGGAGACCAGGCCGATCAACAGCTCGTCGGGATCAGTCTTCTTCGGATTCGTCATGGTCGTCTTCGGCTTGCGGCTTGGCCTGGGCGTTCTGCAACTGCTTGAGCACCTGGAAGATCTCGCGATATGCCTTGGGCGGCTTGTTCTCGGCCTGCTCCTTGCGCGCATTGCGGATCAGCGTGCGCAATTGCTGCACGTCGGCGTCCGGGAATTCGGATTTCAATTCGGTCAGCGCGCCGTCGTCCGCCAGCAGCTTCTCGCGGCGGCGCTCCAGCGCGTGCATCGCGGCGGTTTCGGCCTTGGACGCGCCGCGCCAGCTGTCGATGGTGCGCTGGATGGCCGCGATTTCTTCCTCGTCGAGCGAGCGCATTTTCTTGCCGACGAATTGCAGCTGGCGGCGCCGGCCTTCGTGGTCCTTGATTTTCTGGCACTCGAGGATGGCGTCGCGCACGTCTTCCGGCATCGGTACGCGCATCACGCGATCCTTCGGTTCGTTGACCAGGTCTTCGCCGAGCTTTTGCAGCGCGGTCATTTCGCGCTTCAGTTGCGACTTGGACGGACGGTCGTATTCCTGCTCGAATTCATTGGATTGGAAGCCGCAGGAGCCTCGATTGGGATTTGGCATGGGAGTGGGGCCGGGAAGGCCTTTTGTTTAACGGCTGCTATGATTGCTATTTTAACGTACAGCAGGATCGGGATCGCCATCCGGCGTTACCCTGTCCGGAACCTCAATCCACCTAGAACAGCCCATGAGCGACTCCGTATTCATTCACAGCCAGGCCCAGTTGAAACAAATCGCCGAAGACGTCCTGCGTTTCGCCCGGGAAAAGGGCGCCTCGGATGCCGCCGTCGAAGCCAGCGAAGGCAACGGCCTCGCGGTCACGGTGCGCAAGGGTAATATCGAGACGATCGAACAGAACAAGGACAAGGGCATCGGGGTCACCGTCTACATTGGCGAGCGCCCGCATGTGCGGCGCGGCAACGCCAGCACCTCCGATTTCTCCCGGCAAGCCTTGCGCGACACGGTCGATGCCGCCTACAACATCGCGCGCTTCACGGCCGAGGACGATTGCGCGGGCCTGCCGGAGGCCGATACGCTCGAAATGCAGCCGCGCGACCTCGAATTGTTCTATCCCTGGCTGATTTCCGCAGAAGAGGCGACCGAACTGGCCAAGCGCGCCGAGGCCGCCGCCTTCGCCGTCGACAAGCGGATCACCAATAGCGAGGGCGCCAGCGTCTATGCCCAGCAGTCGCACTTCGTCGCCGCCAATTCGCGCGGCTTCATCGGCGGCTATCCGTATTCGCGCCACACGATCTCGGTCGCGCCGATCGCCGGCAAGGGCGCCAACATGCAACGCGACGATTGGTATTCGTCGATGCGCGATCCGAAGGATCTGGCGCGGCCGGAAGACATCGGCCGCTATGCCGCCGAACGCGCGCTGGCGCGTTTGAACGCGCGCAAGCTGGATACGCGCAAGTGCCCGGTGCTGTTCGAGGCGCCGCTGGCGGCCGGCTTGCTCGGCGCCTTCGTACAGGCGGTGTCGGGCGGCGCCCTCTATCGCAAATCGACCTTCCTGCTCGATTCGCTCGGCCAGCAGGTGTTCGCGCCGCACATCCAGATTCTCGAAGATCCGCACGTCCTCGGCGCGGTCGGCTCGGCGCCGTTCGACGAGGAGGGCGTCAAGACCAGCCGGCGCGACGTGGTGCGGGATGGCGTCGTGCAAGGCTATTTCCTCTCGACCTACTCGGCGCGCAAGCTGGGCATGAAGACGACCGGCAATGCCGGCGGTTCGCACAACCTGTCGCTGACCTCGGCGCTCACCGCGCCCGCCGACGATTTCAAGGCGATGCTGAAGAAACTCGGCACCGGCCTCTTGGTCACCGAGCTGATGGGCCAGGGCGTCAATTACGTGACCGGCGACTATTCGCGCGGCGCATCGGGCTACTGGGTGCAGAACGGCGTGATCCAGTATCCGGTCGAGGAGATCACGATCGCCGGCAACCTGAAGGATATGTTCGCCAAAATCGTCGGCGTCGGCGCCGACACCCTGATCCGCGGCACGAAGCAGACCGGATCGATCCTGATCGAGGAAATGACCATCGCTGGAAGCTGAGGCGGCTGGAAACCTTTCATCCACGTAGTTTCACGTAGGTAGAAATAGGCTTTCGCCTACGTGGTTTTAAGTGTCGGTGCTCCTGTTGCGCCTCCTACAATTTACGTCGAACAAGCAAGCGTGCCGTGTTTGCAGCGTGGGCGGCAAGCGGCTTGCCGGGCAGTTTATCGATGTGTTTTGAACCTCAGGAGGCAATAGACATGGAACGTCGTTCATTTCTCAAACAGGCCGCCGCCGGCGCTGCCGTCGGCACGATGGCGGCGCCGGCCCTGGCGCAAACCCAGCCCGTCATCAATTGGCGCCTGGCGTCGAGCTTTCCGAAATCGCTCGACACCATCTACGGCGCGGCGGAGACTTTCAGCAAGCGCGTGGCGCAGCTGACCAACGGCAAATTCAACATCCGCGTTTTCGCCGGCGGCGAGATCGTTCCGGCGCTCCAGGTGATGGACGCGGTGCAGGCCGGCACGGTCGAGATGGGGCACACCGCTTCCTACTATTACTTCGGCAAGGATCCGACCTTCGCCTTTGATGGTGTCGTGCCGTTCGGCCTCAATTCCCGCCAGCAGACCGCCTGGTTCGACCAGGGCGGCGGCAAAGCGCTGACGCGCGAGTTCTTCAAGGACTACGGCATCGTCAACTTCATGGGCGGCAACACCGGCGCCCAGATGGGCGGCTGGTTCCGCCGGGAAGTGAAGGCCGTGCGGGATCTCAACGGCTTGAAGATGCGTATCGGCGGCTTCGCCGGCCGCGTGATGCAGCGCCTGGGCCTGGTGCCGCAGCAGATCGCCGGCGGCGACATCTATCCGGCGCTCGAGAAGGGCACCATCGACGCCGCCGAATGGATCGGTCCGTACGACGACGAGAAGCTCGGCTTCTACAAAGTGGCGCCGTTTTATTACACGCCGGGCTGGTGGGAGCCGGGGCTCCAGGTATCCTTCTACATCGGCATCAAGGAGTGGGAGAAGCTGCCGAAGGATTATCAGGCAGCGATCGAGGCGGCGTCCTATGAAGCTCACGTCGTGATGCAGTCCGAATACGACGCCAAGAATCCCGCGGCTCTGGCGCGTTTGCTCAAGAACGGCGTCAAATTGCGCAGCTTCCCGAGGGAAGTCATGGAGGCATGCTACAAGGCGGCGAACGACGTGATGGAAGAGGAAGCCGCGAAGAACGCCAAGTTCAAGAAGATCTACGAACCGTGGAAGCGCTTCCGCCAGGATCAGAATCAATGGTTCTCGGTGGCGGAGACGCAAATCCAAAATTTCATGATCAATCGCAAATAATTCCGGTTTGAGCGGGGCGCAAGCTACAGCAGAAAACTTACACGTAGCTTGCGCACCGAGAACCGATTGTCCCTGCCACGAGCCGTTGTTGTAGGAATGCAATAGTGTCCGGTATTGCAAGGCAATCATTGCGCCCCTACAATCCGGACAGCATACCGAAATGCTAAGTTGTAACAATGCAGGATTCTGGATTTTGTCGTTCAACCTGAGGAGATAACATGGAACGCCGTTCGTTTCTCAAGAAAGCCGCCGTTGGCGCATCAGTCGGCGCGGTAGCCGCGCCGGCCTTGGCGCAATCGCTACCCACCCTCAACTGGCGCTTGGCATCGAGTTTCCCGAAATCGCTCGACACCATCTACGGCGCGGCGGAGACTTTCAGCAAGCGCGTGGCGCAACTGACGGGCGGCAAGTTCAACATTCGCGTTTTCGCCGGCGGCGAGATCGTTCCGGCGCTCCAGGTGATGGACGCGGTACAGGCCGGCACGGTCGAGATGGGGCATACGGCTCCCTATTATTACTTCGGCAAGGATCCGACCTTCGCCTTCGATTGCGCCGTGCCGTTCGGTCTGACGTCGCGTCAGCAGACCGCCTGGTTCGATCAGGGCGGCGGCCGCGAATTGCTGCGCGAATTCTATAAGGATTACGGCATCATCAACTTCATGGGCGGCAACACCGGCGCCCAGATGGGCGGCTGGTTCCGCAAGGAAGTGAAGACGGTCAAGGACATGAACGGCCTGAAGATGCGTATCGGCGGCTTCGCCGGCCGCGTGATGCAGCGCCTGGGCCTGGTGCCGCAGCAGATCGCCGGCGGCGACATCTATCCGGCGCTCGAGAAGGGCACCATCGACGCCGCCGAATGGGTCGGCCCGTACGACGACGAGAAGCTCGGTTTCTTCAAGGTGGCGCCGTTCTACTATGCGCCGGGTTGGTGGGAAGCCGGTCCGCAACTGTCGTTCTATGTCGGCATCAAGGAGTGGGAGAAGCTGCCGAAGGAATATCAAGGCGCGATCGAGGCGGCGTCCTATGAAGCGCACGTCGTGATGCAATCCGAATACGACGCCAAGAATCCGGCGGCTTTGGCGCGTCTGCTCAAGAACGGCGTCAAGCTGCGCAGCTACTCGCGCGAGATCATGGATGCCTGCTACCAGGCGGCGAACGACGTGATGGAAGAGGAAGCCGCGAAGAACGCCAAGTTCAAGAAGATCTACGAACCGTGGAAGCGCTTCCGCCAGGATCAGAACCAGTGGGCGTCGGTGGCCGAGGCGACGCTGCAGAACTACCTGATCAATCCGGGCAAGGCAGCACCGAAGAAGTAATTCCCGTCGCCCTCGACGCGAAACCCGCAGAGCGCAAGCCTGCGGGTTTTGTTTTTCGTGGCATGAGCCTTGGAAACTGACGGTCAAGGCCAGTCGCTGGCTGTGCCGGGTTCGGCCGGCAGCGTACGGATGTCATCCACCGGCGCCGTTTCTTCCGGCCGGCGCGTGGCATAGGGAGAGTCGATATCGCCGTCCTTGCGGTCGAACAGGTTCAAGATGTCCGCCGCCAGTTTCATGTTCGACGCGATCGCATTAGCCAAGGCCGAAATCGACGACTTGTGCTGCGCCGATCCCGGTTGTTGGTGGATCACGAAATCATATCGGTATCGCCCTGGCCATGCGCAATAAAAAGCCCCGCAGGACATGCCTTGCGGGGCCGGGGGCGGGAGTCGGGCGATTATTTCTTGTCCGTGTCGGACGAGAAGTTCAACTGGATCTCGCCTTCGTCTTTCTTATCGCTTTCCTGCTTGGCGTCGCCCTCGGTCGAGAAATTCAGTTGGGGAGTACCGTCCGTCGTCTCGGGCGCGGGGGCGCCGCCATCCTGGTTCAGATCGACCTTCAATTCGATCTGTTCTTTCATGTCCGTTTTCGACGCCACACTCACCAGTCCGGGGAATGCGATGATCAAGCTGACCATCAGCACTTGGATCACCACGAAAGGCACGGCGCCCCAATAGATATCCGACGTCTTCACTTCCTTCGGCGCCACCGAGCGCAGATAGAACAAGGCGAAGCCGAACGGAGGATGCATGAACGAGGTTTGCATGTTCACGCCGAGCAGCACGCCGAACCAGATCAGGTCGATGCCGAGCTTTTCCGCGACCGGGCCGACCAGCGGCACCAGGATGAAGGCCAATTCGAAGAAATCGAGGAAGAAGGCCAGTACGAAGAACAGGACGTTCACCACGATGAGGAAGCCGGTATTGCCGCCCGGGAGCGAGGACAGCAGGTGTTCGACCCAGATGTCGCCGTTGACGCCGCGGAAGATCAGCGCGAACACGGTCGAGCCGATCAGGATGAACAGGACGAAGCAGGACAGGCGCGCCGTCGAGTTCATCGCCTGCTTGAGCAGATCCCAGGACAGGCGGCGATTCATCAATGCCAGGACCATGGCGCCGAGCGCGCCCATGCCGCCGCCTTCGGTCGGGGTCGCGACGCCGATGAAGATGGTGCCGAGCACGAGGAAGATCAGGGCCAGCGGCGGGATCAGCACGAACACGACTTTCTCGGCCAGGCGCGACAGCAGGCCGATCTTGAACTGGCGGTTGATCAGGGCCAGGACGAAGGCGCCGATGATGCCGACCGACGCAGCGAAGATGCCGACGTTGCCGGCGGGCAGGTCGGGGCGGCTGGCGCCGTACGCCTCCGCGAACGCGAACGAGCCGGCAACCGCGAGCACCAACAGGACCACCAGCGACTTGACGCCGCTGTCGCCGTTCGGCTCGCGCAAGTTGCGCGCTTCCGGCGGCAATGCCGGCACCCAGTGCGGCTTGAAGATCGATACGCTGAGCACGTAGCCGGCGTACAGCGCGGTCAGCAGGAGACCGGGCACGAACGCGGCTTGGTACATGTCGCCGACCGAGCGGCCCAATTGGTCCGCCATCACGATCAGCACCAGCGAAGGCGGGATGATCTGGGCCAGCGTGCCGGAGGCAGCGATCGCGCCGGAGGCAATTTTCTTGTCGTAGCCGTAGCGCAGCATGACCGGCAGCGAGATCAAGCCCATCGAGATCACCGAGGCGGCCACCACGCCGGTCGTCGCGGCGAGCAGCGCGCCGACGAAGATCACGGCATAGGCCACGCCGCCGCGCAGCGGGCCGAACAGCTGGCCGATGGTATCGAGCAAGTCCTCGGCCATGCCGGAGCGCTCGAGCACCAGGCCCATCAAGGTGAAGAAGGGGATCGCCAGCAAGGTATCGTTGGCCATGATGCCGAAGATGCGGTTCGGCAGCGCCTGCAGCAGCTCCGGTTTCAGCAAGCCAAGCTCGATGCCGAGGAAGCCGAAGAACAAGCCGTTGGCCGCCAGCGAAAATGCCACCGGGAAGCCGGACAGCAGGAAGACGACCAGGGCGCCGAACATGATCGGCGCCATATTTGCGATGAGGAATTCCGTCATTACCATTCTCCAGCGATCAGTTCAGTTTGTTGGCGGCCTTGATCGCCTCGATTTCGTCTTTCGGCGTCGTGACATGCTTTTCGAATGCGCTGGCGTCGACGCGGCCGAGCAGGTAGCCGACGCGCTTGATGAATTCCGAGATGCCTTGCAGCGTCAGCATCGCGAAGCCGAGCGGAATCAGCGCCTTGGCGGGCCAGACGATCAAACCGCCGGCATTGCTCGACAATTCCTGTCCGCGATAGGACTCAAGCGCGTACGGCACAGAGTAATAGAGGACGATCAGCGTCATCGGCAGCAGAAAGAGCAGAAAGCCGAAGACATCGATCCAGACCTGCGTGCGTTTGGAGAAGCGGCCGGCGATCACGTCGATGCGCACGTGTTCGTTGCGCTTGAGCGTATAAGAAGTGGCGAGCAGGAAGACCGCCGAAAACAAATACCACTGGATCTCGAGCCAGGCGTTCGAGCTCATGTTGAAGGCATACCGGATCAGCGCGTTGCCGCTGCAGATGAGGACCGCGACCAGCAGCGCCCAACTGACGGCCAAGCCGATTTTTTCATTGACCGCGTCAATGAATCTCGACAGCGAGAGTAAGAAAGACATGTTCTGTCTCCATCGTTATTGAAAAATCGTCGAGCCTGCGCCGGGATGCTCGGCACGTTCTTGAGGACGTTTCCCGAGTGGCCTGAGACCGGAATGTCGGCGCAGTATAAGTCATTTCAAACTGCAAACGCGCGCCTTGTCGGACGGCAGCATATCTTTTGACGCAGCTTACCGAAACTGCGCGATTTTTTCATCTAAATGATGCAGGTTCGGCAATTGCGCTTACGTGAAACTACGTATGCGTAGGGGGCGAGGGACGCGAAGGAGGGGGAGGGAGGAGGGCGGCGCTTTCGAGAGCCGCGCCCGCCACGGAAGCGGGCGCGGTTCGCTGGCACGTTATCCGCCGAGCTGGTCGCGCACGCGGGCGATGGCCGCGCGCACCTGCTCCGGCGCGGTGCCGCCGGCATGATCGCGCGCGGCGACCGAGCCTTCCAGCGACAGCACCTGGAATACGTCGGCCTCGATCAGCGCCGAGAATTTCCGCAATTCGTCGAGCGGCAGGTCGCTCAAATCGCAGCCCCGGTCGACGCAGACGCGCACCGCATGGGCGACGGCTTCGTGCGCGTCGCGGAACGGCAGACCCTTCTTGACCAGGTAGTCGGCCAGGTCGGTCGCCGTCGCATAGCCTTGCAAGGCGGCGCTGCGCATCGCATCGGCTTTCACCGTGATGCCGCGCGCCATGTCGGCGAAGATGCGCAGTGTGTCGGTGACGGTGTCGACCGTGTCGAACAGCGGCTCCTTGTCTTCCTGATTGTCCTTGTTGTAGGCCAGCGGCTGGCCTTTCATCAGCGTGAGCAGCGCGATCAGGTGGCCGTTGACGCGGCCGGTCTTGCCGCGCGCCAGTTCCGGCACGTCCGGGTTTTTCTTCTGCGGCATGATCGACGAGCCGGTGCAGAAGCGGTCGGCGATGTCGATGAAGCCGACGCGCGGGCTCATCCAGATCACCAGTTCTTCCGACATGCGCGAGACGTGCGTCATGACGAGCGCGGCGGCGGCGCAGAATTCGATCGCGAAATCGCGGTCGGAGACGGCGTCGAGCGAGTTGCGGCAGATGTCTTCGAAGCCGAGCGTCGCGGCCACCCGCTCGCGGTCGATCGGGAATGTAGTGCCGGCCAAGGCGGCGGCGCCGAGCGGAAGGCGGTTGACGCGGCGCCGGCAATCCGCCATGCGCTCGGCGTCGCGGCCGAACATTTCGACGTAGGCCAGCATGTGATGGCCGAAGGTCACCGGCTGCGCCACCTGCATGTGGGTGAAGCCGGGCAGGATGGTGTCGGCATGCTGCTCGGCCAGGTCGAGCAGGGCCAGGCGCAGTTCGCGCAGCAGGCCGCCGATGTCGTCGATCGCGCTGCGCAGGTAGAGGCGGATATCGGTCGCCACCTGGTCGTTCCGCGAGCGGCCGGTGTGCAGGCGCTTGCCGGCGTCGCCGACCAGTTCGGTCAGGCGTTTCTCGATATTCAGGTGCACGTCTTCCAGGTCGAGCAGCCATTCGAACTGGCCGGATTCGATTTCGGCCGAGATTTGCGCCATGCCGCGCTGGATGTCGGCGTAGTCCTGGGCGCCGATGATGCCCTGATGCGCCAGCATTTCGGCATGCGCGAGCGAGCCTTGGATATCGAAGGCGGCCATGCGCTTGTCGAAGAAGACCGAGGCGGTGTAGCGTTTGACCAGATCGGATACCGGCTCGGAAAAGCGGGCGGACCACGCCTCGCTTTTTTTGGAAAGTTGTGCTGTCATAGAGCTGTCTCGAAAGAAATCGTGAGGCGTAGGGAAGGGCTGCGGAGGCGGAAAGCGTATCGGCTGGATTGACGCCGCTGCAGCCAATGATTATAAAACAAGCCCGTCAGCCCGCCAGCAATTGAACCGTCTTGTCGCCGATGCCATACACCGCGCCCTCGTCCGCCGCCCCTCGCAAGCTTGACATCGTGATTCCCGATTGCTGCAACATCGGCGTGGCGTTTCGCGTGCTGGTGGCGGTGAACGGCGCCGTCCTGGCCGGCATCTTGCTGCAGTCCTCCGGCTGGCGAGCCGGCGCGATGCGTTTCGTCGAAGCCTCGATCCTGGTCGAAATCGCCTGCCTGGCGTCGTTGCTGGCCCTGTGCGGCGCGCGCCGCATCGTCCGCACCATCCCGCCCTGGGGGCAGCGCCTTGCCTGCGCTTGCGTCCCGGCGGCCGTCACCGCCGTTGTCGCGCGCTTCCTGGCCGCCGGCGAACTGACGCGCGTGACGCCGACCGAGGGCATGCTGATCGCCGGCCTGTTCGGCATCGTGCTGCAGCACTATCTCGAGCTGCGCACGCTGGCGTTCTCGCCGGCGCTGGTCGAGGCGCGGCTGCAGGCGCTGCAGGCGCGCATCCGCCCGCATTTCCTGTTCAACAGCCTGAACGCCGTGCTGTCGCTGATCCGCAGCGAACCGCGCCGCGCCGAAACGACGCTGGAAGATCTGGCCGACCTGTTCCGGGTGCTGATGCGCGACGCGCGCGACATCACCTCGCTCGAGGACGAGATCAGGCTGTGCAAGCAATATCTATCAATCGAAAAGATCCGCCTCGGCGACCGCCTGCAAGTGGAATGGCGAACCGCCGACGTCGGCGACGAGGTGATGCGCCGCGCGCAGATACCGGCATTGCTGCTGCAGCCGCTGCTCGAAAATGCCGTGCACTACGGCGTCGAGCCGGCGCGCGAGCCGGTGACGATCCAGGTGGACATCAGCCGCTCGATCGACCGCATCGAGATCGCGGTCGTCAATCCGGTCATTCCGGGCGCTGGCGCGCAGCCGCATTCGCAGGGAAATCACATGGCGCTCGACAACATCCGCGAGCGGCTGGCGCTGCTGCACGACGTGGAGGCGCAATTGACGACGGCGGAGGCGCGCGGCATGTTCGAGGTGCGCCTGCGCTTTCCCTACGTGAAGGACGAACGATGAATCAGGCGGCGCCCAGGATTTTCATCGTCGACGACGAAGCGCCGGCGCGCGCGCGCCTGACGACGCTGCTGGCCGATATCGCCGACGAGTGTCCGCATCAGCTGGTAGGCAGCGCCGATCATGCCCAGGCGGCGTTGGACGGGATCGCCGGGACCGGTCCGGACATCGTCCTGCTCGACGTGCAGATGCCCGGCATGACCGGCATCGAACTGGCGTCGCACCTGGCGAGGAGGCCGGGCGGCGCGCCGGCCGTGATCTTCGTGACGGCGTACGACGAATATGCGCTCAAGGCATTCGAGGTGCATGCGCTCGATTACCTGTTGAAGCCGGTACGCGCGGCGCGCCTGGCGGAGGCGATCCGGCGCGCGGCGTCCATGCGCGGCGCGCAACGGCAGGATGTCGCGGCGGCGGCCGCGGTACTGCAGCCGCGCCGGCGGCACTTTTCGGTGCAGGAGCGCGACCGGCTGTTGCTGGTGCCGGTCGAAGACGTGCTGTATCTGAAAGCGGAACTGAAATACGTCACGGTCCGCACGAAGACGCATGAATACTTGATCGAGGAATCGCTGACCTCGCTGGAAGCGGAGTTCGCCTCGCTCTTCATCCGCGTACACCGCAACGCGCTGGTGGCGCGCGACGCGATCGCCGGCGTCGAGAAGGGGGCGCAGCAGGCCGATGCGGAACAGGAAGGCGGCAACCAGGAACGCGGCCAGGAAGCTTGGCAGGTGATCGTCCGCGGCATCGACGACCGCCTGCCGATATCGCGCCGGCAGTGGCCGGCGGTCAAGGCGCTGGTGCGATGAAGCAGGCGCGCCGCGGGCGCGCGCCTGTTTCCGCTGCCTCAGAAATTGCGTGCCGCCGTCAGCAGCAGCCGCGTGCCGACCACTTTCTTCGACGAACCGTCCGCATTGAAGAACGTCCAGTAGGGCAGACCGTTCCTTTCGGCATCGCCGTTGTTGTGGATCGCGGCGGCCGAGATGGTCCAGCTGTCCCAGGTTTTCGTCACGCCGAGCTTGAGGTCGTAGAAATCGAATGCCGAGAAGTTGCGGACGTTCTGCCTGCCGGCATGCAGGTTCAATACGAGTCCCGGCGAAATCTCGGGGTTCCAATTCGCTTCGAAATAGGTCGTGCCGCGCGATTTCGCAAAGCCTCCGCTGGCGGGATCGACCGCGAACCCGAACCAGTGCTTGCTGAACGTGTACCAGGCGTAGGCATTGAATGACCCCTTGTTTATGCCGATCTTGAAGTCTTGCGTATGATAGGTGACCTCGCGCCCGGCGGCATTGTAACGCGCGCCCGGATACCAATACGTGACCACGCCGACATCGACGTTGGCGTCGGCGGAGAGCGAATGCCGATAGCCGCCGTAGAGGTCGATTTCGGCGCCGTTGCCGTTGTTATAGGCGGCATGAGAGACGCCCGAACCGAATATCCCGAGGTAGGCGCCGCTGGCGTGAGTGAAGTCGATCGTGGCTTGCACGGTCGGCTTGCCCTGGGTCTGCGACACGCCGCGGAACAGGTAATCCGACACGAGGGAGACGTTGCCGGCATGGGTCCAGGCCGGCGCGGGAGCGTTCGCCGGAGCCGTGTTCTGCGCGTGCGACGGCGCGGAGGCGAGCAAGAGGCATCCGAACGCAAGAGGGGCGATGCGGCGCGCGCCTTTCGGCGCAAGATGATCGATGGTCATATGGTGTCCTGTCGTGTGGGTGAGCGGGCGTCTGGACTTCGCTTTTGCCGACGTCATTTCCATTCGTTCTCGATGGCTTTGTATTTGCCATCCTTCACGATGCCGTCGAATCCCTGGTTGAATCGTTCGATGTATTTCGCCGCGTTGGGGAAATTCTTGCCGATCGCGATATACAGCCCGACTTCCGCGGTGGATCCGACCGGTTTGAATTTGTCGCCCATTTCCGCCTTGTGATGCGCGAACAGGTGATTGGCGACCTTTTCGTAGGCCACCATGTACTTTACCTGGCCATTCAGCAATTTCCGGAAACCTTGGACGTCATGCTTGGACACCACCCGCTTGATCTTCGGGTTGCTGTCGAACGCCTCGCCGTATTCGTAATCCTGCGTCACCGCCACGTCCATGCCTTCGAGGCTTTTCGCGGTCAATCCCTTTTCCGTCGAATCCGCCTTCGCATAGATCAGGATCTTCGCCTTGAACAAGGGCTTGGCATGCCACAGGTACTGGTTCTCGAGCACGCTGTTGCGGGCGGCATCGAAGCAGCCGAAGATCTTGCTGGCCTTGGCCTCTTCCATGCAGCGCGCATAGGGCATCGATTGAAACTGCACATCGATGCCCGCCTTCTTGAAAGCCTCGCGCACGATGTCGACCGCCATGCCTTTGGGCTTCGTGTCGACCGTGCCGGCATAGGGATACCAATCGTCTTCGGCGCCGATGACCAGCGACTCGGCCGCGACGAGCGGGGACGCCACGCTGAACAGCAACCCCATTGCTAAACATGTAATTTTCATGATGTTGTCCTCCCGTTGAGCCCCGCCTGATCGAGCGGGTGCGGAGAGCGGCAGGGCCAGTTCAATATAGCATTGCGCTTCGGAAAGGCCGAAGAGAACTTTCGGTACGCCATGCGCGTTTGGATTTCACGCAACACATGCGTTCATAACAGCCTCTAGGGCGCGACGGGACGGCAGGCCGCGCCAGGGGAATGTCGCTTTGGAAAGAGGGCAGGCTGGCGCGGGTGCCGCTTTGTGCCAGCCTGCGTGATTGCGTCAGCCGGTGTTGCGCAGGCCGGCGGCGATGCCGTTGATCGACAGGTGGATGCCGCGCCGCACGCGCTCGTCGAGCTTGCGGCCTTCCAGCGTCGCCGCGCGGTGGCGCTTGATCAGTTCGACCTGCAGGTGGTTGAGCGGATCGAGATAGGCGAAGCGGTTCTTGATCGAACGCGCCAGGAGCGGATTGCCCGCCAGGCGTTCCTTGGCGCCGGTGATCGTCGACAGGCAGGCCACGGTGCGTTCGTGCTCGCCGACGATGCGCTTGTAGATCGTGTTGCGCAGCTTCTTGTCGGCGACCAGGTTGGCGTAGCGCGAGGCGACGGCCAGGTCGGTCTTCGCCAGCACCATATCCATGTTCGACAGCAGCGTCGCGAAGAATGGCCATTCCTTGAACATGGCGCGCAGCGTCGCCAGCTTCTTGCTCTTTGCGCCGGCGCTTTCTTCCAGCCAGGTCGAGACCGCCGTGCCGAAGCCGTACCAGCCCGGCAGCAGCAGGCGGCACTGGCCCCACGAAAAGCCCCAGGGGATCGCGCGCAGGTCTTCGATGCGGCGCGTCGATTTGCGCGACGCAGGGCGCGAGCCGATGTTGAGTTCCGCGATTTCCGTGATCGGCGTGGCCGAGAAGAAGTAGTCGGTGAAACCCGGCGTCTCGTACACCAGGTTGCGGTAGGCGCGGTAGGCGCGCTCCGACAGCTCTTCCATCACGCGCTCGAATTCGGCCAATTGCTTGGCGCGCTTGCCTTCCGCCGCATGCGGCATCAGGCCCGCTTCGAGCGTGGCCGCGACCAGCAATTCGAGATTGCGGCGGCCGATTTCGGGATTGGAGAACTTGGAGGCGATGATTTCCCCTTGTTCGGTCAGGCGCAACTGGCCGTTGACCGTGCCCGCCGGCTGCGCCAGGATCGCTTCGTAGCTCGGCCCGCCGCCGCGGCCGACGGTGCCGCCGCGGCCGTGGAACAGGCGCAGGGTGACGCCGGCGCGTTCGAAGATATCCACCAGCCGGACTTCGGCCTTGTAGAGTTCCCAGTTCGAGGTGAGGAAGCCGCCGTCTTTGTTCGAATCGGAATAGCCGAGCATGACTTCCTGCAGCTGGCCTTGCTGCTCGATCAGGCGCTTCACCTGCGGCAGGGTGATGAAGCGCTCCATGATGTCGGCGGCGCAGCGCAGGTCGGGAATCGTCTCGAACAGCGGGATCACCATCAGTTCCAGCCTGGCGTTCGCAAGGGCGTCATCGCTTTCCCATTCCATGCGCAACAGGCCGGTCTCGCGCTGCAACAGTAGGACCTCGAGCAGGTCGGACACGGTCTCGGTGTGCGAGATGATGTAATTGCGGATCGCGCGGTCGCCGTAGCGCTGGCGGATTTCGCGCGCCACGCGCAGGATCATGAGTTCCGACTTGGTTTCCGCCGAATAGTCGACATAGGGCGAATAGAGCAGGCGCGGACGGTCCAGTTCCGACAGCAGCAGATCGACCTTCTGCTGTTCGGACAGGCCGGCGTAGTCGGGTTCGACCTTGGCGCGCGCGAACAGCTCGGACAGCACGCGCTCATGGACGTCGGAGCTCTGGCGCATGTCGAGCGTCGCCAGGTGGAAGCCGAAGATCTCCGAGGCGCGCTTCAGTGTCGCCAGGCGCGGCTTGACCAGCACGCCGCCGTGGTGCTTGTCGAGCGAATCGACGATGGTCCGCAGGTCGGCGGTGAAATCCGCCGCCGTCGCGTAGGGCGCAGCGGGGCCGACTTCCTGGCGCAGGATGTGGGTCGCGCCGAGCTGGCGGGCGGTCGCCGCCAGGCGCGCGTAGATGCCGATCAGGGCGCGCCGATAGGGTTCGTCGGTGCGATGGCCGGAGGCGTCCGGCGAGGCGTCGGCCAGCGCCTGGACTTCGGCGCTGACGCCGACCAGGATCGACGAGATCGACAATTCGGCGCCGAGCGCGTGGACTTCGTCGAGATAGAACTCGAGAATGGTGGTCGATTGGCGCGCCAGAGCGTGCTGCATGGTGCCGGCGTTGACGTTCGGGTTGCCGTCGCGGTCGCCGCCGATCCAGCTGCCCATCTGGACGAAGGGCGGCAACTCGGCCTGATGCGACGCCTGGCCGTGGCGCTGCGGGAATTGCTGGGCTATCTCGGCTTCGATGTCTTCGTATAATCCCGGCAACTCGCGCAGGAAGGTGATGCGGTAGTAGGACAGCGCGTTCTCGATCTCGTCGGCGACCGTCAGCTTGGAATAGCGCAGCATGCGGGTCTGCCATAGCGTGGCGACGTGGGCATGCAGCAGCTCGGTGTTGCGGGCGCGCTCCTTGGGTGTCAGCGGCAGGTCGCGCTCTGCCAGCAGCTCCGCGATCTTGCGCTCGGCATCGAGGATGCTCTTGCGCTGCACTTCGGTCGGATGCGCCGTCAGCACCGGCGAAATCAGGGAATGCTTGAGGAAGGAACGCACCGTCGCGCCGGAGACGCCGGCATCGTCGAGGCGGGACAAGGCGTAGGCCACGCTGCCCTGCTGCGGCGCGGAGCCTGCCAGGGCATGGGCTCGGCGCCGCCGGTTGTGATGCTGATCCTCGGCGATGTTGGCGAGGTGGGAAAAATAGGAGAAGGCGCGCACCACCGAGATCGTCTGGTCGCGCGTCAGCTTCTTGAGCAGCCGGTTCAGTTCGGCGCCGGATTGCGCGTCGGCGTCGCGGCGGAAGCGCACGGCGGTCTGGCGGATGGTCTCGACGACGTCGAACACGGCTTCGCCTTCCTGTTCCCGCAGCACGTTGCCGAGCAGGCGTCCTAACAGGCGGATATCTTCCTTGAGCGGTGCATCTTTATCGACAACAGTCTTGCTTGCGCGCGCGCGCGCATTCGGTTGCTTTCCCATGGTGGTGTTTGCGATCAGCGGATTGAAATGCCCGGCAAGGTCAGCTTCGTGCCGGATGGTGCATGATAAACTGCGCAGGTGTTGACATTGGTATGGTGGCCGTCAACGAAAACCGAAAGAGCCCGTCTTGAAAGTATCCTCTCCTTCTAAGTTGGTGATTGCCTCGCGCGAAAGCCGGCTGGCGATGTGGCAGGCGGAGCATGTACGCTCGGCCTTGTCCGTATTATATCCGCACTGCAACATAACAATTCTCGGAATGACAACCCGCGGCGACCAGATCCTCGATCGCACGTTATCGAAGGTCGGCGGCAAGGGCTTGTTCGTCAAGGAGCTCGAGGTCGCGATGGCCGAAGGCCGCGCGGACCTGGCGGTGCATTCCCTCAAGGACGTGCCGATGGAATTGCCGGACGGTTTCGAATTGGCGGCCGTCCTCGAGCGCGAAGATCCGCGCGATGCTTTCGTCTCGAACGATTACGAATCGCTCGATGCTCTGCCGGCAGGCGCGATTGTCGGCACCAGCAGCCTGCGCCGCCAGGCGCTGATCTCGGCGCGTTACCCGCATCTCGTCGTCAAGCCGTTGCGCGGCAATCTCGATACCCGGCTCGGCAAGCTCGACCGCGGCGAATACGCGGCCATCATTCTGGCGGCGGCAGGCTTGAAACGGCTTGGCATGCCGCAGCGCATCCGCGCGCTGATCGAACCCGAGCAAAGCCTGCCGGCGCCGGGGCAGGGCGCGATGGCGATCGAGATTCCGGCCGGCCGTCCCGAATTGCGCGCCATCCTGGCGCCGCTCAATCATGAGGCGACCGCGCGTGCGGTCGGCGCCGAACGCACCGTGTCGCGGGTGTTCGGCGGCAGCTGCCAGATTCCGCTGGCCGCCTTCGCCACGGTCGACGGCGATAACATGCGCTTGCGCGCCATGGTCGCCACGCCGGACGGCAAGTGCATTGCGACGGCGGAGGCGAACGGTCCGGCCGCCGCGCCGGAAACCCTCGGCAGGCAGGTCGCCGACCGGCTCAACGCCCAGGACGCCGCCGCCATTCTCGCCGCCTGCAGGACGGATGGCTGATTCGGTCGTCATCACGCGCCCGCTGGGGCAGGCGGACGCGTTGGCGCAGAAGGTCGCGGCGATCGGCCGCGACGCCATCATCTTTCCCTTGCTCGAAATCCAGCCGCTGGCCGATACCGCCGCGCTGCAAGCCACGCTGGCCGATCTCGCCGATTGCGCGCTGGTGGTGTTCGTCAGTCCGAACGCGATCGATGCCGCTTTCGCGCAGTGGCCGGGGCGCCCGCCGCGATGGCCGGAACACATCATCTTCGCGGTCATGGGAGAGGGCAGCAGGGCGGCGCTGGCGCGCCACGGCGTGACTCCCGCCAATGCGCATATCGTCAGTCCGCATCATCCGGAACGCACCGACTCGCAAACCCTGCTGGAAGCGCTCGACCTGGAGGCCTTGAAAGGCAAGCAGGCATTGATCATCCGCGGCGAGACCGGGCGCGAATTGCTGGCCGACGAATTGCGCGCGGCGGGCGTGATCGTCCGGCAGGTCGCCGCCTACCGCCGCGTGGCGCCGACACTTGACAAGGCGCGCCGCGCCCAATTGCTGACTTTGCTGGCGTCGCGCAACGACTGGATCGTCACCAGTTCGGAAGCCCTGCGCATCCTGCTGCGGATGATCGAACAGATCGCCGGCCCCGATGGCGTAGCGAAAATGCAACAACAGCATATCGTCGTACCGCATGCCCGCATCGAGGAAACCGCGAAGATCCTGGGTTTTCAACGCATCACGCTGACCGCATCGGGCGACGACAGCCTGCTTGCCGCGTTACAATTCCGAGCATGAACGAAACGCCGAATTCCACCAACAACGAGCCTGGTACCACGCAACCGCCGGCTTCCTCCCCGCCGCAGCAAAGCGCTGCACCCACCCGTGACGCCGCAGCCGGAGCGCTGTCCGGCGCGGCCGCCCGTCTCGGTTTCCGGGGCAATCCGCTGGCCGTCGCGGTCGCCGTATTGGCCTTGCTGCTGGCCGCGCAATGGTGGAGTTCCCGCTCCCAGATCCGCAATCTGCGCGCCGAGGTCGCGAACCGCCTGCAGACC
>DASPLX010000067.1:0-68286 GCA_035627375.1 Paucimonas sp. | reverse complement strand
GAGCGCGACGCCGAGTTCGCGGACCTCGTCCTTGAACAGCTCGCGCAGCGGCTCGAGCAGTTTCAGGTTCAGCGTTTCCGGCAAGCCGCCGACGTTGTGGTGGCTCTTGATCGTGTGCGCCGTCTTCTTGCCCTTGCCGGCGCTTTCGATCACGTCCGGATAGATCGTCCCCTGCGCCAGCCATTTCGCATTCTTCAGCTTGCCGGCCTCGGCCTGGAACACTTCGACGAATTCCTTGCCGATGATCTTGCGCTTGGCTTCCGGATCGGTCACGCCGGCCAGCTTGCCCATGAACTGCGCGGTGGCGTCGACGTGGATGACCTTCACGCCGAGATTCTTGCCGAACATGTCCATCACCATCTTGCCTTCGTCGAGACGCAACAAGCCGTGGTCGACGAACACGCAGGTGAGCCGGTCGCCGATCGCGCGATGGATGAGCGCGGCGGCCACGCTGGAATCGACGCCGCCGGAAAGGCCGAGAATCACTTGCTCGTCGCCGACCTGCTTGCGGATCGCTTCGACCGCTTCGGAAATGTAGTCCGGCATGTTCCAGTCGGACTTGCAGCCGCAGATCTCGTGCACGAAGCGCGACAGGATCGCCTTGCCTTGGAGCGTGTGGGTGACCTCCGGATGGAATTGCACCGCGTAGAACTTGCGTTCCTCGTCGGCCATCGCCGCGATCGGGCAATTGTCGGTCGACGCCATCAGCTTGAAGCCCGGCGGCATCTCGATGACCTTGTCGCCGTGGCTCATCCAGACCTTGAGCATGCCGTGGCCTTCCGAGGTCACGAAATCGTTGATGCCGTTCAGCAGCGCGGTATGGCCGCGCGCGCGCACTTCGGCATAGCCGAATTCGCGCACCTTGCCGTTCTCGACCTTGCCGCCGAGCTGTTCGGCCATGGTCTGCATGCCGTAGCAGATGCCGAGCACCGGCACGCCGGCTTCGAACACCGCACGCGGCGCGCGCGGGGTATCGCCCTCGGTCACCGAGTTCGGGCCGCCCGACAGGATGATGCCGGCCGCGCCGTAGCCGCGGATGAATTCGTCGTCGACGTCGTAGGGATGGACTTCGGAGAACACGCCGGCTTCGCGCACGCGGCGCGCGATCAACTGGGTGACCTGGGATCCGAAATCGAGGATGAGGATTTTGGAGTGGTGCATAGGAGTGAAATGGAAGCTGTCGGAAAACCGGTGCCGTTTGCCGCGGCCTGTAACGCGCTCATGGCAAATCGGGAAATGCGTTGCGTGAAAAGCACTGTGCCGGCTGTCGAGGCCGGCACAGTTCGGGATTTAGTCGGCGCGGTAGTTCGGCGCTTCCTTCGTGATCTGGACGTCGTGGACATGCGATTCGCGCATGCCCGCCGCGGTGATTTCCACGAACTCGGCTCGCTCGCGCAATTCGTCGATCGTCGCGCAGCCGCAGTAGCCCATCGAGGAGCGTACGCCGCCGACCAATTGGTAGATGATGGCCAGCACGCTGCCCTTGTAGGGCACGCGGCCTTCGATGCCTTCCGGCACCAGCTTGTCGGCGTTATTGGCCGGGTCCTGGAAATAGCGGTCGGCGGAGCCTTCCGTCATCGCGCCCAGGCTGCCCATGCCGCGATAAGACTTGTAGCTGCGGCCCTGGTACAGGATCACTTCGCCCGGCGCCTCTTCGGTGCCGGCGAACATGCTGCCCATCATGACGCTCGATGCGCCGGCGGCCAGCGCCTTGGCGATGTCGCCGGAGAAGCGGATGCCGCCGTCGGCGATGCAGGGAACGCCGCTGCCCTTGAGCGCCTGCGCCACGTTGGAGATCGCGGTGATCTGCGGCACGCCGACGCCGGCGACGATGCGCGTGGTGCAGATCGAGCCCGGGCCGATGCCGACCTTGACGCCGTCGGCGCCGTACTCCAGCAGCGCCTTGGCCGCCGCGGCGGTCGCGATGTTGCCGCCGATGACATCGACGTGCGGATAGTTCTGCTTGACCCACTTGACGCGCTCGAGCACGCCCTTCGAATGGCCATGCGCCGTGTCGACCACGATCACGTCGACGCCGGCCTTCACCAGCAGGTCGATGCGTTCGTCGTTGTCGGGGCCGACGCCGACCGCCGCGCCGACGCGCAGCTTGCCGTGCTCGTCCTTGCAGGCGTTCGGGTGTTCGGTGGATTTCTGGATATCCTTGACGGTGATCAGGCCGCGCAGCTCGAAAGCGTCGTTCACCACGATCACGCGCTCCAGGCGGAATTTGTTCATCAGGCGCTTGGCTTCGACGAGATCGGCGCCCTCCTTCACCACCACCAGCTTTTCCTTCGGCGTCATCTTGGCGCGCACCTCGGCGTCGAGGTCCTCCTCGAAGCGCAGATCGCGGTTGGTGATGATGCCGACCACCTGTTTGCCCTCGACCACCGGAAAGCCGGAAATGCCATGCTGCTGCGTCAGCGCGATCACCTCGCGGATGCGCATCGTCGGCGGGATCGTGATCGGATCGCGCACCACGCCGGATTCGAAACGTTTGACCTTGGAGACTTCGCGCGCCTGGTCCTGCGCCCGCAGGTTCTTGTGCACGATGCCGATGCCGCCCTCTTGCGCCATGGCGATGGCAAGGCGCGCCTCCGTCACGGTGTCCATCGCCGCGGAAAGCAGCGGAATGTTCAGCGTGATGTTGCGCGTGAGGCGCGTTTTCAGGGAAGTGTCTTTGGGGAGGATGTCCGAGTGGGCCGGAACGAGCAGCACGTCATCGAAGGTGAGTGCTTTTTGGAGTAGACGCATAGTGTTTCCTATAGGCGCAAAGCCGCATTATACAGAAAACTTGTTCCATCGTCTTTCCCAAGGTCGATTTTCCGGGAAAAACCCTAGTGAATTCATTGACATAGCGCGGAAAGCATGGCGAAATCGAGAATCCATTTAACAATTTCCACAGAGCCATTTCATGAAGAACGCCCGCTTCGCCCTGCTCTCCGCCGCCGTGGCTCTTTGCTTGTTTGCCGATCGCGCGGCGGCGCAATATGTTTGGACCGACGACAAGGGCGTGAAGCAGTATTCGGACATGCCGCCGCCGGCGAGCGTACCTCCGAGCCGGATTCTTAAGCAACCGTCGGCGGCCAAGCGCGCCAGCCAGGCGCCCGCCGCCGAAGCGACCGATGCGACGCCGCCGAAAGCTGCTCCCGAACCCAAGGAACCGTTGACTGCCACCGAGCAGAACGCCGAGTTCCGCAAGCGGCGCGCCGAACAGGCCGAAAAGGAAAAGAAGGCGGCGGAGGATGCCCAGCGCGCCGCCGCCAAGGCGAGGAACTGCGACAATGCGCGTGCCTACCAGCGCAGCCTCGAATCCGGCGAGCGCATTTCCCGCACCGACCAGGGCGGCGAGCGGTATTACCTGAGCGACGAACAGCGGGCGCAAGAACTCAAGGAGACCCAGCGCATCCTCAGTGACTGCAAGTAAAGCCGGCGGCCGTGCCCCTGACACGGCGCCTGGCGGAAGCGCGGGTCACTTCTTGCCAGCCTTTTTCTCCGCCCGCTTGCGCCGCGCCTCCTTCGGATCGGCGATCAGCGGGCGATAGATCTCCACCCGGTCGTGCTCGCGCAACACGGTATCGAGCTCCTTCAATTTGCCGTAAATGCCGACCCGGCAAGCCTGCAAATCGATTTCCGGCCGGGCTTGCAGCAAACCGCTTTGCACGATCGCCTGGCCCAGCGTCGTTCCGGCCGGAACGATCAGGTCGCGCAGGAATTGCGCCTCCGGCCGGGCATAGCAAACCTGGACATGCAGCGACCGCTCACCCATACGCCGCCTCCGCCCGCTTGCAAAACGAATCGACGAAACTATTCGCGATGACGTTGAACACCGGCCCGATCAGTTGCTCCAGCACCTTGTTGGAAAACTCATAGTGCAGATCGAAATCGACCTTGCAGGCGTCGGCGCGCAAGGGCTTGAACGTCCAGGTGCCGTCGAGATGCTTGAAGGGTCCTTCGACCAGCGTCATCCTGATCGATTCGCCCGGCACGTTGAGGTTTTCGGTGGTGAAGCTGTGCTTCACGCCGTGATAATGAATGTTGAGCGTGGCGACCACCTTGTTGCCTTCCAGGCGCTGCACTTGCGTGCCTCCGCACCAGGGAAGGAACTTCGGATAATCCTCGATACGCTCGACGAGCGCATACATCTGTTCCGCGCTGTAAGCCAGCAACACCGATTTATGTACGACTGCCATATGCTTTCATCGACCGGGGACGGGGCCATCCGGCGCCATTCTCCGAGCGCTCGTGCCGTGCTCCATCCCGCATCTCCCTGGTGGTTTGCTAAAATCGCGAATTCGAAATTCTAACCGACCCGCTCCGTTCCGAACGCATGAGTATTATCGACAATAAAAAAGCCTTCCACGACTACTTCATCGAGGAACGCTATGAAGCGGGTATCGCGCTGGAAGGCTGGGAAGTCAAATCCATCCGCGCCGGACGCGTCCAACTGAAGGAAGCCTATGTGATCGTCAAGAACGGCGAAGTCTTCCTGTTCGGTTCCCATATCAGTCCCTTGCCGACGGCCTCCACCCACGTGTCGCCCGATCCGGTGCGCACCCGCAAGCTGCTGCTGAAAACCGAGGAAATCAAGAAACTGATCGGCAAGGTCGAGCGCGCCGGCTATACGCTGATCCCGCTCAACCTCCACTACACCCGCGGCCGGGTCAAATGCGAAGTCGGCCTGGCCAAGGGGAAGAAGCAACACGACAAGCGCGAGAGCGAGAAGCAGCGCGATTGGCAGCGCGAACAACAGTCGATCATGAAGCAGCATCGGCGCTGAGCACGGCCGCCGATCGCTGCTCATCGCTGCTAATCGCCGCCCCCTCCGCAACCGCCGCCTCCGCAACTGCCGCCGTCTCCTCCGCCGTCGGCGCCGCTCCCGGAAGAGCCGGTTCCGCCGCCGCAACTACCCGCGAAATCGCCGCCGCAATGGACCGCCGCTCCCGGAGAGGCTTGCCGCAGCTTGTCGCATTGCGGGTGGTAGACGAAACCGTCCGGGATCGCCAATAGGCTATCGAGCGCGAACAACAGCGGCAAGACCGGCGGGTCGACCGGATCGATGTTTTCCTGCTGGCAGACATAGCGCCAGGTGCGCCGCAATCCCCTGTTGTTCTGATGCCTCTGCCCCAGCGCCACGGCCGGCGTATGGTGCATGAAGCGGCCGAAGGCTTTCCTGCAGAAATCGTCGTAGGCCCGCGTGTAGAGGATGAACTGATGCCAAAGCTCGTCGGCCGCCAGCGACGGCATCGAGACGAATTTGCCGCTCCGGGCATGCGCCAGGAAAAACTGCCGCAGGCCCTTTCCCACCAGGAGCCGCTGATCCTCGTTCAGATGCGGCCATTTTTCGCCGAGCCGCTCGAGCAATCCGCGCGGAAAGACATAGGAACGGATGTAAGCTTCGCGCTGGGATACTCTCCAACGGCGCCAGGAAACGAACAGGAATCCGGCCGCCACGGCAACCGGAATCGCCATCAACAACGCCGTACCCACGCCCATATCCGCCTCATTGCCCGCGTGCGGCGGTTTGCATCATCCGCGCTGCTGCGACTTGACCACTTGCATGGCGGTCGCGATCAGGCCGCCGATGTCGCCCATGTTGGCGGGAATGATGATCGAATTGTTGGTCTTCGCCAATTGCGCGAAGGCGCCCACGTATTGTTCCGCGACCTTGAGGTTGACCGCATCCGATCCGCCCGGCTCGCGAATCGCGGCGGCCGTCTTGCGCAGGGCTTCTGCCGTCGCCTCGGCGATGGCGAGGATCGCCGCGGCCTCCCCTTGCGCCGTATTGATCGCGGCCTGCTTTTCGCCTTCCGACCGCTGGATCGCCGCCTCGCGCTCACCGGCGGCGATGTTGATCTGCTCTTGCTTCCGGCCCTCGGACGCCGCGATCAAGGCGCGCTTCTCGCGCTCGGCCGTGATCTGCGCCTGCATCGCATGCAGGATCTCCTTCGGCGGCGTCAGATCCTTGATCTCGTAACGCAGCACCTTCACGCCCCAGTTCGCCGCCGATTCGTCGATCGCGTTGACGACGGCGGCATTGATGTGCTCGCGCTCTTCGAAGGTCTTGTCGAGCTCCATGCGGCCGATGACCGAACGCAGCGTCGTTTGGGCCAGTTGCGTGATCGCCTGGATGTAGTTCGAGGAACCGTAGGAGGCGCGCATCGGATCGGTCACCTGGAAATACAGGATGCCGTCGACCTGCAATTGGGTATTGTCCTTGGTGATGCAGACCTGGGGCGGCACGTCGAGCGGGATTTCCTTGAGCACGTGCTTGTAGCCGATGCGGTCGATGAACGGCACCACGATGTTCAAGCCGGGCGCAAGCGTCGCATGGTATTTGCCGAGCCGCTCGACCACCCAGGCATGCTGCTGCGGCACCACCTTGACCGTCTTGGCGACGAACACGATGGCGATGATGAATAGAATCAGCGAAACGGTTCCGAAGCTCATATCCATGACCTTTCTCGTAAGGATTGTCGTTGCGGGGACTGCGTTTGATGCGGTTGGATCATTGACGGGAGACGATCAAGCGATTGCCGCGCACTTCGCGGATGACGAAGCTGCCCGGTTGCGCGACCTCGCCCTCGGCGAGGCCGACGTCCCACATGGCGCCGCGGTACATGACGCGCGCCGCATCGCCGTTCCATTGCTCGATGGTCAGTGCTTGGCCGATGTCGAGATTGACGTTCGGATCGCGCGCTGGTTCGGCCGCCGATTCGAGACGTTTGCCGAACCGGCTATGCCGCAAGGCATAAATGGCGACGACGCCGACGATGCCGGCGACGATCAACTGCGTGGAACTGGAAAGTCCGAGCCAGGCCGCCACGCCGCCGACCATGAAGCCGATCGCGATCATCAGTAGATAAAACGTGCCGGTGAACAGCTCGAAAATGACGGCGATTCCCGCCAGTGCGCTCCACAGCATCCACTCAGTCATTTGCTCCTCCCAAAGCTGTTTCCGCAAGTATGCACTCAAAGTAGCGAACTAATAAAAACAAATCCCCCGGCACCTCCAAGGCAGCGGGGGATGGAATCGAGAAAGCCACATTATTGGTCTTCTTGTTTATTCTTCTTGTTAACCGAATTGGCGGTAGTCTAGTCGAAAACCACGAAAAGTCACATGCTTTTTTCGCCTGCTTGTTGCACCTCTCCAACGAGAAACGCGGGCCGGGGCCCGCGTTTCGTTTTCCCGAGTTACCGCAGCGGCGGAATTACTTCACTTCCGCCAGCTTCTGCCAGGTATCGACCACGCAATCCGGGTTCAGCGAAATCGACAAGATGCCCTCTTTCATCAGCCACTCGGCGAAATCCGGATGGTCCGACGGCCCCTGGCCGCAGATGCCGACATACTTGCCTTGGGCGCGGCAGGCGGAGATGGCGCGCGACAGCAGCGAGCGCACCGCCGGGTCGCGCTCGTCGAAGTCCGCCGCCAGCAATTCCATGCCGGAATCCCGATCGAGGCCAAGGGTCAGCTGGGTCAAGTCGTTCGAGCCGATCGAAAAACCGTCGAAAAACTCCAGGAATTGCTCGGCCAGGATTGCATTGGACGGCACTTCGCACATCATGATCAGGCGCAAGCCGTTCTCGCCGCGCTTGAGACCGTATTTCGCAAGCAGGTTGACCACCTTCTCGGCCTGGCCCAGCGTACGCACGAACGGCACCATGATTTCGACATTGGTCAGCCCCATCTCGTCGCGCACGCGCTTCATGGCCTTGCATTCCATCTCGAACGCTTCAGCGAAATCGCCGGCCAGATAGCGCGCCGCACCGCGGAAACCGAGCATCGGGTTTTCCTCGTCCGGTTCGTAGCGCGAACCGCCGATCAATTTCTTGTATTCGTTCGACTTGAAATCCGACAGGCGGACGATGACCGGCCGCGGCCAGAACGCCGCGGCGATCGTCGCCACGCCCTCGGCCAGCTTGTCGATATAGAAAGCCTTCGGCGAGGCATGGCCGCGCGCGACCGATTCGACCGCCTTTTTCAGATCGGCATCGACATTCGGATATTCGAGAATGGCTTTCGGATGTACGCCGATGTTGTTGTTGATGATGAATTCGAGACGGGCCAAACCGACGCCGCCGTTCGGAATCGACTGGAATTCGAAGGCCAGCTGCGGATTGCCGACGTTCATCATGATCTTCAGGGGCAACTCCGGCAGATTGCCGCGCGTCACCTCGGTAACCTCGGTTTCCAGCAGGCCATCGTAGATCTTGCCCTCGTCTCCCTCGGCGCAGGACACCGTCACCAGCGTGCCGTCCTTCAGCACGTCGGTCGCATTGCCGCAACCGACCACGGCCGGCACACCGAGCTCGCGGGCGATGATCGCCGCGTGGCAGGTTCGGCCGCCGCGATTGGTGACGATGGCGGAAGCGCGCTTCATCACCGGTTCCCAATTCGGATCGGTCATGTCGGCCACCAGCACGTCGCCCGGCTGGACGCGTTCCATCTCGGACGGATCCTGGATCACGCGCACCGGACCGGCGCCGATCTTCTGGCCGATCGCGCGGCCGGCGGCCAGCACCGTGCCGCTGCTCTTGAGCTTGAAGCGCTGCTGGGCATCGGTCGCCTTCTGCTGCGACTTCACGGTTTCCGGGCGAGCCTGCAAAATATACAACTTGCCGTCGCGACCGTCCTTGCCCCACTCGATATCCATCGGCCGGCCATAGTGCTTCTCGATGATGACCGCGTATTTCGCCAATTCGATCACTTCGGCATCGTTGAGCGAATAACGGTTGCGCAATTCGATCGGCACATCGACCGTCTTGACCGAGCGTCCGGCCTTGGCTTCGCCGGTGAACTCCATCTTGATCAGCTTGGAGCCGATGTTGCGGCGGATGATCGGCAGCTTGCCCTGCTCCAGCATCGGCTTGTGTACGTAGAACTCGTCGGGATTGACCGCCCCCTGAACCACGGTTTCGCCGAGACCGTAGCTCGAGGTGATGAAGACGACATCCTGGAATCCGGATTCGGTATCGATCGTGAACATGACGCCGGAAGAACCCATGTCCGAACGCACCATGCGCTGCACGCCGGCCGACAAGGCGACTTCCGCATGCGTGAAGCCCTTGTGGACACGGTAGGAAATCGCGCGATCGTTGTAGAGCGAGGCAAACACATGCTTGATCGCCTCGAGCACATTCTCGATGCCGACCACGTTCAGGAAGGTCTCCTGCTGTCCGGCGAACGAAGCATCCGGCAAATCTTCAGCGGTCGCCGATGAACGGACCGCGAATGACACTTCACTTGAAGAATCCGCTACAAGCCTTTGATAAAAATCGATAATTTCCTGCTGCAGACGCGGCTGGAAAGGGGTATCGACGATCCATTGGCGGATCTCGGCGCCGGCCTGCGCCAAGGCGCGCACGTCGTCCACGTTGAGCGACTCGAGCCGGTCGGCGATACGCTTGGCCAACGTCGGGCCGCCGTCGGCGCTATGGGAGAGAAAATCGCGAAACGCATGCGCGGTCGTCGCGAAGCCGCCGGGAACCCGCACCCCGGCGCCGGCAAGCTGACTGATCATCTCGCCGAGCGACGCGTTTTTGCCGCCGACGGACTCGACGTCCGTCATTCTCAATTGATCAAATGAAGCGACGTAAGTCACCCCCGGGACGACCCCAGATTGAACTGCGTTGGACATAACAACCCCTAGTTTGATGATAAGAAATCTGCACTTTGTCCTCGTCAGCCGGTGGTCTTAGCGTCGGCCGCGACTCAGGATGCATAACCCGCTGTGCAAGTTAGCCTCCACTGAGGCGGCGGCTTTGTTATTCTTCTTTGTCAGTAATGCCAATGGCGAACATTTGGTCAAGAAATTGCTCACCATTTTACAGGCTGCAATAGGATTTTGCGGCGCAGCGCCGGCACTTTTTTCATGACTTTTCTTCATCAATTAACTTATGTCAGACAGCTCTTACCGTTCCCTGCCCTCCGCCGATCGCACCGTTTTCTTCGTCTCCGACGGCACCGGCATCACAGCCGAAACCTTCGGGCATGCGGTGCTGACCCAGTTCGAGCTGCGTTTTCGCGAGATCCGACTGCCGTTCGTCGACACGCTGGACAAGGCCTATGAAGCGCTGCGCAAGATCAATGATGCCTTCCACACCGACGGCAAGCGCCCCATCGTGTTTTCGACGCTGGTCAAGGCGGATCTGTCGGCCGTCATCCGGCAATCGAAGGGCATGCACATGGACCTGATCCAGACTTTCGTCGATCCGCTGGAACAGGAACTGGGCGTGAAATCGACGCACACGATCGGCCGCAGCCACAATATCGCCGACAGCGACGAGTACAACCGCCGGATCGAGGCGATCAATTATTCGCTGGCGCACGACGACGGCCAGTCGCACGCCAATCTGAAATCGGCGGATGTCATCCTGGTCGGCGTTTCCCGCTGCGGCAAGACGCCGACCAGCCTCTATCTCGCCATGCAATACGGCATCAAGGCGGCGAACTACCCGCTGATTCCCGAGGATTTCGAGCGCGGCAAGCTGCCCAGCAGCCTGGTCCCCTACAAGAGCAAGATTTTCGGCCTGTCGATCGCTCCCGACCGCTTGTCCGAAGTGCGCAACGAGCGCCGGCCCGGCAGCAAGTACGCGGCGATCGAGAATTGCCGCTACGAGGTCAACGAAGCGGAAAAAATGATGAAACGCGAGGGTATCCGCTGGATGTCTTCCACCGCCAAGTCGATCGAGGAAATCGCGACCATGATCCTGCAGGAAGTCAAACTGGACAAACGCGCGTATTAAGCTGCGATAGAGGGCAATTCGCTGCCTGCAGCAGAACCGAAGCCCGGGTTCCGCGTCATACGCACAACACGCGCCAAATAGAGCTTACACAAAACTTACAAATTGACTATAAATAAGTGACAGGGGTAGTGATCCGGCATACCGGGAGTCCGCCATGGAACTTATCATGATCGAGTTGTTGTTGTGGGCCGGCTTGATCTTTTTCTTCTGGGCCCTGAAAGACGGACTGAGTCATGTCGAAGCCGATATCGAGGAACTCGGCGTATTCAACGACAAGCCGGAATCGCAAGGCGCCAAGGCCGCCGAGTTCGTCCGGCCGGACCAAGTCATCGATCCCATCGGCCGGTATCAGGATGCGCCGATCTACCAGTACGCGGTGATAGGAGGCCAATATTACCGCTTCGACCGGGTATGTCCTGCCGGCACCGGCATCTCGGCGCACGAGCACGAGCGCTATGTCGCTCCCGGCCTGATCTACGTTCCAGTCGCGGAACGGGAGCAGCCGGCCTTCTGATCTATCGCGTCTTCTGCCTGACCTGCTCGAAGAAGCATACCGCGGCGCTGGCCGCGACATTCAGCGATTCGACAGGCCCCAAATGCGGAATCGCCAGGCGCTCGTCCGCCAGGCCCAGCAAATCCTCGGCGACTCCCTGCCCTTCATGACCGAACAACCAGGCGACGTCGCGCTTGAGATCGGCGTCATGGATACTGCGTTCCGCATGAGAACTTGTCGCCAGCACCGGAACGGCCGCATTGCCGATCAAATCGTGCAGATCGACATGCTCGAAAATCCGCAGCAGGAAATGCGCGCCCATGCCGGCGCGCAATACCTTGGGTGACCAGGCGAAGGCGGTGCCGGGACCGCAGAAGATGCATTCGATGCCGGCCGCCGCCGCGCTGCGCAAGATCGATCCCAGGTTGCCCGGGTCCTGCAGATTGTCGAGCAGCACCGCCGATTGCGTCAGCCGTTGCGGCATCGCCGGTTGCGGCGTATCGACGACGAACATCAGACCGATGCCGTTCTCGACCTGGCTCAACGCGTTGTACAAGGCATCGGGCAGGACAATGCATTGCGCGCCGCCCGCTTCGCAGCGCGCGAGGACGGCCATCGCTTCGCCGAGCTCCGCCGAACCTTCGCTGACGACGCACAGCGGCGGCATGCCCACATGCTGCAGGAAGGCTTCGCACAGGTGAACGCCGTCCAGCAGCGTGCGGCCGGCCTTGCGTCGCGCCTGCGAACTGGATGCCAGGTGCTTGAGCTCCTTGTAGAGCGGATTCTCGCGCGAGGAGATCGGTTTGCGCTTCACGGGATATTCCTTCGGCGAAGTCGGTTATTGGCTGCCCAGCACGGCGCGCACGGGCGCGTAGGAGCGGCGGTGCACCGGCGAGGCGCCGTGCATCCGCAAACGCTCCAGGTGCAGCGCCGTCGGATATCCCTTGTGCTGATCGAAGGCATATTCGGGATACTGCGCATGCAACTGCATGAGCGCGGCGTCGCGCGCCGTCTTGGCGAGGATCGAGGCCGCCGAGATGGCGGGCACCTTGTCGTCGCCCTTGACGATCGCCTCGGTCAGTACGCCGACCACGGGGCAGCGATTGCCGTCGATCAATGCCAACGTCGGCGTCACCCGCAATCCTTCGATCGCGCGGCGCATGGCCAGCATGGTCGCCTGCAGGATATTGAGCGCATCGATCTCCTGTTCCGAACATTGGGCGATCGACCAGGCCAGCGCGTTTTCCTTGATTTCCGCGGCCAGCGCGTCGCGCTGCGCCTCGCTCAGTTTCTTCGAGTCGCGCAGGCCGGCGATCGGCTTGTCCGGATCGAGTATGACGGCGGCGGCGAACACCGGTCCGGCCAAGGGGCCGCGCCCGGCTTCGTCGACGCCGCAGATCACCTGCTCTTCATGATCGAAGAGCGACAGATTGGTTTCCTGCCTTTTCGCCACCCGCGCTCCCCTACGACGAGCGCCGCGCGATCACGTCCATCACGGCGCCCGCGCTCAATTCGGCGGTATTGCGCAGCAAGGCATGGTGCATTTCGGTGAAGCGCAGACCAAGCGCGGCGCGCAACCGGTCGTCGTTCAATTGCGCCCACAGCGCATCGGCCAGCGCCTGCGGCGTCGCGGCGTCCTGCAGCAATTCCGGCACGACGAATTCGCGCGCCAGGATGTTCGGCAGGCCGACCCAGGGCTGATAGCCCATGTGGCGCAGGATTTCCCAGGACGCGCGCATCATCTTGTAGGCGATCACCATCGGTTTCTTGTACAACGCAACCTCGAGCGTCGCCGTGCCGGAGGCAACCAGGACGGCATCCGCCGCCGCCATCGCCGCGTGCGAGTTGCCGTCGACGACCTGGAGCGGCGCATCCTGCAATCCGGCCTGCTCGATCAATTGACGGAAATATCGTGTCTGGCGCTCGCCGGCCATCGGAGCGATGAAACGAATGGCGGAATCGCGCTGCGCGAGTATCTTCACGGCGCCGACGAAGGCTGCCGTGTTGTACTTGAGTTCCGACATCCGGCTGCCGGGCAGGATCGCCACGACCTTGCCTTCCGCAGGCAGGCCGAGTCCGCGCCGCGCGTCCCCCATGTCGGCCGCCATCGGGATCACCTCCGCCAGCGGATGGCCGACGTAGGTCGCGGGGATGCCGGCCTTGCGATAGATTTCTTCCTCGAACGGGAATACGACCAGCATGTGATCGACGGCCTTGGCGATCTTCTTGATGCGTCCGCCGCGCCAGGCCCAGATCGAGGGGCCGATGAAATGCATGGTCGGAATGCCGGCGCGCTTGAGCTGCATCTCGAGGCCGAGGTTGAAATCGGGCGCGTCGACGCCGATGAACGCCGCCGGCCTTTCGGCCAGCAGCCGGTCGCGCAACGCATTCTGGATACCCTTGATTTCGCGGTAATGGGCGAGCACCTCGAACAGCCCGCGCACGGCGAGCTTTTCCATCGGCCAGTCGGCGACGAAGCCGTGCGCCGCCATGTTCGGTCCGCCGATGCCGTGGATCAGGGCCTCGGGCACCCGCGGCCGCAAACCGGACAGCAGCCGGCCCGCCAACAGATCGCCGGAGGTCTCGCCGGCAACCATCGCGATTTTCAGATCAGCGAACGATGCCACGCGTAGCTTTCTCGAGAAACTCGCGCATGGCGCGCAGATGAACCGCCGAATTCGGCTTCGCGTTTTCTTCTTCCGCCAACGCCGCTTTCGCCTCGTCGATCGTCAGGCCCGACTTGTAGATCAGCTTGTACGCCTTGCGCAGATCGCCGATCTGCTCGCGCGTGAAGCCGCGGCGTTTCAAGCCTTCGATATTGATTCCATGGGGTTGCGCCGGATTCCCGGACAGCAGCACGAACGGCGGCACGTCCTGCGTCAGGCTGGTATTCATGCCGACGAAGGCATGATCGCCGATCTTGCAGAACTGATGGACCGCGGAAAATCCGCTCATGATGACCCAGTCGCCGACATGGACATGGCCCGCGAGACTGGCGTTGTTCGAGAAGATCGTATGATTGCCGACCACGCAGTCGTGCGCCAGGTGCACGTAAGCCAGTATCCAGTTGTCGTTGCCGAGCTTGGTGACGCCGTTGTCCTGCGCCGTGCCGAGATTGAAGGTGCAGAATTCGCGAATCAGGTTGCGGTCGCCGATTTCCAGCCGCGTCTCTTCGCCCGCGTATTTCTTGTCCTGCGGCGCCCCGCCGATCGAGGAAAACGGGAAGAACGTATTGTCGCAGCCGATCGTCGTATGGCCGTCGATCACGACATGGGGGCCGATCTTGGTGCGCGCGCCGATCTTGACGTTCGGACCGACGATCGAATACGCGCCGACCTCGACGGAATCGTCGAGCTCGGCCTTCGGATCGACGAGCGCGGTGGGATGGATAGTGGTCATTCTTACCCCGCAGGCTGGCTGGCGTCGCTCGCGCTGCGCATCGTGCACATCAACTCAGCCTCGACGGCGAGCTGCCCGTCGACCGTGGCTTGCGCCTTGTATTTCCAGATGCCGCGCGCCGTGCGCAGGATCTCGACCTGCATCTTCAACTGATCGCCCGGCTCGACCGGACGCTTGAAGCGCGCGCCGTCGATGCCGACGAAATACACGACGCTGTTGTCGTCCGGCTTTTTCCCCATGGTCAGGAACGACAGCAACGCGGCGGTCTGCGCCAGCGCCTCGATCATCAGCACGCCCGGCATGACCGGCTTGTGCGGAAAGTGGCCGTTGAAGAATTCCTCGTTGGCGGTCACGTTCTTGATCGCGGTGATCGACTTGCCCGACTCCCATTCGAGCACGCGATCGACCAGCAGCAGCGGATAGCGATGCGGCAGATACTGCTTGATCTGGTTGATGTCGAGAGTCTTCAGTTCGATGTTATCCATTTTCATTTTGATTCTGATCTTGAGATTGGCTGAGCGATTTGACGGTTTTTTCCAGCTCGCGGATTTTCTCACGCATCGTTGCCAAATTGCGCACGATGACGGCCGATTTCTCCCAGTCGGCATTCTTCGAGAGCGGATAAATGCCGGTGTACTGACCGGGCTCCATGATCGAGCGCGACACCAGGCTGCCCGACGAGATATGGACGCGGTCGGCGATGGTCAGATGCCCGAGAACCATGGCCGCGCCGCCGAAGGTGCAGTATTTGCCGATCTTCGCGCTGCCCGCCACGCCGACGCAACCGGCCATCGCGGTATGCGCGCCGATATGGCAGTTGTGCCCGATCTGTATCTGGTTGTCGAGCTTGACGCCATCCTCGATCACGGTGTCGGCCAGCGCGCCGCGATCGATCGTGGTGTTGGCGCCGATCTCGACATCGTCACCGATGACGACGCCGCCGGTTTGCGGAATCTTGATCCAGGCGCCGCCTTCATTGGCGAAGCCGAAACCGTCGGCGCCGATGACCGCGCCGGAATGGACGATGCCGCGCTCCCCGATGCGGCAATCCGCGTGAAACGTGACGCGCGCGAAGAGGTGCGTCCGCGCACCGATATGGGCATTGCGCCCGACGAAACAACCGGCGTCGATGACACACCCCTCGCCGACGACCGCGCCGGATTCGATGACGACATGCGGCCCGATATGCGCGCCGGGATCGATCCGCGCGGAGGGATCGACGCACGCCGTCGGATGGACGCCGGGCGGCGGCACGACCGCATTCAGGGCTGCGAAGAATTGCGCGGCCCGCGCGAAGTATGCATACGGGTTGACCGTGACGATGCGCGCACCCTTGTACTGGGCGGCGACGACGGCATCGTCGGCGGGCGATAGAATCAGCGCGGCGGCCTTGGTTTGCGCCGCGCGCGCGCGCAGCTTGGGATTGGAAAGAAAAGTGATGTGCGACGCGCCGGCGTCGTCGAGAGGCGCGATGCCGGAAATTTCGATCTTCCCGTCGCCTATCAACTGGCCGCCCAGGCGTTCGACCAATTGTTCCAGCCGAGTGCTCATGGCGGCCTTCTTCGGATCTTGGGGAGCCGGATCATGTGCCGGAATATCGGCTTGCCCGGCGCCGGGTTGGAATGGGTGCGGACGGCGGAACCGCCGCCGTCCGTGGCGGATTACTTGCTCAGCGCCTTCAGAACCTTGTCGGTGATGTCCACGCGCGGGCTGAAGTAGGCGGCCTCCTGGAACACCATGTCGTATTTTTCCTGCTCGGCGATCTGCTTGATGACCTTGGTCACACGCTCCAGCACGATCGCCAATTCTTCGTTGCGGCGCTGGTTCAGGTCTTCGCGGAATTCGCGCTGCTTGCGCTGGAAATCCTTGTCGAGATCCGCGAGCTCGCGTTGGCGCTTGGTGCGGTCGGAATCGGACAGCACGGCGGCGTCCTTGTCGAGCTTGTCCGACATCGTCTTCAGGCGGGCCGCCATCTCCTGCAAGTCCTTGTCCCGCTTCGAGAATTCCTGTTCGATCTTGAGGGTCGCCGCCTTGGCCGGAGCAGCCTCGCGAAGAACACGTTCCGCGCTGACGAAAGCGACCCTGGATTCCTGCGCCGCCACGGCGCCGGTCAGCAGGAAGGAAAACACGCAGAGCAAGGCGCCTTTGAAAAGCATCTGTGACTTGGTAAAGGATTTCAAGGTGATTCTCCGTGATTCAATTTACGGCCATCGACGCGGCATTATGCCATAGCGCGCGTCGGAAGCCGGTACTAGAAGCCGGTGCCCATCTGGAACTGGAAGCCCTCCGTCCGATCGCCCGGTTTGGCGTTCAGGGCCTTGCCGTAGGAGAGCTTCATCGGACCGATCGGCGCCAGCCAGGTGATGCCGAGACCCGCGCCGAAACGCAATTGGTTCAACTGGATCTTTTCGCGCTCCGCATAGACGTTGCCGCCGTCGATGAAGGTATACCAACGCAGGCTGCGATCCTTGCCGGAGCCCGGGAACGGGAATTGCAGTTCGGCGTTCATGATGATGCGCGTCGAGCCGCCGGCGGGATCGTCGTAGCTGGTGCGCGGGCCGAGCGAGGAGCTCTCGTAGCCGCGCACCGAACCCATGCCTCCCGCGTAGAAGTTCTTGAACACCGGGTACGGCTTGCCGCCCAAGCCGCGACCGTAGTCGAACTCTCCGTTCAGGGCCAGCGTCACCCAGCTGGCCAGCGGCCGGTACATCTGCGCATTGTAGATGGCGCGGTAGTAACGCAGGTCACCGACCGGCGCCACCTCGAGATTGGCGCGCTGATAGCGGCCGATGGTCGGGGTCATGGCGCTGTCGCGGCTGTCGCGCTGCCAGGCGATCGTCAGCGGGAAACTCGTGGTCGTGGCGGTCTTGCCGTTGCCGAAGTTCGCCACGTAGTTCAGATAGACCTGCGGACTGTCGTTGAACCCCGGATCGCCCTTGTAGGTGAGCACCTTGGTCATTTCGGCGCCGATGCCGAAGATCACGGTGTCGAGTTCGGAGAACGGCACGCCGAAGCGGATGTTGCCGCCGCCGCTGGTGATCTTGTAGTCGCCGGTATTGATCAGCGGTGGACGCGAGGTGCGGTAATACACTTCCAGGCCGCGGCTGACGCCGTCGTCCGTGAAATACGGATTGTATTGCGACAACGCGATCGTGCGGTTCAGCTTGCTCGTGTTGATTTCGATACCGAGCGTATTGCCGCTGCCGAACGCGTTAGCCTGCTGGATCGAACCGGTGACCGTCAGCTTCTCGCTGCTCGAATAGCCCGCGCCCACGAGAATGTTGCCGGTCGGTTTTTCGGTCACCGCCATGTTGACGTCGACCTGATCGACGCTGCCGGGCACTTCGGGCGTCTCGATCGTCACTTCCTTGAAATAACCGAGGCGATCGACGCGATCGCGCGACAGCTTGATCTTCTCGCCGTCGTACCAGGAATTCTCGAACTGGCGGAATTCGCGCCGCACCACCTCGTCGCGCGTGCGGGTATTGCCGCCGATGGAAATGCGGCGCACGTAGACGCGCTTGCCCGGATCGACCAGGATGGTGAAAGCGACTTCCTTTTTCTCGCGGTCGATCAGCGGATTGGCATTGACGTTGGCGAATGCATAGCCGAAGTTGCCGAGGCGCTCGGAAATGCGCTTGACGCTTTCCGCCAGCAGATCGCCGGAGTACACCTTGCCCGGCCGCAGCAGCACCAGCGACCTCAGCTCCTCCTCGCGGCCGAACATGTCGCCCTCGAGCTTGATGTCGGAGACGTTGTACTTTTCGCCTTCGCTGATATTGATCGTGATGTAGATATCTTTCTTGTCCGGCGTGATCGACACCTGCGTCGATTCGACCTGCATTTCGATATAGCCGCGATTCAGGTAATGGGAACGCAGCGCTTCGATGTCGCCGGTCAGCTTCTGCTTGGAATATTGATCCGCCTTGGTGTACCACGTGAACCAGCCCGGCGTGCGCAAGTCCATCAGCTCGCGCAATTCGCTGTCGGAGAACGCCTTGTTGCCGACGATGTTGATCTGGCGGATGCGCGCCGCTTCGCCCTCGTCGACGTTGAACGTGATGTTGACGCGATTGCGCTCGATCGGCGTGATCGTCGTCGTCACCTGCACGCCGTACAGGCCGCGCGACAGGTATTGCCGCTTCATCTCCTGCTCGGCGCGATCCAGCATCGCGCGATCGAAGATGCGCGCCTCGCCGAGGCCGATCTCCTTCAGCGCCTTGGTCAACTGGTCCTTGTCGAACTCCTTGGTGCCGGTGAAATCGACGCTCGCGATCGCGGGCCGCTCGTCGACCAGCACGACCAGCACGTTCCCTTCCACTTCGATCCGCACATCCTTGAAGAAGCCCGTCGCGTACAGCGCCTTGATGGCCGATACGCCCTTGTCGTCGGTATAGGTATCGCCGACGCGGACCGGCAGATAGCTGAAGATGGTGCCGGCTTCCGTGCGCTGCAGACCTTCGACGCGGATATCCTTGATCGTGAACGGCTCGACAGCCAGCGCATGGCCGGAACACAGGGCAAATGCGGCAACAGCGATGAGACGTCGGGGAAAGAGCGGCGCGTAGGAACGCAGGAAGCGCGCGGAATGTAATTTCATTGGCTGTCGTTAATTAAATAATTCTTGTGAGGCGGTAGTTTTGCAAGCCAAGGCCGGCGTTGGAGGCGTGCCTATGACATGAGCCGGACGATGTCATTGAAGACAGCAACGACCATCAGAGTCACCAGGATGCCCAGGCCTGCGCGCTGCGCAAGCTCGCCGAAGCGTTCGGAGACTGGGCGCCCTGTCAAAACTTCCAGCGAATAATACAACAAAAGCCCCCCATCCAGCACCGGAATGGGAAGCAGATTCATCACGCCAAGACTGATGCTGATGAAGGCGATGAAGCTCAAAAAACTGATCATGCCGATGCGCGCGGTCTGCCCCGCGTAATCGGCGATCGTGATCGGTCCCGTGATGTTTTTCCAGGAGACTTGACCGATTAGCATTTTGCCAAGCATCTTCACCGTCAGGACCGATGTATCCCAGGTGCGCGCGGCGCCTTTCGCGAACGCGGTTACCGGCGGCTCGCTGGCGACGACCATTTCCGGGGCGAGCGGTATTTCGACCTGGATGCGGCCGAACGTTTGCTCGCCCTGCTTTTTCGGCTCCGGCGTGACCGCCAGGCGAATCTCGTCGCCGCCGCGCAAGATGGTCAGATCGAGGGTCCTGCCGGGAGACTTGCGCACGGCTTCGACGAGAGCGAGCCCGTCGTCGATCGCGCGGCCGTCGATCGCGAGCACCCGGTCGCCCTCCCGCAATCCGGCGCGATCGCCGGCTCCATCCGCCAGGACGCGCCCGAGCACCGCTTTCGGGCGCGCGAGATCGATGCCGAGCTTGGAAAGAAAATCGCCCTCGAGATCGCGCGCGGACAAGCCATCGAGCTTCAGCGTCACGGTGTCGACCAGCTTGCCGCCCGCTTGCGCGGGGTTGGCGCGCTCGGTATCCAGCCGCACCGTGCGCGCATCGATGGCGGCCTGCAGCAGGTTCCAGCGCAGATCGGACCAGATCCGGACCGGTTCGCCGTTCACGGCCGTGATCAACTCGCCGCCGCGCAGCCCGGCCTCGTAGGCCGCGGTCTGTTCAGGCACGGCGCGCAGCTTCGGTGCAGGTTCGGGAATGCCGTGCATATACAGCCCGGCGAACACTGCGATCGCCAGCAGGAAATTGGCGGCCGGCCCCGCGGCCACGATGGCGATGCGCTTCCAGACCGACTGCCGCGTGAATTCGCGCCGCAAGTCCTCGGGCGGCAAATCGTGCAGGTCCTGTTCGCGGGCGTCGAGCATCTTCACGTAGCCGCCGAGCGGCAATACGGAAATCGCCCATTCCGTCTGGTCGCGTCCGAACCGGCGCGACCAGACGATCTTGCCCATCCCGACCGAAAAACGCAGCACCTTGACGCCGCACCAGCGCGCCACCAGGTAGTGTCCAAGTTCATGCACGATCACCAGCGTGCCGAGCACGACGATGAAAGCGGCGATGGTATGCAGGAGATTCATTGCTCGATGAAGAGATGGGCAAGTTCGCGCGCCGCGCGGTCCCGTTCCATCAAGGCGCCGATGTCGTTGACTTCGACATGCGGCAGGCGGTCCATCACGCGCGCGATGATGCGGTCGATTTGCCGAAAGCCGATGCGGCCGTCGAGAAACGCTTGGACCGCGATTTCATTGGCCGCGTTCAATGCCGCCGGCGCCGTGCCGCCCGCCTCCAACGCGTCGTAGGCCAGTTTCAGGCAGGGAAAACGCTGGAAATCGGGCCGCTCGAACGCCAACTGGGCGATCTTCACGAGATCGACCGGCTCGACGCCGGAGGCGATCCGATCCGGATAGGCCAAGGCATGCGCGATCGGCGTGCGCATGTCCGGATTGCCGAGCTGGGCCAGCACCGAACCGTCGACGTAGGCCACCATCGAGTGGATCACGCTTTGCGGATGGATGACGACCTCGATTTGCGATGCCGCCGCGCCGAACAGCCAATGCGCCTCGATGACTTCGAGGCCCTTGTTCATCATGGTCGCCGAATCGACCGATATCTTGCGGCCCATGACCCAGTTCGGATGCGCGACGGCCTCCTCGGGCGTCACCGCGTCGAGCGTCTCGACGGCGCGCGTGCGGAACGGGCCGCCGGAAGCGGTCAGCAGGATTTTCGCGATGCCGTGGGCGCCCGGGACGCGCTGATAGGCAGGCGGCAGGCATTGGAAGATCGCATTGTGCTCGCTGTCGATCGGCAGCAGGACGGCGCCGCTCGCCGCGACCGCATCCATGAACAAGCGGCCGGACATGACCAAGGCCTCCTTGTTCGCCAACAACACTTTCTTGCCGGCCTTCGCCGCGGCCAGCGTCGGCGCCAGGCCGGCCGCACCGACGATGGCGGCCATGACGGTATCGCACTCCGGTGCGGCGGCGATGGAGCATAGCGCGGCTTCGCCGTACTCCACCTCCGTATCGATCTGCCTGCTGCGCAGCAATTCTTGCAGGCGACGCGCGGCCTCGGCGCTGCCGACGACGGCGCGCCGCGGACGAAATCGCTCGCATTGCGCCGCCAACTCGTCGACGCGATTGTGGGCGGACAAGGCGTAGAGGCGATAGCGGTCCGGGTGCCTGGCCAGGACGTCGAGCGTCGAGACGCCTATGGAGCCGGTGGCGCCCAGCACCGTGACATTGCTGGTAACGTTTTGCATCTTGCTAGTTCCAGAAACCGAACAGCACCGCGAGCGGCAACGTGGGAATCAATGCATCGACGCGATCGAGCACGCCGCCGTGGCCCGGCAACAGCTTGCTGCTGTCCTTCATGCCGATGCGGCGCTTCAACTGCGACTCGAACAGGTCGCCGACGACGCTCGCGGCGACCAATAGCGTCATCACTCCCAAAAACACGATCCAGCCGAACCTGGCCTGCACTTGCGCGGCGAAGGTATCGCGGAACAAGGGGAAGAAAATGGTCGCGGATGCCGCCGCCAATACGGCGAGCCAACCGCCGACCGCGCCCTCCCACGACTTGCCGGGAGAGATCGACGGCGCCAGCTTGCGCTTGCCGAAAGCCTTGCCGGCGAAATAGGCGCCGATGTCGGCGATCCAGACGATCGCCATCGCCGATACCAGGTAGGCCGGCGAACGCTGGAACAGCACGAGGATCGCGCCGAAGCAGCCGAGAATGGCTACTCCATAGATGGCGGTCAGCAAGCGGTTGCCCATGCCGTGCAACGGCGGCAATCCGAATTTCAGCGAGGGCGTCAGACGCAGCGCCCAGATCAGGGCGCATAGGCCGTACAGCAGCACCGACTGCTGGAACATGCCGCGAAAAGCCAGGAAGGCGAATGCCGCCGTCCAGATCGCGGCCCCGAATACCGGACGCTTGTTCCCGAACAGGCGATAGCCCTCCCACATTGCCGCGCCGAAGAAAACCGTCGCGGCGCCTGCGAACACCGGAAACGAATCGATGGCAAGGATCGCCAGCAGGATCGCCAGCAGCACGACGGCAGTAATGACCCGCGTTTTCAGCATCAGGAAGCTTTCTTGCGCTCGGTGACTTGCTCGCTGGTGCGGCCGAAACGGCGCTCGCGCCGGCGATAGGAGTCGATCGCAAGATCGAGCGCCGCGCCGTCGAAATCCGGCCAATAGGTATCGGTGAAATACAACTCGGAATACGCGAGTTGCCAGAGCAGGAAATTGGAGATGCGCTCTTCGCCGCCGGTGCGGATGAAAAGATCCGGTTCCGGCGCGTACGCCATCGACAGGTAAGGCGCCAGCATCTCTTCGGTGAAATCGGCGACGCCCGGATTCGCCGCGACCATCTTGCCGGTCGCCTGCATGATGTCCCAGCGTCCGCCATAATTCGCGCAGACCGTGACGGTCAGGCGCCTGTTGTTCGCCGTGCGGCGCTCCGCGTCGGCGATCATCTGCTGCAGTTTTTCGTCGAAGCGGCTGAGATCGCCGACCACCTTCAAGCGGATGTCGTTGGCATGCATCTTCGCGACCTCGCGCTCGAGCGCGGTCACGAAAAGCTTCATCAGCAACGACACCTCTTCGGCCGGCCGGCGCCAGTTTTCCGAGCTGAAAGCGAACAGCGTCAGGTATTCGACACCGCGCCGCACGCAGGCCTCGACGATGCCGCGCACGGCTTCGACGCCCTTCACGTGGCCGGCGACGCGCGGCAGGAAGCGCTTGGTCGCCCAACGGCCGTTGCCGTCCATGATGATCGCGATATGGCGCGGCACCGCCGCAACCTCAGGTATGACCTGAGTGGAACTTGTATGACTCATGAAAGGCGCAAGGACAGGTTTAAGCCGCAGCTCGAAACGGGGAATCGCGACGGCCTCAGACCGTCATGATGTCTTTTTCCTTCTCGGCCGTCAGCTTGTCGACTTCGGCGACGAACTTGTCGGTGAGCTTCTGCACGTCGTCCTGCGCGCGGCGCTCCTCGTCTTCCGAGCAAGCCTTGTCCTTGAGCAGCTTTTTCAAGGCTTCGTTGGCATCGCGGCGCACGTTGCGAATCGCCACCTTCGCGCCTTCGGCCTCGCCCTTGACGACCTTGACGAGTTCCTTGCGGCGCTCTTCGGTCAACGGCGGCGTCGGCACGCGGATCATGTCGCCCTGCGTCGACGGATTGAGCCCGAGGTCGGATTCGCGGATCGCCTTCTCGACCACGGACAACATCTTCTTTTCCCACGGCTGCACGCCGATGGTGCGGGCATCGATCAGCGTGAGATTCGCGACCTGCCCGATCGGCGTCGGATTGCCGTAGTAATCGACCATCACATGGTCGAGAATGCCGGTATGCGCGCGGCCGGTACGGACCTTGGCCAGATCGGCCTTCAAGGTCTCGATCGACTTGTGCATCTTCTGCTCGGCATTCTTCTTGACGTCTGCTACAGCCATGCTGTTCTCCTCTAATGCAATCTTTACACGTGAACCAATGTACCTTCGTCTTCGCCGAGCACCACGCGCTTGAGCGCGCCCGGCTTGACGATCGAAAACACCTTGATCGGCAGTTTCTGGTCGCGGCACAGCGCGAAGGCCGTGGCGTCCATGACCTGCAAATGCTTGGCGATGGCTTCATCGAACGAAATCGTCGAATAGCGCGTCGCTTCCGGGTCCTTCTTCGGATCGGCGCTATAGACACCGTCGACCTTGGTCGCCTTCAGGACGACCTCGGCCCCGATCTCGGAACCGCGCAGCGCGGCGGCGGTATCCGTCGTGAAGAACGGATTGCCGGTGCCGGCCGCGAAGACGACGATCTTGCCCTCTTCCAGATACTGCAACGCCTTCGGACGGACGTAAGGTTCGACCACCTGCTCGATGCTGATCGCCGACATCACGCGCGCCGTCATGCCCACTTGGCGCATCGCATCGGCCAGCGCCAGCGAATTCATCACCGTGGCGAGCATGCCCATGTAATCGGCGGTCGCGCGGTCCATGCCTTGCGCGCCCGGCGCCACGCCGCGGAAGATGTTGCCGCCGCCGATCACGATCGCCAGCTCGACCCCCAGCTTCGCCACCTCCGTGACATCCGCGACCATGCGTTCGATCGTCGCACGATTGATGCCATACGGATCGTCGCCCATCAATGCTTCGCCGGAAAGTTTTAGGAGGACGCGCTTGTAAGCTGGTTTGGTCATGTACTGGGCTCCTGATGATGTCCGGCGGAAACGCCTTCCGTTACTGCCTGAATTTTAACTGTACTGCGCCGGCCGCAACGACATGTCACGCTCTTCAAGGTCGTAACAGTCTGTAACGCCGGCGGCCCTGCTCCCTCGGGCAGGCAGGGCCAAAAAAACGGGCCTTTCGGCCCGCTTTGTTTTTCGCTTACGCCTGCTGCTTGGCTGCGGCCACTTGTGCCGCCACCTCGGCAGCGAAGTCATCCTGCTTCTTCTCGATGCCCTCGCCGACCACGAACAACGTGAATGCCTTCACCTTGGCGTTGACGGCTTTCAGCATCTGCTCGACGGTCTGCTTGTCGTTCTTCACGAACGGCTGATTCAGCAGCGAAACTTCCTTCAGATACTTCTGCACGGAGCCTTCGACCATCTTGGCGACGATATCGGCCGGCTTGCCGGATTCGGCGGCCTTTTGCGAAGCGATCGAACGCTCTTTCTCGATCAGGTCGGCCGGCACGTCTTCCGACGACAGCGCAACCGGCTTCATCGCGGCGACATGCATCGCGACGTCCTTGCCGGCCTGCTCGTCGCCTTCGAAATCGACCATCACGCCGATACGGGTGCCATGCAGGTAAGCAGCCAGTTTGCCCGTGGTTTCGAAACGCTGGAAGCGGCGGATCGACATATTCTCGCCGATCTTGCCGATCAGGGCGGCGCGCACTTCGTCCACAGTCTTGCCGTCGAGCGGCAGGGCCGACAGGGCGGCGACGTCGGCCGGGTTCTTCTCGGCGACCAGCTTGGCGCAGGCATTCGCCAGCGTCAGGAAATCGTCGTTCTTGGACACGAAGTCGGTTTCGCAGTTGATCTCGATCAGAGCGCCGACGTTGCCGGCGATATACGAGGCGATCACGCCTTCAGCGGTGATGCGGGAAGCGGCCTTGGAAGCCTTGCTGCCCAGCTTGACGCGCAGCAGCTCTTCCGCCTTGGCCATATCGCCATCGGCTTCGGTCAGCGCCTTCTTGCACTCCATCATCGGCGCGTCGGTCTTTGCGCGCAGTTCGCCCACCATCGCTGCAGTAATTGCGGCCATACTAATCTCCTAATTCACTTGCGGCGTCCGCAGACGCCTTACAGTCAGTTGGGAACAGAGGGGAACGCCAAGTCCATCGCTTCGCTAAGCCTTGCCGGCCTTCCCTGTCCCGCAAATAAAAAATTGCTTTGCTTGAAAAAAAGGGGCGAACCAGCGTTGCCCCTTTTCATGCAGCCCGAGGAATCGGGCCGGAGGCATCAAGCCTGCTCGTTGACTTCGACGAACTCGTCGGCGCCGCCCTTGACGGCTTCGACAACGTCGGCCACGGCATTGGCGCGGCCTTCGAGGATCGCGTCCGCGACGCCGCGGGCGTACAGGGTGATCGCCTTGGAGGAGTCGTCGTTACCCGGGATGACATAGGTGACGCCTTCCGGAGAATGGTTGGTATCGACCACGCCGATGACCGGAATGCCCAGCTTGCCGGCTTCGGTGACGGCGCCCTTGTGGTAGCCGACGTCGACGACGAAGATCGCGTCCGGGATGCCGCCCATGTCCTTGATGCCGCCGATGGACTTCTGCAGCTTCTCCATCTCGCGCTGGAACATCAGGGCTTCCTTCTTGCTCATCTTTTCGACGGTGCCGTCGGTCATGGCGGCTTCCATATCCTTCAGGCGCTTGATCGAGGTCTTGATCGTCTTGAAGTTGGTCAGCATGCCGCCGAGCCAGCGCTGGTCGACGTAGGGCATGCCGGCGCGCTGGGCTTCAGCCGCGATGATGTCGCGCGCCTGGCGCTTGGTGCCGACGAACAGGATGGTGCCGCGATTGGAAGCCAATTGACGGATGTACTTCATCGCCTCCTGGTACATGGCCAGGGTCTTTTCCAGGTTGACGATATGAATCTTGTTGCGATGGCCGAAGATGTAGGGGGCCATCTTGGGGTTCCAGAAGCGGGTTTGGTGGCCGAAGTGGATACCGGCTTCCAGCATTTCACGCATCGTGACGGACATGAGATTTCTCCAGGGTTAGGTCTGGAATCCGCCCGGTTACCCTCTCCGAGGGCACCCTTTTTCGGGCGAATTCGCGATTTACGAAAGTTTCACTTGAAACAACATTCAAGCTAACCCAAGATTCTAACCCAAAAGGGAGCCTTCTTTCAAGGGCGATAGCGCTTCGCCGCCACCGCCCACTTCCATCCACTTGCCGTCACCAGACCTGGAACGCCCTGGTCGTGCCGCTGAAGCCGTAGATCTGCCCGTTCCAACCGTTCTTGTAATCGCCGTAGTGAACGATCCGGTATTGCCCGGCGGCCGCATCGGGTGGAATGGTCCACGAAATCAACGCCTTGGAGCTTCCCCAGACCGGATCGACCCGTATCCAGCGGTAGATCGTGCTCCAATCGCCATCGTTGGCCACGACGCGCCATGCCGCGCCGTCCCAGCGCTGCACCTCCAGGAAAGTGCCGTTTTGCCGCAGGTTGTTCTTCGGATGGCCCGTCCAGAACTCGACATCGACGCGCTGGCCGCGCTGGTAGCTCGCATTGGGCTGCCGCTCGACGCCGCCGAAGCTCTTGAAGAGCGGCACGTTGTCGAGCACCACGCCGGTCTGGAACGACAACTGGCTATTCGACAGATCGCGCGGCGCAAGGCTGGCGCCGGCCGGCTGGCCTTGCCTGAGCGCGGATGCCAGGCCGAAGAAAGCCTGTTGGTAAGCCGGCAAGGTCCATTTCCCGAAATGGGTCGACGCACCCTCGTAATGCTGTGCATCGTATTCCTCGGGCGTGGTCACGTAACCCGCGTAGGCGTTGGCATAGCCGGCGAACACCACGTGCCTGACGCTGTCTCCGAGCGCGGATTTGACGGTGTCGCGCACGCGCCGGCCGGCCATGATGGTGAATTCGGCGGGCGCCGCGACGATCGCCAGCTGGCCGATGCGGAAAATCGATACCGGCAGCACTTCCGGCGTCCAGGGATACGGCTTTTGCACGCCGGTCGCCAGCAGCACCGGCTTCGGCGCCTGGCAATCTCGCACCCATTGCGGCACCGGGGCGATGATGCCGCCCAGCGCCATGTAGAACGGGTTGCCTTGCAGATCGCCTTCGGTGAAGCCGTCGAGTCCGCGCCCATCCTCGGTGCCGGCGGCGAACGCCGAGCCCAGCGCCGCCGGGCAGGTGGAGCGCGCCGCGCCGCCGGTGAAACGGCCGTCGACCACGAAGTTCGAGAAATCGATGAAGCGATGGCGATAATCGACCGGCCCCGACAGACTTTCCAGCGGCCCGTTGTAGATCTCGAGCGCCTTCTGCAATTGCCGTTCGCCGATGAGGCGCGTGTTGTCGAACTCGTTGGCGGTCGGACCGGTGCCGTCGAGATGGAGATTGGGCGTCATGTCGCCGGCGTTCGATTGCGCGAAGGCGGCCACGAAATCGCCGTCCGAGTTGTAGCGCACGCCTTTCAGATCGTGTTCCCAGCGATATTCCGCATATCCCTTGTTGTCCGGCGTGATCAGGCGGTTGTGCGGGCTCATCGATACGCCATGGGTGGCGAACCAGCTGATGACGCCGACGTCGGTCGCACCCTGCTTGAAGCGCAGCACCGTCATCTCTGGGTCGATATGGCGCCCCCAGCGCTCGCGTTCGGCGAGCGGATTGCGCTCGTACGCCGGCAGCGAGCGGTTGTTGCTGGCATCCAGCAATTCGCCCTTACCGACCTGGATCGTGCCGGGTTTCAGGTCGCGATGCGCCTTGTCGATCGCCGCCACGATGCCGCCGACGATGGCGTCGAAGGTCTTCTTGTTGAAACCGTAGGTGGTGAAGTTGTACAGCGCATAATGCGAGAACCCGCCCGGCCCGCCATGCGTATGCGTCGCCGACAGGATCACGTTGTCGGCCGCGTAGAGACTGCCGTATTTCGCCTGCAGCCGCTGGATCACCGCCTGCTGCACGCCCTGGAACACCATGCCGAGATCGTTGTTAACGAACACGACGCGCTTGCCGCTGGCCTGGTCGACGACGATGAATGCCCGCGCCCGCTGCCGCATGTGGATGCCGCCCGCGACCTGCGAAGTCGAGGCGTATCCCATCATGCCGACTTCCGCCGCCTCGCCCGTGATGTCCGACATGCCGCGTCCGACCAGGTAGGGATCCGCGTACGCGTGTCCGGCGAACAGGACGGCGCCGAAGAGTAATGCCAGGTAACGCAACAAACCGGATGCTTTCATCGTTGTCTCCTCGTTGTTATTCACTTCCGACAAAATACGAAACCGCCGGCAAGACGCCGTCAAAAACGCTTGCCGACCGACACCACCAGCGCGGTCTCGTCGAGTTGCTTGCTGTTGCCCGCGCTGTCGACGGCGACGGCGAAATCCCTGTTCTTGAGTGACACTCCCACCACCTCCGCGCCGAAATCGAAGCCCCAGCGCGTATGGACGACGCCCAGCCGATAATCGAATAGATTGGCGTCGCCGAAATTGCGCGTCTTTTGATACCCCGCATGCAACGTCAGCTTGGTGCGCCCGTCGAGCGGATATTTGATGTCCACATCGAGCAGGTGCGAGCCGCCGGTACGCTTGAAACCGTCGCCGTAGCAGGCGATCGCCTTGCTCGGATCGCCGCCGGCCAGGAGTTGCGGCAGATAGGCCGTACCGCACAGCGTGGCGGTGTTATTGCCGCGCAAGTCCTTGCTCAGGACGTAAAGATAACGGGCCTCGACGATGCCATGGCCGAATTCGAAGACGCCGTAGGTCGTATCGAACTTGGTATCGGTGAACCCGGTGGGGTTGCCGGTGCTCCAGTCGAATCCGGTCGGAGCGCCGCTTGCCTTCGCCCCCGGAAACCATTCCTGCGCGGCGCCGACGCCGAAGTGCCAACCGTCGTGCCGCCCCCAACGATAACCGAGCGCGCCGGTGACGAGAACGCCGTCGCTCTCCGGGAACACTTCCTTGCGCACTCCGCCCAGCTGCAGATAGCCGATGACGCCGGATTCGTGCGCGGCGGTCACGGTCAATTCCGCGCTCGGGCGCCGGAAGGTGTCGGAAATGCCGCGGTTGCGCCGATCGCTCAAGACCTTGGCCTCGACATCGATGGAATAACTCTGGATCTTCGGCTCCTCCGCGCCCGGCGCGGTCGATTGCGCATACGCGCCGGCAAAGGCGCCGATAGCCAGCGCGCCTACAGTGAAGCGAACAAGGGGTTTCAACATGGTGGTCTCCTCCGTGGTTGTTTTTTATTTCGCCTTGCATCCCGCCGGCAGCGACCGGACGCGAGTCATCTCCTCGGTCTCGCCGAGCAGTTCGGTGCCGATATAAGCGCGCACCGACAGGATGTCGTTGTCGGCGCGCACGATACCCTTGTAGTTTTTCTTGGTACGCGGATCGTGCACCCAGCCGTTGCGCCAGGCGCCGTCTTCGAACGCCTTCAATTTGGCGATCGTCACGCCGCAGGCGTCGGTCGGCGTGCCGGCGTCCTTGTCCCAGACGATGATGCCGCACAGCGCATCCTTTAGATCGGCGCATTCCTTGAACTCGATGATCGCCGCCTTGTCGGCGCTGAGCCAAAGCCCCTTGGCGCCGTCGGGCCCGGACGCCGCGGCGGACAGGCAGAACAGCGCCGCACCCAGCCCCGTCCCAAATCGCCGGAGCTGCGATACCGTTGAATATTCCATGTCGTCTCCTCTGCTTATCGTGATGGTTCTTTACGGCATCGCCGGCAGCACCGGCCAGCGCTGCGCGATGCGGCCGCCCTCCAGCAATGCGATGTCGCCGAACTGCTGCAGCACGGCCTCGCTCTGGCGCGGCCGCAGGAACACGAAATCATCCGGCCGCAAGCCTTGGCCCCCTGAGCCGACCAGCACCTGTTGATTGGAAGACGTACCGTACAGACCGCTCGCGGCCAGGCCGGCCGGCGACACCGGATCGGCCAACCAGTTCCCGCCGTAGATGAAATAGGCGCGGCGTTGGTTGACGTTCCAGGCGGTGAGCGCGCGGCCGAGCCCCTCGACGCCGTTCGGCAGCAGGAATTCGCGGCCGGCTTTCAGCACCGGCGTCGCGATGAATGCCGCCGGCGCGAGATCCTGGAGCAGTTCGGTATCGAAATCGCTCGGCTTGACCAGGGCGGAACCGATCGCCAGCTCGTTCGCCGCGCCGCCGCCGTCGTGCAAGCGATATGTCGGCGATCCGCCGGTGTTGAACGCCGGCTCCCTGGTCGCCGCGCCGCGCCTGGAGGCGTCGCGCGCCAGCGCCGCATACTCGGCATATCTGCGCTTGGATTCCGCCAAGGCGCCGTCCCGCACGCCGGGAATATCCGGAAGCTTCGCGACATGGGCGTCGTATCCCATCAGCCCCGACCACACGAGGCGCGGCTCCGACACGAAGATGTCGATCATCCGCAGCATGGTCTGCACGCTATCGACGCCGCCGCGATGCAGGCCGACGTCGATTTCGAGATTGATCCGGAGCTCGATGCGCCGGCCGCGCGCGAGATCGCGATATTGCGCCAAGCGCTCCGGCGTATCGACCAGCCACTGCAGTTGCCGCTCCGGCCGGAACCCGCCGCCCTTGAAGCCTTCGTAGAATTGCGCGGCGGCGGCCACCGGCAGCGGCTTTCCGAGCAAGAGATCGGTATCGGGGCGCGACTCGGCGATCAACTGGAGATACGGCAGATTGAAGACCATGAGGCGCCGCGTGGTCATCGCCGACATCAATTCGTCGAGCAAAGGCAGGCTGGGCAGCGACTTCGCCACCAGGCGCAAGCCCATGCGGCCGCCGATGTTGCGCAATATCGTCCTGGCGTTCGCCAGCATGCGCTCGCGGTCGATCACCATCGTCGGGACGGCGATGCCGGCATCGGCGATCGCGCCGGACAGCGCGCGAAAATAGCCGTCGTGCGGCGCTCCGGCGTCGGCCGGCCGCAAGGCGAATGCTCCCGCCCCCGCGGCGCCGGCGCCGACGGCCCACATCAATGCGCGTCGTCGCCGATCGGCCATCATCCGGCTCCGAATACCGTACGCAGATGCGCGTTCAACAGGCGTCCGCGCGGATCCAGACTGCGCCGCACGGCCTGGAAATCGTTCCAGCGCGGATACAGCGCCGCCAGGTCCGCCGCGGTCAAGCGATGCAGCTTCCCCCAGTGCGGGCGGCCGTCGTACTTGCGGAATATGGGGCCGATATCGGACATCAGATAGTCGTATGCCTCGTCATGCGCCGCGTGCACCGCGATCGAACAGCTATCCCGCTGGTAGAACGGGCTGAGCCAGGCATCGTCGGCCTTCACGTAGCGGAACTCCAGGGGAAAGAAGACGTCGTTGCGCTTTTCCAACGCGCGGATCACTTCCGATACGCAGGCGATTCCGGCCTCGCGCGGCACATGGCACTCGGATTCGTTGAAACGGGTCGGGCGCGAGGTCGACAGCAAGCGCCAGGAACGGTTCTTCGCCTCCTCCGACAGGTTCGGATCGATCAGCTTGTTCGCCACCCAGCGCCGCAATTGCGGGAATTTCTCGAACCAGTCGCGCAGGCGCCGCAAGTCGCGCAGCATGTCTTCGTCTTGCGAGGGCGGCGCCACTACCTCGTAGCCGTCGTACGGATCATGCGTGATCGCCGCCGCGTAGCCCGTGAAAGGCAGGTAATAGAACTCGAAATGGCGATGCGCGCGCGCCAGTGCCGGCGCCTGCTGCAGCATTTCCTCCAGCGGCTTCAGCCAGACCTTGCGATGCAGGTTGTAAGCCGGAACGACGCGCACGGTCGCTTGCGCGATCACGCCCAAGCTGCCGAGCGAGACGCGGGCAGCGGCCAGGAGGTCGGGATTGCGCCGCTCGTCGCATTCGACGATCTCGCCCTGCGGCGTCACGATGCGCAGCGCGACGACGTCCGCGTGCAGCGCGGGAAGATCCGCGCCGGTGCCATGGGTGCCGGTACTGATCGCACCGGCCAGGGATTGGGTATCGATATCGGGCAGGTTGCGCAGCCCCAGGCCGATCGAATCGAGTCGCCGCGACAACGCGCCGAGGCGGGTTCCGGCGCGCAGCGTGACGGTGCCGGCGGCCTTGTCGGTGGAGACGATGCCCGACAAGCGATCGAGAGCGAGTATCGTGCCGTCGGTCGGCACCAGCGGAGCGAACGAATGGCCCGAGCCGACGCAACGCACGACGCCGTCCGACTTGCGCAGCAAGGCCGCGACCGCCGCCTCGTCGGCCGGCGTCGCCAGTTCCCGTGCGCGGCATTGCTGGATGCCGGACCAGTTGCGCCAGGAGACGAATGCCGGCGCGGTCGCGGCAGGCGGTGCGCTTGCCCGCGGCTGCGCCAGCAGGCGGCCGGCGCCTACCGCAGAGAAGCCACCCGCGGCCGCGAACGCGCCGAATTTGAGGAAGTGCCGGCGAGACCGAGTGGACCGAGTCATGCCGCCGCTCCCGCGCTCATGAACCGGATCAAGGCCCGCATGTCGTCCTTGGTGCAGTCGTTGCACAAACCGCGCACCGGCATCGCATTGAATCCCTCATAGGCATGCTCGACCAGGCGATCCATGCCCTTGCCCAGCCGCTCCTCCCATTGCGGGACGAAGCCGGTAAGCGGCGCGCCGCTGCCTTGCACCGCATGGCAAGCCATGCAGGAACGTTCATAGCGCTCCGCCAATTGCGCATCCTGGGGACGCAAGGCTTGCGCGCGGGCGATATCGTCCGCCCCCGGTTCCCGGCGTGCCGTGCTACAGGAGCTCAGCGCGATACTCGCGCACAGAGCCATCAAGACCATTCGCATCCGTCCCTCCTTTGTCGCGGCCGTCGGCGCGCCCGTCGCAACCGACGGAAAATTTAGAACAACGTTCTAAATAATAACAATGGGACGAAAATAAAACAACGTTATGATTTTATTAGTCGATGGAAATCATGGCCACAGAAAAGATCGGATGGGCCGTCGCGCCCCGCCCCGCCGGCTCAGACGCCGAAGCGCTGCAGTATCCCGGCCATCAACACGTCCATCAAGGCATCCAGGTGGGCATGACATTCCTCGTGATCGAACCAGGGCTCGTCGTCGCCGAACACCAGGCGCAACGACGTCATGCCATGGACACCCTCCCAGAATATCTGGGCCATCGAGGCGATCTCCGCCTCGTCCGACCGGACCAGGCCGGCGGCGGCGAGATCGACGAACAGCCGGTACGCGAAGGCATACGGATCCTGGTCGGGATTGCCGTGTTCGACGCTTGAACGATCCACCGGCGCATGCGGCCGGCGCTCCATGAAAACCAGCGCGTATTGATCGGGATGCTTCAAGCCGAAAGCCACATAGGCGCGGCCGACGCGCTTGATGTTCTCCACCGGCGACAGTGCCGGATCCCTGGCCTGGCGCATCGCCTTCACCAGGTCGAGCAGATCGCTATCCATCGCCTGGGTGATCAGCGTGGCCTTGTCTTCGAACAGCGAATACACGATGGTGGTCGAGAATCCAGCCTCCTCCGCCACCTTGCGCAAGGTGATCTCGCGCGCCCCGCCGTTCTTGATCAGCTTCCTCACCGCCTTGATGATGTCCTTGCGGCGCTGTTCCGCCTCCCGCTGTTTGCGCTCCTGCGCATTGGTCGTCGCCTTCGCCATCGAATCCGTTCCAAAGATGATTTCCGCCCCCGGTACGCGGGCTTGCCATGTTCTTTGCGTCAAGCATTATATTCATGCCGCCGCCCATTGACCGTGCGGTACGGCAGGCAGTCGACTATAATTTCGGACTATACCTACCCATTGACGCCGCCACCCGGCGACGTTTCACGTTTTATGCCCATCACCATCAAAACCGCCGAAGACATCGAAGGCATGCGCGTCGCCGGCAAACTCGCCGCCGAAGTGCTGGATTACATCGCCCCGTTCGTCAAGGCCGGCGTCACCACCGGGGAGTTGGACCGCCTCTGCCACGAATACATGACCAACGTCCAGGGCTCGATCCCGGCGCCGCTCAATTATTGCCCGCCGGGTTACACGCCGTATCCGAAGGCGATTTGCACATCTGTCAACGACGTGGTCTGCCATGGCATTCCCGGCGACAAGGCGCTCAAGAACGGCGACGTCGTCAACATCGACATCACGGTCATCAAGAACGGTTATCACGGCGACACCAGCCGCATGTTCTACGTCGGTGAACCGTCGATCCTCGCCAAGCGCCTCACCGAGATCACTTACGAATGCATGTGGCTCGGCATCTCGAAGATCAAGCCGGGCGCCCATCTCGGCGACATCGGCCATGTCATCCAGCAACACGCGGAAAAGGCCGGCTACAGCGTGGTGCGCGAATTCTGCGGCCACGGCATCGGCAAGGTCTTCCACGAAGAGCCGCAAGTCCTGCACTACGGCCGTCCCGGGACGCTCGAGAAACTCGTGCCCGGCATGATCTTCACGGTCGAGCCGATGATCAATGCCGGCCGCCGCGAAATCCGCGAAATGGGCGACGGCTGGACCATCAAGACCAAGGACCGCAGCCTGTCCGCGCAATGGGAACACACCGTGCTGGTGACCGAGACCGGCTACGAAGTGCTGACGGTATCGCCCGGCATGCCCGCGCCGCCCGCATTCATCCGCCAGGATTCCCCGCACTCCCTGACCGCCTGACCTCATGGCCTCGCTTGCTCTGACGCTCAAGGAGCAGTTGAAGACCGATCGGCAGAATGTCATTGCCGCCTTCCAGGCCGACGGCAAACCGGAGAAGCTGCTCGCGAGCCTGAGGGCGAGCGTGGACGCCGCCCTGACGTGTGCATGGGAAGGATTCGACATGCCCGCCTCGGCCGCCCTGGTGGCGGTCGGCGGCTATGGGCGCGGCGAATTGTTTCCGCATTCGGACGTCGACGTCCTGATCCTGCTCGACTGCCCGGCCGATGAAGACCTGCAAGCCAAGCTCTCGGAGCTGGTGCAGACCTTCTGGGACATGGGCCTCGAGATCGGCCACAGCACCCGTACCGTCGACGAATGCATCTCGGAAGCCGCCGCCGACATCACGGTGCAGACCAGCCTGCTCGAAGCCCGCCTGGTCGCCGGCAACGCCGAGCTGTTCCGCTTTCTCGAAAGCCGCTGCAAGGCCGCCATGGACCCGCGCGCCTTCTTTCAGGCCAAGATACTCGAGATGCGCCAGCGTCACGCGAAGTATGAAGACACGCCCTACGCGCTCGAACCGAATTGCAAGGAAAGCCCGGGCGGCCTGCGCGACCTGCAGGTGATCCTGTGGGTGGCGAAAGCGGCCGGCCTCGGCGACTCCTGGCGCAAGCTGGCCGAGCGCGGCCTGCTGACGCCGCACGAGGCGCGCCAGCTGACCGACAAGGAACGCGCCTTCAAGGACATCCGCATCCGCCTGCACATCCACGCCAAGCGGCGCGAAGACCGCCTGCTGTTCGACGTGCAGACGCCGATCGCCGAGACCTTCGGCTTCCACACGACCGAGACGCGGCGCGCCAGCGAATACCTGATGCAGCGCTATTACTGGGCCGCCAAGGCGGTCACCCAGCTCAACACGATCCTGCTGCAGAACGTCGAGGCGCAGCTGTTCATGAAGCGCGGCGATCCGCGCCCGATCAACGAGCGCTTCAACGAAGTCAACGAATTCATCGACATCGCGCGCGACAGCGTCTTCGAAAAGACGCCGTCGGCCATGCTGGAAGTCTTCCTGCTGCTGGCCCAGCACGGCGAGCTGAAGGGCATGACGGCGCGCACGCTGCGCGCCCTCTGGCACGCGCGCGAGAAGATCGACAACAAGTTCCGCGCCGATCCGGCCAACCGCGCGCTGTTCCTGCAGATCCTGCAGGCGCCGCAAGGCATCACGCATGCCTTGCGCGGCATGAACCAGACCAGCATCCTCGGGCGCTACCTGCCGGCGTTCCGCCGCATCATCGGCCAGATGCAGCACGACCTGTTCCATGTGTACACGGTGGATCAGCACATCCTGATGGTGGTGCGCAACGTGCGCCGCTTCACGATGACCGAGCATGCGCACGAATACCCGTTCTGCAGCCAACTGATGGCGAATTTCCCGCGTCACTGGCTGCTCTACGTCGCCGCCCTGTTCCACGATATCGCCAAGGGTCGCGGCGGCGACCACTCCAAGCTCGGCATGGCCGACGCGCGCAAGTTCTGCGCCGATCACGGGCTCGCGAGGGAAGATACCGAGCTCGTGGTGTTCCTGGTAGAGCATCATCTGACCATGTCCCAGGTCGCGCAAAAGCAGGATTTGTCGGATATCGATGTGATCCGCAATTTCGCGGGCGTCGTCAAGGACGAGCGCCACCTGACCGCGCTTTACCTGCTGACGGTGGCCGACATCCGCGGCACCAGCCCCAAGGTCTGGAACGCCTGGAAAGGCAAGCTGCTGGAAGACTTGTACCGCATGACGCTGCGCGTGCTGGGCGGCGAGACGCCGTCGGCCGATCACGAATTGAAGAACCGCCAGGACGAGGCGCTCAAGACCTTGCGCCTGTACGGCATGTCGGAAACCGTCCACGAGCAGCTCTGGAAGCAACTCGACATCGCCTACTTCCTGCGGCACGATGCCTCCGACATCGCCTGGCAGACGCGCACGCTGTTCAACAAGATCAACAGCCCGACGCCGGTCGTCAAATGCCGCCTGGCGCCGATCGGCGAAGGCTTGCAAGTCACGGTCTACGTCCAGGATCAGCCGGACCTGTTCGCACGCATCTGCAGCTATTTCGACCGCAAGAACTTCAGCATTCTCGACGCCAAGATCCATACGACCAGGCACGGCTACGCGCTCGACACCTTCCTCGTCACCGAACCGATGTTCGCCAAGAATTACCGCGACATCATCACGCTGATCGAGCATGAACTGGTCGAACTGCTGCAATCGCAGGAACCGCTGCAGCCGCCGAGCAAGGGGCGCCTGTCGCGCCTGTCGCGCACTTTTCCGATCACGCCGACGGTCGACTTGCGCCCCGACGAGCGCGGACAATACTATCTGCTCTCCATCACGGCCAACGATCGCACCGGCTTGCTGTACTCGATCGCCAACGTGCTGACCAAGTACAAGATCAACCTGCACACCGCCAAGATCATGACGCTCGGCGAACGCGTCGAGGACGTGTTCATCATCGACGGCGTGGCGCTCAACAATGCGCGCAACCAGATCCAGCTCGAGACCGATCTGCTGGAAGCGTTGCGCATCTGAGTCGCGCCCTGGCCGTTCCGACATTCCATTTCACTTATATTCCGCTTCATCATGACCGAACCACTCCGCCTGTCCAAACGCATGTCCGAACTCGGCCTCTGCTCGCGCCGCGAAGCCGACGAATGGATCGCCAAGGGCTGGGTGAAGGTCGACGGCGTGGTCGTATCCGAACTCGGCAGCAAGGTGTTGCCGCACCAGAAGGTCACTGTCGAACGCCAAGCCGTCGCCGAGCAATCGAAACGCGTGACGATCCTGCTCAACAAGCCGGTCGGCTACGTCAGCGGCCAGGCCGAGGACGGCTACAAGCCAGCCGTCGTGCTCGTCACCGCCGGCACCCGCTGGAAGGACGACACCGCGCCGACGCAATTCCACCCGAGCCAGTTGCGCAGCCTGGTGCCCGCGGGCCGGCTCGACATCGATTCGGTCGGCTTGCTGGTGCTGACCCAGGACGGCCGCATCGCCAAGCAATTGATCGGCGAGGACACCAACATCGAGAAAGAGTACCTGGTGCGGGTGCAGTACACTAAGCCGGGCCGGCTGCCGGACGCCGATCTGAAGCTGTTGAACCACGGCCTCTCGCTCGACGGAAAAAAACTGCTCCCGGCCAAGGTCAGCTGGCAGAACGACGACCAGTTGCGCTTCATCCTGAAGGAAGGCAAGAAGCGCCAGATCCGGCGCATGTGCGAGGCGGTGGGGTTGAAGGTGATCGGCTTGAAGCGCGTGCGCATCGGGCGCGTGAAGCTGGGGGATTTGCCGCCGGGGCAGTGGCGGTATTTGCGGGCGGATGAGAAGTTTTGATTCATCTGCAAAGATGAAAATGTCGATTCGACTCGGTGTAATCGGCGGAATTGCTGCTACCGCACTCCTCATCTATGTTCTTGCTAGCAATGCCAATGAAGAAGTATCGCTATTCCCTGCGGCGCAAGTCGATGAAAAACAGCGAAACATAGCCGAAATCGGGCCTTCCTTCAGCACAAACGCGCCCATTGACGCTCAGGACGCAGCACCTGCAGAAGAAGCAAATGAGTTAAATAAGCTCGATAGCGAGGTAATTTCGCTCATACAAAGCAAGAATGTAACCCGCTCGACAAAGTTCGATACTTTGTGGACGGCGTACACGAAAAATCGGGCTGCTCGTCAATTGGCAGCCTATTACATAGATTCCATGCAGGCCTTGACGCCGTTGAGTGAGGAAGAAATCCGGAAATTAATATCGGAGTTAAATCAATCCACTCTCTCACCGGAACTCAAGGCGCATTTCATAAGATTACTTGCAAACGCGGCCGTGTCAGATGAGGCCAGCGCTCCGAACACACCAAAGCCAAAACGAGAGCTGATTCTTGCGACGATAAAAGCCAGTTCGAGCGACCCAAACGCCTTCGTAGCAAAGGAAGCGATTTTGGCATTTACGCGGATTGCCCCTCTCGAAGAGGCCTCATATGCCTTGGGCGACGCTTATCGCAGGAACATATTGTCGGAAGCGGAGTACATTCGCGAGAGCGCATTCAAATTACCCGAGATTAAAGATCCTCGACAACAAGAATCCGCCCTCGCCGGCTTGGCAACGCTGTCACAACACAGTAAGAATCCAGAATCCAGGGAAGCCTTGCTACGCTCAATCGCGTTGATGCTAGAAAATCCGCAAATCAGCGAACACTTGGGCAGCGAATCGAGACGATCCTTAGCGGAGTACTTTAAGGCAAATGAACCCGCCGTGCTTTTCAGCAGCACCGACTATGATATGGCGAAAGCCGTTCAATATAACAATTGGCTACACGGCCTAGCGAATTTGAATGGCAGGACAATCGAAGAAAGAACAAATTTCGTTCTGAATATCGCTACCGACGAGACTACCGATTCGGGAAAAATTGTCGCTCTACTGATCTCGCCGCAAGGCCACGAGAAAGTGAGCGCTGCTCGCCGAAGTGGAAAGTTAAAGGTACTGCAGAATAGGTTGCAGGCAGAGATTCCCAAACTTGCTCCTACCTCCGCCACATATTCGATATATCAAGCAGCCCTTGAGGTGTTGAATTGATGCATCGGCCACAGAGCATCTTGCCGGCAATCCGATTCAATCGTCGCCGGCATCCAACCCGGGAAACAATATCTCGGTAAAACCGAACTTCGAAAAATCCTTGATCCGCATCGGATACAGGATCCCGGCCAGGTGGTCGCACTCATGCTGCACCACGCGCGCATGAAAACCGTCGACCTCGCGGAGTATCTTCTTGCCGAACTGGTCGTAGCCTTCGTAGCGCAGCTTCGTCCAGCGCGGCACCATGCCGCGCAATCCCGGAACCGACAGGCAGCCTTCCCAGCCCTCTTCCGTGTCGTCCGACAAAGGCGTCAGCATCGGGTTGATCAACACCGTCTCCGGCACCGCCGGCGCATCGGGATAGCGCGCATTCTGCTTGAAGCCGAAGATTACAAGCTGCAAGTCGACGCCGATCTGCGGCGCGGCCAGGCCGGCGCCGTTGGCGGCGCGCATGGTATCGAACATGTCGGCGATCAAGGCATGCAGTTCGACGGTATCGAATTGTTCGACCGGCTGCGCCTGGCGCAGCAGGCGCGGATCGCCCATCTTGAGAATATCGCGCACGCTCATAGGATCGTCACTTGATTTGTTGCAGGTATTCGCGGAACGCCGCGCCGGTTTCCGGATGCTTCAATCCCATCGCCAGCGTGGCTTGCAGATAGCCGAGCTTGGAACCGCAGTCGTAGCGCGTGCCGGCATAACGATAGGCGAGCACCGGGTCGTGTTTCATCAATTCGGCGATGCCGTCGGTGAGCTGTATCTCGCCGCCGGCGCCTTTGCCGAGCCCTTCGAGATGCTCGAAGATCTTGCCGCTCAAGACATAGCGCCCCACCACGGCCAAGGTCGAGGGTGCGTCGGCGGGTTGCGGCTTCTCGACGATGGCCTTGATCCGTTCGAGATCGGCGCGATACGGGTCCACGCTGACGATACCGTATTGCTTGGTCTCGGATTTCGGCACCTCCTGCACGGCCAGCATGCTCGCCTGCTCCCGCTCGAAGACCTCGGCCATCTGCGCCAGCACCGGTTTTCGCGGCGATTCGACATCCATGAAATCGTCGGCCAGCAGGACGGCGAACGGATCGTTGCCGACCACCGGGCGCGCGCACAAGACCGCATGCCCCAGGCCGAGCGGCGCCGACTGGCGGATGAAGATGCAATGGACGTTCTTGGGCACGACATGCTGCACCACGTCGAGAAGTTTGGTCTTGCCGTGCGCCGCGAGTTCCGCTTCCAGCTCATAGACCTTGTCGAAGTGATCTTCGATCGCGCGCTTGTTGCGGCCGGTGATGAAGATCATTTCGGTGATGCCGGCGGCGACGGCTTCCTCGACCGCGTATTGGATCAAGGGCTTGTCGACGATCGGCAGCATTTCCTTGGGCTGCGCCTTGGTCGCCGGCAGGAAGCGGCTGCCCAGGCCGGCAACCGGGAAAACGGCTTTGGTGATTTTCTTCATTGCTGTTCCAGTAATTGCAGCAGCGCCGCTTCGTCGAGAATCGGCACGCCCAGCTCTTGCGCCTTGCTCAGCTTGCTGCCGGCTTCCTCGCCGGCCACGACGTAGGACGTCTTTTTCGATACCGAGCCGGAGACCTTGCCGCCGGCGGCCTCGATCTTCGCCTGCGCTTCATCGCGCGTCAGGTTCGGCAGCGTGCCGGTGAGAACGAAGGTCTTGCCGGTGAAGGGGCCCTCTTCCGCCGCCGCGGAAGCGGCCGGCAATTGCTCGAGCAACTCGGTGCGCAAGGCATCCAGCGCGGCCAGTTCCGCGCGATGCCGCTCCTCCGAGAGCCAGGCCGCCAGCGCTTCGGCCACGTTCGCCGGCAAGCCGTAGCCGTCGAGCGCGGCGCCGGCGGCCAGCGCGGCGATCGTCGCGCCTTGCTCCGCCGCCTGGCGGCAGCGCGCCTCGGTGAACTTCGGAATGCGCAACGCCGCCAGCAATTCGGCTTGCTCCAGCTTGGCGCGCAGCTTGGCGCTCGGCGCCTGCTCGCCGCGCGGTGTCACGTTCGCCTTCAGCAAGTCGTCGAGCGCTTGCTGATTCTTAGGCTCCGAGAAGAAATCGGCGATCGATTCCGCGACCGTGTCGCCGATGTCGGGCAGCACGCGCAGCAACGCCGCCGGCGCGCGCCGCACGTTGCGCAGATTGCCGAGCCAGTCGGCCAGCGTCTTGGCGGTCGATTCGCCGACATGGCGGATGCCGAGCGCGAACAACAGCCGCTCGAGCGGAGGATTCTTGCTCTCTTCGATGGCGGCGATCAGATTCTCCGCCCACTTGGTGGCGATCTTGCCCTTTTGCACGGTCTCGGGCGTGACGCCGTCGCGTTCGTCGGCGCGGCGCTTCATCTCGAGCAGGCTGTCGAGCGTGAGCCGGTACAGGTCGGCGATGCTGTGCACATAGCCGAGATCGACCAGGTTCTCGATGTAGCGGTCGCCCAGGCCTTCGATATCCATCATGCGGCGGCCGGCGAAATGCGCGATCGCCTGCTTGCGCTGCGCCGCGCATACCAGGCCGCCGGTGCAGCGCCAGTCGGCTTCGCCTTCCTCGCGGTCGATATGGCTGCCGCATACCGGGCATTTGCCGTTCAAGCGCTGGAACATGTCGAACGGCTGTCCGACGTCGGCGCCGCGCCGATCGAGCACCACGGCGACGACTTCCGGAATGACGTCGCCGGCGCGCCGCACGATGACCGTGTCGCCGATGCGCACATCCTTCCTGCGAGTTTCGTCCTCGTTGTGCAGCGTGGCGTTGGTGACGGTCACGCCGCCGACGAAGACCGGCTCCAGCTTGGCGACCGGCGTCAGCTTGCCGGTGCGCCCCACCTGCACGTCGATGTCGCGCACCACCGTCATCTGTTCCTGCGCCGGATACTTGTGCGCGACCGCCCAGCGCGGCTCGCGCGACACGAAGCCGAGGCGGCGCTGCAGGGCGAAGCTGTTGACCTTGTACACGACGCCGTCGATGTCGAACGGCAGTTCGTCGCGGATGGCGGAGACATGGGCATGGAATTGCGCGAGGCCGGCGGCGCCTTGCACCACCCGGCGCTCGGCGTTGACCGGAATGCCCATCTTTTCCAGCGCATCCAGCGTACCGGCGTGCGTCTCGGGAATCCGCCAGCCCTGCACTTCGCCGAGTCCGTAAGCGAAGAAGCTGAGCGGCCGCTGCATGGCGATGGCCGGATCGAGCTGGCGGACCGCGCCGGCCGCGGCATTGCGCGGATTGACGAAGGTCTTCTCGCCCTTCTCGCGTTGGCGCTCGTTCATGCGCTCGAAGGCGTCGCGGCGCATGTAGACCTCGCCGCGCACTTCCAGCACCGGAGCGCGGCAATTCTCGAGCCGCAAGGGAATCTGGCGGATGGTGCGGATGTTTTGCGTGACGTCTTCGCCGGTCGCGCCGTCGCCGCGCGTGGCCGCCTGGACCAGGACGCCGTTCTCGTAGCGCAGGTTGATCGCCAGGCCGTCGAACTTCAGCTCGGCGGAATATTCGACCGGCTTCGCCTCGGGCGGCAGATCGAGTTCGCGGCGCACCCGCGCGTCGAAGGCGATCGCGCCGCCTTCCGTCGTATCCGTCTCGGTGCGGACCGACAGCATCGGCACCGCGTGGCGAACCTGCGGAAAATGCGGCAAGGGCATGCCGCCGACGCGCTGGGTCGGCGAATCCGGCATGATCGAATCCGGGTGCTCCGCCTCGATTGCCTGCAGCTCTTGAAACAGCTTGTCGTACTCGGCGTCCGGAATCGTCGGCCGGTCGAGAACGTAATAGGCATGGCAATGCCGGTTCAATTCCTCGCGCAGCCAGGCGGCGCGCGCCGCCCAATCATCCTGCGCCGGCGGCTCGGCGGACGGCACGGCATTGCCGAACAGATCGGATTGCATATCAACCGAACAAACGCAGGGCGCGCGTCGAACCGGCCGGCACGTTCGCCTCTTCCATGTGGCCGTAGAACGTGGAAACCTGGCCGGCGATTTCCTTGAGCGCGTCGTCGGTCAGCGGCTGATTGGCATCGTCGACCACGACGCCGTCGAGGCGCGCGGCCAGCATGCGGGCGCAGGCGATCATCGCGCCGAAGCCGTCGCGCATCGGCGCCACGCAGGGCACGTCGAGCAGCAGGGTGAGCCTCGAGGTCGTCTCTGCCGCCAGCGTGACGTTGGTCGAGAGCGAGAACAGAATGCCGCCGTCGCCGTCCGGCATCACGAGACGGCCGTCGGGCCGCAGATCGAAGCCTTGGCGCTCGAGCGCGGCAAGCAAGGTGTTGATCGCCCACGGGGCGCCCTTCGCCGCCACGTTGACGCTCAGTTTCGCATCGTATTCGTTGACGAATTGGTGGAGCTCGCGCGCCATCGAGATGACGCGGCTCATGTCCGGAACGTCGGGCTCGGCGTCGAGTTCGTCGGCCACCTGGCGCAGGCGGGTGACCAGCTCCGAATATTCGATTTCATTCAATGCCGTGCTGCGGTTGGCGAGCTGGACGCCGGCCCGCAGGGCCGTATAGACATTGCCGCGCGCGATCGCGTCCCAGCTGCCGTCCTCGCGCTGGCCGATGAAATGCACCGGCTTGTTGCCGACATGGCGCAAGGCCTGGACGGCCGGCACGATTTTCTCGCCGCGCAAAGGTCCAGGCAAAGCCAGCGGAATCATGCAATCGATCAGTTCGTCGACCGGCAGGTCGCGTTGCGGCGCCGGCGCGGAAAAGGTGTTCGCCGTGGCATCGAACGGCTGGTCCTGGCCCATCTCTTCCTTCATCAATGCGGGATCGGCGACATTCGCATCGAGATCGCCGACCAGCACGGGCTCCCGGCGCTGTTCGAAAGAGGCGCCTTCCTTCATCAACACATCGTCATGGTCGGACGAAAAAGCCCGTTCGACGCTGCGCTTGGCTTTGTGCTCCTGCCATTTGTTGTACGAGATGACGCCGACCAGGAATACGCCGCCGATCGCCATCAGTCCTGCCGCGAGATCAGTCATGCTGCGCGCACCTCGCATCGTACGCCGGCCGATTCTCCAACGAGAATGGCGGCACCTGAATCCGAAAAAAGAAGTTGGGTCATGTATGAAATCCAGTGAAGCGGCAAGCCATGAGTGTAGTTGAAAAGTGCCGCCGGCATTGTCGTGGGAACGGCGCCGCGCCTCGGAGAACTTCCCCGGAACCGCGCGGGCCAACGCTGCAAGCGTAAGTGTTGGAAAGCAAAATTGTCAAGCCGAATACCCGCCTCTCCACGACGTCCGACAGGGAAATATCAAGTCGGAAACCACGGCATATCCGCGTTCATGCGCTAACGCAAATCGCACGGTTGCCCGATTGAGAGCGATCAATATTGCGCGCAGGACGCGGGTAATAGAATTTCAACTACCGAAGGACGAGGGCCCGAGACCGCGACACGCGCGGCAGAAGCCCTCGCCGGGACAATCGTTTTACTGCTTGGGACAACAAGATCGCGGCGGCATCGGCGGCTTGCAATCATCTTGATCATACGGAGAAGCGCATGAATTACCAAACCAGGAAACGTTTGATGATGGCCGACGTCGATCTGCCGGAATTCGCGCCGCCGCGTCCGGCGGCCGCGACCGCGACGCCGGAAAAATTGGGGCGCGGCGCCGCCGAGCCCGCTTTCGCGAGGCAGCAATCCGAGGCTTGCGCCAAGGAATTCAGGCTGCATGAATTGACCATGCTGTCCCTGGGGCCGATCTTCCGCGGCATCCATCGCTGGTGGCTCGAACGCGCCGAACGGCATTACCTGATCTGCGCCGATGTCGAAGAACAGCGCGCCCGCGAAGCGCAGCTCAATGTCGCGTATTACCAGAAGCGCGCCGCGCTGGCACGTTCCGCGCGCATGACCTGAGCATTTCCCGTGCGCCGGTCAGGCGCCCAAACGCGGCCGCGGCCTCAAGCCGCCTCCGCCTGCGCGAAATCGGTCGCGCTTTCCATGTCCACCGCCACGATGCGCGATACGCCTTGCTCCTGCATCGTCACGCCGATCAACTGCTGAGCCATCTCCATCGCGATCTTGTTGTGCGAGATGAACAGGAATTGGGTTTGCGACGACATGCGTTTGACCATGTTGCAGAAGCGTTCGGTATTGGCATCGTCGAGCGGCGCATCCACCTCGTCCAGCAGGCAGAAAGGCGCCGGGTTCAACTGGAACATCGAGAACACGAGCGCGGTCGCCGTCAGCGCCTTCTCGCCGCCCGACAGCAAGTGAATCGTCGCGTTCTTCTTGCCCGGAGGCTGCGCCATCACCTGCACGCCGGAATCGAGAATCTCTTCGCCGGTCATGATCAGCTTGGCGTTGCCGCCGCCGAACAGCACCGGGAACAGTTCGCCGAAATGCTTGTTGACCTTGTCGAAGGTGTCTTGCAGCAAATCGCGCGTTTCCTTGTCGATCTTGTGGATCGCGTCCTCGAGCGTGTTGATCGCTTCGGTGAGGTCGGCATGCTGGGCATCGAGGAAGTTCTTGCGCTCGGACGCCTGAGCCAGTTCGTCGAGCGCTGCCAGGTTCACGGCGCCCAGCGCGGCGATCGCATTGGTCAGGCGGGTGACCTCGCCTTGCAGGTACGAGGGCTTGATGTCGGTGTTCAGCTTCTCGGCGAGCGCGGCTTCGTCGGCGCCGGCTTCCGCCAACTGCTGGGCGTACTGTTCCTGGTTCAGGCGAGCGGCCTGTTCCTTCAGCTGCAATTCCATGATGCGGTCGCGCTGCGGCTGCAGGCTGCGTTCGGCCTGCATGCGCGCTTCCTCGTGCTGGCGCAGCCTCTGCGTCAGCTGGTCGAGCTCGTGGCGGGCGTCGGCCAGCGCGCGCTCCTGATCGCTGCGGCGCTCCAGCAATTCCTGCAGGCCCGCCTGCGCGGCCTGATCGTCGAGGCTTTCGAGTTCCAGGTGGCCTTGCTGCATGCTCTGGAACAATTGGGTCGCCTGCTCTTGCGCGACGGCGATGCTGCGCGTCAGCTCGTCGATCCGGGAGCGATGCGATTTCTCGGCGAACTCCGCTTCCTGGGCCGCGCGTTCGAGCTCGCGCAGGCGCTGGCGGGCATCGTTGAGCTGCTGTTCCTTGGCCAAGTACTCGGTCTGCCGTTCTTCGTGCTTTTCCTGCAGCTCGGCCAGCTCGATATCCAGCTGCTCGAACTTGGCTTCCGATTCGGCCTTGATCTGCTGCTGCTCCGCCTCGTGCGCGGCGATCTCCTCCAGGTCGGCGACGATCTGCGAACTGCGCTGATTGAAGCGCTCCTGCACTTCCGAGAGTTTCATGACCTCGATCTGCAAGCCGTGCACCGCCTGGGTCAGCGCGCCGACGCGCTGCCGGATTTCCTGGAGGCGCTGCGCCGCCTGCGACAATGCCGCATCGGCGCGGACCGCGCGCGATTTGGCTTCGTCGGCCAGCATCTGCTGGGCGCGCAACTGCTTGGCGAGGTTGTCGATTTCCTGCTGGCGCGCCAGCATGCCGTCCTGCTCGGAATCCGATGCGTAGAAGCGCACGCCCGAGCGGCTGATGACGTGGCCTTGCCTGGTCACGAAATAGCCGCCGGTCGGCAGCTTGTTGCGATCGACGAACGCGGCCGCCGTGTCGTCGGCGGCGAAGACGTTGTGCAGCCAATCCTGCAGCACGGCGCGCAAGCCGGGATCGTTGAGTTGCAACAGTCCGATGAACGGTTTCAGGCCGGCGGGCGCTTCCGGCGCGACGGTCGCGGCGGCGGCATTGGCGGAGAACAAGGCCAGTTTCGCCGGCGGAGCATCGTTGAAGAAGGATTTCGCCCAATCCAGATTCGACATTTCGAGAGCCGAAGTGCGCTCGCGCAACACCGATTCGAGCGCCGTTTCCCAGCCCTGGTCGATATGCAGCTTCTGCCACAGGCGCGGCAATTCGCCGAGCTCATGCTTCGCCAGCCAGGGTTGCACCTTGCCTTCGGTCTGCACGTTTTCCTGGAGTTGCTTGAGCGCGTTCAGGCGCGCTTCCAGCTGCGCATTGCTGGCCGTCTCGGCATGAACCTGCTCCTGGGCTGCGCGGCGCTCTTCCTCGAGCATCGGATGCTGTTCCTGCGCTTCCTCGAGCTGCATCTGGGCCTCTTCCAGCGCGGCCTGCTTCTCTTCGAGCTGCATCTTCAAGTTGGTCAGATGCGTCGTATCCGGCATCGCCATGCCGTTCTTTTCCTGCATCAGCCGTTCCCGGCGCGCGCCGAGGTTCGCCAGGATGTTCGAGGCGTTGCGCTGGTGCGCCGATTCCAGCTCGATCTGCTGCTGGATCTGCATCGTCTTGCTGCGCGACTCGGTCGTGACCAGTTGCGCCTCGCGCCACGCCTGTTCAAGCGCCGGAATGCGGTCGTTCTGCTGATGCGCGGCTTCCTGCGCCTGTTCGACGCGCATCGCATATTCTTCGAGGCGCATCTCGGCGTCGGCCAGCTCTTCCTTCTGCTGCTGCGCCTGGCGCTCCCACTGGTCGCGCTGGGCCTTCAGCGAATTGAGCTGGGTCTGCAAGCGGTTGCGCGACTCGATGACGAACTTGATCTGCGCCTCCAGGCTGCCGATCTCGGAGTTGGTCTGGTAGAGCGCGCCCTGCGCCTGATGCATGCGGTCGCCGGCGGCGTAATGCGCCTGGCGCATGTGCTCGAGCTCCATCTCGATGTGGCGCAGCTTGGCGGTCTGCTCCTCAAGATCGGTTTGGGCGCGTTCGATGTCGCGGAAGAATTTCTCCTGCTCCGCCTTGGCTTCGTTCTTGCGGAGCAGCCACAGCAGCTTTTGCTTTTCTTCCTGGTCGGACTGCAATTCGCGGAACTTCTGGGCGATGGCGGCCTGCGCTTCCAGTTTTTCAAGGTTTGCGTTCAATTCGCGCAGGATATCCTCGACGCGGGTCAGGTTCTCGCGGGTATCGTGCAGGCGATTTTCGGTTTCGCGGCGGCGTTCCTTGTACTTAGACACGCCGGCGGCCTCCTCAAGGAAGATGCGCAATTCCTCCGGACGCGCCTCGATGATGCGGGAAATCATGCCCTGGCCGATGATCGCATAGGCGCGCGGACCGAGGCCGGTGCCGAGGAAGATGTCCTGGATATCGCGGCGCCGCACCGACTGGTTGTTGATGTAATAGGTGGAGGTGCCGTCGCGCGTCAGCACGCGCTTGACGGCGATCTCGGCATACTGGCTCCATTGGCCGCTGGCCTTGCCGTCGCTGTTGTCGAACACGAGTTCGACCGAGGCGCGGCCGGCCGGCTTGCGGTTGGTGCTGCCGTTGAAGATGACATCCTGCATCGACTCGCCACGCAGCTCGGAAGCCTTGGACTCGCCCAGGACCCAGCGCACCGCGTCGATGATGTTGGATTTGCCGCATCCGTTGGGGCCGACCACGCCGACCAACTGGCCCGGCACCTGGAAGTGCGTCGGATCCACGAAAGACTTGAATCCCGACAATTTAATGGAAGTTAGGCGCACGTTGTTAGCTCTTCAGCGACTTTTTGGATATTGGCAAGAAGCTCGAAGCCGGCCGCCCGGCGCGGCTCGCGAAAGGGGCTAATCATATCATTTCGGGTATGCCGATTATCGCTTTCAGGCCCGCATTTCGCCCCCTTCCCGCCTGCGCAGCGCCACGGGCCGCCTGTATAATGTGCGCTGCACAATCTTTCCGTTCGCCAATCGCTTCCCGCCCGCCGATCCCGTGAATCCGCTGCTCGACAAACTCCAGCCTTATCCCTTTGAAAAACTGCGCCAGTTGTTTGCCGGCGTGACGCCGAATCCGGCGCTCAAGCCGATCAGCCTCGGCATCGGCGAACCCCGGCATCCGACGCCGGCCTTCATCCAGGAGGCGCTCGCCGGCGGCTTGGCGGGCCTGGCGAATTATCCGGCGACGACCGGCTCCGACGCGCTGCGGGAGTCGATCGCCGGCTGGATCGAACGGCGTTACGGCGTGCCGAAGATCGATGCCGCGAACCAGGCATTGCCGGTGAACGGCTCGCGCGAAGCATTGTTTTCCCTGGCGCAAGCGGTGGTCGATCCACGGGGAGACGCCCTGGTGATGTGCCCCAATCCGTTCTACCAGATCTATGAAGGCGCGGCGATCCTGGCCGGCGCGACGCCCTACTTCGTCAATTCCGACCCGGCGCGCAATTTCGCGCCCGATTACCGCGGCGTGCCGGCCGAGGTCTGGCCGCGGGTGCAACTGCTCTACCTGTGCTCGCCCGGCAACCCCACCGGCGCCGTCCTGCCGCTCGAGGACTGGAAGGAATTGTTCGCCCTGTCGGATCGCTACGGTTTCGTGATCGCCTCCGACGAGTGCTATTCCGAGATTTATTTCAAGGACGAGGCGCCGCTCGGCGGCCTGGAAGCCGCGCACCTGCTCGGCCGCACCGGCTATCCGCGCCTGATCATGCTCTCGAGCCTGTCCAAGCGCTCCAACGTGCCCGGCATGCGCTCCGGCTTCGTCGCCGGCGACGCGGCGATCGTCAAGAAATTCCTGCTCTATCGCACCTACCACGGCAGCGCCATGCCGCCGGCCGTGCAAACCGCGTCGATCGCCGCATGGAACGACGAGGCGCACGTGGCCGACAACCGCGCCAGGTACATCGAAAAATTCGGCCGGGTGACGCCGTTGCTGAGAACGGCCCTCGACGTCGAACTGCCGGACGCCGGCTTCTATCTGTGGGCGAAAGTGGACAGCAAGGCCGCGATTTCCGATACCGAATTCGCGAAGCGCCTGTATGCTGAATATAATGTGACAGTATTGCCCGGCAGCTATCTCGCGCGCGAGGCGCATGGCGTGAATCCGGGCGCGAACCGCATACGCATGGCGCTGGTCGCCGAAGCCGACGAATGCCTGGAAGCCGCGCGCCGCATCGTCGAATTCGCCAAGACGCTCGTTTGATCGTTCACGCAATCCTCCTCCAACCTCTTGAATCGGTTCCATCCATGACTCAACAGCTCCAGCAAATCATCGACCAGGCGTGGGAAGACCGCGCCGGCTTTTCTCCCAAGTCCGCTCCCGCCGAAGTGCGCGAAGCCGTCGCCCACGTCATCGAACAATTGAACCAGGGCGCGCTGCGCGTCGCTCAAAAAGAAGGCGGCCAGTGGAACGTGAACCAGTGGGTCAAGAAAGCCGTCCTGTTGTCGTTCCGCCTGGAAGACAACGTGCCGATCGCGTCCGGCGACGGCATGCAGTTCTACGACAAGGTGCCCACCAAGTTCGCCAACTACACGCCGGAAGATTTCGCCCGCGGCGGCTTCCGCGTCGTACCGCCGGCGGTCGCGCGCCGCGGCAGCTTCATCGGGCGGAACGTCGTGCTGATGCCGTCCTATGTCAACATCGGCGCCTATGTCGACGAAGGCACGATGGTCGACACCTGGGCCACCGTCGGTTCCTGCGCCCAGATCGGCAAGAACGTCCATCTTTCCGGCGGCGTCGGCATCGGCGGCGTGCTGGAACCGATGCAGGCCAATCCGACCATCATCGAGGACAACTGCTTCATCGGCGCCCGCTCCGAGATCGTCGAAGGCGTGATCGTCGAGGAAAATTCCGTGATCTCGATGGGCGTGTATATCGGCCAATCGACCAAGATCTACGACCGCGCCACCGGCGAGATCATGTACGGCCGCGTGCCTGCCGGTTCGGTCGTCGTGTCGGGCAGCCTGCCGTCGGCCGACGGCAAGTACAGCCTGTATTGCGCGGTGATCGTCAAGCGCGTCGACGCGCAGACGCGCGCCAAGACCGGCATCAACGAATTGCTGCGCGAAGCCTGATCGCGTCCGAATCGACTCCGGGGAGAACATCATGGTGATGGATCGCTTGTTCCTGCTGATGCGCGACAAAAAAGCATCGGATCTGTTCATGGCCGTCAATTCGCCGATCCAGCTGAAGATCAACGGCCAGCTCGTGCCGATCAACCAGCAGAAGATGGACAACGCGACCATCGCCTCCCTGCTCTCCGAGGTGGTCGCCGCCAAATACATGGAAGAGCTCGAGCGCGACAACGAGCTCAACATGGGCATCCCGGTGGCGGACGTCGGCAGCTTCCGTCTCTCGGCCTTCCGCCAGCGCGGCACGCTGTCGGCGGTGTTCCGCTATATCCCGAGCGACGTGCCCGAGCTGCACACGCTGTTCGTGCCGCCGGTGCTGGCCGACGTGATCATGGAAAAGCGCGGCCTGGTGCTGATGGTGGGCGCGACCGGCTCCGGCAAGTCGACCACGATCGCGGCCATGCTCGACCATCGCAACGCCAACCGGGCCGGCCACATCTTGACCCTGGAGGATCCGATCGAATTCGTGTTCAAGAACAAGAAATCGATCGTCAACCAGCGCGAAATCGGCACCGACGCGAAGACCCTGCAGATCGCGCTGAAGAATGCTCTGCGCCAGGCGCCCGACGTCATCCTGATCGGCGAGATCCGCGACAAGGACACCATGGGCGCCGCGCTCGCCTATGCGCAATCGGGCCACCTGGTCGTGGCGACGCTGCACGCCAACAACAGCTACCAGGCGCTCAACCGCATCATCAGCTTCTATCCGCTCGAGACGCGGCAAGCGCTGCTGTCGGATCTCGGCGCGACGCTCAAGGCCATCGTTTCCCAGCGCCTGGTCGCCGCGATCAACGGCGGCCGCCGGCCGGCGGTGGAGGTGCTGCTCAATACGCGCCATGTCAGCGAATTGATCGAGCAGGGCGAAATCTCCCAGATCCGGGAAGCGATCGAAAAGAGCATGGCGCCGGGTTCCCAGACCTTCGAGCAGGCGCTGATGCAAATGATCCGCGACGGCGTGATCACGCAGGAAGAAGGCTTGGCGAATGCCGATTCGGCCAGCAACCTGTTCTGGCTGCTCAACAACGCCGACACCGGCGGCCATGTCGCGCCGCAGCCCGAAGAAAAACCGAAGAAGGACGAAGGCGGCGCCACCTTCACCGAATTCACCTTGAACGTATAAACGAGCATGACGACGCTGTACGGCATACCCAATTGCGACCAGGTCAAGAAAGCCCGGGCCTGGCTCGAAACCAATAAGATCGACTATGTATTCCACGATTTCAAGAAGGCCGGCATCGAACGCGGCCTGATCGCGACCTGGCTGCGCGACGTCGCCTGGGACGTGCTGGTCAACCGCAAGGGCACCACCTGGCGCGCCCTGCCGGACGAGCGCAAGGCGGCGATCGCGGACGATGCCAGCGCCACGGCATTGATGCTGGAAGCGCCGTCCGTGGTCAAACGCCCCGTGCTGCATGTCGGCGGCCGCACGCATGTCGGTTTCGACGAGCAACGCTACCGCGAAATTTTCCAACGCTGAATTCCCGCCACGAAACCCAGGGAGACGGCGCGGCGCATGGCGTCGCTGCGCCGTTCCGCACAACACGAAGAAAAGAAATGACAAGCAAAACCCTCGCGCTCACGGAAGAACTGATCGCCCTGTCGTCCGTCACCCCGAACGACAACGGCTGCCAGAAGCGCCTGATCGACATGCTGGCGCCGCTCGGCTTCGAATGCGAGAGCATCGAATCGGGCGGCGTGACCAACCTGTGGGCGCGACGCGGCACGGCGCAGCCGCTGCTGGTCTTCGCCGGCCACACCGATGTCGTGCCGACCGGCCCGCTCGACCAATGGCATTCGCATCCCTTCATTCCGACCCAGCGCGACGGCAAGCTCTATGGCCGCGGCGCGGCCGACATGAAGACATCGATCGCGGCCATGGTGGTCGCCGTCGAGGAATTCACGCGGCAGCATCCGCATCACAAGGGCTCGATCGGCTTCCTGATCACCAGCGACGAGGAGGGCCCCGCCACCGACGGCACGGTCGTCGTCTGCAACCTGCTGCGGCAGCGCGGCGTGCAGCTCGACTACTGCGTGGTCGGCGAGCCGACATCGGCGCATGAGCTCGGCGACGTGATCAAGAACGGCCGGCGCGGCTCGATGTCCGGCAAACTGGTCGTCAAGGGCGTGCAAGGCCATATCGCCTATCCGCAGCTGGCGAAGAACCCGATCCACCTGGCCGCGCCGGCGCTGGCCGAACTGGTCGCGGAACACTGGGACGAAGGCAACGAATACTATCTGCCGACCTCCTGGCAGATCTCGAACATGCATGCCGGCACCGGCGCCAACAACGTCATCCCCGGCGAGCTGGTCATCGACTTCAATTTCCGTTTCTCGACCGCCAGCACCGTGGAAAGCCTGCAGCAGCGGGTGCATGCGATCCTGAACAAACACGGCCTCGAATATGACCTGAAATGGACCGTCGGCGGCCTGCCCTTCCTGACGCCGCGCGGCACCCTGTCGGCCGCTGTATGCGCCGCGATCAAGGCCGAGACCGGTCTCGACGCCGACTTGTCGACCACCGGCGGCACGTCCGACGGGCGGTTCATCGCGCAGATCTGTCCCCAGGTGGTCGAGTTCGGCCCGCCCAACGCCAGCATCCACAAGATCGACGAGCACATCGAACTGCGCCACATCGATCCGCTGAAAAACATCTACCGCCGCACGCTGGAAAACCTGCTGTTGTAAGTTTCGGCCCACGCCAGGCGCTAACGGTTTAAACTATCCCGCCCGGAATCACTCCACCGGGGCATTTCCGACAGGAATGCCCCGGCCTCTCCGTTTCGATCATGACGACAACCACATTCTCGACCGTCCGCGACATCCTGCGCTATGCGGTCACCTGCTTCAACGAAGCCAAACTGTTCTTCGGCCACGGCACCAACAATGCCTACGACGAAGCGGCCTACCTGATCCTGCATACGCTCAAGCTGCCGCTGGACAAGCTCGATCCCTTCCTCGACGCCAAGCTGCTGCGCGAGGAGATCGCGGCGCTCCTGATGATCATCGAACGGCGCGTCACCGAACGCATCCCGGCGGCCTACCTCACGAACGAGGCCTGGCTCGGCGGCTATCGCTTCTATGTCGATGAACGCGTGATCGTGCCGCGCTCCTTCATCGCGGAACTGATTCCGGAACGGTTCGCGCCGTGGGTGAATGACCCGGAAGCCATCACGGACATCCTGGAACTGTGCACCGGATCGGGCTGCCTGTCGATCATGCTGGCCGACGCCTTCCCGAACGCACACGTCGATGCGGTCGATATCTCGCAAGACGCGCTTGCCGTGGCGCGCCGCAACGTCGCCGATTACGAATTACAGGACCGCATCACGCTGATCGAATCCGACCTGTACGACAAGGTGCCGAAGAAGAAATACGATCTCATCGTCACCAATCCGCCCTACGTGAATGCCGCATCGATGGCCAGGCTGCCGGAGGAATACCGGCGCGAACCGCAGATCGCCCTGGCCGGCGGCGGCGACGGCATGGACCTGGTGCGCGAGATCATCGCCGGCGCGGGGCAGCGCCTGACCGACGGCGGCATCCTGATCGTCGAGATCGGTAACGAATTCGCCCATGCCGAAGCGGCGTTCGCCGATCTCGAACTGACCTGGCTGTCGACCAGCGCCGGCGACGACGCGGTATTCCTGGTGACGGCCGACCAACTCAAATAAGAGCCGTCCGCCGGCAGCAAAGTCGCAACGAATGATACGTTTCCAGCAGGTTTCCCTGACGCGCGGCGTCAAGCCTCTCCTCGAGAACGCCGACCTGACGCTCAACCCCGGCGAGAAGATCGGCCTGATCGGCGCCAACGGCGCCGGGAAGTCGAGCCTGTTCGCGCTCTTGCGCGGCGAATTGCACGCCGACCAGGGCGAGACCGATTTCCCCTCCAGGTGGCGCATGGCGTATGTCGCGCAAGAGACGCCGGCGCTCGACCGCCCGGCGATCGAATACGCGATCGACGGCGATGCGGCGCTGCGCAAGCTCGAGCAGCGCCTGGCGGAAGCCGAAAGCGCATCCGACGCCGATACGGACGGCCACCTGATCGCCGAACTGCACACCGAATTGGCGGACGCCGGGGCCTACACCGTCCGTTCGCGCGCCGAGCAATTGCTGCTCGGCCTCGGCTTTTCGATGGAACAGATGCAGCGGCCGGTCGCGAGCTTCTCCGGCGGCTGGCGCATGCGCCTGAACCTGGCGCAGGCGCTGATGTGTCCGTCCGATCTCCTGCTGCTCGACGAACCGACCAACCACCTCGATCTCGACGCCATCATCTGGCTCGAGGATTGGCTCAAGCGCTACCAGGGCACGCTGATCATCATTTCGCACGACCGCGATTTCCTCGACGGCGTGGTCAACGTGATCGTGCACATCGACGACCGCAAACTCCGGCGCTATTCCGGCAACTACTCGTCCTTCGAACGCCAGCGCGCGGCGCAGATCGTGCTCGCGCAAAACATGATCGAGAAGCAGATGCGCCAGCGCGCGCACCTGCAATCCTTCATCGACCGCTTCAAGGCGAAGGCGACCAAGGCGCGGCAGGCGCAAAGCCGCATGAAGGCGCTGGCCAGGATGGAAGAGATCGCCCCTCTGCGCGCCGCCGCCGAGTTCTCGTTCGAGTTCCGCGAGCCGCTGTCGGCGCCGAATCCCTTGCTGGTGCTGGAAGACGTCGATGCCGGCTACCGCCTCGAAGACGGTCCCGCCAGGACGATCGTCTCCGGCATCAAGTTTTCCCTGCAAAGCGGGCAGCGCATCGGCTTGCTCGGCGTGAACGGCGCCGGCAAATCGACCCTCATCAAGACCATCGCCGGCGAGCTGGCGCCGCTCGCGGGCAAGGCGCAATTCGGCAAGGGCCTCGTGATCGGCTATTTCGCCCAGCACCAGGTCGAAATGCTGCGCCACGACGAGTCGCCGCTCTGGCATCTGCAAAAGATCGCGCCCGATGCGCGCGAGCAGGAATTGCGCAATTTCCTCGGCGGCTTCAACTTCCCGGGCGACATGGTCACCAGCAAGATCGCGCCTTTCTCCGGCGGCGAAAAGGCCCGGCTGGCGCTGGCGCTGATCGTGTGGCAGCGCCCCAACCTGCTGCTGCTGGACGAACCGACCAACCATCTCGACCTGGAAACGCGCGAAGCCTTGACCGAGGCGCTGGCGCAATTCGACGGCACGCTGGTCCTGGTGTCGCACGACCGGCACCTGCTGCGCGCCACGACCGATCAATTCGTCATCGTCGCCGACGGCAAGCTGCAGCCGTTCGACGGCGACCTGGACGACTACCGCGACTGGCTGTTCAAGACCAAGCTCGCCGACAAGGCCGGCGCGCCGGCCGCGCAACTGCCCGGCGCCGACGCCAAGGCGGCCGCGGCCGTGCCGGCGGCGCCCGCGCCCGACCGGCGCGAGCAGCGGCGCCAGGAAGCCGAGGAACGGCAGCGCCTGTCCGCGCTCAGGAAACCGATCGAGTCGCGCATCAAGCGCCTGGAGGAGCAGATCGCCAAGCTGCAGGAACGGAAGGCGGCGATCGACGCCCGCCTCGCCGATCCGGCGATCTACGACGCCGCGAACAAGGATGAATTGAAAACGCTGATCGTCGACCAGGCCTACCACGCCAAGGAAATCGAACAGTTGGAGACTGAATGGCTCGAGCAGCAGGATGCGCTCGAGCGCGTCGCGTCGTAAAGTGGATTGCGGGCCGGCAGTTTAGGCGGAGGCATCCGCCCCAGGTTTCAGCCCATCACCCGCTGCACCATCCAGCCCGAGCCGATCAGCGCGGCGGCAAGCGAACAGGCTTGCACGACGCGGCCGTGCCATGCCTCGCGCATGGCGCGGCGGACCGCATACAAGACACCCAGCGCCGCGGCGACGAACAGCATCTGCCCGAATTCGACGCCGAGATTGAAACCCAGCAGGCTCAGCGCCCGGCTGCCGCCCGACAAGCCGATATCGGAGAGCACCGAGGCGATACCCAGGCCGTGCAGCAATCCGCAACCGAAAACCAGCGCGATCCTGTGCTTGTTCGCTCCCGGCCCGCGCACCAGGTTGTCGACCGCGAGCAGGACGATGCTGGCGGCGATCAGCGGCTCCACCACCGAAGCAGGCACGCTGACCCATCCCAGGGCGGCCAGCGTGAGCGTGATGCTGTGGGCGATCGTGAAACTGGTGATGACGGCCAGCCAGTAGCGCCAACCGGCGCCGACCACCAATATCGTCAGCAGGAACAACAGATGATCGGCGCCCAGCAGGATGTGCTCCGCGCCGGTCACGGCGAAATTGCGCAGGATGACCCACGGCCCGGCGAAGAACACATAATCGCTCCGATGCGCGGACAATACCGCCGCCTCGCTTCGTTCGCCGCGGATGGCGCGCACCAGCAGTTGCGCATTCCTGGTCGCCGGCAACCCGAAGGCGTTGACGCGCAGCGTGAACGATTCCACCGGCTTGCTCCACCGGTAACGCCGGGCGACCACGACGTGGTCGCTCCCCTTGAAACCCGGTTCATCGATATGCGACAGCAGCAGGTCCGCGAACACCAGCCGCCCCGGCTCCTCGCCGCTGCGCAACTGGAGCAAGCCGTTGAGCTGGCTGTCGAGCCAGGCGCGATGGGCGTTGATCTCGGCGGCGTCGATCAGTCCGTCGCGGTTGTCGTCGAATCCGGAGAGGGCGGCGGCCGGAACGGCGATCACCGCATAAGCGGAGTCGCCGACAACATTCACGGCGCCCTGCCCGGCCGGCATCAGATGGGCATGCGCCGGCCGCTGAAAACCCGCCGCCAGCAGCAGGATGTGCAGGCAGGCCAACAGCCAAGGCATGCCGCGCACGATTACCTCGACACCGTGCCGTTATAGGCCGGCGTCCCCTTCACGCAGCGCTGGATGTAGGGATAGCCGTCGGTGATGTAGTAGTGATAGATCCCGTTCGGGAATTCCGGCGTGACGCCGTACCGGCCGTTGCACTCGTCCAGGTCGCCGAGACCGGCGACATACTCATAGTCTTGGGTGAAGGTCCCCATCGGCACGCTGCTGGTCGAAGGACGGCCGCTGTCGGCGGTCGATTTCATGCGATAGCTCGCGGTCATCGTCTTGATCGCGCTGGTGGCGTCGGTCGCCGTGGTATAGCCGTAGCGGGCATAGATCGGGAAGCCGTCGATCGCGAAGCCGACCAGCGTCATCGCCGTTCCCTTGCCCAGCTTGGTGAGGTAGCCCTCCGGCATGCCGTGATAATGATAGGTGCCGTCGGGCTGGACGTGCGCATTGCTGGAATCGGTGCCGAACCTGAAATAGGTCTGGTTGAGCGCCTCGATCTTCCAGACGCCTGCGTTCTGATAGCTTTCGGCGGTCGCCGGATCGAAAGGAACGCTGTTGTTGGCATAGCCGATCTTGTGCCCGACCGAAGTGCTCGTACTGCCGGCGACCGGCGTCAGCGTGCTGCTGTGCATGGCGTTCACGGCGCCGATCGCCGTCGGATTGCCGGAATTCGGGAAGGTGCCGACCGTATGATCCGGCACGCCGTTGCCCGAGATGGTGCGCTGCGTGCTGGAACACGTCATGGAAACCGTGTTGGTCAGGTTGAGGGCCGAGTTGAACACGCTCTGGCTGTAGGGGCACATCACGCCGGCGGTGGAACTCGTTCCGCCGGCGGTCGCCGCCGGCGTCACGCTGACGGCGCCCGAGGCCGTGCCGGCGCCCGCGGCGTTGGTCGCCGTGACGGAACAGGAATAGGTGATGCCGTTCGTCAGGTTGCTGACGGTGATCGGGCTGGCGGTGCCGGTGCCGGTCTTGGAACTGCCGCCGCCGGTGCAAGTCGCCGTGTATCCCGTGATGGTCGAGCCGCCGCTCGAGGACGGCGCGGTAAACGAGATGCTGGCGCTGCCGTTGCCGGCCGTGGCGGTGCCGATGGTCGGTGCGCCGGGCACGGTATTGGCGCCGACCGGCGTGACGCTGACGCCGCTGGAGGCCGATCCCGTGCCCCCGCTGTTGGTGGCGGCCACGGTACAGGAATACGTCGCGCCGTTGGTCAGGCCGCTGACCGTGATCGGGCTGCTCGCGCCGGCGGCGGTGACGCTGCTGCCTCCCGCCGTGCAAGTGACGGTATACGACGTGATGGCCGACGCGCCGCTGGACGACGGCGCCGTGAAGCTGACCACCGCGATGCCGTCGCCGGCCGACGCGGCGCCGATGACCGGCGCGCCCGGCACGGTGTTGCTCACCAGCGTGGAGATGGTCGAATCGACTGTCGCTTGGAAACTCGTCGTATTGGTGGAACTGCTGACGGACGACAGCATGGTCCGCGCGGTGGCGGCCGCCGCGCTGCCCGAATAGCTATTGATTCGCGCGTCGGTCGTCAACGACGATGTGAAGTAATTGCCGACGGTCGTCTTGTTGGCGACGGTGGCGGCGTCGAGCACGCCTTGCGGCGACGCGTTCGACAAGGCGCCGGCCATGATGGATAACGCGGCATTGCCCCGGCTCAGGCCGCCGCTATCGATGGCATTGGACCAGAAGCTCAAGCCGCTGGCGGCCGGGCCGCGATTGAAAATATTGATGTAGATGGCGGTGACGAATGCCGCCGTGCCGCCGGTGTACAGCGCATTGGATTCGGAGCTCGTGCCGAAGGCGTCGATCAGGCTCTTGATGGCCGGGTTCGTCTCGTAGGCGGCGCTGATGCCGGCGATATCCGTCGGTGCTCCCGCGGCGCTCAAGGCCGCGGAGAAGTTGGCCAGGCCGCCGCTGTCGGCCGGACGCCCGAAATAGGCGATGTACATCTGCTGCACGGCGTTGTAATAAGCGGAAGCCGGATTCTGCGCGGACGCCGAGACTGCCGCCAGCAGCGTCGTGCCCTGCCCTGCCGCGTCGCCGCCGCTGCCGCCGCTGCCGCCGCATCCGGCCGCCAGCAGCACGGTCCCCCACATGAGGGCGTGACGGATATTCGATGTATGCATTTTTTCCTCCGGGTCGCTCTACGAGCGCGCTTGGCCGGCGCGCTTCATGTAATCCTGCGCGAAAGCATATTGCGCAATTATGAAGAAACGATGGAGGATCTTGCATACATCAATGCAAGATCAGGGGCACGACGGCAACATTCGTCCGCGCGATTTCACATATGATTGCTTTTTCTTATCGATGGATACTCACCCGATCAATCCCATGAACCAGCCTGTCGACAAACCCCTGCAAGGCATCCGCATCCTCGACCTGACGCGCCTCCTGCCGGGGCCGGTGGCCACCATGCATCTGGCCGACATGGGCGCGGAGGTGATCAAGATCGAAGACCCCGGCCTCGGCGACTACGCGCGCGCCATGGGGCCGATCAGGAACGAAGTTTCGCAGTTCTTCGTCGCCGTCAATCGCGGCAAGCGCTTCTTGCGGCTCGACCTCAAGCTGCCCGAGCAGCGCGCCGAATTCCTCCGGATGGCCGAGACCGCCGACGTGGTGGTGGAGAGTTTCCGCCCCGGCGTGATGGACAAGCTTGGCATCGGCTGGACCGCGCTGAAGCAGCGTAATCCGCGGCTCGTCATGTGCGCGATTTCCGGCTACGGCCAGGACGGGCCGCTGGCGCTCATGGCCGGCCACGACATCAATTATGCCGGCTACGCCGGCATGCTGGAGCAGAATGCCGGGCCGGACGGCACGCCGGCCTTGCCGAACCTGCAGATCGGCGACCTGCTCGGCGGCGCGCAGAGCGCCGTGCAAGGCATCCTCGCCGCGCTGATCGGCGCCCGGGCCAGTGGCGTCGGGCGCTTCGTCGACGTGTCGATGACCGATGCCGTGTTCGCGCACAACATCATGCCGCTGGTCGCGGTCAACAATTCCGGCCGCCCGGCCGCGCCCGGCCGCGACCTGCTGACCGGCGGCGTCCCCTGCTACAACGTCTACCGCACGAGCGACGGCCGGCACATGGCGGTCGGCGCGCTCGAATTGAAGTTCTGGGAAGCCTGCTGCGACGTGCTCGGCCGTCCGGATCTGAAAACGCGGCACTGGAGCCTCGGACAGGCGGTCGGCGGCGACGACGCCATGGCGGTCAAGGCGGAACTCGATGCCCTGTTCGCGCGGCAGACCCTGGCCCATTGGACGGAGAAATTCGCCGGCGCCGATTGCTGCGTCACCCCGATCCTGCGCATGGACGAAGCGATCGGGCATCCTTTGTTCACCCAGCGGCAGATGATCGGGCGCGCGACCCATTCCACCGAAGGCGCGCACTGGGAAACCGGTTGCAGCGTCAAATTCAAGCCATGATCCTCGGGAATCGCCCATGAACCCCACGACACCGACACTTTCGTTCATCGGTTGCGGCCACCTCGGCAAGACCCTCGGACGCCTGTGGACGAGAGCCGGCATCCTGTCCGTGCAAGACATCCTGACGCGCTCGACGGCCGGCGCGGCGGAGGCGGCAGCCTATGTCGGCGCCGGCCGTCCCGTTGCCGACTATGCCGACCTGGAGCCGGCCGATATCTTCCTGATCGCGACGCCCGACGATAGCGTCGGCGCGGCCTGCGAGGCGCTGGCCGGGACCGGACTGCCGGGTCCCGGCTCGATCGTCTTCCATTGCAGCGGCTCGCTGCCATCGTCGGTGCTGGCTGCGGCAAGCCGGTGCGGCGCCGCGGTGGCAAGCCTGCATCCGATACGCAGCTTCGCCGCCCCAGATCGGGTGGCGGAAAATTTCGCCGGCACCTATTGCGGCACCGAAGGCGACGAAGCCGCGCTGACCGTCCTCGTCCCCGCGTTCGCCGCGATCGGCGCGCATCCGGTGAGCATCGACGCCGGCCGCAAGGTGCTCTATCATGCCGCCGCCGTCTTCGCCGCCAATTATCTTTCCACCCTGCTCGGCGTGGCCCAGGATGCTTATGTCGCGACCGGCGTCGCGCCCGACGAAGCCTTGAAGATGATGGAACCGCTGGTGCGCGAAAGCATCGACAACATCTTCCGTCTCGGACCGGCGCGCGCCCTGAGCGGCCCGATCGCGCGCGGCGACATGGAGACCGTCGAACGCCAGCAGCAGGCGGTCGCCGCCTGGCGCCCGGAATACGGCGAGCTGTACCGGCAATTCGTCGGACTGACTTGCGAGCTCGCGGCAAAGCGCAAGGCGGGACCTTGCGGAAAGTAAAACCCGGCGATCCTATTTCGCTTTTTGCTTGCGCTTGTGGGTCTCGAAGACGCTGTTGACGAGCCAGGCATTGACTTCGAAGTCGTACTCGTTGTCGTACAAGGCTTCGCGGATCGCTTGCTTGCTGACCGGCGGCTTGGCGGCGGACGACACGCGCAAGCGGTCCAGCGAAAACTGGCGCAATTGCTTCGCCACGCCCTGGTTGATCGCCATGGTCGCCTGCGTGACCAGCAAATCCGCGTCGAGCAGCAATTGCTCGATCGGTTCGGGCTCATCGTCGGTGGGCGGCTGACGCGAATTCTGAGTGGAAACCACGAAGCGATACACATCTTCCAGCGTCACTTCGTTCGGTTGGCAGGCGAGGCACCAGCCGCCGCGCGCCGACGTATCCGATTTCAGCAACCCCATTTCCTGCAAACCTTCGCACAGCTTGCTAAGTTCGCGCGCCGAGCGATACGTGACTTTCTGGAGTTGAGCGATGCCGAGCGGGCGCGGCGCGCTTGCCACCAGCACGGCAAGCACTTGCGTCGTCAGACGGAATCGCTCATGGAATGCACCATTGCCGAAAATATAATCGTCAACGGCCGGCATACGGTCTCCTGGAAAGCCACGAAATCGGCGGGAGGATGCGCCCGGATCATCACGCCATGCCGAATTGTAACCTGCACCATCATGCCGACCGTCAATTTGGAGGAGCAGCCCAGGAGGAAATGGCCCCAGCCGCAACAGAACCGTCGCATGTTTTCGGCAAAAAAGAACGTCTTGCCGTCGATATCCGTCATCGCCCGAATCGCCAATCCGCCTTGCCGGCAACTCTTCGTTTCCGCCGCCGATGTCTCCGCAGACAGGAGAACAAGATTCGGAGTCGGCGGCAAACCCGATCATCGAACAATTTCACGTTGGTCGTCACTAAACGGAGGTCAATTCAACCACTGCCTTTCACTCATGCTCCCGCTCCACAACCTATCCTTCCAGCAGTTACAGGCGGAACAAAGCAATATCAACCTCCATCGCGAACATACCAAATTGCTCAATGCCATCCTGCCCCAGGCAGGCATGCCTGCCGTCCTTGCCCGATGGGACGGCGACGTTCTTGCCGACTCTTTCGCCCACGAGCTTCTCTCAATGCGGGAGACTGCCGGCACGCCCCTGGGATTGCAGAATGAAAAGCACCTCAGTTCCTACAATCACTGCTTGAGGGCATTATTGGAAACCCTACGAAATTGCATTGGAACAGATTGCCGCAACCCTGCTGACCGGCAACGACGCGGCGCTCGATGAGTTAATAAAAACGCTGCCCCCATCGAACTCGCCATAACGCCAAGCACCGCATCGACGAAGGCCATTTGACTCCCCCGTTCCGTCCGGCCGATCCGATATCGGCCACGGTTTCTTTCGTCAGCATGGGGCCATCGCACCCGCGGTACTCGTTTCTCTTGATTCCTCCGAAAGGTCATCCATGATTTCATTCAACATCGGCATGCCATCGCTGCCATCATCGAGCACCGGGGCCGACAATCGCAAGGCGGAGCTCCAGCGAGAACTGGACGATTTCCTCCTCGGTGTCGGGGATCGTCCGGTTGCCGTATCCTGGGACGGCAACGACTTGTCCGGAGAATCCGCCATCGCTATTCTGGAAGCACTCGACAGCACCAAAGCGCGACTCGCACCGGAAAGCACCGCTCAACTCTGGGCATGTATCGAATGCCTGACGCGGCAGCGGGTCGAAGGCGCCACGCAGACCAACCTCGAAAGCGTCCTTCGCGAGGCTTCATTCATCCACCTCCAGGCTCAAGCCGGCCAGCCTTTATCGCAGCCCTCGTCCGTCAATACCGCTCTCAATTCCGACGTGCGCCGCACGGTCCTCGCCAACTTCGAGGATGAGATCGGGCTGAGATTCGAAGGTATCCACAACCGTGACCTTCTGGTCCAAAAGCTGACGTCGCAGGTCGCAAGCAAGCTGGAAAGAAAGACGGCCGACATCCGATGGGGAGGACTATCGGCATCCCTATTGGACGAGCTTCTCCGCGAACTCCGTCAAATGCGGCCGGATCAGCAGGGCAAACCGCTGGGGCTCTTGATCGATACGTTCTGCAACACGGTGAAGCTCGAAAAGTTCGACGGCAATGTTCCGAACGCGCTGCGCCGCCTGTTGACTGCGGTACTGGGCACCGGACTCGATCCGCGCATCGGTGAACATGCGCTTTACGGCTTGGGACTGTACTTGAGCCATGTCAGTAGCAATCTCGCCGATCAGACCGAGACGCGATTGCTTTCGCGACTGAAGATGCTGACCTCCATGCTCACCCGGTTGCCCGCCGACGAACGCGACCAGTGTTGCGCGCGCCTCCTGCGGCTTGCGAAAGAAAATAAAAAACTGAGCGAAGGATTCAAGCTGATGTTTTCCAGGGTGATAACGGAAAACCTCGGTGCGCCAAAATAACGCCGGCAGGCGGCAAACCTCGCGGCGGGCCCCTCGCCGCGTCCCTGCCGCCTTGCCCGGCGGCAGGACGATGTACCGCGCGGACCGGATCAATTCCGGCGCACCGGCGTATATCCCGCCTCGCGGATGGCATCTTCGATGGCCTGCGCATCGCCGGATGCCCCGACCCTGACCAGGTGGCCGGCGAGGTCGATGTCCACCGCCGCCTGCGGTTCGACTTCCTTGATTGCCTTGGTGATCGCGCCGACGCAATGGCCGCAAGTCATGTCGTGTATCGTGAATTCCAGCATGTCGTTAACTCCTCGAATGATTGGGGACCGTCACTTTACAGCTTACCCCGATGGCAAAGTCAACTGGTCGGGCGTACCCGAAAAAGCGCTTGACCTTCCCACGACAGCAAGGTTTATGCTCACGGCATCAATGGAGATATGCCGATGAATACCGCAACCATCAACACCCCTACCGATTTCCACTTCAAGATCGATGGCATGACTTGCGCTTCCTGCGTCGCCCGGGTCGAAAAGGCGCTCAAGGCGGTGCCCGGCGTCCAGGACGCCACGGTCAACCTGGCCACCGAAAAGGCGACCGTGCAGGCGGCGCCGGGAACGGGATTCGAAGCCCTGGCCGCCGCCGTCGAAAAGGCCGGCTACGACATTCCCGCCACGGCGACGACACTGTCGATCTCGGGTATGACTTGCGCCTCCTGCGTCGCGCGCGTCGAAAAAGCGTTGAAGAAGATACCCGGCGTGCTCGACGCCACCGTCAATCTGGCGACCGAGAAGGCGCAGGTCAAGGCCATGCCGGAAGTCGGCATCGACGACTTGCTGGCCGCGGTCCGCAAGGCGGGTTATGAGGCCGAAGCCGCCGGCGGCACGCCCGCGCCGGAACGGGATCGCGCCCGGCTGCCGGCCTGGTGGCCGGTGGCCGTCTCCGCCGCGCTCACCCTGCCTTTGGTCGCCCCCATGCTGGGCGCTTTGGCGAACCTGGAATGGGCGCTGCCGGGCTGGCTGCAACTGCTGCTTGCCACGCCGGTGCAATTCTGGCTCGGCGGACGCTTCTACAAAGCCGGCTGGAAGGCGTTGCTGGCCCGTTCCGGCAACATGGACTTGCTGGTCGCCATCGGCACCAGCGCCGCCTATGGCTTGTCGGTCTACCTATTGCTGGAACACGGCGCGCACGGCATGCCCCACCTGTATTTCGAATCGTCGGCTGTCATCATCACACTGGTTCTGCTCGGCAAATGGCTCGAGGCGCGCGCCAAGTTCCAGACCGTCGCCGCGATCCGCGCGCTCGAGTCCCTGCGTCCGGAAACCGCCATCGTGCGCCGCGACGGCGCCGAGCGCGCCGTGCCGCTTGCCGATCTCCGTAGCGGCGACCTGGTCGTCGTCCGGCCTGGCGACCGCGTGCCGATCGACGGCATCGTCATCGAAGGCGACAGCCATCTCGACGAGTCGCTGCTGACGGGGGAAAGCCTGCCGGTCGCCAAACGAGCGAACGACCGCGTCACCGGCGGCGCGGTGAACGCAGACGGCATGCTGGTGATTCGCGCCACGGCGGTCGGCAACGACACCACGCTGTCGCGCATCATCAAGCTGGTCGAAGATGCGCAGGCGGCCAAGGCGCCGATCCAGCGCATGGTGGACCGGGTCAGCGCCGTCTTCGTACCCATCGTGCTCGGCATTTCCCTCCTCACCTTGCTGGGTTGGGGCCTGATCACGGGCGACTGGCAGCAAGCCCTGCTCAATGCGGTCGCCGTGCAAGTCATCGCCTGTCCTTGCGCCCTCGGCCTGGCGACGCCGACCGCGATCATGGTCGGCACCGGGGTTGCTGCCAGGTACGGCATTCTCATCAAGGATGCCGAGGCATTGGAAACCGCTCACGCCGTATCGACCGTCGTGTTCGACAAGACCGGTACGTTGACCGAGGGCAAACCGGCGGTCGCGGCCGTCGAGACGATGGCTTGGCCGCGCGAACGGGTGCTCGCGCTGGCGGCCGCCGTCCAGCAATACAGCGACCATCCGCTGGCCAAGGCGGTGTTGGCGGAAACCGCCGCCGCCGGACTGGCGCCGCCGCCGGCCGCGCAGGCCAAGGCCTTGCCGGGCCGCGGCGTGCAAGCCGAGGTCGAAGGCAAGACGGTCTACCTGGGCAATGCGCGGCTGATGTCGGAACTGCAAGTCGCGACCGCCCCCCTGGCCGCGGCCGCCGCCGCGCATGAAAACGCGGGGCGGACCGTTTCCTGGCTGGCGGTGCGCAATGGATCGGGCACCGAAGCAGTCGCCCTGCTCGCGTTCGGCGACACGCTCAAGGCCTCGGCGAAGCAGGCGGTCCAGCGGCTCTCCGCCATACGGATCGCCCCGGTCATGCTGACCGGCGACAATCGCGGCGCCGCCCGCGCGGTCGGCGAGACGCTCGGCATTCAGGATGTGCTTGCGGAAGTCGTGCCGGCCGACAAGGCCGCGGCCGTCGCCCGCTTCAAGGGCGCGGGGCACAAGGTGGCGATGGTCGGCGACGGCATCAACGATGCGCCGGCGCTGGCGGCGGCCGATGTCGGCATCGCCATGTCCACCGGCACCGACGTGGCCATGCATACGGCCGGCATCACGCTCATGCGAGGCAATCCCGCGCTGGTTGCCGACGCGATTTCCATCTCGAAAAGGACTTATCGCAAGATACTGCAGAACCTCGGCTGGGCATTCGTCTATAACCTGGTCGGCATTCCGCTCGCCGCGTTCGGCTATCTGAATCCGATGCTGGCCGGCGCCGCCATGGCGCTCTCCAGCGTCAGCGTGGTGACGAATGCATTGCTGTTGCGTCGCTGGAAACCGGAAACCACGGAGGCATAGATGAATATCGGAGAAACCGCGCGCGCGGCCGGCGTCACGGCCAAGATGATCCGTTATTACGAAAGCATCGGCTTGATCGGCGAGGCGAACCGTTCCGAGGCCGGCTACCGCAAATACACCGAGACCGATGTCCACACGCTACGCTTCATCAAACGTTCGCGCGATCTCGGCTTTTCGAT
>DASPLX010000066.1:0-31297 GCA_035627375.1 Paucimonas sp. | reverse complement strand
TCGCCTACATGAAGGATGTGCTCGAACGCCTGCCGTCCTGGCCGAACAACCGCATCGACGAACTCTTGCCGCACCGCTGGAGCCCGGCTGCGTAACCTCGCATGTATCCCGTGTCAATGTGAGATGCCCGGGTGCTTACGGATCAAATCACAACTTGTACAATTCATATCGACCTTGCAGGCAAGCCGTCCGGTTGCGTCATCTGGACCCGTTTCGATCCTGCCACCCTGGCCTTGGGGCCATTCTTGTTCTTTGGCGGACAGCCCGGCGAACCTCTTCCATCCATTGATCACTTGAAGATCGCGAAGCATACGAGGGCGAATTCATCGGGCACAAAGCCTGTGCGTCCCAACATTCGCGTGCTTCCGCTTCGTCAGTTCAGTCCGATTGCGAGTATCGAAGCTCTTTACGATATCTTGTTCACCGCAAAATCGGCTTGATCGACATATCTCTCCAATACGTCGCTACAAACCCAAAAGATCAACCACATCGATCTGCAACGCTTCCGCCAGTCTTTCTATCTTATCGAGGGAGACGTTCCTGCTTCCACATTCGACTTGCGACAAATAGGTTTGCGACAATCCCACCTGCGCCGCCAACGCCTCCTGCGATAGAGCGCATTCAATCCGGCGCCGACGCAAATTACGCGCCAAACGCGCGGAGGCGGAATCCCCTTCCCGCCCAACTGACGTATTGAACGACTCTCGCCTTGCACCCATATCGATCCCCGCTCTTCACGATACATATTCACTCCATCTTCCACGTTTATTGGAATGCGCGTGCTAAGACTTCCTTAGTTTCGCGAGCGGGAAAACCATTGCATCGCTGGAACCCGTCGCGCTATTAACTATAGTTAATGGACAAGTCCTGCGTCGCGAAGCGAGAATCGGTTTTGCCAATTTCGGCATTCCTTTCCCTCTCCTTGCATGAAAAAGAAGAAGTCGAAATCATCGGGAAGCGATGTTCGGCGAGAGCCGTTCGATGCCGATGGACCGCGCGTTCACGAGCGTTTCCTCACCGTGTCCCTTTACCCGGAGAAGGAACCCCACATTCCCTGGATCCGTTTGCGCGGCCGCTGGCTGCAGGAAGCCGGCTTCACGCCCAGCTCCCGCGTGCGTGTGCGCGTGATGAAGAATTGCCTCGTTCTGACGAAGGAGTGCCCGGCGGAGGCCATTTCCGACTTGATCGCCCTGGAGGGGCGCGGCTCTCAGTACATCGAGATGCTGGACCGGTTGGCAACGCAGGCGATCGCCAAGCTTTCCAAATAGCCGCACACCGCCGCCCCGCCGGCCGGCGAGTGGCATTTACGCATCCGCCTCGTCTTGGAGAAAGCTCTGCGCCATGCCGTCCTCATCGGGAGAACCTCAATGAGGCATGCCTTCGTCCGCGCTGATCAACAAGCACTGACATCGAAGGCGTAACGGCGCGCCTTCATACGTCAGCCAAGCGCCGGCCCCGAATCGAAGATCACCGTCTCCTGCCCGACCTCCACCTCGCCGTACTTGAGGCCGCCCGCGCGCTCGTAAACATGCAGCACCGCGCCGGTCGTGTTCAACTGCGTCTCGACCAGGCGAAAGCCGAGCGGAATCGTGCCTTCTCCGAACAGCCGCTTGCCGGTGCCGAGAACGACGGGAAACTGCCAAATGCGCAGGGTATCGACGAGGTCGTGCCGCAGCAGCGTCTGGATCAGATTGCCGCTGCCGTGGACCTGGATCTCGCCGCCCTCCTGCGCCTTGAGCTTCGCGACCTCTTGGGCAACGTCGCCCTCGAGCAGGCTTGAATTGTTCCAATGGAGTTGATCGAGCGTCCTGGAGGCGACGAATTTCGGCCGGGTGTTGAGCGCCTTGGCGATCTCGTCGTTCGGGTCGGTGGCATTGGGCCAGGAGCCCGCGAAGATGTCGTAGGTCTTGCGGCCGAGAAGAAAGGCTCCGGCGCGCAACGTCCACTCGGTCATGATATCGACGAATTTTTCATCGAAATAGGGCACCAGCCAGCCGCCGTGCCGGAAGCCGCCGTCGCGGTCCTCGTCGGGGCCGCCGGGGGCTTGCATGACGCCATCCAGCGTCGTGAACGTTCCCACCACCAGTTTTCTCATGTTCCTTGTCTCCTTGTTTAAGCCGCGACGAGTCTTGATTTCCTTGCAGCTTAGCATCCACGATTGGAAATCGACGAGCATCCCTTGCCTTCACGACGAGGTTTTCGGGCCCGGTTCGTTCGCGGAATCAAGGCTCTCGTCCTTGCGCGGGGCGCGGGCTACAGCTTCGTGCCGCCGCTCGGCGCGCTTCCGCCGCCAGACCGAGGGCCGCTTCCGACGGATCCGGGCCCGGAGGTGTGGCCGGCGCCGGAAGGCTTGCCACCGGCGGATGTGCTGCCGGCCGGCGTAGCGCCGGCTGGCGCAGCGCCAACCGGCGTGGCGCTGCCGGGCGCGCCACCGTGAGACGCTCGGGCGGGCGGTGCGCTAGCGCCGACCGGACCGCCGGCGGCGGACGCCGCGACGCCGCCGCTGCTTGCTCCGCCGGCGCCGCCACGCAAACGCTCCGGCGTGTGGGGCCGCACCATGTAGCTGCGTCCATCCCGTGCGATCTGCCGGTCGTCGAAAAACTTGATGCCAGACTGCCGGCCCAAGGCGCTTTGGACGCCTGCCCCATATTGGCGTTCGACGGTACGCATGGCGCCGACTGGAAATCCTCGATCGTCGCTGATGTGATCCCACGCAGGATCGGTAGGCCGGCGAACGACGCCGACGTCGATATCGCTCTTGGGTTTGGACGGGTTCTTGTCGAACGCGGTGCCCTTTTTCGCGCTGAATCCGGTGACGGAACTGCCGGAAACGATCACCGTCCCCTCTCTGTTCGCCTGCGCAACCGGCCTCGTCAAGTCCCTGAATTGCTCCATGCTTTCAAAGCCCAACGGATATCCGCGCGCCCGGACCTCCGGATGGACGCCCTCCGGACGGACGAAGGTCGGCGCCGGGATCGACTCGCGCGCACTCCCGCCGGGGGCCGATGCTCCATGGCTGGTCATCGCGCCGCTCGCGGCATGCCCGGTTCGGGCGGCGCTCGGATCTTCCACGGCGGAGGCGGGTTTAGCCCGCGTGACCGCGCTCATCGGCGACAGCGTCGAGCTTACTCCGGCGCCTGCCGCGGCGTGCGTCGAGGCGGGCTGCGAGCCATACTGGTCTCTCTGCGACTTCGCGAACGCGGCCCAGCCACCCGCGGCAGGCGACGATGCGGCGCCGCCCGCACTGGGACCGATCGCGCTGAAGCCTGGCGCGCCGTGAGGAGCGTCGCCGACGGAAGGTTTCGAGACCGATGCCGCCGTGGCGGCGATTCGCCCCGGCTTGCCGGGCGATTCCGGCGGAGGGGATAACCCCGTGCCGCCGGCCGCCGATGCAGGCCTGGCATGCCCTGTAGGCTCCGACATCCGCATCGGGCTTTCCCTTCTCGGCCCCCCGGCGCCGCCCCTGGGAGGCGCCGGCTTCGAGCCGGGCGGGACCTTGCCGGGGCCTTCCTTTCTCGATCCGCCCCCTCCTCCCGCGCCGTCGCTCATCGCCTTCCCTTTCTGTTTGTTTTATCCGACCGCCATGACCAACACGAAGCCTATGTGATGCTACCTCAACGGGTAGCCGAGGGCGATCATGTTGCGAACCGCAGCCTCGAAGCCTATCCATCCGCAAGCTGTCAAGCTTGACAGGTTGAACTCCCGGGATAGCCGTGCGAGCCTCCGCAACTGTTGGTGCAGGGAAAAACGAATCCGCTCTCGAGCGTCGTTCCGCCGTAAAAAAACGTCGACTCGACAACAACAATCAGGGAGGTTTCTATGCGTTCGAGATGGCTTGCGGCCGCGCTCGCGGCCGTGGGGTTGGTATTGTCCGCGCAGGCTTTTGCCTGGGGCGAGAACGGCCATCAAACCGTCGGCGCCATCGCCAATCTTCTGCTGCAGGGGTCGAAGGCCGAGGCCAAGGTCAAGTCGATACTGGGCACGGCCGGCGGCCAGCAGCTGACCCTGCAGACGGTCTCGGTCTGGGCCGATTGCGTTCGCGGCATCCATCCCAACGAAGGCTTCGCCTACGACCCGGGCAAGTACCGCGTCCAGGCCTGCGCGATCTTCGAAGATGCCGCCGGCAAGGCCGCGATGAAGGATTACGCGCAACGCAACCATTCGAACTGTCTCTACGCCGGCAAGAATGCCGAGTGCCATAAGTCGTTCCACTTCGCCGACATCGACGTCGAGCACGACAGCTATGCTTCCAAGTATGTCGGCGCCCACGACTACGACATCGTCCACGCGATCAATGCCGCGCTCCGGGTCCTCCAGGGCAAACCGTGTCCGGCGCCCTTCAATATCGCCGGCAAGAGAGAAGCGCTGATGCTGCTCGCCCATTTCGTGGGCGACCTGCACCAGCCGCTGCACGTCGGCGCGATCTATCTCGATCCGCAGGACGGCGCGGTCGTCAATCCGGATGCCGGCGCATTCGATCCGGCGACCGACACGGCCGGCGGCAACGTGATCGTCGGCACCGGCGGCAACCTGCATTCGCAGTGGGACAAGACGAAGTTCGCTCTGAACGATCCCGACGCGATGAATTCGCTCGTCACCCAGGCGAAGCGGGTCGGCACCACGAACGGCGACTACATGCTCTGGGCCGAGAGCTGGGCCGGCGACACCATCGTCGTCGCCCAGCAGGCGTTCCAGAACGTCGAGTTCTCGGCCAGGGGCGACAACGGATGGCCGGTCAGCTACCACGACCGGCGCAGTTATCTTCAGACCATGCGCAACATACAGAAGCAACAGGTCATCAAGGGCGGAGCCCGGCTGGCCCAGTTGCTCAAGACCCTCTGGCCGGATTAGTCGTCGGTAAGCCTTCCACCCGTTTTCCACCCACTCAAAGGGAATACCCATGAAAATTTTCCGAGCAATGCTCTTCGCGGCCGTCTCGGCGCTGACGGCGGGCAACGCCCTGGCGGCGGACGCCAAGTCTTCCTCGCCGTCGAAGCCCTATGTGCCGGTCGACACCTGCACCGGCACCTATCCGTCGTATTGGCAGGATATGAATCCGAAATTCGCAGAGATGTGGAAAGGGCAGACTTTGACCAATGCCCCCACCGGCGCTTATTCCGGCCCGGTCTTCAGATTGTCGGACGACTTCCCGCGCCAGCCGGTCGACGACAAGGCCAACCAGCCGTGGCGCGCGTCAAGGTTCGATGCCATGTTCGATCCGGCGACCAGCCAAGACAAGAAGGCGAAGCTGGCCCGGGAATATGCGGAGCTGGTGTTCGAATACGCGCTCGCGGGGAACGTCAATCAGCCGGGCCGCGTCGATTTCGACGTCTGCAGGAATCCGGTCCGTCCCTGGTTCCACATGCCCTTCCAGACCTACGATGCCTTGAGCGGCCGCGAATTCATCCACGGTTTGACGCGCGAGGCGCCGGTCACCTTCTCGATCAAGTCCGGAACCGGCACGGCGAGCACCACCATGTGGGCGGTCGCGATCTATAACGCGACGGCCGCCTACACCGTGGGAACGGTGTGGCAAAAGGACGGGACGGCCAAGGTGCCGAAAGCGAACATCAGCTTCCTGGAAGGCGCGGTGATCGCGAAGCCCTTGTTCAACACCGCGACCCTCGATCAATTGCCGGTATTGGCGAACATGCCGACCTGGAACGCGAACATTTCCGATCCGTCCTTTTGCGGCTGCGTCTCGAAAAGCGGCGGCCAGTGCACGATGGTGGAAGAGAGCCAGCAATGCCCGCGCAGCTACGCCAAGTGGAACGATGTCAAGCTGCTGCAGTTCGACATCGCCATCCGCGACAGCCGCGCGAAGGAAACCGGCTGGGTCTACGGCACCTTCGTCGCCGATGGCGTGCGCAAGGCCAAGGTCAAGAATCCCTGGCATCGGCTGAGCCTGCTGGGCCTGATGTGGGGCAACGACACGCCGCCGCCCGGCAAGCTCGCCTACGACTACCCGCCCAACCCGCGCAAGAACGGCTTCAAGGAAGCGGTGATTTTCTGGGATGTGGCCGATGAGTTGAACTCGTATGGCGGAACCGGCACGGTGCAGCGGATGGGCCACCTGGGTTCCAATCATCGCTTGAACGGTCCGGCGGACAACGCCAACAGTTCCTGCATGTCTTGCCACGGCACGGCTTCCGTGCCCGACAACAATCTCGTCACGCCGCCCTTGCTCGCCCAGTTCTCGTCGACGCCGATGACCAAGCAGTCGGTGGCGCCGATCGTCGGACTGTTGAAACAGGGTCTCGACCGCACGGGAACCGCCGCCACCGAAATCAACGACGTCTCGTTCTCGGCGATCGACTCGATCTATTTCGCCAACGTGATGGCCGGCGCCTCGTTCAACACGACGGTGAAAACCCCGAGCGGCGAAGTGAATGTCATGGGCAACGGCGTTCCGAACTACGGCGACCCCGCGCAGACGAGCTGGATCGCGCTCGATTATTCGCTCCAGCTGTCCATCTCGCTCCAGCAGTGGATGCAGTGGCAGGCCTACCAGCAATCCCAGGCGCCGGCGAGCGAGCGGAAGACCGTCAAGCAGTTGCGCAGGAATCAATAGCAGCGGGCGGCCTGCGGGCCGCCATCATTTCTTTTTTTCGATGCTGCTGGTGAGCAGCTTGCCGCTCTTGGTGGTGGTGAAGATTCCCGAGCCCTTCTTGCTCCCGTCGAGCATGTTCGGCATCCCGAATGTCTCGTGCGCCTCCAGGAGCCGCAGCCCGCGCTGGGTGGGCTTGAGGTCGGCGTTGAGCGGCATATCGAACCCGGTGCTGACGCGGCCGTTGGCCTTGCCGTTTCCGAGCCGCAGGTTGCCGGTCGAGTCGAAGGTGTTTTTCATGAAGGACTTGTAGGAATTCATGCGCGTATCCTCGTGCTTGCCCTGGAAAGCGTTGAGCACGTCCTTCATCATCGCGTTACGCTTGCCCTCGTGCTCGATGGCGCCGTGGCTCTTCTTGCCATAGCCCTGGTCGGCGGATTCTTCCTTGAGGATTTCGCGTCCCACCCCGGTCATCCGGCCGACGGCGGCGGCCTGCTGCGCCAGGCCCTTGAGCACTTCCTTGCGGCTCGCCGTGCGCTGTCGCATCTTTTCGGCATTGGCGAACAACCCCTCGAATCCCCCCTTGCCCGACTCCACGGAGGCCGTGGCTTTCTGGATGTTGTCTTTGCGGGTCGATTTTTCTCCGTCGAGGAACTGCAATGTCATGCGGTTGAACATATTCTGCCCGGTACCGCTGGCGATGATGTGGTTGATGCTGGTCGAACCGGGATCCTTGCCCATCTTCACGTCGTGCTCCTGGAGGGTGAGCGGCCGATTGGCCTTCTCGGCGGCATCGACGTAGTCCTTGCGCTTGTTTGAATATTGCGTAAACCGCTCGCCGACGTCGCCGCCGAAATGGCTGCTCAGACGAGTCAGCTCCTTTTTGTCGAGCGTGGCCTTGGGTCCGTACTTGACCTGGTTGTCGAGCTTCTCCTGCTTGCCCGTGTCGTAGACAAAGGGCGCGAGATCGTCCCGCGACCGCTTCTGCGGCAGGTCGACCGGCTCCAGCTTCGCCAGTTTCTTGCGTTTGTTCGTCACGAAATCGTCGCGCAGTCCCTTGTACTTCAAGGCCAGGAATTCGTCGCGCTTGTTCAGGAGAGAAATGGTGGAATCCATCATCGGCTGGTGGCCGTTGCCTGTCTGGAGCATTCCAGAGAACAGGTTGGGATGGAAGGAATTCTGCGACGGCGTCTGGCTCCGCTTGTTGGAGGAAGGAGACTCTTCGTCGAAGCTCCGCTTGCGGTCGTTTTTCTCGGGTTCGATGTTCATGCCGGCTCCATGTTGGACGAGGCGATCCATAGCAAGCCTTGTGCCACGCGCCGATGCCGCTTTCTCGTTCGTTCCCCGGGCCCGCGAGACATCGGCGGGATAAAAACCACCCGGCATGGGTAAATTTCATCCCGCCCCGGCCGCCGCCGGCTGGGGGCTGACGCCGCGGCCGAGGACGTAAAATAGCGGTCCTCTGCCGTGTTCCATCCGGCGGCGCCTCATTCCACCCAACGACAAGAATGCACAACCTCTACTATCCGAGACTGATCAAGCGCGTCCTGGCCGCGCAACTCGACGGCGTCATCATGATCGTCGCGGCCATGGCTTCGCTCGTCATCGGCGATTCCATGGGCGTCTCCAGCCTCGCCGGCAAGGCCATGCTTGGCTTCGTTCCCATTTTTCTGCTGGAGCCCGGACTGATGGCGCTCACCGGCTCGACGATCGGGCATCGCATCCACGGCCTCAAGGTCGTCAAGAAAGACGGCGTCGGCCGGCTCAATATCTTCGCGGCGACGTTGCGCTTCGTCGTCAAGACGATGTTCGGCGTGCTCTCCTACGCATTCCTGTTCACCACGAGACGCCGCCAGGCGCTCCACGATCTCGTCGCGCGGTCGGTGGTGCTCCATCGCGAGAGCGACGGCTTGCCGCGATACGACCGCTTGCAGGAACGCCGCATCGAAGAGGCCGGTTTCACTTATCCCGCCGCCTGGAAGCGCATTCTCGGCATCGTCCTGTATCTGGGCGCCGCTCTTGCCCTGTTCGGCCTCTTCGCGCGGTTGGCGCTGCCCGATGCATGTGTGTACGAAGGCTATTGCTACGGCGCGGATGCGGCGATCGAGAAGGGGGCCGTCTTGGCGATGTGGATCGCGTTCGGCGCGATCATCGCGATGGGTTGGAGAGGACGGCTTTACGGATTCCGGCGGAAGGCCGTTCGTACGGACACGACGCTCACCCAAATCGACGGGAACAATCGTTCATGATCGCGAATACCCATCAATCCGCAAATGGACTCTTTTTTGTTTTTCGGTGGTCGCATTGAGAACTGCTTTCTTCGATTGATCGTTTTTTCGATTAACCTGTTTGTCTTTCAATTCAAAGACAACGCTTTACGGAAAAGCGATTGAAAAGTTACCGTCTCGAAATTCCGATCCCGCCGACATCGCCATGAAAAAAAGCAAACCTGCCCCTGCCTCCGAGGAAAAGGACGAAGCCCTCGCCGACCGTCTCGTCGAACTGGCGATCGATCTGCGCGAGTCCGATGCCTATCGGGCGCTCCCGGACGATCTCAGGAAGGCGCAAGCCGACCTGCGCAAGACGATCAGGAAATGCCTGCAGAAACAGCGCGAGCAAGCGCTCGACGAAGCGCTGGAGCGCTGTTTCGAGGAGGATGCCGGCGCCTATCGCGTATTGCGCGAGCAAGTCGAGGATCTGTCCGGCACCGTCCTGTTCCGCCGCGACGAAGGGCCGGACCTGGAGGTGAATGCCTTCGTCGTTCCGTTCTTCGTGCATACGACGGGCGGCCTGGCCGCCGGGCAGGATTTCCAGGACGAGCAGGCGTTCGAGCAGTTGCGCGAGAGCTTCAGGGAATACGGACTGGAGAGCCGCAAGGCGAACGTGGTGCTGGTGGCCCATGCCTATCACCTCGACGAGATCGACCGCATCGGCTATTGCGCGCTGAACGCGATGGTGCACGAGGCGTTCGACGCCATGACGCGCAAGAAGACGGCGACGGCCGATGCCATCGCCGCCAGCCTGCGCGGCTGGCCGCCGTCGCGATTCGCGGCGGACGATAACGCGATGGAGCTGCGCTTTCTGCTCGGCTTCGCGCTGAAGACGATGGACGATCCCTTCTACCATGTGCCGGAGAAGGAAGCGGCGGCCGACCGTTATTTCGAGGCGCGCGCCGAACGCTTCCGCAAGTGGTCGCACGAGGTGGCGCCGCTGTTGAAACGCTGCCTGGTGACGGACGGCCGCGAGGCGCAAGTCGATTTCCTGTACCAGGACTTGTTCCATGGCGGGAAAGAAACGGCGCTGCGCGAACTGGAGATGCTGCGGCTCTTGTCCGAGGCGCAGCGGATGCTGGAGACGCATGCGCTGGCGCCGCAGGACGCCACCGCGATCGTCGGACCGACCGAGGCGGATGACGGCGAGGTGCTGCGCGTCAGCTTGCTCGCGACGGCGGGCGGGGCCGCGATCGGCAGCATCGATAAACCGCTCGGCCGCACCGAGACCGTGGAGAACGCCATCGCCGATGTCGCCGACGGCCTGGCGACCGTCGGCGTCGCGCGGCTGCAGGCGGCGCGGCTGTTCGATGCCGACGGCGTGCCGACCGGCATCCGGCCGTATTCGCCGCGCTAGTTTTGCGCCCGCCGTGCCGCAGTACAATGACCCGACGACACGGCTAACCACCAGCGCATCATGACCCCTCCGCTGTCCGGCCTCGATTCCTGGACCGATTTCCTGACCGCCAAGGAAATCCCGGTGCTGCGGCAAACCGCGCGCGCCCTGGCCGACGCGCGGACGCGTATCGACAGCATCAACACGCGCGAAGTCGCGAACATCGTCTTGCGCGATCCCTTCATGACGGTGCGCGTGCTGCGTTTCTGCATGCGCAATCGCGGCCGGCGCCAGATGCAAGACCTCAGCACGGTCGAACACGCGGTGATGATGCTGGGCATCGAGCCTTTCTTCCGTCACTTCGCGCGGTTCGACATCATCGAAGAGCAGCTTTCCTCCCAGCCCCAGGCGCTGCTCGGACTGCTGCAGGTGATCAAGCGCGCGCAGCGCGCGGCGCGCTATGCGCTGGACTGGGCGATGTGGCGCTGCGATCTCAACAGCGAGGAAGTGGCGGTCGCGGCCCTGCTGCACGATCTGGCCGAACTGATGGTCTGGTGCTTCGCGCCGCAGCAGGCACTGGCGGTGCGCAAGCTGCAACAAGACAATCCCACGATACGCAGCGCCGTGGCGCAGAACGCCGTGCTCGGATTTCCGCTGGCCGCGCTGCAGGCGGCGCTGTGCCGGCAATGGGAATTGCCGGAACTGCTGTCGAACCTGATGGACGATGCGCAGCAGGGCAAGCCGCGCGTCAGGAACGTCAAGCTGGCGGCGGATCTGGCGCGGCATTCGGCCCACGGTTGGGACGATCCCGCCCTGCCGGACGACTTCCGCGCGATCGCGGCGCTGATGAACATCGACCACGATACGCTGATGCTGCGGCTCGGGCTAAAGGCGCCGGGTGGCGGCGAGGACGGCGGCAAGGGCAACGGAACATGAGGCACGGACGTTAGCGCGAGGTGATCACGTATCTTCGCTTCACGTCGCGCACATAGCGCCGGGTTTCCCGGAACGGCGGCACGCCCTTGTACTTGCGCACATTGCCCGGCCCCGAGTTGTAGGCGGCCAGCGCTTCATCCACGGTCGCGTGATTGGCGATCAGGTATTTGAGGTAGGCGGTGCCGGTATCGATATTGGTGCGCGGGTCGTACAAGCGCTGGCTGTTGCCGACGCCGACGAAGCGCGCGGTGGCCGGGGTCACCTGCATCAACCCGCGCGCGCGCCGCTTCGACCGCGCCGCGGGATTGTAGGACGACTCGGTCTGGATGACCGCATGGATCAAGCCGGCCGGCACGCCGTGCCGCTTGGAGGCATCGACCACCATGCGGTGATACGGCTTCTCTTCGCACGAACGGCAGACGGCGTTCGACATGATCTCGTCGATCGTCCACGTGTCATCGGGCTCGTCCGGCAATTCGCCCGGCGGCGCTCCGTCGCGGCTCTTCTTGCGCTTGTGCTGCGCGCGCTCGCCGGTCAAGGTACCCCATTCGAGCATGATGTCGCGATTCGTCATGCGCGAATGCCGGGGGTCGGCTGGCAAGGGACTAGCGTAGCGGGCGGCAGCCTGCTCCTTCGTGGCGTCGCCGCCCGGCAGGAAGGAAGGCATGCCGGCGCAGGCGCACAGCAGCGACGCCGCCGCGGCCGCCGCGTAATTGCGCCAGCGCCGGCCCGTTCGGACGATCGCCTTGCCCGGTTCGAACCGATGCCGCTTGCCTGCCCTTTGCCGCAACCGCCGATCGTTGGCTTCCATGGTCGTGCCTCCCTTTGCCGTCGCAACCCGGCAGGTGATTTCGACGTCGCGCAGCAGGCATGGTCAAATGTGAAATCCAACCAGACAAGAACGTAACATCTGTGTCGAGCATAGCTCTTTTAATTGCCGCATGGAAATAAAAAATACCGATGCATTGGATGCGATGCATGCAATCCGCCGATCCGTTGCGCGCCAACGACCGAAGTTGATGGGTTGGCATGTCAGACAAGCATTTATCTCCTTGCACGGCCGGTTCGGCGGGTCCGCTGGCGCATGCGGCTATAATCAGGGCCAATTCTTTCCATGAGGTTGGCTGTGTCCCGCTTTTCCGTACTTCCCCAATATCTTTTGCCCAAGGAGGCGTTGACCACGCTCGCCGGCCGCATCGCCAGCGCGCAGAACGGCCGCTTCACGCCGCGCGTCATCCGCTGGTTCGCCAAGCGCTACGACGTCGACATGGCGGAGGCGCTCAATCCGGACCTGGCCAGCTACGCGAGTTTCAACGACTTTTTCACGCGCGCCTTGCGCGCCGGCGCCCGCCCGATCGCCGATGCCGATTTCGTCTGCCCGGTGGACGGCGCGATCAGCCAGTGCGGCTCCATCGAGCATGACCAGATCTTCCAGGCCAAGGGCCACAAGTATTCGACGACCGCGCTGGTCGGCGGCGACGCCAAGCTGGCGGCGCGCTTCGACCACGGCAGCTTCGCCACGCTGTATCTCAGCCCGCGCGACTACCACCGCATCCACATGCCGTGCGACGCCCGGTTGATGCGCATGATCTATGTGCCGGGCGCGCTGTTTTCCGTGAATCCGACGACGGCGCGCGGCGTGCCCGGATTGTTCGCCCGCAACGAGCGCGTGGTGTGCGTGTTCGAATCGGCGTTCGGCCCGTTCGTGCTGGTGCTGGTCGGCGCCACCATCGTCGGCAGCATGGCGACCGTGTGGCATGGCGTGGTGAATCCGCCGCGCACCGGCAGCGTGCGCGAATGGAGCTACGCGGATCAAGACGTCGTCCTGAAAAAAGGCGAGGAAATGGGCCGCTTCCTGCTCGGCTCCACGGTCGTGATGCTGTTTCCCAAGGGGATGCTGGAGTTCAATCCCGAGTGGGTCGCCGAGCGCGCGATCCGCATGGGCGAGGCGATGGGCCATCGGCCGGCCGCCTGATCCGGGAACAATTTCGATTCCATTCCATGAAAGACTTCGACATGATGCTTCGTTCGGTTTTCCTTTCCCTGTTGTGCGTTGCCGCTGCTTCGGCGGCACAGGCGGCGGGCCCGGCCGCTTCGGCGCCGGCTTCCGCGTCCGTGCCGGCCAAGACGCCCATGATCGAATTGGGCAGCGAGGTGGTCAAGTTCGACAACGTGGTCGGCAGCGGACCCGAGGCGCGGCTCGGCACGACGGTGACCGTCCATTACACCGGCTGGTTCTTCAAGCCGCTCGCGACCAACCAGCGCGGCCGCCAGTTCGACTCCTCGCTCGATGCCGGCAAGCCGTTCGAATTCCGCATCGGCGCCGGCCAGGTGATCAAGGGCTGGGAACAGGGCGTCGTGGGCATGAAGGTCGGCGGCAAACGCACGCTGGCGATCCCGAGCGCGCTGGCTTACGGCTCGCGCGGCGCCGGCGGCGGCATCATTCCGCCGGATTCGGACCTGATCTTCGAAATCGAAATGCTGCAGATGAAATAAACGGCATGGCGCGGCCTCCATGCTGACCTCGCTGGTCCGGCGCTTCGACGCCCACATACTGTCCGGCGTCGGCGGCGGCAACCCGCGCGGCGCGCGCCGCTTCCTGCTCGAGTTCTGGATGTTCGGCCTCAAGGAAGCCCGCGCCTGCCTGTTCGCCGGCCTCTTTTTCTGCGCCCTCTTCGCTTCGCACAAGCTCAAGGGCTTCGGCCTGCCGCGCTACGACGTATTGCTGCTGATCGCGGTCGGCATCCAGGCATGGATGCTGCGCGCGAAGCTGGAGACCTGGGACGAGTTCCGCGCCATCCTGGTGTTTCACGCGATCGGGCTGGCGCTGGAGATCTTCAAGACGTCGATGGGCTCGTGGGCGTATCCCGAGTTCGCCTATAGCAAGGCATTCGGCGTGCCGCTATACGCAGGCTTCATGCATGCGGCGGTGGCGAGCTACATGATCCAGGCCTGGCGGCTGCTCGACCTGCGCATCGAACGCCATCCGCCTTACTGGATGGCGGCCGTCCTCGCCATCGCGATCTACGCCAACTTCTTTTCCCATCATTTCATCGGCGACTATCGCTGGCACCTGATCGCCCTCGCTTGCGGCCTGTATGCCCGCACGACGGTGGTGTTCCGGCCGTACGACCGCGAACGCCGGATGCCGCTCGTGCTCGCCTTCGTGCTGATCGGTTTCTTCATCTGGATCGCCGAAAACATCTCCACCTTCTTCGGCGCATGGCGCTATCCGAACCAGATCGGCGCCTGGGCCATGGTGCATGTCGGGAAGTGGAGCTCGTGGTCGCTGCTGGCGATGATGACCTTCATCATCGTGGTGGAGCTCAAGCATATCAAGGCGCGGATACAGCTGGCGCCTTGATGTTCCGGCGCCGTCGATGCCGGGCGCATCCGCCGGCTTCACCGTAACGCATTGAAAATTTGCCCAGGCGGCACGCACCCACGCATCGGAAAAAGTTTCGCCGCGCGCGGAAAAATCGCTCGAATCCAAATTCCTCCTCTCGACGTAAATGCTCATGAGACCCCGTTCCGGGGCTCGCCATTTAACAGACAAGGAGTGAATTGCCATGGAAACTGAAGCAAGCAAAGATGCCTCCGGCGCTCCGGCGAGCGCCATCAAGCCGGCGTGCGGCTGCGGAGGCAAGACGGCGGCCGAGACGAATACCGGAGCCGCGGCCTATCCGTTCGTCTATGCGATCGGCAAGGTGGAGCCGCGCTTTCCGCGTGTCGATATCGAGAAGGAATTCCGGCAGGCGGTCGGTCGAGCCGGCACCGCCGGACAGACCGACAACGAAGCGTTCCACACGGTCTTGTCGCAGCGCGAGAATCGGTATCTTGCGCGCAAGCTGTGCTGGATGTTCACGATCCAGGGGATGGAAGCCTACATCCTGCAGCCGCGCGATTCGGCGGACTATGATCTGCTGCTGGCCTGCATACGCCCGACGCCGGGCCCGGGCGACATGGATGCGGTGATAGGCGTACGCGGCCCGACTGCGCCGCCGGAAATGTGCGGCGGCGTGCCGTTGCCGATCCTGTTTTTCGATCAACTCTACTCGTTCAGCCGGGAGACCCTGATCGGCGCGATTCCCAAGCCCGCGAAGAACGGCATGGATCGTTTCAAGCCGGCGGCGGAAGCGGTATTCGATCGCGTCATGCAAATGACCGACAACGCCGGCGCGGCCGACGAGCACCGCGCGTTGAATTATCTGGCGATGCGTTACCCGGCCATCTACAGCACGGCGGCGGAAGCATTTGCGTCCAACTGTTCGTTGAGCGCCGTCGACATCCGGCCTTCGCGCCTGAGCGGCCCGCGCCGCATCGTGGATGCCATCTTTTCCTTCACTCACCGCGATACCGACGTCGTGGACAAGTATTTCGCGCGCGTCGACGTCTCGGAAGAGTTTCCTTTCCTGGTGACCAAGATGTCGCCGTATTACGACCGTTGAATCATTCTCGAAGGAGAACCGACATGTCTATCCTGCCAACCCCGAAATTCACCGCCGACGCCGCCCTGGCACGCGTCAATCTTTCCCCGCTGGCGCAGGCCTCGCCAGCGCTGGCGGTTCCGCAGTGCACGAGAACCTTCTACACCACCGTGATCAACGGGGAAACCGCCGTCTGCGGCATGCGCATCTGCGACTACGGCAATTCCGTGAGCATCAGCATCAATTGCGTTTGACCATTCGAGGAGACCGAACATGAACCCGCTTCATTTCACCGCGGAAGCTTCATTAGCGGCGGCGCGCCATTTTTCCGCCCCCTGGCAGACCGGCGTCTATACCGTGACGGCGCCGCGCGCCGGATTCCATGAGGATGCCATCGCCGTCTGCAAGACCTGCGTCCGGCTCAACCAGGGCAATCTCAGCGTCTGCGAACTGCCCTGCTACTTCCTGGTTCTCTGAGCTCGGGAAACGCGAAAGGAGCGCCCGCAGGCGCTCCTTTTTTTGCCGCTTGCGCGCCGGACACCGCGTCAGCGCGCGGCGCTCTTGACCAAGACCGGTTTGTCGGCCAGGACGACGAACACCTTGTCGCCCACTTGAAAGGTGTCGTCGGTCTGGATCACGGTCAACAGATCGGAGGACGCCGATCGCACGATGTATTCGAAGGCGTCGTGCTGCATCGCATTGCGGTCGACCGCGCTACCGACCGCGCCGCCGACGATCGCGCCCACGATCGCTCCCGCAGCATGCTCGCGGCCGCCGCTGCCGACGCCGGAGCCGGCGATCGCGCCGAGCAGGCCGCCGACGCCTTGGCCGGCCGAACCGGCGACCTTCACCGGGCGCTTCGAGACAACCGCGCCTTCGACGGTGCGCGTCGCGTTCTTCATGGAGGAAGAGGAATACGTGCTGTTCGAGCCGCTCGGCGCGGCGCAGCCGGCGAGCAGCGCCGAGCTGAATACGACAATCGCGATTGCTTTCATGGGAACCTCGGCAAATTCAGTGCTGGACATGGGTGTATGAAGCGGAGGCGGCTATCCCCGATATCACGAACATGATTTCCAAGTGGAGGATAGCCTTAGGAGAAACACCGCGTCTTGGACAAGCGCAATTTGACTCGAGATCGTCGCGGCGCGCAAGCTGTCCGTTAGGACATTGCAGGTTATGCTGTCGCTGCGATCAACAACTTGACCAGGTGCATCATGACTACCCGGCTTTCCGTCGTCATGCTCGGCGCGAGCGGCGCCGTCGGCAGCCATGTCGTCGGCACGCTACTTGCCATGCCTCAATTGGCGGGGCTCAGCTTGCTGAACCGCCGCCGGCTCGATCTTCCATCGGACGCCAGATTGCGCCAGCATGTGGTCGACGTCCTGGCCCCGCCAAGCTACCGGCATCTGTTGGCTGGGCACCGGGCCGCCGTCTGCACGCTCGGCGTCGGCGAGCCGTCGAAGATCGGCAAGGCGGAATTCGTGCGCATCGACAAGGACGCAGTGCTCGATTTCGCGCGGGCGTGCAAGGAAGCCGGCATCGAGCATTTCGAACTGCTTGGCTCGGTCGGCGCTGATCCAGGCTCGGCTTCCTTCTATTTGCGCACCAAGGGCGAGCTGGAACGCGATCTGGAGGCGTTGGGCTTCGCGCGCCTGAGCCTGTTCCGGCCGTCGATGATCCTGACGCCGACCAATCGCTACGGCTTCACGCAGGCGATGACGCTCGCCGTGTGGCCGCGCCTGAATCCATTGCTGCAAGGCTCGTGGCGCAGGTACCGCGGCATTCCGGTCGCCAGCCTCGGCGCGGCGATGGCGCGCAACCTGGCGGTGCCGGGAGCAGGCGTGGAAGTGCTGCAGTGGGACGACTTCATGAAGCTGACGACATGATCGGGCCGGATTCGGCGCGGCGGCATTTTTTCTGAATCCGGATGAACGGTCGCCGCGTATAACTCCTTGCAGCGTCCCCGTCGCTGCGCTTCCCAACCAACCTCAGGAGTTATCATGCGTCCGTTCATCAACACCTCGCTTCGCCTCGTCTGCGCCCTTGCCTGCATCGCCGCCGCTCCGGCAGCGCTGGCCAACCATTCTCCGGCCAACCAGGAGGAACCGAAGCTGGAGATCTTCGCCAACCAATTGCCGATCCTGATCGGCCGCGGCCAGCCGAAGTCGCTGACCTTCACCGGCGCCGTCTACGACGGCGACATCGTATTCGACGGCAAGGTTTTCATTCGGCCGAAGAACGGCACCCTGGCCTCGTGCCCGATCTTCCTGAACGGCGACAATTTCGGCGTGGCCGTCACCGGCAACACAACCAACGTGCCGTTCCGGCTCGCCGTCCTCGTGCCCAGCAATCATCCGCTGGGGACCTTCACCTGCACCTTGAGCTATTCGGGCACGCAGCTCAATCCGGTGACGCGGCAGACGGTTCCGATTCCCACGCTCGGCAACGACGTTCAATTCCAGTACACCGTCAAGAACAGGTTCATTTTCTGACGGCAACGCGACGGCTTCAACGAGGCATCGGCGAAGCCGCAGGGAGGAAGAAATCTTCGGCGTCGATTTCGCTTCGCGCCGCGTCGCGAGCTGGCGACCGGCAGGCGCGACAACTCTCGAGAATCGGCTTTTGTTCTGTGCCGCGCAGGCTGTATGCGGTTTGATTGATACCGGTCAGACGCGGCACAAACAGGCGATTTCACATTGCGATCTCTCTCTACACTCGTGCGTGGCGATCACTTGATAACGAAAGACGCATAGGAAAGCGCGTCCTCCTTTCGTCTCCCGTCACCATGCGATGCGCCGATCGTCCCGCGCAACCGCACGCCGGCGGCCAGGCAAGCGCCGTTGCCGCGACTTTCTCTTCGTGCTCCACGCACACACATACCTCCAAGGAGAGACGCTATGGCTATCAACATCCTCAGCCTCAACGAAATCCGGAGCGCGCTGAGCAAGGAAGGCGATCCGTGGGAAGCGGGCGCCACCAGCATGTCGTCGCTGCTGCCGGACGAACAGCAACTGCGCCTCGGCGTGAAGCCGCCGCCGGGGGAGCCGAACATCGCGGAATTCGCGCAACGCGCAAAACAGGCCAAGGCGGAAATCAAGGCGCAGGCGCTGATGGCGGTCGGCGTGCCTGCTGCCTATGACTTGCGCAACGTGGACGGCAAGAATTTCATCACCCCGATCGCCGACCAGGGAAGCTGCGGCTCCTGCGTCGCCTTCGGAGCCGCGGCCGCCGTGGAAGGCAGGCTGCGCGTGCAGCGCGGCGATCCGAACCTGGCGGTGAACCTGAGCGAAGCGCATCTGTTTTTCTGCCATGCCCGCGCGCGCGGCGCGAACTGCGATACCGGCTGGTGGCCGCAGGAAGCGTTCGAGGACATCAAGACCAAGGGCATCGTCGACGAAGCCTGCTATCCCTACAATCTGTCGAACCGCGACTGCAGCGGCCTGTGCGCCAACGCCAACGAACGCCTGCTGAAGATCACGGGATTCACCGCGCTGACGAACAAACCCGCCGACATCAAGCAATGGATCGTGGAGAAGGGGCCGGTCAGCGCCTGTTTCGTCGTGTACCAGGATTTCTTCAGCTATCGAAGCGGCATCTATCGCCATGTGTCGGGCGAGCAGGCCGGCGGCCACTGCGTCACGATCATCGGCTACAACGACAATCCGGGCTACTGGATCTGCAAGAACAGCTGGGGTCCGGCATGGGGCGACAACGGCTATTTCAACATCGCCTACGGCGAATGCGGCATCGACAGCTGGCTCAACCACGGCGTGGACGGCATCGAGAACACCGGTTGGCAGAGCAACAAGCGGGTCATCGGTTTGTGGACCATCAACCAGGAGCGCAACGCCTGGGTCTACTTCGAGAGCCTCGGGTGGCGCAAGATCGCCTCGGAATCCGATGTGGTCTTCTTCGACATGTTGTCGCAACTCATCGCGGCCAAGGCGGCGGCGCGGCCAGTCAACTTTTATGAAGAGAACAGCGTGATCCGCCAAGCCTACGTATTCTGAAGACCGAAAGGAGAATCATCATGGACGAAGCAACCCCTCAAATGGACCCGATGACGGAACGCCGCGCCACGCGCACCGAGGCTCCCACGCAAACCGCGCCGGCGACGATGAGCCAGGGCCAGGCGACCGCCCTGGCCGAGCCGCCGCAGGCTTTGTCGACGCCGCCCGCGCTGTCGACGCCGCCGAGCGGCCATGCTTCGCCGTCGCTGCCGCTGACGGCGGGCGCCGCCGCCGGCGTGAGCGCCTGGCAGAACAACAAGAAAGTGACAGCGCTCTGGTGCAACAACCAGAACCGCAATTCCTGGATCGGCGTGGATGGCGTGGGCTGGAAGAAGCTCGCCAACACCAACGACAGCTCGTCGGTGGCATTGACGATGCTGGCCGCGCATGCGCGCGAGAAGGGATCGGTCGTCAACTATCGCGAGGAAAGCGACGGCATGGTTTACGAACTTTATATCTGGTAAGGTGCAACGAAGTTCCGGCGGCGCCCAGGCCGGCACCGCCGATGCTTCTTCTTTTTTCTTGCGGAGGATTCTGCGTGATGCTGGATGAGCAGCAATCGGGACGCAGCGTCGAGCTTGCCCAAGGGGAAAGCCTGGTGGTGCGCCTGAAGGAAAATCCGACGACCGGCTATCGCTGGACCGTCGAGAGCGCGGACGGGCTGACGCTGGAAGGCGACGGCGGCGGCGCGGCCGGCGCGCCCGGCACGGCCGGACTGCATGAATTCCGCTTCCGCGCTCTGCAAGCCGGCCGCCATGAATTGCGCATGAAGCATTGGCGCGAATGGGAAGGCGACAAATCGGCCATCGGCCGGTTTGTCGTCCAGGTGACGGTGAAATGAGTCAGCCGCCCTTGCCGGCCGCCGCTACCTTGCGCGAACACTCGCTTTGCGGGAACGGCTGCTTGGCCTGTTCCGGATTGAATTCCACCAGCGCCTTCCTGGCGATATCCAGATCCTTGCCGAACTCGGCGAGATAGCGCGAACGCTCCTCGCTTTGCCATTCGGCTTCGGAGAAATTCTTCAGCGCATATGTCTTCGAGACATGCGCCGTGCCTTCCAAGCGCGGCATCAGCGCGCGGTCCGGATCGACATTCTCCTTGAGCAGGTAGGCATCCACGTCGCGCAATCTCAACGGCATGGCGGGCGCCTGATCGCGCAGCAGCTTGCCGAACACCGTCAGGCGGATTTCGCTGCGGCCTTGCGGCAGCAGGTCGTTGAAATTGACGAGCGCGAACGGCTTGCCGTTCGCATCGTCCACCCTGCCGTTCACGATGTACCTGCCCGGCATCCGGACGTCGGCCTTCAGGTAGAAACTCAGCGAACCGTCTTCGATGGCCTCGCGAATCTGTCCGGTCCAGGTGGCGGGATTCTCGGGCGAATAGATCACGTCGAACACGACGATGCCGGAGCGGTCGCCGACGTTGTACCGGACTTCGGTCCGGATGGTGCCGTTGAATTGCGCGAACTCGGTCTGCGCCGGCGCCAGCACGCTCGAGAACGTGCCGTCATTCGCCTTGACGTCGCCGTTGCTGCCGTCGTCGGTGAACGACAGCGCGACTTGCGGCGCTTCGCGCGTGGCTTGGAAGGTCAGGCCGCGCGCCACGGCGCGGGTGATGAACACCGGCAGCGGCTTGCCTTCGTTGTCGACGGCCTTGATCGAGAAGGCGGCCGATTCGCCGGCCGCCATGTAGACGCGCGATTGCGACGTCTGGACTTGCACGGTGGCATCCTGGCCGCCGCCCTGCTTGCGCATCGCGTGGGATTCTTCGACCGGATGGTTGGGATACACCTGATCGGGATGTTCCGCGATCGGGCGCGAGCTGTTCGGATACTTGGTGCCCTCGCGATAGCTGCACAGGGTCTGATCGGCCATTTCCAACTGGCTGGTCAGCTCTTGCAGACGCACTTCGCGCGCCGCCTGCGACTGCTGCGGGCTATTCGGGATCGGCGGCGTTTGCAGGAAGGCGGAGCCGGCCTGGGCGCGCGCCGGCACGGCCGCCGTCGCCGTCACGTCGGCCGGCCAGTACCAGGCGCCGGCAACCAGCGCCAGCGCCGCGGCGGCGGCCGCCGCCCAGTGCTTGCGGCGCCACCCGCCGCCGGCGGCGGGCGGCTGTTGCGGCTGCGTCTCCGGCTTGCGCCGGGAAGCTCTCGGCTTACTTGGCATAGTTCACCATGGCCGCTCGGACCACCGAAATGATGCCCTGCCAATTGCCGTTGGAGTAATGGTTGTACGACTCGTTATCGTCGCGGAAGGATACCGAGTGATAACCCCATTTCGCGCGCCCTCCTTCGTTGGCGGCGGTGCCCAGCGTCAGGTCGTTGCAGAACCAGTCGGCCGGATTGCAGAACGAAGCGCCCGAGGAACCCGAGACGCCGCCGGTGGTGTGGTAGGACACCGCTTCGTCGTCCTGGCCGGGCAGGATGCCCGAATACAGCGTTCCCTTGGCGCCGGCGTACATGTAGAACCAGACGTTGCGCGTCTCGTTGTGGTTATACATGGCGCGCGCGGTGGCGGTCTTCAGGTCCTTGGCGAGCGGTTCGGTCATCGCCCAGGAACCGGCGTCGGCCAGTTCGGAGCCGCCGGCCGCGCCCGACGCGACACGCACCCACTTGATGTTCCAACCGACTTGCGTGGTGCCGTCGGAATTGCCGCACTGGCCGGACGAATTGGGCGTCGCGTTCTTCTTCATGCGGGTGGAGCCGCCGTAGTTCGCCAGCGTATAGCCGAGCATCAGGTCGCCCGCGCTATGGGTGGCGATATAGCACCAGTTGGAACCGGTGCAAAAGCAGTCGAGCGCATCGCGGATCTTGCCGTTTTCCGAGGCGATGCTGTTGTAGCCGTCCCAGTTGACTGCCTTCTTGTTGACGCCGGCCGCCGTGCTGCTGGGGCCCCAATAGGTGAAGCTCGTGTAGTCGCCGACCACGCCGCCGCCGGTGCGGCCGTTGATCCATAAGGTGTAATTCGTCGCGCTGGCGATACTGGATACCGCCGTCAGCGACACGAAAAGCAAATACGTCAAAACGCGCACCAACTTCGTCATTTGTCTCCTCCTTGTTGTAGATGTAGATCCGGGAAAAACCGCAAGACAGCCACAGCAGTGAAACGGAAAAACGATCGGGTGGTGAATCGGCCCGACTGATGCGGCGACATCCTTCCTCCGCAGGCGCGGCGCCGGCGCATGGATGCCGCAGGCCGGTGATTCGGAACCTCCCAGAGTTGCGCGGATCGATTTCGGGTCCGCTTTCCTTCGAAGAAATATCGATCCCGATTCCGCGTTCTTGTGCACGCCGACCGGAGCCGAGTATCAAAAGAGCGAACGACCCCTGTCAATTCGCACAGCAGCAAAGATGGAGTGGAAAATGACGGGCGATGTTGCGCAAGGCCACGTCCAGTCTCGCTATGCAAGAATTTAGAAGAAAATCTCTAAATCGCCGTTGCCCGGCAAAACGGGAAGCGGAATGGGAAGCGGAAACGATCGGTCTAGCGCCGGCGGGGGCTTGCTATACTGATATTCAAGGCGAGCGCTTGCGCCGGGAAGACCGGACCGCGAAGCGCCGCGTTCAACTGCAGGGCGAACAGAATATCGATTCCACTATGACCGATCCTTCCGCCTCCGGCACCGACTGGGAACGCATCGCTGGCAGCACGCAGGTGCTGGTGCGTTCCCGCATCGAGATATTCAGCCTCCTGGATGAGGCGGTTCGCCGCGGCACGCCGATTCCCGTCACCTTCGCGGGCAACGAGGCGTTGTTCATCTCGCGCCTGCGCCATGTCGATCCCGAGCATGCATACATCCTGATCGATTACAGCGGCAACCGGGTCGCCAATGGCGCGCTGCTGGCGGCGCACAGCGCCACGCTCGGTTGCGCGCTGCCGCGCGGGTCGCTCGAATTCGTGGCTGAACACCCGAGCCAGGCCACGTTCGAAGGCGAGGAAGTGGTCCGCTTCCAGTTTCCGGACGCGCTGGTGATCTGCCAACGCCGCGCCCATCGGCGCATCCGGACGATTCCCGACGTGCCGCTCCATTGCGTCGCCGATCCGCGCGGCGCCTTGCCGTTCGACTGCAAGATCGTCGACGTCGGTTGCGGCGGCCTGGGCGCGATCGTGTCCGACGACAACGTCGCGCTCGCGCCCGGCACGCTGCTCAAGCGCTGCCGCATCCTCCACCCGCGCAAGGGCATTCTCGAAGTCGACATCGAGGTCCGCCACTGCTCGCGCGTCACGCTGCCCGACGGCACGACCGCGCAACGTACGGGCTGCCGCTTTGTCGGCGCTCAGGCCGACATCGACGAGTTGGTCAAGGTGTTCGTGCTGGACCTGGAGCGCAAGGAAAGCGGAACCTGAGCGCTACAGCGGCTCGCGCGGCTGATAGGCGCGTTCCGCGGCCGCGGTATCGGTATATTCCTTGAACTGCGCGACCTGCCCGCCGCGCACCGTGAAGACGTGCACCCAGTCGCCTTCGAAATTGCGGTCGGTGTCGCGCACGCTCCAGGCGTAATGTCCGAGCGCGATCACCTTGTCGCCTTGCGCGACGAATTCGCGCGGCTCGAATTGCAGCACCTCTTGCGCCGCCGCAAGCTGCGCGAAGAATTTTCCGACCTGCTCGCGCCCCTTGCGCTTGCCGGAGAAGGCGACGCCTTCCATGCGCGGCAACTCCCACTCGATATCTTCCGCGCACAAGCTCAGGATGCCTTGCACGTCTCCGTCCTTGTAGTACCGGTAAGCCTGTTCCACGACGCCGACATTGTCCTGCTCGCTCATGATGTTCTCCTTCGCGTGAGCCCGGAATATTCAAGCTAGGCGAAACGCGCGGAATGCGTTTGCGGCAGGTCAAGGGCGGAGCGCCGGAGAAATGCGGCTCAATGGCTGGATTGCGCCGGAGCGTGCTTGTTCCGCTTGTCCCGGTACATCGCCGCATCGGCCCGCTCGAGCATGACTTCCAGCGAGTCGACGTCGGACGGATCGCATCCGGTCAGGCCGATGCTGAGAGAAAGCCGATAGCTCCGCGAGTGCCGATCGTTGAACCGGGAGATCGCCTCGCGTATCCGATTCCGGAGCGCCATCGGGTCTTCGGTGTCGAGCGAGAACACGGCAAACTCGTCGCCGCCGATCCGGCCCAGGACGTCGGATTCGCGCAGCACGCCGCGCAAGACCGCCGCCGCATCGATGATCAATTGGTCCCCGGCGAGGTGCCCATGCGTGTCGTTGACGTGCTTGAGTTCGTCGATATCGGCGAACATCAGGAGACCCGGCCGGTTGGAACGGCGCGCGACCTTCAGTGCCTGGGACGCCTGCAGGTAAAATCCGCGCCGGTTCAGCAATCCGGTCAAGGCGTCGCTGATCGCCAGTTGCCTGACGGCTTCCTCCGCGCGCTTGCGTTCCGCGACCTCGCGCGCGAGCTCCGCGGTACGCTCGCGCACGCGTCGCTCCATCTCGGCATAGAGCAGCACCTTTTCCATGGTAACGGCCGTCGTGTCGGCCAATGCCTGCAGAAGACATACCTCGTCCTCGCTCGGATGATGCAGACTGGCCCAGTAGTTGCCGATCGCACCGACCGGATCGGCGGCGCGGATCGGCACCATGAGCATGCTTTTGACGAAGGTCGGACGATAGAGATCGATCGGAATGCGGGCATCGGCATAGACGTCGTCGATGGCGATCGGCAAGCCCTGTTTCATGGCCAGCCCGCTGATGCATTCGTCGATCGGAAAACGCTTGCCCTTCCAGAGCGGGCCGATGGCGTCCTCGTCGACGTAGTAACAGCAATCGTGTTCCCTCAACACCAGCGCCGCGCCATCGGCGCCGGTCAATCGTCGGGCTTCGTGGCGCACGATGCCCGTAATCTGATCCAGGCTTCTAGCCAGCGAAACTTGCCGGACGGCGACGATCAATCGACGTGCATGATCTTGCGTTCGCCCATCCGGTTCCCGGTCCTCCTGGTTCAGCCCGCCCATATCCGCCCTTCGCCGCGGCCTGCTTGAGAGTCAGTCAATCTAGACAAACTAGCGGTAGCGGAGTTCCGGCCTCGCCGCCGATCAGCCGGTCAGCACCGCCGCCTGGCTGCCGTAGACGACGACGCGCCCGCCGCTTTCCCGTTGCCACTGCAGCGCCGCCGCCTCGCTCGCGAACCAGACCTGGTTCCAGTCGCCGAAGGCGCCGATATCCATGCGGTAGCGATCGACGATGGCGGACGGCCGGCGGTCGACATCGTTCTTGCAAACCTCCCAGCCGGAATAGCCGAGCTCGATCGCGAGCGTGCGCAGCATGTGCTTGAGCTGCAGCGTCGCGCGCGCACGGTAGAGATCGGTCACGCGCGGCAACGGGACGACGCCGGCGGCATGGATCCTGCGGATGACGGGCAGCGACCTGCTGGGATGATCGGAGCGCGCGTCGCGCAGCATGAGGCGGCCGTAGCGGCGCAGGAATTCCGCATTGGAGACGGAGGACATCGAACGGGGGGAATTGAGGTGCATACCGGGTTCCTTTGACTCTTCACGCCGTTCCCACTGCGGCAAAAGTAATGGACAAGGTATGTGTTGCGAGGAGATGCAAATTGCAGGCGCGTCGGCTTTCGCGGGATCGGGCTTCCTGCCAGCCCGGCGCCGATGGTAACACAGGAACATTCGCGCCGCCTGCGGGTCGCAGTTGTTTTGGAGGCCGCCATGACCAGCCGCATGAAGCAGAACGAAAAGCAGGACCGGAAACCCGGTGAAGACGAGAACGATCCCGCGCTGCTGAAGATCGCGCGCAAGATCGCGCCGCCGAGCCAGGAGACGAGCGACGCGGAATTGATCGATCCGGGCGCCAATATCCCTGACATACCGCTCGGACGGCACAAGCCGAAACAAAAGCCGCCGTCCTGGAAGACCGGCGGCAAGTAAAGCGCCAGGAAGAAGCCCGGCGGCAGCTAGGCGGCCGCGATCCGCCGCAACGCCTGCTCGAACACTTCGACCGGTTGTCCGCCCTGGATCAGGTAGCGGTCGTTGACGATGATCGAGGGCACCGAGTTAATGCCCTGTTCCAAGTAAAAGCGCTCCTGTTCCCGCGTTTCCTCGGCGAACTCGTCGGAGGCCAGGATTTCGCGCGCCCGTTTCGGATCCAGGCCGGCTTCGCGCGCCAGGCGTACGAGCAATTCGTGCGAGGAGGGATTTTCGCCGTCGGTGAAATAGGCGCGGAACAACGCATGCTTGAGTTCGCGTTGCCGTCCTTCCTCGCCAGCCCAGTGCAGCAGGCGATGCGCGTCGAACGTGTTGTAGATGCGGCTGCGCTTGTCCATGCGGAAGTCGAACCCGACTTCCTCGCCGCGGGCGCGGATGGCTTCCCGGTTGCGCTCCGACTGCTCGGTCGTGGCGCCGTATTTCTCCGCCAGGTGCTCGTTGATGTCCTGGCCGTCCGGTCCCATGCGGGGATTGAGTTCGAAGGGCTGGAAATGGAGGTCGGCGCGCACGTCTTCCAGGCGCGCCAGCGCCCGCTCCAGCGCATGCAGGCCGACGGCGCACCAGGGGCAAGACACGTCGGACACGAAATCGATCTTCATGTGCATCGCCATCGCGCCACCTCCTCCTGTCGTCGTTTCCTGACGATCCGATCATTCCCGCTTCGGTCCGTCCACATCGAGCGCCGCCTTGAGGCGCTGCAGGCGAGCGTACTCTTCTTCGTCTTCCTTCGCCAGTTTACTTTCGCGCCAGTGGTAGAACGCCGCGATGCCGAGCATCGCCGCCGCGCCGACAGCGAGCTTGCCCTTGTGCCGGGCCAGCAGCCCTTCAATGCTCGCTTCCGGCGCGGCCTCCGCCGGCGGTTCGGCCTCCGGAGGAGCCGCATCCGTTTCCGGCTTGATTTTTTGCCGGGAAGCAACGATGTTCTGCGGCGTAAAGTTCGATTCGAGGAATTTTTTCGTGAACATGTGGGGCGCGCTCCTCCGTTGCGTGCGCCGGCGAAATCCGGCGCGATGCTACCGGATTAGTCTTTTCGGCGCGTCACTGGTTCATTTCGGACAACAAGACCGGCCGCGGCACATGGCTTACTTCGCCGCGATCCGAAAGCGCAGTTCCAGTTCATCCCGCACCTGGATCGCACCGCCGAGCACCGACATCGGCGTCATGCCGAAGTCGGTCTGGTTGAAAGCCAGCCGGCCCGCGACGGTCAAGCCGTCCGGGCCGGATTCGATCCGGACCGGCGCCTCGAAACGGCGCGTCACGCCGTGCAGCGTCAGCACCACGTCCACGGCGGAATGCGCGGCGGAGGCGCGGCGGACGTGGACGAGCGCGAATGGAAAACGTTCCGCTTCGAGCACCTTGACGAGCATGTTGCGCCGCGTTCCCTGGATGTCGTCCGCCGACGGCTGCGTGTCCAGCCGCGCCTCGGCGCGCAGCGCCGGGTCGTCGACCACCAGGCGATCGAGCGGCACGTACAGGTCGGCGCGCCCGCTTTCCGGATCGACATAGCCGGCGACATCCCTGCTGGAGACGACGTGGTCATGACCGAGCCGGGCAAAGGGCCCGCCGCGCCTGACCTCGATCACGACGAGCGAACGGCCGGGCTCGATGCGCAGGATCTTGCGCTGCGCAGCCCCGGCACGGTAATAGGCTTCCGGAAAGCCGGCCGGCGCACGCGTCGCTTCGGGAGCCGCCGGCGGCAGCGCGGACGGCGCGCAGCCCCCCAGCAATGCGGCGCAAAACATGAATCGACCGGCCTTCCACGGGATCGTCATCGGCATCCTCCGTCGTGCGGAAGGAAATATTACGCCTTTACGTCTCGCCCCGGCCCCCGGGCGGCGCCGACGCCGCCGCGGACAAATCCCTATAATCGCAACACGCCGCCCCCCTTTCAACCAGAGCACACCAGGAGTAGCCATGACTGCATTCATGTACACGACGTCCGTTCCCGCGCTCAAGCAGATGCTCAACAGCCTGCGCGCCATTCTCGACAAGGCCGAGGCGCATGCCGCCGCGAAAAAGATCGAACCGGGCGTCCTGCTGCAGGCCCGCCTGTATCCCGACATGTTCCCGCTGATCCGCCAGGTGCAGATCGCCTGCGACTTCGCCAAAGGCATCGCGGCGCGCCTGGCCGGCGTCGATATTCCGGTCCACGAAGATAACGAACAAAGCTTCGCCGACCTGCACGCGCGCATCGCGAAAGTGCTGGCCTTCGTCGACAGCGTGCGACCCGATCAATTCGAGGGCAGTGAAATCCGCGAAATCGTTTTGCGCCCCGGCACGCCGCGCGAACAGAAAATGACTGGCCAGACCTTCCTGGTGCATTACGCGCTGCCGCAATTCTATTTCCATGCCACGACCGCCTACGCGATCCTGCGCCACAACGGCGTCGAGATCGGCAAGCTGGACTACATGGGCTCGTTCTGACCCCGGATCGTCGGTCCCGGGCAACGCCGGCGGGGTCGCGCCGCAGGCAAGATTGCGACACCCCCGGCAGCGCGTTCTTGCCCGCGCTTTGTCCATTGATTACCATGGAGCGGTTCCGTGAAGCATCCGTTCCATTGGCGCCGCGCGGCATTTCCGCCGCAGGCCACGACAACAAGCAGCATTCACGAGCCGGCTCAGGCCGCTTCCAGGGAGGTCGCAGACATGTTCTCGTTCTTCAAGAAGCAGAACAAGGAAAACGATGCCGAAAGCCGCTTGCTGTTCGCGAAAAAGCTGCAGGCGCTGACGAACAAGATCCACTCCACCGGCAATATCGACGAGATCATGCTCGACTTGTCGAAGGACATCTGCGATCTGTTCGATTGCGACCGCATGACGCTGTATGCGGTCGGCCAAGAAAAAGACTGCATTTACGCGAAGGTCAAGACCGGCATCGACGGCAATACTAACCTGGTGCTGCCGATCAACGCGAAGAGCATCGCCGGCTATGTGGCGGCGACGAAGCAGAGCGTGCGCCTGCGCGACGCCTACGATGCGGCGGAACTGAAGACGCATGCGCCGGAGCTGGAGTTCTACCATGCGGTAGACCAGATCACCGGCTATCACACGCGACAAATGCTGGCGGCGCCGATCGTCGGCGCCCGCGGCCGGGAATTGCTGGGCGTGATACAGCTGCTCAACAACCGGAGCAGCGGCGAATTCAGCGAAAGCGCCGAGGTCGGTCTCGAAGAGCTATGCGAAACGATCGCCGTGGCTTATGCGCAGCGCATGAAGCCGGCGGCTGCCGCCCCGAAGCATGGAAAATACAATTGCCTGGTCGCCGACGGATTGATCTCCGCGCCGGAGATGGAACTCGCGGTGCGCGCGGCGGAGCGCAAGAAGCTCGACCTCGAAGAGGTGCTCGTCAATGAATTCCAGCTCGACCTGGCCGCCATCGGCGCCTCCCTGTCGAAGGCATTCAATATTCCCTATGAACGCTTCAAGCCGGACCGCGACAAGCCGGCCGATGTGCTGAACAAGCTCAAGCGCGACCTGGTCGAACGCGGCCAGTGCCTGCCGATCGACGACGCCCGCCGCATCCTGACCGTGATCACCACCGAACCCGAGCATATCGGCGGCGCGCGCGAACTGCGCAACCTGTTCCCCTACCATTCGACGCTCACCTTTCGGGTGACGACCAAGCAAGAATTCCGGCAGACGGTCGATCAGTTCTTCGGTCCGGCGCGCGGCCCGGCTTGACGCGGCTCGCGACAGGCGACGGACAGCATGCCGGGCAGGCGCGCCGCTCCGCCGTCGCGCTCAGCGTCCCGATGAGGAACCGTTGGCGGAGCCGGCTTGGGACACCCTGGCCTGCGCCTCGTTCGGATTGGCGCCGGCAGTCCGGTCCGTCGGCTTGCCACCGTTGTCGGCGGCTTGCGCGCGCGGCGCCGAAGCTTCCAGCAAGGCATGGAAATCGGCCAGGTCGCCATGGCGAATCTCGCCCCGGGCAATGGCTTCCCGCAATTCCTGTTGCACCTGGGCGCGCGTCAGGCCGGACTGGGCGGCCGGGCCGGATTCCGCCGTCAGCGGAATCGATACCAGGTCGGCGGCGCTCGCGGCGGCTGCCGCGGTGGCGAGGAGGAGAATGGCGGCGGTCTTGGTCATATTCATGGCGTTTTCCTTGAAGTATCGAGTCGGGCACAATGGCGCGGAAGCGCGTACTGCGCTTTCAACGTCACTTGCGTTTTGCAAGTAAAGAAAATCATAATAAACAGACTTGCATTTTGCAATCCACTCAATAGAATAAGATTGTTTCCAAATAGAGCACAATCATCGTGAAAACCCCTGAATCCACTTCCTGTCCGGTGGCACGAACCGCCCATGTGATCGGCGACGAATGGGTGATGCTGGTGCTGCGCGAGCTATTCCGAGGACCGCAGCGCTTCGACGATTTGCAAAAGCGCAGCGGCGCGGCCACGAATATCCTCACCAACCGGCTGAAGCGATTGATGGAGGCCGGACTCGTCACCAAGAAGCTGTACCAGGAGAGGCCGCAGCGTTACATCTACAAGCTGACGCCGGCCGGCCTGGGCCTGTTTCCGGTACTGATGGAACTGGCGCGTTATGGCTTGCAGTGGCTGCCGTCCGACAAGCCGCCGCCGGACCGCTTGCGCCACAAGGATTGCGGAAGGATCACGCTGCCGGGCCAGACGTGTTCGGAATGCGGCGGACGGATCGTGCTGGGGAATGTGGAACTCGCCGACGACGCCTAGGGCGTGTTTGCAAACTTAGCGGAAATGGCAATGTCATAAGAAGAAGCACGGTATGACGGAGGATTGCCATGTATCGAGGCGAACTGACGAATGAGCAATGGGAAAAGCTCAAGCCGTTGTTGCCGAGGCAGAAACCG
>DASPLX010000065.1:0-29327 GCA_035627375.1 Paucimonas sp. | reverse complement strand
GAAACCGAGACCGCCGGCATCGTGCATCCCGGCATGGTGATCGACGAAGACTTGATCGTCGAAATCGTCCGGCCCGGCACCGGCATCCCGGTCCCCGAGGGCGAGGTCGGCGAAGTGGTGATCACTTCCTTCAATCCCGATTACCCGCTGGTGCGCTTCGCCACCGGCGACTTGTCCGCCGTGCTGCCGGGCATCTCCCCTTGCGGCCGCACCAATACGCGCATCAAGGGCTGGATGGGACGGGCCGACCAGACCACCAAGGTACGCGCGATGTTCGTGCATCCGTCGCAGGTGGCGGAAGTCGTCAAGCGCCATCCGGAAATCATCAAGGCCCGCCTGGTGATTTCCGGCGCCATGGCAAACGATGTCATGACGCTGCACTGCGAAGTCGACGCTCCGCCGCCGGCCGCGGCCATCGTCGCCATCGTCGATACCATTCGCGACGTGACCAAGCTGCGGGGCGAAGTCAAACTCCAGGAACGCGGTTCGCTGCCGAACGACGGCAAGGTGATCGAGGATGCGCGCAGTTACGAATGATTCGACCGCACCTCTTGTCGAGGGAAAAAAATCGGCTCATAGTCGCGATGCCGACATGCAAGCTTCCGTTTGGAAATGGCAATACCGCACATCGTTACATCTTAAAAAGGAGACAAGACTATGAGAAGGTTGCTCAAGACGCTGTTATTGGGATTTGCCGTTCTGCTGTTCAGCGGCGCCGCGTCCGCCGGCGACAGGGGTACGGCGGACGAAGCCATCGCGCTCGTCAAGAAAGCCGCCGATTTCCTGAAGGCGAACGGCAAGGAAAAAGCCTATGCCGAATTCAGCAATCCCAAGGGCCAGTTCATCGATCGCGACCTCTACGTCTTCGTGTTCGACATGACCGGCAAGACCCTTGCGCATGGCGTGAACCCGAAGTTGCTCGACAAGAACCTGTCCGAGCTGAAGGATGCCGACGGCAAGTACTTCATCAAGGAATTCCTGGAAGTCGCCAATACCAAGGGCAAGGGCTGGATCGACTACAAGTGGACCCATCCGACGACCAAGGCGATCGAGCCGAAGTCGACCTATGTCGAGAAGGTCGGCGACGTGCTGATCGGTTGCGGAATTTACAAGTAATCGGCATCGACCGGCGCGCAAGGCCGAAGCGTCTTGCGCGCCTTGTTTTTTGTAGCGAAGCAGCGCCATCTCGTGCTATCGTCTCGCCCCGGTATCCCGGCAGGGAAACATGTATCTTTGGAAATGAACGCCATGTCCGATTTCGACGCCCAGACCCATTCCGACCAGGCGCGCGCCTTGCTCGCGAATGCCGAACTGATCTATGACGCGAACCAGGTGCAGCACGCCGTCGCCGAAGTCGCGCACAAGCTCAACCAACGCTTCGATCGCGCCGACGCCAAGCCGTTTCCGCTGGTGCTCGGCGTCATGGGCGGCGCCGTCGTCTTCTCCGGCCAATTGCTGACCCGCCTGACTTTTCCGCTCGAGTTCGACTATATCCATGTCACCCGTTACGGCAGCAAGGACCACGGCGGTACGATCGAATGGAAGGTCGAACCGCGCGCCGACGTGCGCGGCCGCACCGTGATCGTGCTCGACGACATTCTTGACGAAGGCGAGACGCTGGCGCATGTCAAGGAGCGCCTTCTCGCGATGGGCGCGGCGGAAGTGCTGCTGGTGGTGTTCGCCGACAAGGATATCGGCAAGTCGAAGCCGGCCATACCCGATTACGTCGGCCTGGTGCTGCCGAACAAGTTCGTCGTCGGCTACGGCATGGATGCTTACGGTTACTGGCGCAACCTGCCCGGCATCTGGGCCATCAAGACCGGCGGCGCGTAAAGCTTCTCAGACCTATTTCCGCGTCCGGCCTGACGTAGCCCGACTTGGCGTGGCCCGATCCGATGCGCTCCTACCCGGCGGCTTGCCGCCGGGATACTTCTCCGGCGTCTTGCCGACCACTTCCTCGACTCCGCGTTGTTCGCGGAAATCCGTATCCACGAGCCCGCGCTCGATATCCTCGTAAGCTTGTTTCATGTCGTCGCGCGGGCCGCTCGACTGGCTATCGTCCGCCTCGTCGCGCTCGTGCGGCAGGCGCAAGGCCGGATCGCGCCGCACCTTCTGCCGGCCCGGCTGCTTGGTGCGCACATGCGCTTCCTTGATCGTCGTGACCATCTCGCTCTCCTGGAATCGCAGATTCCTCTGCCATTCCGATATGAGCGCGCCACGGCGATTCGGTTCTGAACGATTCGGGGTGCCGCGGGGAAAACCGCTGGAGATCGCCGCCCTCGTGCGCTCCGGCTCGATGGTCAGCGCTCGGCGCCCAGGCACAGGCGCCGGCGGGCGGCATCGTACTCCGCCTTCAACTGCGCCACGATGTCCGCGGTCGGCTTGACTTCATCCATCAGGCCGACGCCCTGCCCCGCACCCCAGATGTCGCGCCAAGCCTTGGCGCCGGTATTGCCTCCCGAGCCGAAATTCATCTTCGATTTGTCGGCTTCCGGCAGGTTGTCGGGATCGAGGCCGGCGGCGACGATCGACTTCTTCAGGTAATTGCCGTGCACGCCGGTAAACAGATTGGTATAGACCACATCGGCCGCCGTCGACTCGATCACGGCCTGGCGATAGGCGTCGGTGACATTCGCTTCCGGCGTCGCCAGCCAGCGCGACCCGATATAGGCCAGATCGGCGCCCATGGCTTGCGCCGCCAGCACGGCATCGCCGGTGGCGATCGCGCCCGACAGCACCAGCGGCCCGGCGAAGAACTTGCGCACTTCGCCGACCAGCGCGAATGGCGACAGCATCCCGGCGTGGCCGCCGGCTCCGGCCGCCACCAGGATCAAGCCGTCGACGCCCGCCTCCAGCGCCTTCTGCGCATGGCGGATCGAAATCACGTCGTGCAGCACGATGCCGCCGTAGCTGTGGATCGCATCCAGCATCTCCTTGGGCGGTGCGCGCAGGCTGGAAATGATGATCGGCACCTGATGCTTGACGCACACCTCGACGTCGTGCGCGAGACGGTCGTTCGACTGGTGGACGATCTGGTTGACCGCGATCGGCCCGACCTGGGCGCCGCGATTGGCTTCGCGGTAGGCGGTCAAGTCTTCCTGGATCTCGGTCAGCCAGGCATCGAGCAATTCGGCCGGGCGCGCGTTCAGCGCCGGGAAGGAACCGACGATGCCGGCCTTGCATTGCGCCTTGACCAGCGCCGGGCTGCTGGCGATGAACAACGGCGAGGCGATCACCGGCAGCGCCAGATTTTGGAGAACGGGGGGCAAACGGTTGATGCTCATGACGACTCCTTTGGACTGGCCTTTTTCTTAGCAGGCTATGCAAAAACATCGCGAGCGAATCGAGATCGAGAGCGCCTCCGTGCGCCGTGCACGCTGGGCACCGCGGACCCCGAGACCAGCCGCGTAAGCGTTTTCAACAGCCTGTTAGAGCGAACTCTCGGCCGATATGGTTGTGTTTCGATTGCGTTTTTCCAGATTCGATTTATGATGTTATCAGAAAAAACAATGTTTTTTGACCGCCAAATTTAGAGCATGAAATCCAAACCATCGACGCTCCCCGCCAGCGCCGGCTCCGACGGTCCCGTCTCCACCGGCCCAGGGCCAGGCGTTCCCGCCTCCGGCGGTCCCATCGATTTCCGCCTGGCGCAGGAAGTGCTGCGCGACAGCTTGCGCCAAGGCATGCTGGATGCCGCCACCCGCCTGTTGGTCGAGGAAGGGCCTTCCGCCTTGACCGTGCGGCGCGTCGCCGAGGCAGTGAATTGCTCGACCACCCTGCTCTACTCGTTCTTCGGCGGCAAGGACGGCCTGTCCAACGAACTGTATCTCGAAGCCTGCGCCCGCCTGAAGGGCGAACTCGAAGCGGTACGCGGCGCGGATGCCCGCCAGGAAGCCGACGACGGCCTGGCCACGATCCGCGCCCATGCGCGCGCCTATCATCAATTCGCCAAGCGCAACCCGAGCTATTACATGGTTCTGTTCGGCGACGCCATCGCGGGTTTCGTGCCGCCGGTCGAATCGCGCAAGACGGGACGCGAATCGCTGACGGTAGTCGAGGAGGCGTTCGCCCGCTGCATGCGGGACGGCGTCCTGCCGCCCTCCAATCCGACCACGGCGGCGCGCCTGTTGTGGGCGGCGATGCACGGCGTCATCAGCCTCGAACTGAAAGGCTTCTATCTGAAGACCGAACGCGCCGACGAATTGTTCGACACCGCCGTCGATGCCGTCCTGCTCGCCCTGCGATCCGGACTCACCAAGAAATGACCCAGGAGACCCCCATGCGCCCATGGAGCAACGAAGAACTGGAGATGCTGCGCGACACCGTGCGCCGCTTCTTCGCCGAGGAAGTGACGCCGCACGAACAACGCTGGGACAAGCAGCAGCACGTCGACCGCGCGCTGTGGAGCAAGGCCGGCGAGATCGGCCTCTTGTGTCCGAGCATTCCCGAGCAATACGGCGGCGCCGGCGGCGATTTCCGCCATGAAGCGGTGATCTTCGAAGAGCAAGCCTACGCCAACAACACCAGCTTCGGCCTGCACGTGCACAGCGGCATCGGCGCGCATTACTTCCTCAACTACGGCACCGAGCGGCAGAAACAGCGCTACCTGCCGAAACTGGCCAGCGGCGAATGGATCTGCGCGATCGCGATGACCGAACCCGGCACCGGTTCCGACCTGCAGGGCGTGAAGACGCGCGCCGAGAAGCGCGGCGACCATTACGTCATCAACGGCGCCAAGACCTTCATCTCGAACGGCTACCTGGCCGACGTCATCCTGCTGGTCGCGAAAACCGATCCGACCCAGGGTGCGAAGGGCATTTCGCTGATCGTGGTCGAGACGCGCGACCTGCCCGGCTTCAAGCGCGGCCGCGTGCTCGAAAAGCTGGGCCAGCACGGCCAGGACACCTCGGAACTGTTCTTCGACGACGTGCGCGTCCCGCTCGACAACCTGCTCGGCGAACACGAAGGCCAGGGCTTCATCCAGCTGATGCAGCAATTGCCGCAGGAACGCCTGATCGTGGGCGTCGCCGCCGTGGCCGCGATCGAAAAGGCGGTCGAACTGACCACGCAATACGTGAAGGAACGCCAGGCCTTCGGCAAGCCGCTGTTCGACCTGCAGAACACGCGCTTCACGCTGGCCGAGTGCAAGACCGAAGCGCACATCGCGCGCGTCTTCATCGACGACTGCATCGCCAGGCATGTGCGCGGCGAGCTCGACAATGCCTCGGCGTCGATGGCGAAATGGTGGTGCTCGCAAAAGCAATGCGAAATCGTCGACCGCTGCCTGCAGTTGTTCGGCGGCTACGGCTACATGATGGAATACCCGATCGCGAAGATGTATGCCGACGCGCGGGTGCAGAAGATCTATGGCGGCGCCAACGAATTGATGAAAGAACTGATCGCACGCTCGCTGTGATCGCCTCGACAACAAACACATGGAGAACCCAATGAGCAAAGCACACATCATCGGCGTCGGCATGATCCCGTTCGCCAAGCCCGGCAGGCACGAGCCGTACGAAATCATGGCCGGCAAGGCGATCCGCAACGCCCTGGCCGACGCCGGCATCGCGCTCGAGGACGTCCAGCAAGCCTACGCCAGCTACGTCTACGGCGACTCGACCTGCGGCCAGACGGCGCTCTACGGCGTCGGCATGACCGGCATCCCGGTCGTCAACGTCAACAACAATTGCTCGTCCGGCTCGACCGCCCTGTTCCTCGCGCGCCAGGCCGTGCAGTCGGGTGCGGTCGAATGCGCGCTCGCCTTCGGATTCGAGGAAATGCGCCCCGGCGCGGTCGGCTCGGCCTGGGACGACCGCACTTCGCCGCTCGGCCTGTTCGAGCAAAAGCTGAAGGAACTCGTGCCCGGTGCGCCGGAAGCGCCGGTCGCCTTGCGCGTGTTCGGCTCGGCCGCCAACGAATATCTCGCCAAGACCGGCGCCCATCCGGACATCTTCGCCAAGGTCGCGGTCAAGACGCGCAGCCACGCGATCAGGAATCCGTATTCGATCTTCACCGAGCCGCTGACGGTCGAGGAAGTCATGAACGCGCCGAAGATCTACCCGGACCATCTGACCCGCCTCGAAGCCTGCCCGCCGTCCTGCGGCGCGGCGGCCGTGCTGGTGGCAAGCGCGGCGTTCGCGAAGAAGCACGGCATCGGCAACACGGTCGCGATCCGCGGCCAGGCGATGGCGACCGACCGGCCGCAAAGCTTCACCAGCGCGATCAACCTGGTCGGCGCCGACATGACGAGGAATGCGGCGCGCGCCGCGTTCGAACAGGCCGGCGTCGGTCCGGACGAGATCGACGTGGTGGAATTGCACGATTGCTTCACGCCCAATGAAGTGATCACCTACGAAGGGCTCGGCCTGTGCGGCCAGGGCGAGGCGGAAGCCTTCATCAACCGCGGCGACAACACCTACGGCGGCAAGTATGTGGTCAATCCGTCCGGCGGCCTGATGAGCAAGGGACATCCGCTCGGCGCGACCGGGCTGGCGCAATGCACGGAACTGGTGTGGCAACTGCGCGGCCAGGCCGACAAGCGCCAGGTCGAAGGCGCCCGGCTGGCCTTGCAACACAATCTCGGCCTCGGCGGCGCGGTAGTTGTAACAATCTACGAAAACGCCGGAGAGAGATTAAACTAAAGGTGGCGTCAGAATATGGCCTGGCGCTTGTTGTGGAAAGGAATTGACATGCGTAAATCCGTCATGGCGCTGCTCGGCGCGGGTCTTCTGCTCGCCTCGGCCAGCGCGTCGTCCGCCTCGGTGACGATCAGCTATGTCCAACCCGAGAATTTCGAGGATCTTCCCTGGTCGGAACTGGACAAGGAATACGTCTTGAAGGATCTGCAAAGGCATTTCGCGAAGCTCGGCGCGAAGCTTCCGGCCGACCGCAACCTGAAGCTGGAAATCGTCGACGTGGATCTGGCCGGCCGCATGGAGCATCGCATCCGCTTTCCGGGCGAGATCCGGGTGATGCGCGGCGGCACCGATTGGCCGCGCATCGATCTGCGCTATACGCTCGAATCGAACGGCAAGGTGATCGACCAAGGCACGGACCATATCGAGGACATGGTTTATCTCACCTCGGTCACCAAGTATTCGAGCAGCGACCCGCTGCGCTACGAGAAGAAGATGATCGATCGCTGGTTCGCGCAGAAATTCTTGAAGCGCTGATTCCGACGCCACGCCGCGCACGAAGGCGCGGCGCCCGCGCTCGCTAGCCGCGGTTGACGAGGACGCCGTCCTCCACCGCTGCCGCGTTCGCGCGCACCAGTTGCCCGACCGCCCAGCGCACGAGTTCGGCCTCTTCCAGCCGCAGGTAGCGCCGGTTCGCTTCGCGGAACAGGCGTATCCGCGACAGCAAGGGTTGCAGCTCGGCCAATACGATCCGTTGCCGCTCGAGCAACAGGAATTTCAGTAACACCTTCACTGCGTTCTGCGCATTGCGCACCGGATCGGCGGCGAGATACTCGAGGCGCGCGAACGCACGCTCCAGCGCTTGCCCGGCGTCCGTGAACGGCCTCCCATGGCCGGGAATCACGAGGCGTACGTCGAGCGTCGCGATCAGCTCCAGTGTGGCGCGGGTCGCGGCGAATCCGGGTTCGCCTTCGAGTTCCGGAAAGATCACGCCGAAGCCGTTTTCCCATAAGGCGTCGGCGGAAATCAAGAGGCGCTCCTCGGGGCAATAGAAGATCAGCGAATGCGGGTCGTGGCCCGGCGCGGCAAGCGCCTGCCAGATCATGTCGCCCAGCGTTAGCGTGGCGCCCGGACGCAAGACATCGTCGAACGCGAAACGCGGGCATTGCTGGCCGGTCGCCCGATAGGTCAGCGCTTCCTCATCCCAGCTCCGCACCTTGTCCGCCTCGGCCGCCGGTATCGTGGTGCGGCACTGGAAGCGTGCCTGCAAGGCCGCATTGCCGCCGCAATGGTCGGAATGCAGGTGCGTGTTGAGCAAGCGATCGAGCGGGCGGCCGTGCAAGGCGTGTTCGACCAGCGCGACGGTTTGTCCGGCATGCGTCGCATAGCCGCTGTCGACCAGCGCCGTTTCAGCGCGGCCCAGAAAAAGAATGTTGTTCGACGACAGCCATCCGCGCTCGAAGATGCGCATCGTGGACGGCAGTGCGGCCGCGTTCGTCATTTCTTCATCTGGAAGGCAAGCGAGATCTTCGCGAACTCGATCAGCACCGCCTGCGATCCGCCGTTGAACGTCGTGAAGGCATTGCCGGTACGCACCACGAGTCGCGGCGGAAACAGCCAGCCGGCATAGGGAATGCCGATCATTTTCGCACCGCGCACGTCGCGCCATTCGACATGCTTGTCATACAGCCAGGTCTGCGTGATGCCGGACTCGTCGATTGTCGTCGTCGAATGCAGGAACCAGTAATAGCTGACCGCGAGCATCAGCGCCGCGCCCAGCAGCAACAGCTTGACGCCGAAGCCGTATTGCATGAGCGGGAAGCGCAGCGCGACGTTGACGCCGTAGCCGATCAGCACGGCACATACTGCGCTGGCGACCAGCTTGAACCACGGACTGTAGGCCGGTCCGGTAACGGTTTGCTCCGGCCGGTAGAAATCTAGTTTCATGGATTGGATTTGGCTTTCTGCCGCTGCACGCCTTCGGGCAGCATGCCGGCCGATTTGAACGATTCGGATTGGAAGAAAGGATCGCCGCGCAGGTAGGCGATCAACATGTCGGTGGCGTCGAGCCCCCAGAAACAATGATGGTCGACCACGGTGGTCGGCACTCCGAACACGCCGGCCGCGATCGCCTCCTCGCCGTTGCGGCGCAGCTGCTCTTTCACGTCCTGCGCCTCCAGCATCTCTGGGCCGGCGCGCAGCTCGGTCAACAGTGCCTGCCAATGCCCGGTCTCGGACGGGACATGGCCGTCGCGCCAGACGAAGCGGAACAGGTATTGCACGACTTCGGGCGTGGCGCCGAGCGCGATGCACAGGCGCAGCAACGGCAGCGGATTGAACGGATGATGCGGCGGCATCCTGAGCGGAATGCCGTGCCTGTGCGCGAGCCAGGCGCAATGCTCGAAAGTCCAGCGGCGCTTGGGAGCGATTTCGGCCGGCCCCTTGTTGTCCCAATAGTTGAGCAGGCCGGCGAACAGCACCGGCTTGAACCGGACCACGGCGTCCGCCGGCAGCGTATGCAGCAATTCGCTCTGCAGATAGGAAAACGGCGAAATGAAATCGAAATACCAGTCGAGTTGGCGCATTGCTCGTTCTCCTTGTTCGTGTTGACTCAATTGCCGGGTTCGTCGAACAACGCCGCTTCGCGGCGCTTGATTTCCCGCCACACCGCGCGCTTCTCGCTCTCGCCGGCGCTGCCCCAGCGCACGATCTCATCGATGGTGCGGAAACACCCTTCGCACAAACCGGTCCGCGCATTCATCCGGCACACATTGATGCAAGGCGACGGCACCGGGCCCGCGTGAGCGACCGGATCGAAATCGACACGGTTCATAGCCCGGCGCGCTCCTTCTTCCGGGCGACCTTGGCATTGAAGCGGGACGGATCGATGAGCATGCGCTCATGCACGCCTTCCGCGATCTTGTCGATGCCGTCCCAGGCCTCGACCCGGAACGCCACGCGGCGCCCCTCGACGGCGGTCACCTCGCCCCGGATGCGCAAGGTCATGCCGGGCGGCGTCGCCGCCAAGTGCGAGAAATGCACGAGCACGCCGACGCTTTGTTCACGCGGCCAATCGACGTAAGGCATCATGCCGTTCAGGCACGCGAGTTCCATCATGCCGACCATGTAGCCGGTCGCGAGCACGTCCGGCATGTCGCGGCAGAACGGCGTGTCGTGATAGAGCTGCGGCACCGTGCTGCGCCGCGGGACGGTATAGGTCCACTCGAAACTCAAGCCAGGTTTCAGCAAAGGGCTCATTCACTAGTGTCCCGAGTTAGAAGTTCGCTGAAAAATAAAACCGATGCAATGCACGCCAGTCGAGGCGCAAAACGGAGCAAGGCCGGGCGCCTTGCGAGTATTTGGAACGAAGAGTGGCGTTCATTTCATCGGTTTTATTCAACGAATTTCTAACTCGGGACACTAAACCTTGATCTCGTCGAGATGGTTCCAGAAATGCATCGCATGCGCGATTTCATATTCCCGCTTGTTCAATTTTCCGTAGGCGAAATGCGGGGCGAGCGCACCCTGGAAATCCCGGAAGCTGGTCAACGCGGTATGCAAGCGCGTCAATCCGTCCTGGAAGCGCGGTTGCGATTCCAGCAAGGGCGCGCCAGGGATCGGTTCGTTCAAGTCGTGCGTCATCCTGCCGCGCGCCGAGAATGTGGAGAACGCGAGGGCGCCGACGGTATCCTGGAACCACACCGATTTCTGTTCAGGGTAGCCGGACATCGAATATTCGACGGTCTGCGCGCAATGGCTGAGGATCTGGTGCGGATTCCATGCGCCGCTGCTGGTCAGTTCCGTCTTGGCGAGCCGATCCAGCGTAAGCAGGACGGCATCGACGGTCAGCCGCTGCGCGTCATTCCCGGTGCGTATCCAGGCGGCCAAGACGCCGCCCGCGCCGAGTGCCGCGCCGCCGATGAGCGCGGTCTTGATCAATTGTCTGCGATTCATTGCGCCCCTCCCCGATTTGTTTTCTCGTCCGCCGGCGATCAACCGCGTTCGCGCAACGCGACATCGGCCAGCGGTGCGCCGGTCATTGCCTGCAGCTGCCGCGGCGTCAGGTTGAATACCGCATGCGGATGGCCTGCCGCCGCCCACACGCTGTCGAGCTTCATCAAGTCTTCGTCGATCAGCATCACGGTCTCGCCGACATGGCCGATCGGGCAGACGCCGCCGATCGCATAGCCGATGCGGGTCTTGACGAATTTCGCATCGGCGCGGCCGAGCGGCCCGACGATGGCCGCGACCTTGTCTTCGTCGACACGATTGGCGCCGCTCGCCACCACCATCACCGGCGCGTCGTCGGCCAGGCGGCGGAACACGATCGACTTGGCGATCTCGGCCACGCTGCAACCGAGCCCGGCGGCGGCCTCGGCCGAGGTCTTGCCGGTCTCCGGCAACATGACGACCGGCTGGTCGTGGCCGAGCTCGCGCAACAGGTCGGCGACGCGTTGGGCGGTGTCGGGGAGTTTGGCTGTCAATGCGGTCTCGTTCATGGAATCGTTGCCTCAACACGCGGCGGTTGCTAATCGGTATTACGGGCGCCGATTCTTGCCAGGAGCGTCTTCGGCGCCTTGGATTCCCATGCTCGATCGAGGAGCCTGTTGATCGTGGCGGCATCCGCCAAGGAAAGATTCACTCTGAGTCCCACGACTTTTCCTCCCCACAACAACTTTTCCATGAACTCCGGGTGCATGGCAAGCGCATGCTCGCGCTCCTGTTCCGGCACGAACACATGGATATATTCTTCCTCCGGCGGAACGGTCGCGAAGATCTTGCCGCGCACCCGGAACGAAGCGTACTGGAAGTGCGGCTCCTCCGTCACCTCCGGAAGCGACAACGCATGGCGCCGGACTTGCGAAAACTTCACGGGTGCTCCCGCCTCTGTCTTCAGCTCGTGCGCTTGGCCGCGATCGCGTTGCCGGCCCGGCTCACCGCCTTGCGCCCGAGGTGCTGCGAAATGAACTGCCCCGCATCGACCACCGCATCCAGATCGATGCCGGTCGCGACGCCGAGCCCGTCCATCATATATAGCACGTCTTCCGACGACACGTTGCCGGTCGCGCCCTTCGCATACGGGCAGCCGCCGAGGCCGGCGACCGAGGAATGGAAGATCGAAATGCCGACTTCCATGCTGGCGTAGATGTTCGCCAGCGCCTGGCCGTAGGTGTCGTGGAAATGGCCCGACAAGCGCTCGATCGGGAATTCCTTCGCCACCCGCTCCATCACGGCTTGCACCTTCCTCGGCGTGCCGACGCCGATGGTATCGGCGATGTCGATCTCGTCGCAGCCGAGCTCGCGCAGGCGGCGCACGACGTCGGCCACCGATTCCGGCGCGACTTCGCCCTGGTAGGGGCAGCCGAACGAACAGCTGATGCTGCCGCGCAATCGGATGCCGTGCTGCTTGGCCGCCGCGGCGACATCGCGGAAACGCTCGATCGATTCGGCGATCGAGCAATTGATGTTCTTTTGCGAGAACGCTTCCGAGGCCGCGCCGAAGATCACGACTTCATCGGCCTTGGCGGCCAGCGCCGCCTCGAAGCCTTTCATGTTCGGCGTCAGCGCGGAATAGATCACGCCCGGCTTGCGCGCGATGCCGGCCATGACCTCGGCGGAGGTCGCCATCTGCGGCACCCATTTCGGCGACACGAAGGACGCCGCCTCGACATTCGAGAAACCGGCTTGCGTCAGGCGGTTCACGAGTTCGATCTTGACCTCGGCCGCGATGGTTTCCTTCTCGTTCTGCAAACCGTCGCGCGGGCCGACTTCGACGATCTTGACTTTCGATGGCAGTGTCATTTCAGTATCCTTTCGTGCGGTCGACGACGCCGGTGACGGCCTCGCCGCGTTCGATGGCGAAAATCTTGTCGGCGATCTGGCGCGCGCTTTCCTCGCGCAAGGTCAGGGCCGAGATGTGCGGCGTGATCGCGATCCTCGGCTCGGCCCGGAACGGGTGTCCGGGCGGCAGCGGTTCTTCGCGGAACACGTCGAGCGTCGCGCCGGCGACATGGCCTTCCCGCACCAGCGCCAGCAAATCCTCTTCGACGAGATGCGCGCCGCGCGCGACGTTGATCACGTAGGCGCCGCGCTGCAGCTTCGAAAGATTGGTCCGGTCCAGGATGCCGGACGTTTCCGGCGTCATCGGCAAGGTGCAGATCAACACGCGCGTGCCGTGCAGGAAGGCGTCGAATTCGTCCTTGCCCGCGTAACAGCTCACGCCCGGCATGTCTTTCCCGCCGCGGCTCCAGGCGCGCAACGGGAAGCCGAAATGCGCGAGCGCTTGCGCGATGCGCGTGCCGAGCACGCCGAGGCCGAGAATGCCGACCGTGAACGCCCCTTTGTCGTAGGGCTCCAGCGGCTGCCATCGACCGGCCCGCGCCAGCGCTTCATATTCGTCGAAGCGCCGGAAATGGCGCAGCACGGCGTAGGTCGCGTACTCCGCCATCTGTATCGCCATGCCTGCATCTTCCAGGCGCACGATGGGCACGCCTTGCGGCAAGGCGTCGCCGAGCTGCACGATCGCATCGACGCCGGCGCCCAGGCTGAAGATCGCTTTCAGATCGCGGCGCCCGCGCAGCATCGCGGCCGGCGGTTTCCATACCAACGCGTAGTCGGCCGGGTCGTTGTCGCCTTCCTGCCAGACGCGCACCTGGGCCCCGGGCAGAACCGCCTCGAGATTCCGCAGCCACGACTCGGTGGTCCAGCTCGCGGTGTAGAACAGGATGCGCATCGGCGGTCTCCGTCCGGCCCCGGGTACGATCAAGCGGCCTTGAAAACCAGCAGTTGCGCACCCTCGGCGACCTGGTCGCCGACCGCGTACAGCATCTCCTCGACCGTGCCGTCGGCCGGCGCCGAGATCGTGTGTTCCATCTTCATCGCCTCCATGATCAGGAGCGGCGCCCCCTTCTCGACGGCATTGCCGTTCTCGACCAGCACCGCGACGATCTTGCCCGGCATCGGCGCGGTCAGGCGGCCGCCTTCGGCTTCCGTCTCGCCGGCATGCGCCAGCGGATCGTTGTAGTTCAGGATCGTGTGCGTGCCGTCGTGGAAGACGTGGAAGACCTCGCCTTCGCGCACGACGGCGCCGCGCACCGTAGCGTCGTCGAGCTTCAATACCAGGTCGGTCGCGTCATGCGACGCCAGCGTCATCGTCGACCTCGCGCCGTCGCGCAGCAGCGTCCAGCTATCGCCCCTGCCGCCGCGCTCGTAAGCGATGACGACCGGATACTTGTTCGCTTCATCGCCGAACGCGAGCGTGCGTTCCATCACCGAATTCATGCGCCAGCCGCTGGTCTGCGCCCAGGGATCGGCGGCCGCATGGTCGCGCTCGGATGCCAGCAGGGACGCGACGGCAAGGGCCAACGCCTGCTTCGATGCCGGCCGCGCTGCCGGGAACAGGATTTCCTGGTGGCGCTCGATGAGGCCGGTATCGAGGTCGGCCGTCGCGAACGGCTTGCTTTCGACCAGGCGTTTCAGGAAGGCGATATTGCTCGTCAGGCCGACGATCCGGTATTCCGACAAAGCTTGCGCCATACGTGCCAGCGCTTCGCTGCGATCCTTGCCCCAGACGATGAGCTTGGCGATCATCGGATCGTAGAACGGCGAGATGGCATCGCCCTGGCGCACGCCGGAATCGACGCGCACGGCAGCCGGCGCCGCTGCGCCGCCGCCCTGCTCGAAGAACACGGCTTGCGGCGCGCGCATGTAATGCAAGGTGCCGATCGACGGCAGGAAACCCTTTTCCGGATTCTCGGCATAGACGCGCGCCTCGATCGCGTGGCCGTTGATCGCGAGTTCTTCCTGGCGCTTCGGCAACGGCTCGCCGGCGGCGACGCGCAATTGCCATTCGACCAGGTCGGTGCCGGTGATCATTTCGGTGACCGGATGCTCGACCTGCAGGCGGGTGTTCATCTCCATGAAGTAGAACGAGCCGTCCTGGTCGGCGATGAACTCGACCGTGCCGGCGCCGACATAGCCGACCGCCTGCGCGGCGGCCACGGCCGCCCCGCCCATGGCCTTGCGGCGTTCCGGCGTCATGCCGGGTGCGGGCGCCTCTTCCAGCACTTTCTGATGGCGCCGCTGCACCGAGCAGTCGCGCTCGAACAGGTAGACGCAGTCGCCGTGCGTATCGGCGAACACCTGGATCTCGATATGGCGCGGACGCGTCAGGTATTTCTCGACCAGCACCTTGTCGTCGCCGAAGCTATTGATCGCCTCGCGCTTGCACGAGGCCAGCGCGGCCTTGAAATCGGCGCTTTTCTCGACGATGCGCATGCCCTTGCCGCCGCCGCCGGCAGATGCCTTCAGCAACACCGGATAGCCGATACGGTCGGCCTGCTCCTGCAGGAAACCGGCGTCCTGCCGGTCGCCGTGATAGCCAGGCACGAGCGGAACCATTGCCTTTTCCATCAAGCTCTTGGCGGCCGACTTCGATCCCATGGCGCGGATCGCCCTCGCCGGCGGGCCGATGAAGACGAGGCCGGCGTCGGCGCAGGCCTCCGCGAACTCTTCGTTTTCGGACAGGAAGCCGTAGCCGGGATGGATCGCCTGCGCGCCGGTGGCTTTCGCGACCTCGATCAGCTTGCCGGCGCGCAAATAGCTTTCCTTGGCGGCCGGCGGACCGATCAGCACGGCTTCGTCGCACACGGCGACATGCTTGGCGTCGGCGTCGGCTTCCGAATAGACGGCGACGGTCTTGATGCCCATGCGGCGCGCGGTGGCGGCGACGCGGCAAGCGATTTCGCCGCGGTTGGCGATCAGGATCTTTGTGAACATTTTCTTGCCCTTAACGAAGAATTCTCTTTATTCCGTCACCGCGCATTTCGCATCCATCTGGGTATGGCGCGAAGTCATGCCGAGCTTGTCGAGCAAGGCGCGGTCGGCCTCGACTTCCGGATTGCCGGTCGTCAGCAGCTTGTCGCCATAGAAGATCGAGTTGGCGCCGGCGGCGAAGCACAAGGCTTGCACGGCTTCGCCCATTTCGCGGCGGCCGGCCGACAGGCGCACGCGCGCCTTCGGCATCGTGATGCGCGCGACGGCAATGGTGCGTACGAATTCGAGCGGGTCGAGCGGATCGATGCCGTACAGCGGCGTACCCTTGACCTGCACCAGGTGGTTAACCGGCACCGATTCCGGGTACGGTTCCATGTTCGCCAACTGCGCGATCAGTCCTGCGCGCTGGCGGCGCGATTCGCCCATGCCGACGATGCCGCCGCAGCACACTTTGATGCCGGCATTACGCACGCGTTCGAGCGTGTCCAGCCGGTCGTCGTAGTCGCGCGTCGAAATGATGTCGCCGTAGAACTCGGGCGCGGTGTCGAGATTGTGGTTGTAGTAATCGAGGCCGGCCGCTTTCAGGCGTTCCGCCTGGCCCTCGCCGAGCATGCCGAGCGTGACGCAGGTTTCCAGGCCGAGCGCCTTCACTTCGCGCACCATGGCTTCGACGTGATCGAGATCGCGGTCTTTCGGGGCGCGCCAAGCGGCGCCCATGCAAAAGCGGGTCGCGCCGCTGGCCTTGGCGGCCTTCGCCGCATCCAGCACGGTGTCGAGCGGCAGGATCTTCTGCGCCTCGACGCCGGTATCGTAGCGCGCGGCCTGCGGACAATAGCCGCAATCCTCGGGGCAACCGCCGGTCTTGATCGACATCAGCGTCGCCAGTTCGACTTCGCGCGGATCGAAGTGTTCGCGATGCACCTGTTGCGCGCGGAACAGCAAATCGGAGAACGGCAGTTCGAACAGCGCGACGATATCGTCCACCGACCAGGCATCCGGTTTGATCGGTGCGGGCTTGGTGCGCGAAATCGCGTGGAAGGTGACGGTTTGCGACGACATAGGCAGCTTTCCTCTCTGATCGAATCGTTTCTACATGAGCCCGCCGGTTGGCCGCGGCCAGCCCGGAAGGCATGAAAAATCCAGGTGCGCGGCGGCCAGCGCGGCCGTCGGCCGGTCCAGGCGCGGCAGATAGCCGAGCAAGGGCGCCGGCAGGCGCGCGGCGATCGCCTCGATATTGGCGCTCGCGTGACGCATGCCGAGTTCGATGGAATTCGCGACCCAGCCGGCCAGCGTCAGGCCGCGCGCGGCGATCGCCTCGGCGCTCAACAAGGCATGGTTGATGCAACCCAGCCGCAGGCCGACCACGAGTATGACAGGCAAGCCGAGGCGCCGCGCGAGATCGGCGGTATCGGCGTCTTCCGCCAGCGGCACGCGAAATCCGCCGACGCCTTCGACCACGACGGCATCGGCTTCCCGCGCCACGCGGAGATAGCACTCGACGATGTGGTCCAGGTCGATCGTCACGCCTTCCTGGCGGGCGACGATATGCGGCGCCGCCGGTTCGCGCAGCAGGTAGGGAGTGGTCAGTTCACGCGGCAGCACGACGTTGGCCGCCGCGGCGATGCTCGCCACGTCTTCGTTCCACCATGCGCCGTCGCGCAACTCGGCGCCGGCGGCAACCGGTTTCATGCCGGCCGCGCGCACGCCGCTGGCGCCGAGCGCGTGCAGCAGGGCGGACGAGATCAGCGTCTTTCCGATCTCGGTATCGGTGCCGGTGACGAAATAGCCGACCGACGCGCTCATGCGTACTCCGCTTCCCGCGCGTCGGCTTGCCGCTCTTCCAGGGCATTCAGCGCATCGACCAGCCGCGCGATATCGTCGGCCGTATGCGCAGCCGACAAGGTCACGCGCAAGCGCGCCGTGCCCGCCGGCACGGTCGGCGGACGGATCGCGGGAATCCAGAAACCCTGCTCGTGCAGCGCCGTCGATGCGCGCATCGCATCGTCGTTCGCGCCGATGATGATCGGCTGGATGCCGGTATCCGAGCGCGCGTGGCACCAGCGACGCAGCACCAGGCTGTCTTGCAGCCTGCGGACCAGGAATTGAAGATGCTCGCGCCGCGCCCGCCCCTCTTCGCCGGCGATGATGTCGAGGCTGGCGAGCAGCGCCTGCGACAACGCGGGCGGCGCGCCGGTGGTGAAAATATAGGTACGCGCGCGCTGCAACAGCCATTCGATGACGGTCGCGTGCGCGGCGACGAAGGCGCCCGCCGCGCCGGCCGCTTTGGACAAGGTGCCCATGTAGACCAGGCAAGGCGAGCGCAAGGCGAAATGCTCGAGCGCGCCGCGTCCGTGCTCGCCCAGCACGCCGAAGCCGTGGGCGTCGTCGACCACCAGCCAGGCTTCGTGCCTTTCGCACAACGCCAGCAGGCGCGGCAGCGGCGCGATGTCGCCATCCATCGAGAACACGCTGTCGGTGACCACGATCTTGGTCTCGGCGCCGCTCGCGGCCAGCATTGCTTCGAGCGCCTCGACGTCGCGATGCGGATAGACCTGCACGGCGGAACGCGACAGGCGCGCGCCGTCGATCAGCGACGCATGATTGAGCGTTTCGGAAAAGATCGCCGCGTCGCGGCCGCCGAGCGTCGACAGCACGGCGAGATTAGCCATGTAGCCGCTGCAGAAGGACAGCGCGCGCGGCGACTCGATATGCGGCGCCATGAAGGCGGCCAGCCGCTCTTCCAATTCTTCGTGGACGCGCGCATGCCCGCTGACCAGCGCCGACGCGCCGCTGCCGACGCCGTAGCGCAACGCGCCCTCGCGCAGCGCCTCGACCACCAGCGGATGGGCGGCCAGGCCGAGATAATCGTTGCTGCAGAACGCCAGCAGGTCGCGGCCGTCGACCGTCGTGCGCGGCGCGCACGGCGTTTCCGCGATACGGCGGCGGCGGCGCAGGCTGCGCGCGTCGAGGTCCCGCAATTCCCGTTCGAGCCCGGCAAGCAATTTCATTCCGTGGCTCCCATGACTTGCTCGAACACGGCGATGGTGCGCGCGGCGAGCAATTCGATCTCGCCGTCGTCGAGCACGTAGGGCGGCATCAGGTAGACCGTGCGGCCGATCGGGCGCAGCAGCAATTCATGCTCCAGCGCGGCGCTGAAGAAGCGCCGGGAAAACGCCGGATCGTCGGTGACGGCATCGAAGGCCCAGATCATGCCGCACCGCCGGAAATGCCTCACCTTCGGATGCGCCGCGAGCGGTTGCAAGGCTGCGGTCAAGCGCGCCGCGCGCTCGCGGTTGCCGTCCAGCACTTGGTCTTCCTCGAAAATCGCGAGCGTGGCGAGCGCCGCCTTGCAGGCGAGCGGATTGCCGGTGTAGGAATGCGAATGCAGGAAGCCGCGGGTGATGTCGGCATGGTAGAACGCGTCGTAGATCGCGTCGCGCGTCATCACCAGCGACAGTGGCAGATAGCCGCCCGAGATGCCTTTCGAGAGGCACAGGAAATCGGGCCAGATGCCGGCCTGTTCACAGGCGAAGAAGCTGCCGGTGCGGCCGCAGCCGACCGCGATCTCGTCGGCGATCATGTGCACCCGGTAGCGGTCGCACAGCGCGCGCACTTCGGTCAGATACGCCGGATGGTGCATCGCCATTCCAGTCGCGCATTGCACGAGCGGTTCGACGATGATCGCGGCGATCTTGTCGGCGCGTTCCTGGAACAAGGCTTCGAGGTCTTGCGCGGCGCGGCGCGCGGCATTGATAGCGGCGGCGGCCGCCGTCTCCCCTTCCTCGGCCCGGCGCGCGTCGGGAGTTTCGACCACGTGCACGTTCCGCAGCAGCGGGCCGTAGGCATCACGGAACAGTTGGACATCGGTCACGGCCAATGCGCCGATGGTTTCGCCGTGATAACTGCCCTTCAGGCAGACGAATTCGCGCTTGTCCGCCGCGCCCAGATTGCGCCAGGCATGGAAGCTCATCTTCAGCGCGATCTCGACCGCCGAGGCGCCGTCGGAGGCATAGAAGCAGTGGCCGAGCACGTCATCGGTGCGCGCCGCCAGCTTCTCCGACAGCGTGATCACCGGCTCATGGGTGAAGCCGGCCAGCATCGCGTGTTCGAGCAGATCGAGCTGCTCGCGCAAGGCGGCGTTGATACGAGGATTGGCATGGCCGAACAGGTTCACCCACCACGAGCTGATCGCATCGAGATAACGATTGCCGTTCGCATCGTACAGCCACGGCCCGCGGCCGTGGCTGACCGGCACCAGGGGCATCGTCTCATGATGCTGCATCTGCGTGCACGGATGCCAGACGCTCTTCAGGCTGCGCGCGATCCAGTCGTTGTGTGATGTGGATTCCAAAACTGCTCCGAAATTCTGGCTGGGCCTGTTCAAGACTTCAGCATACGTAAAACGGTTTCTCCTCTTCGGCCGGCCTCGATCCGTCAGAGCCAGTTCGGCTTGCGCTTCTCGAGGAAGGAACGCACGCCTTCCTTGCCTTCGTCGGAAGCGCGGATATGGGCGATGCGCTCCGCCGTATCGGCGACCAGGGCATCGGTCACCGGTAGGCCGGACACGTCGCGCACCAGGCATTTCGCTTCCTTGACGGCGTTCGGGCTGTTGGTCGTCAAGGCTTTGACGAGATCGCCGACCGCGGCATCGAGCGCATCTGCCTGCACGACCGCATGCACGAAGCCGATCCGGTGCGCTTCCGCCGCCGGGAACCGCTCGGCTGTCAGGAAGTAGCGCCGGGCGGCATTTTCGCCCATGGCCTTGATGACGTAAGGCGAGATTGTCGCAGGAATCAGGCCGAGTTTGACTTCCGACAGGCAGAAATTGGCTTCCTCGGCCGCGACGGCGATGTCGCAGGCGGCGACCAAGCCCATGCCGCCGGCATAGCAATCGCCCTGGATCCTCGCCACCACTGGCTTCGGACACAGGTAGATCGTGCGCAGCATCTCGGCCAGCTGCATGGCGTCGGCGCGGTTTTCCTCGTGCGTGTAGCCGGCCATCTTCTTCATCCAGTTCAGATCGGCGCCGGCGCAGAAGGCCGGGCCGTTGGCGGCCAGCACGATGGCGCGCACGCCGGCGGCGGCGCCGAGCTCGCGGAATGCCTGCGCGATTTCGGCGATCGTCGTTTCGTTGAACGCGTTGCGCACGTCGGGACGGTTCAGCGTCACCGTCGCCAGGCGGTCGGCGATGTCGATCGCGAGAGTCTGATAAGTCATGCCGCCTCCTTACATCCGGAATACGCCGAACTTCGCCTCCGGAATCGGCGCGTTGAGCGCCGCGGAGAGGCCGAGTCCCAGCACCATGCGGGTATCGGCCGGATCGATGATGCCGTCGTCCCACAGGCGGGCGCTGGCATAGTACGGATGGCCCTGGTGCTCGTACTGCTCCTTGATCGGCTTCTTGAACGCTTCTTCCTCTTCCGCGCTCCAGTTGCCGCCCTTGGCTTCGATGCCGTCGCGCTTGACGGTCGCCAGCACGCTCGCCGCCTGGTCGCCGCCCATGACCGAGATGCGCGCGTTCGGCCACATCCACAGGAAGCGCGGCGAATAGGCGCGGCCGCACATGCCGTAGTTGCCGGCGCCGAAGCTGCCGCCGATGATGACGGTGAACTTCGGCACGGAAGCCGTCGCCACCGCCGTCACCATCTTGGCGCCGTTGCGCGCGATGCCTTCGTTCTCGTATTTGCGGCCGACCATGAAGCCGGTGATGTTCTGCAGGAATACCAGCGGAATCTTGCGCTGGCAGCACAGTTCGATGAAGTGCGTGCCCTTCAATGCCGATTCGGAGAACAGGATGCCGTTGTTGGCGATAATGCCGACCGGCATGCCGAAGATATGGGCGAAGCCGCATACCAGCGTGGTGCCGTAGCGCGCCTTGAATTCGTCGAATTCGCTGCCGTCGACGACGCGGGCGATCACCTCGCGCACATCGAACGGCTTGCGCGTATCCACGGGAATCACGCCGTACAGCTCGCGCGCATCGTATCTCGGCTCAACGGGTTCGCGCAGCACCATCTGCTGCGGCTTCTGGCGATTGAGATTGGAGACGATGGTGCGCGCCAGCGACAAGGCATGCAGGTCGTTCTGCGCCAGGTGGTCGGCCACGCCGGACAGGCGCGTATGCACGTCGCCGCCGCCGAGGTCTTCCGCGCTGACCACTTCGCCGGTGGCCGCCTTCACCAGCGGCGGGCCGCCGAGGAAGATCGTGCCCTGGTTCTTGACGATGATGGATTCGTCGCTCATCGCCGGCACATAGGCGCCGCCGGCGGTGCAGGAACCCATCACGACCGCGATCTGGGGAATACCCTTGGCCGACATATTGGCCTGGTTGTAAAAGATCCGGCCGAAGTGGTCGCGGTCGGGGAACACGTCATCCTGGTTCGGCAGGTTGGCGCCGCCGGAATCGACCAGGTAGATGCACGGCAGGTTGTTCTGTTCGGCGATTTCCTGGGCACGCAAATGTTTTTTGACCGTCATCGGGTAATAGGTACCGCCCTTGACCGTGGCGTCGTTGCAGACGATCACGCATTCCCTGCCGGCCACGCGGCCGATGCCGGTGATTACGCCGGCCGAGGGCGCGGCATTGTGGTACATCTCGTAGGCGGCCAATTGCGAGAATTCGAGGAAGGGCGTACCCGGATCGAGCAGCATCTGCACACGGTCGCGCGGCAGCAGCTTGCCGCGGGCGGTATGCTTGTTGCGCGCATCCTCGCCGCCTCCCAGGGCGATCTTCGCGACCTTGGCTTTCAAGTCGTCGACCACGGCTTGCATCGCCGCGGCATTGGCCTTGAAGTCCTCGCCGCGCGGGTTCAATTTCGATTCGATGATTGTCATTTGTCTTTGGAATGTTGAATACAAGAAACAAGAGCCGCCCGGAGAATCAGCCTACCTGCATGGCGGATTTTTTCCAGAAATATTAATTAAGAAATTCCCCGACCACGTAAAACCATCGGCCGTCCTCGCGCACGAAGCGGCTCGTTTCATGCAAGCGATACGCGCGCCCGCCCACCTTGTAACGCGCGACGAATTCTACCGTCGCTTCGTCGCCGCCGGGCACATGTTTCTTCACTTCGAGCCCGAGCCATTTTGCCGCCGGGTCGCTCGTCAATTCCGCGCGCGCCGGCCGCGTGCTCGCATGCCAGGTCAGCAGCACGTAATCGGTCAGGTCGAGCACATAGGCGCTGTAGCGCGAACGCATCAATTGCTCCGCCGTTTCCGGCGTGGCGCCAGCGTGGAACCTGCCGCAGCACCGGGCATACGATGCGCCGCCGCACGGGCATTGCTTGTCGAGCGGCTTCTTCACTTGGGCCTCGCGTCCTTCCGCGCGGCCGGACCGCCGTGCTTCGCGCGCGCCGACTCGACACCGCGAATCCTGATCCGCGGCATCGCCGCGGCCGCCGGCGTCTTGCCCCCCTGTCTCGGCGCCATGCCCTGCCTCTCAGATCTTGCCGTTCCGGAGCAAGGCCTCGATCTGCGGAAAATGATCGAAGCCCCAGAACGGCTCGCCGTCGACAATGACGAAAGGCGAGCCGAACACGCCGCGCGCCATCGCCTGCTCCACCTCGGCCTTCAGGCGCTCCTTCACTTCGGCCGAGGCCAGCGCCGCGCCCAATGCTTCCGGGTCGACATCGAGGCCGGCGGCGATCTTCGCCGTTTCGGCGGCATCGCCGATGTTGACGCCGTCGGCGAACAAGGCACGATAGGCCGCCTTGGCGAACTCCGCCGCTTTCGCCTCGCCATGGGTGTCGGCGATCCACAGCATCGCGCGCGCGGTCGCCTGCGTCGCGATCGGAAAGGTGCTCGGATGCCGGTAGGGCACGCCGATGAAGCGCGCCGTGCGCTCCAGGTCGCGCAGCGTGTATTCGGCCTTCATCGGAACGCTGGTCAGCGGTACCGCGCCGGTCGCCTTGAACACCACGCCGAGCAGGATCGGATGCCATTTCACGTTGCGGCCGTATGTCGCGGCGAGCCGTTCGATCTGGGTCGCCGCTAAATAGCCGTAAGGCGAGGTGAAGTCAAAATAGAAATCGATGGGAGCTGCCATGCCTTCTCCTAGAGTGACCCGTTGACCGGGTGAATTAGCCAAACCGATGCGCCGGAACGGTCAGCCGAGCGCGCGGGCGATCAGGATTTTCTGGATATCGCTGGTGCCTTCGTAGATCTGGCAGACGCGCACGTCGCGGTAGATGCGCTCGACCGGGAAATCGCTGACGTAGCCGTAACCGCCGTGGACCTGGATCGCATCGGAACAGACGCGCTCCGCCATTTCGGTCGCGAACAGCTTGGCCATCGCCGCTTCCTTGAGGCAGGGCTTGCCGGCATCCTTCAGGCTGGCCGCGTGCCAGATCAACTGGCGCGCCGCCTCAATTTGCGTCGCCATTTCCGACAGCTTGAATTGCACTGCCTGGTGTTCGAACAGCGTCTGGCCGAAGCTGGTGCGTTCCTTGGCGTAGGACAGCGCCGCCTCGAACGCGGCGCGCGCCATGCCGACCGCTTGCGAGGCGATGCCGATGCGGCCGCCTTCTAGGCCGGACAAGGCGATCTTGTAACCCTGGCCTTCCTCGCCGATCAGGTTGGCGGCCGGAATGCGGCAGTTCTCGAACAGGATCTGCGCCGTGTCCGATGAGTGCTGGCCCATCTTCTCTTCGAGGCGGGCGACGATGTAGCCGGGCGTGGCGGTCGGGACCCAGAACGCGGAAATGCCGCGCTTGCCGGCGTCCTTGTCGGTCACCGCCATGACGATCGCGACATCCGCGTACTTGCCGCTGGTGATGAATTGCTTGACGCCGTTCAGCACGTAATGATCGCCGTCGCGCACTGCCGTCGTGCGCAGCGTCGAGGCATCGCTGCCGGCATGCGGTTCGGTCAGGCAGAAGGCGCCGAGCATGTCGCCGCGCGCCAGCGGTTTCAGAAAGCGCTCCTTCTGCTCGTCGTTCGCGTACATCATGGCGATGCTGCACACCGGGCAGTTGTTGACCGAGATGACGGTCGAGGTGCCGCCGTCGCCGGCCGCGATTTCCTCCAGCACCAGGGACAGCGACACGTAGTCGAGGCCGGCGCCGTCGTATTGCTCCGGCACCGCGACGCCGAAGGCGCCGAGCGCGGCGAGCTCCTTCAGCTCTTCTTTCGGGAAATGATGCTCCTTGTCCCAGCGCGCGGCGTTCGGCGCCAGGCGCTCCTGCGCGAAGGTGCGCAGCGCGTCGCGGATCATTTCATGCTGTTCGGATAAGACCATATGTTTTCGCTTCCCTGAAATATCTCCGGTCTCATGGACCGGACCGTTCTTACCACGCAAGGGGATGCCCGTCGTAGTTGAAAAATTTACCGTTGTCCTGCCGCGCCAATCCGGCCAGCGCGGCGCATGCCGGCAACGCTTTCCTCGACCGCGATGTCGGCATCCTCGCCGCCCATGTCGGTCCGCACCCAACCGGGATGGAAGCTCACGCAAGTCGCGCCCCGCGGGCCGAGCACGCGCGCCGCATCGACCAGCAGCGAATTCAAGGCTGCCTTGCTGGCGCGGTATTGACGCGCAAGTTCATAACCGATGCCGCGCGATGCGCCGATGATGAGAGCCGTACTCATGCATTTCTCGAAGAATGCCTCCCCTGCGGAACGCAGGGGAGGCAGGCCGCATTACATCAATTCGATCGCGACCGCCGTGCCTTCGCCGCCGCCGATGCACAGCGAGGCGATGCCGCGCTTGCCGCCGGTCTTCTTCAGCGCACCGATCAGCGTGACGATGATCCGGGCGCCGGAAGCGCCGATCGGATGGCCGAGCGCGCAGGCGCCGCCGTGGATGTTGACCTTGCCGTGCGGAATGCCGTGGTCCTTCATCGCCGCCATCGGCACCACCGCGAAGGCTTCGTTGATCTCGAACAGATCGACATCGCCGATGGTCCAGCCGGTCTTCTTGAGCAGGTTGGCGATCGCGCCGACCGGCGCCGTCGTGAACAGATTCGGCGCCTGCGAATGGCGCGCATGGCCGAGGATCTTGGCGATCGGCGTGCAGCCGAGCTTCTTGGCCGTCGATTCGCGCATCAGCACCAGCGCCGCGGCGCCGTCGTTGATCGACGACGACGATGCGGCCGTGATCGTGCCGTCTTTCTTGAACGCCGGCTTGAGCGCCGGGATCTTGTCGAGCTTGGCCTTCAGCGGGCCTTCATCCTTGTCGATGACGACGTCGCCGCCCTTGCCGGCCACCGTGACCGGCGCGATTTCCCACTTGAAGGAACCGTCGGCGGTTGCGGCTTGCGCGCGCTTGACGGATTCGATCGCATAGGCGTCCTGCGCTTCGCGCGTGAAGCTGTATTTCTCGGCGCATTCCTCGCCGAAGGTGCCCATCGAACGGCCGCGTTCGTAGGCGTCTTCCAAGCCGTCGAGCATCATGTGGTCGAAGATCTGGCCGTGGCCGATGCGATAGCCGCCGCGCGCCTTCGGGATCAGGTAGGGGGCGTTGGTCATCGATTCCATGCCACCGGCGACGACCACATCATTGGTGCCGGCGACGAGCGAGTCGTAGGCGTACATCGTGGCTTGCATCGCCGAACCGCACATCTTCGACAGCGTGACGGCGCCGGCCGATACCGGGATGCCGGCCTTGATCGCCGCCTGGCGCGCCGGCGCCTGGCCCTGGCCCGCCATCAGGCAATTGCCGAAGATGACGTCTTGCACGAGATTCGGCTCGACGCCCGCGCGTTCAACGGCGGCGCGGATCGCGACGGCGCCGAGATCGCTGGCGGACAACGAGGAAAAATCGCCCTGGAACGCGCCCATGGGAGTACGGGCGGCGCCGACGATGACGATAGGATCATTCATGTTGGTCTCCTGTGTGAGAGAGTGAAAGTCAGGCAGCTTGCGCTGTCACTATGGTTGGAGCGTGATAGCAGAAACGAATCTCCTGCGGATACGGGAAAACGTCTTCGATGACGCCTTCGAGGATTCGCTGCTTGCGTGTTTGCCAGTATTCCGGCGTCAGCAGGTCGGCATGATGCTTCATGAAGTACTTCTTCACGGCCGGATTGCCGAGCAGGAACGTGGCGAATTGTTCCGGGAAGACGTCGTTCTTCGCGACCGGGTACCACGGTTCGGCCGCCATCTCGTCTTCCTCGTTGCGCGGCGCCGGGATCGCGCGGAAATTGCAGTCGGTGATGTATTCGATTTCGTCGTAATCGTAGAACACCACGCGGCCGTGGCGCGTGACGCCGAAGTTCTTGTACAGCATGTCGCCCGGGAAGATGTCGGCGGCGACCAGTTCCTTGATCGCATTGCCGTACTCGACGATGCCGTGCTCGAGCGCCGTGTCGTCGCCGCGCTGCTCGGCCTCGGTCAGCCAGATGTTGAGCGGCGTCATGCGGCGCTCGATGTACAGGTGCTTGATGATGATCTGATCTTCCTCTTCTTCGAGGATGGACGGGGCGGCCTCCCTGAATTCGGCCAGCAATTCCTCCGAGAAGCGGTTGCGCGGGAAGGCCACGTTCGAATACTCAAGGGTGTCGGCCATGCGGCCGACGCGATCGTGGTACTTCACCAGCAGGTATTTTTCCTTGACCAGGGCGCGCGTGGTTTCCTTCGGCGCCGGGATCACATCCTTGATCGCCTTGAACACATAGGGAAAGGAAGGCAGCGCGAACACGATCATCACCAGGCCGCGGATGCCGGGCGCCGCCTCGAACCGGTCCGACGAATGCCGCATATGCTGCAGGAAGTCGCGGTAGAAGCCGGCCTTGCCCTGCTTCTGCAGGCCGAGGATGGTATAGATCTCGCTGCGCGGCTTGTTCGGCATCATGCTGCGCAGGAACTGCACATAGGCCGACGGCACTTCCATGTCGACCATGAAGTAGGCGCGCGTGAACGAGAACAGCACGGCGATCAGCGCCGGGTCGAAGATGACGGTGTCGAGGATCAGTTCGCCCTTGCGGTTATAGAGGATCGGCACGACGAACGGGAATTCGCGGTTGCCGTTGATGCCCTTGCCGACCACGTAGGCGCCCTTGTTGCGGAAGAACAGGCTCGACAGGACGCGGATCTGGTGATTCGGTTCGAGCGCCTCGTTGCCGAACATCTGGCGCAGGCGCTTCTCGACGAAGCCGATGTCGCGATCGAGATCGGCGAAGCTGCCGTTGAGCTGGAAATTCGTGATGATGCGCTTCAGCGCGAACGTCAGGCCGTCCTTGGCCGGGTAGTAGACCCGGTAGGTCGGGTTGATCTCTTCCGGTTCGATGTATTCGGTCGACACCGCCGGCCGCACGAAGATGAAATCGTTGTGGAAATAGGTGCGGTGCAGGATGTTGCAGCAGACCGAGTTGAAGAAGGTTTCGGCCAACTCCGGCTGCTTGTGGTCGGTCAGCAAGCCGATGTAATGCAGCTTGACTTCGCGCCAGACGTCGTCGGTGAGGTCTTCGCGCTCGTATTCGTCCTCCAGGCTCTGCACGCATTCCTGAACGCGCGTGTCGTAGAACGCGATCCGTTCGCGCTGGTTGGTCTGCGCCGATTTCCAGTCGCGCTGCTCGAAATAGCGGCGCGCGTCCTGGCTCGAGGCGCGGAACAGGCGATAGTGCTTGTCGAAACCGTCGAGTATCGTCCGCGCGATATCGAACGCGATTTGCGAGGACAGCAGCTTGGGAAAGGCGGCGCGCATGGTCAGACTGCGAAGCGGGCGCGCCACTCGCTCAGTTTTTCGAGATCGACGCCGATGCCGCCGCAAACGACGATCAATGGACGCTCGATGTCGGCGAGCGCAGGCAGGTTCTGATATGCGACCGCCAGCGCCGCGCCGCAGGCCGGCTCGACCAGCATGCGCATGTCGTCGGCGAAGCGCAGACAGGCTTCGACCGCATCGCGGTCCGAGACGACGACGCTGCGCAGGTCGTGGCGGCGCGTCCATTCGAACGCCTGCGGCGCCACGCGGCTGGAGCCGAGCGTGGTGGCGATCGAGGTGATCGCCGGCAGCGTCACGACTTCGCCGGCCCGCACCGCGGCATGCAGCGATGCCGCGCCCTCGGTTTCGACGGCGATGACAGGCACATGGGCCAGCGCATTGCGGTGCAGGCCTTCAAGCACGCCGCACAGCAGCCCGCCGCCGCCGACCGAGCAGATCACGGCATCGAAGCCCGCATGACTCTCGCGCGCCTGGGCGACGGCTTCGTCGATCAGGGTTGCATTGCCGTCCCAGATGTCGGGATGATCGAAGGGCGGGACATACAGCGTGCCCGGCGCCCGGCACATCCGCAGCGCCTCTTCGTTCGCCTCGATCCAGGCGGCGCCGTGCACGACGACATCGGCGCCGATCGCGCGGATCTTTCCGCGCACTGTCTCGGAGGTCGTTTGCGGCACCACGATGGTGGTGCGCACGCCCAGCGCCGCGCCGGCCACCGCGGCCGCGAAGCCGGCATTACCGCCGGACGGGCAGACGAAGTGCGTAACGCCGTCGGTCGCGGCACGCGCGCACATCGTGCCGATGCCGCGCTGCTTGAACGATCCGGCCGGCTGCAGGTTTTCCATCTTCAGCAACACGTCCTTGCCGAGGGTGCGCGCGAGCGCGGCATGGCGCAGCAGGGGAGTCGTGATGTGGAGGGGATTCATGACCTGAAGTTTACGCCTTGGTTCTGAAAATGCACTACCGTAGGAATACTTAACCTGTCCGTTCGGCCAGAGGCTGTTATGAACTCAAACAGGGGGCACGTTCGGTCGAGAAGGGATGCAGCGCCAGGCGCGGCGCGCCGCACAGGGTGGCCCCCTGTGCAAGTGCCGCAACGCCGCGATGCGCCCTTCTCGACCGAACCCTCCGGGCAGTCCCGGAAACCGGCCGCCTGCCGTGTTGCGGCTCCTTGCCGTAGCACCGCTACGACGCGTCGCCGCGCCTTGCATTCGGCCGGTTTCCGGGACTGCGTGCCCCCTGTTTGAGTTCATAACAGCCTC
>DASPLX010000064.1:0-13728 GCA_035627375.1 Paucimonas sp. | reverse complement strand
GGGCCGTCATTCGAGCCGCCAGACGTATTGCACGCTGGACCAGCCTTCCTGCGGCTTGCCCTCGACGAGCGCGGGCTTGAATTTGCACTGGGACAGGCCGCGCTGGGCGGCGCGATCCAGTTCCCGGAAGCCGCTCGATTTCTCGATCTTCGCTTCCTTGACGCTGCCGTCGACACCGATCAGGAACGCCAGCGTGACCGTGCCCTGCTCCTCGTTGCGCTGCGAATTGCGCGGATACTCGGGCTTGGCGCAGGTGGAGAAATCGACCACGGCGGCCACGCGCGACGGGCCGGCGGCCGGCTTGGCATCCACGGGCGGCTGCGGGCGCGCGAACGTCGGATTGTCGGGCTTGACGTTCGAGACGGCGGCGATCGTGTTCTGCGGCGGCGGCGCGGCGACCTGCACTTCGGGCGGCGGGATGAAGGGCGGCGGCGGCGCGACCATCTTGGGCGGCGGCGGAGGCGGCGGCAAGTCGGGCGGCGGCGGCGGTTTGACCTCCTCGATGATCTTGGTCTCGATCGGTTGCTTGATGACCTCGACCACCTTGCGCGCCAGGCCGGTGAGCAAGGCATACACCACCAGCACGTGCAACAGCACGACCACGCCAAAACCGGTCAGCCGTCTGCCGGGCTGGCGCTCGGCTCCTGAAAACTCCATATCGTCTCCTTCTTCTTCCAGCGAATTTTTCGTATCCCCGGCCGATTTCATGGATTCAAACCGGTTTGAATCAAATTCGAAACCCATGCATCGTTGGATGCATGGATTGGTAAGTTACGCGGCGTACTGGTCGATCGCCGCCGCCGCGCCGGTCAGGGCCGCGAGCGTGTCGGTGATCAGCGCGGTCGGGATCTCTTCGAGATAACCGCGGAACCGCCCTTTCGCTTCGAAGCGCTCGCGGAATTGCGAGGCGAAGAAGCGTTCGCCGAGGCGCGGCACGATGCCGCCGCCGATGTAGACGCCGCCGCGCGCGCCGAGCGTCAGGGCGACATTGCCGGCGAACCCGCCGAGCAGGGCGCAGAACACGTCGAGCGTGCGGCCGCATACCGGATCGCCGCCGTTCATGCCGCGCTCGACGATCGATTCGGTATTCAACTCTTCCGCCGGGGCGCCGAGCAGATGCGCGACGGCGCCGTACAGTACCGGCATGCCGATGCCCGACAGCAGGCGTTCGGCCGACACGTGCGCATATTCCCGGCGCACATGAGCGAGCAGGGCGCTTTCGAAATCGTCGGCCGCCGCGAGTGTCGCATGGCCGCCTTCGGTCGGCAGGGCGGTCCAGCCGCCGGGCGTTTCGACGACGCCGGCGACGCCGAGCCCGGTGCCCGGGCCGATCACCGCCAGCGTGCCTTGCGGTTGCGGCAATGCCTTATGGGCGCGCAATTGCGTGGCATCCAGGCGCGGCAGCGACAGCGCCAGCGCTTCGAAATCATTGAGCACGATGAAGGCATCGAGGTCCAGCTCGGCCTGCACGGCCGCCCGCGAGAAACTCCAGTGGGCATTGAGCAGCTCGACCCGGTCGCCGTCGAGCGGCGAGGCGACGGCGAACGCGGCGGCGCGCGGAGCGCTGAAGCCGGCGCCGAGCGCGGCGGCCATGTCGGCGAAATATGCTTGCGCCGCCTTGGCCGGATCGGCGAACGACGCCACCGGCAGCTTGCGCACATGCCGGATGCCGCCTTGCGTCTCGGATCCGTCGCCCAGCACCAGCCCGAAACGGGCGAAGGTGCCGCCGATATCGGCCACCAGCCAGGGGAATGGCAGCGCCGGGCGCCGGGTAAAGCTCGCGTTCACGTCAATCACCCCATGCGGCCGGACGGCCGCCGATGATGGTTGGAGTCCGGCATCCGTCCCGGCCGCATTTGCGGGTTCTGCTATCGATGAAATGCGTTCTATCCACGATGGTGGTCAGCCTTGTCGGTGCATCATTCCGGCCGGACGTACTGGTCCGTTCGCTTCGCATGGTAGCGACGAAGGCAGGGCCGGAATGTAATTTAGTTTCTCCATTGGTTAGCTAATGTAGCAAAACTACATTTCAAATGCAACGAGGGAAGCGGGATTTTTATCGGCGCGGGAATTTCGCCGAAATCCTCTTTTCCTTGAAAAGAAAGCATTTTGGAGGGGAGAGCGAGCGAAAGTCGGCCGCGGCACCATCATGGTGCAATGATCTGTAGTGAAGTTACATATTAGTGCAGTTTCATAGAATGTCACTCACACCTGCTGCGAATAAGGCAATATGCGTACAATAAGCGACACTCAATATATTTAGCAGAGCCCGCACAACATGGCCGTATTCGACAGCCCCCGGCTGATCGCCGACATCGGCGGCACCTATGCCCGTTTCGCGCTCGAGACCGCGCGCGGCGAATTCACCCAGATCGCTTCCCTGCGTTGTGCCGATTACCCGGATTTCCAATCCGCGATCACCGCCTATCTGACCAGCATCCTGCCGGCCCGGGTCGAACATGCCGCCGTCGCGATCGCCAACCCGGTGTCGGGCGACAAGGTCAGCATGACCAACTACCACTGGCATTTCTCGATCGAGGAGACGCGCCAGCAGCTCGGGCTCGATACGCTCTTGATCGTGAACGACTTCACCGCGCTGGCGATGGCCTTGCCGCGCCTGGGCGGCCGCGACGTGCGCCAGGTCGGCGGCGGGGAAGCGGACCGGAAGAGCGTGATCGGCCTGCTCGGTCCCGGCAGCGGGCTCGGCGTGTCGGGCCTGATTCCGGCCGGCGACGGCTGGATCTCGCTCGGTTCCGAAGGCGGCCATACCAGTTTCTCGGCGCGCGACGAACGCGAGATCGCGATCCTGCGCCACGCCTGGAAGCAATTCGACCACGTCTCCTTCGAACGCCTGCTGTCCGGTCCCGGCCTCGAATTGATGTACCGCGCGCTGGCCGAACGGGCCGGCGTCGCGGCCCGCAACCTGACCGCGCCCGAGATCACGCAGCATGCCCTGGATCAGGACGACCCGGTGTGCGAGGAAACGCTGGAAGCGTTCTGCACCATGCTCGGCACCGCCGCCGCCAACCTGGCGGTCACGCTCGGCGCGCTCGGCGGCATCTATATCGGCGGCGGCATCGTGCCGCGCCTCGGCGAGTATTTCGACCGGTCCCCGTTCCGCCGGCGCTTCGAGGAGAAAGGCCGCTTCTCCCGCTACGTGGCGGCGATTCCGACCTACGTCATCACGGCCGAGCACGCCACCTTCATCGGCGCTTCCGCGATCCTGGATGCGCAACTGCGCACCCTCACCTCGGCCGGCGGCTCGGCCATCCTGTCCCAGATCCGGCGCGTGCGCCCCGAGTTGTCGCCCGCGGAATTGCGGGTGGCCGAACACGTGCTCGCCCATCCGCATTCGGTGGTCAACGATCCGATCGCCGAGATCGCGCGCGCCGCCCAGGTGAGCCAGCCGACCGTGATCCGTTTCTGCCGCTCGATGGGCTGCGAGGGATTGTCCGATTTCAAGCTGCGCCTGGCATCCGGCCTGACCGGCACCGTGCCGATCACCCATTCGCAAGTCACGCACGACGATTCGATGCTCGAGCTCGGCGCCAAGGTGCTCGGCAATACGGCATCCTCGATCCTGCAGGTGCGCAGCCAGTTGAACCGCGAGATGATCGACCGCGCGATCGAATTGCTGCTGCATGCCGACCGCGTCGATTTCTATGCGCTCGGCCATTACGGCGTGGTGGCGCAGGATGCGCAATTCAAGTTCCTGCGCTTCGGCGTGCCGAGCGCGGCCTATACCGATCCGCGCCTGCAGGCGCTGTCGGCCGGCGTGCTCAAGCCGCGCGACGTCGCCGTCATCATCAGCGCCTCCGGCCGCCTGCCGGAATTGCTCGACGTGGCCGACAAGGCGCGCGAGCGCGGGGCGGCGGTGGTCGCGATCACGGGCAGCCATTCGCCGCTCGCGCGGCGCGCCGACGCCGTGCTGGTCGTCGATCACGTGGAAGACGTGTCGACCCATCTGCCGATGGTGAGCAGGATCCTGCACCTCTTGGTGATCGATATCCTGGCGGTCGGCGTGGCGATGCGCAGGCATCCGCAAGGCGTGAGCCTGCTCGCCGGCGAGGCGGACGAACGCCTGGACGAAGCGCAAGGCGGCGCCAGGGCGGAAACCTCGCGCGGCGCGGCCAGCACCGCGCCCGGCGTCAGCATGGCATCGCCGCTCTCGCGCCTGACATCGCACAGCCGCTGAGACATCGCCTGCTTCGGCTTGTGCCGAAACAGGCAGTGTCGCAATTCGTCAAAAACGCCGCACAGGAAATTTGATGTTGCGCAAAGCGCGTGCGCAAAGGGCGGATTGTTTCTTGTAATTATCTTGTGGGTCGGAAAGAATAGTTGCAGGCGTCATTCTGTGTAATCGACGAGATTCATATCGAAGCGCTTCTTATGAAATTCGAACGCTGTACCAATCTCGACTGCCGCCGTCCGTTCCAAGTCAATGAATTCGACTTCGAAAAGGACGGCGCCTATACGTCCGGCTATACCTGCCCGCATTGCGGCCACACGCAGACCGCGTTCTCCAACAGCGTCATCCTCGTGCATGCCTTGTCGGAAGAACAGGAAGCCGAGTTCAACCGAGAGCATCCCCTCGAAGAGCGCGTGAAATAATCGTTTGCCAAGCGGGTTGCCATGCCCGCGCGGCGAATCGTTGGGCCGCTCTGACAGAGATGCCGAAATTCCATTTCCATGCCGCGCGCAACCGCGCACAATCACGTTACCCGCCGCGCGGCGGGTAACGTAAGGGCAAACCCGTCGCGAGACGGGGACGCAAAGCTTCCGGACTCCGAGGACCGCCGACGAGTCAGCGGGGCCGCCGCCTACCCGAGCCGCAACCGCTCCCGGCGCAGCGCCGCCCTTTCCCCGTTCCGTTCTTCCCGGAGAAAGGCGATATGTTTTCTCGTTCGATCATCCGGCGCGGCGCGTTGGCGCTGGCGTCGGCTTGCGCTGTCCCGGCCGCCGCCGATCCCGAGGGCGCCGCTTCGCCGGCCGCCGCCGCGATCAAGGCCGGCCCCGCCTATGCGCGCGGCGGCAGCGGCAAGGGGGTGACGATCGCCGTGCTCGATACCGGCATCGCCGCCGCGCATCCCGAATTCTCGGCGGCCGGCAAGCTGCTGCCCGGCTATAACGCGACCGGCTCGTCCGGCGTGTTCGATGCCCGCGGCCACGGCACGCACGTCGCCGGCCTGCTGGCCGCCGGCCGCGACGGCCGCGGCATGTCCGGCGTGGCCTACGACGCGCGGCTCTTGCCGATCAAGATCTTCAGCGACAGCGGCGGCGGTTCGTCGGCCTATGCCGATGCCGGCCTGCGCTACGCCATCGGCCGCGCGCAGATCGCCAACCTGAGCTTCGGCACCCCGGACCGCTATGCGCCGGGCGCCGCGCGCGAGGCGGTGCGCGCTGGCCTGCTGCTGGTGGCCGCCGCCGGCAACAGCGGCGCGGCCCATCCGGAATGGCCGGCGCGCTTCGCCAAGGAAGCCTGGGCCAACGGCCAGATCATCGCCGTCGGCGCCGTCGACGCGCGCAATCGCCTCGCCGATTTCTCGAACCGCGCCGGCGACGCCGCCGCCTGGTACCTGGTCGCGCCCGGCGTCGACCTGTCCTCGACCCATCTCGACGGCCGGTATATGGCGCGCAGCGGCACCTCGATGGCGACCCCGGTCGTCAGCGGCGCGGCCGCCGTGCTCAAGCAATTGTGGCCGTACCTGCGCGCCGAGCAGATCGCCGCCATCCTGTTCGCCACGGCGACCGATCTCGGCGCGCCCGGCGTCGATCCGGTCTACGGGCGCGGCCTCGTCAATCTCGAAAAAGCCTTGCAGCCGGTCGGGATGGTCAGGGCCACGAGCCGGGACGGCACGCCGGCCGCCATGCGCGACACGCTGCTGCGGCCGTCGTCCGCCACCAGCCGGCTGTGGAGCCTGGCGGCGGCGGGCTCGCTGCGCATGATTGCGCTCGACGAATTCCGGCGCGGCTATGAAGTCGATCTCGGCACCATCGTGTCGCAGCCGGCCGCGATGTCGCTCGGCCAGGTGTTCGGCAATCTCGACCGCCGCATCGACATCGTCGACCGCGTGCTCGACAACGGCGCGCGCTTGACGGTCGCCCACGAGCGCAGCGTCCGGCCGGGCGGGGCGGCGCCTGCGCTCGCGCCCGGCGGCCCGCAAGCCGCCGCAGCCTCGCGGCTGGCCGGATTCGGGTTGGTGTCGGCCTTCGCCAGCGGTATCGAACTGGCGTTCGGCGCCGGCGGTTTCGCCGCCCGCCATTTCGGATTGGCGGCCATGCCGTTCGGCGGCGCCGATCTCGCCATCCCCGTGCTCGCCAATCCGTATTTCGCCCTGGCGCCGAACGCGGCGCACGCGGCCCTGGCGCGGAGCGTCGGCGGCGTGCGCGTCGCCGCCGGCGTGCTCAGCTCCGGCCTGAACCGTCTGCAGGCCTCGCAATACGGACGCGACGCGATACCGGTCCGCACCACGCCCTTGCCGCGCACCGAGCTGGCCCTGTTCGAACTCTCGCGTTCGTTCGACGGCGCCGCCGTGTCGCTGTCCATCACGCGCGCGCGCGAAGCCGGCGGCTATCTCGGCGCCCACGCGGGCGGCGCGCTGGGTTTCGGTCCGCGCGTCGCGACCGAGGCGGTCCAATTGGCCGGCGCCGTGCTCGCCGCGCCGCGGCTGGCGATCGCCGGCCAGCTGGCCTACGGCATCACGCCGGGCGAGGCCAGCGCCGGCCGCGTCATCACCGACGTGAGCGATACCCGCACCAATGCCTTCTCGCTCGCGCTGATCGCATCCGACCGCCTGCTCGCCGGCGACCGTTTCAGCCTCGCGCTGTCGCAACCGCTGCGCAGCTATTCGGGCCGCATGACGCTCGACGTGATCGCCGCCATCGACGACAGCGGCGCCGAGGTGCGCGAACGCCGCAGCTTCTCGATGGTGCCGGCGACGCGCGAAGTGATGGCCGAGGCCAACTACCTGCTGCCGCTCGACGGCAATGCCTCGCTGGCCTACGCGCTCACGCTGCGCCGCCACCCCAACAACCTGGCCGACGCCGCCCCGGAAAAACTGCTGGCCGTGCGTTATTTCCGGCAATTCTGAGTGCGCCTGAAACAAGCCGCGTTCCCGTTGTCCAATCCGGGAACGTAGGGCCTTGGCCGTCTGATTTTTCTAGTAAAATTACAAGATAATTAGCGATTCGCAACAGAAAACAGTGCAAAAACCTGTATTTTTGTAACTCCATTACAAAATATCGACCTCGCCATTCTTCGCCATGCAACTCACTCCCGCGTTCACCTTCATCCTGTTCGGCGCCACCGGCGATTTGTCGATGCGGAAAATCCTGCCCGCCTTGTTCGCCGCGCACCGCGCCGGGAAGCTGCACGGCAAGGGCCGCATCGTCTGCGTGGCGCGCGAAGCGATCTCGCGCGACGCCTACCTGGCCAGCGTGCGGCAACGCGTCGGCCCCCATATCGGCGATGCCAAGGGCGCAAGTCCGGAAGCCGGCTGGGAAGCCTTCCTGGCGCGCATCGATTACCTGACCATCGATGCGACGGCCGGGCAGAGCTATGCGCCGCTGGCCGCCGTGCTGCGCGAGGCCGACGGCGTGCCGGTGTTCTACCTGGCCACCGCGCCGCTGTTGTTCGAACCCATCTGCGCCAATCTCGCGGCGGCCGGCATCGACTTGTCCGCGGCGCGCGTCGTGCTCGAAAAGCCGCTCGGCACCGACCTGCGCTCGTCGCGCGCGATCAACGACGCCGTGGCCCGCGTGTTCGCCGAAAACCAGATCTACCGCATCGATCATTACCTCGGCAAGGAATCGGTGCAGAACCTGCTGGCCCTGCGCTTCGCCAACACCCTGTTCGAACCGCTGTGGCGGCGCGAATCGATCGCCCACGTGCAGCTGACGATCGCCGAAGAGCTCGGCGTCGAGCAGCGCGGCGAGTTCTACAACGCCACCGGCGCATTGCGCGACATGGTGCAGAATCATTTGCTGCAATTGCTATGCATGGTCGCCATGGAGCCGCCGACCTCGATGCACGCCGACGCCATCCGCGACGAAAAGCTGCGCGTGCTGCGCGCGCTCAAACCCCTGCGGCTCGATGCGCTCGACCAGGTCGCCGTGCGCGGCCAGTACAAGGCCGGCGCGATCCGCGGCCAGTCGGTGCGCGGCTATCTCGACGAAGCCGGCATTCCCTCCGATTCGCGCACCGAAACCTTCGTCGCCATCCAGGCCGAGATCGACAACTGGCGCTGGGCCGGCGTGCCGTTCTTCCTGCGCACCGGCAAGCGCCTGACGCAGCGCGTGGCCGAGATCGTCGTCACCTTCCGCCCGGTGCCGCACGCGATCCTGCCGATGCCGGCCGGCCTGTCGGCGCAATCGGCGAACCGCCTCGTGATCCGCCTGCAGCCGGACGAATCGATCGAACTCCATTGCCTCGCCAAGGAGCCCGGCGATGCGATGCGATTGCAGCCGGTCACGCTCGATCTCGCGTTCGACCAAGCCTTCCGCCAGCCGCGCGCCGACGCCTATGAACGCCTGCTGCTCGACGCGATCCGCGGCAATCTCGCGCTGTTCGTGCGGCGCGACGAACAGGAAGCCGCCTGGCAATGGGTCGAACCCTTGCTGGACGCCTGGCAAGACAGCGCGCTGCCGCCCAAGCCATATATGGCGGGTAGTTGGGGGCCGGCTTCCTCGAGCGCCTTGCTCACGCGCCACGGCTTTACCTGGTCCGAGGAAATCTGAGGGCCCTCCCGCGAGGGGCTTGCGCGAGAAGGCCCGAGCCTGCTCCTCGTCATGCAGGCGCTCGCGCGCGCCTTCCGGCGTCTCGCCAGAGCGCCCGTTCGCCGCGCCCGCCGAATTTTCAGGCCCGCTGCCGGTCTTTAGTTAAGAGCGATCCTCTTGCCGCCTGCCGCGCGGAAACCGAATCGATCCATCGCCATCCATGCCAGCAAGCATCTATCCTCCGCACGACGCGGAACGCTATCTCGACGGCCCGCGCCTGTTGGCCGACATCGGCGGCACCAATGCCCGTTTCGCCCTCGAGCGCGCGCCCGGACGGATCGACACGATCCGCGTCCTGCGCGCCGCCGACTATGCCGAATTCACCGAAGCCGTCGAAGCCTACCTGAACGAAGCCGGCCATCCGCCGGTGCAGCATGCCGCCGTGGCGATCGCCAACCCGGTGCACGGCGACTGGGTCCGGATGACCAATCACCACTGGGCCTTCTCGATCGACGAAGCGCGCCGCCGGCTGGGTTTCGACACGCTGTTGGTGGTCAACGACTTCACCGCGCTGGCGATGGCCTTGCCGCACCTGGAGCCGGAGCATCGGCGGCAGATCGGCGGCGGCGCGCCCGACCCCGGCGGCGTGGTCGGCCTGGTCGGCGCCGGCACCGGTCTCGGCGTCGGCGGCTTGATCCCGAGCGACGGCCGCTGGATCGCGCTCGCCAGCGAAGGCGGGCACGCATCGTTCGCGCCGAACGACATGCGCGAACTCGCCGTGCTGCAATACGCCTGGCGCCGCCTGCCGCATGTCTCCGCCGAGCGCCTGGTGTCCGGCCAGGGGCTCGAACTGATTTACGAGGCGCTCGCCGCGCGCAGCGACGACGCCGCGGCTTCCGCCCGGCTCGATGCGCCGGAAATCGTCAAGCGCATGCTCGACGGCAGCGACCCGCAATGCCTGGAAGCGGTCGAGTGCTTCTGCGCGATGCTGGGCACCGTCGCCTCCAACGTCGCGCTCACGCTCGGAACGCTCGGCGGCCTGTACATCGGCGGCGGCATCGTGCCCCGCCTGGGCGATTATTTCGAGCGCTCGCCGTTCCGCGAGCGCTTCGAGGCGAAGGGCCGCTTTGCCGATTACCTCAAGCAGATTCCCACCTATGTCATCACCGCGCCGTATCCCGCTTTCGTGGGCGTGGCGGCGATCCTGGCCGAACACCTGGGCGGCGGCAGCGCGGTGCCGATACTCGAACGCGTGCGCAAGCTGCGCGAGCAGTTGTCGCCGGCCGAGCAGAAAGTCGCGAGTCTCGTCATCGCCCATCCGCGCAGCGTCATCAACGATCCGATCGCCGAGATCGCGCGCCGCGCCGACGTCAGCCAGCCGACCGTGATCCGCTTCTGCCGCACGCTCGGTTGCCAGGGCTTGGCCGATTTCAAACTCAAGCTCGCCTCCAGCGTGACCGGCACCGTGCAGGTCACGCACAGCCAGGTGCATGTCGGCGATACCTCGCTCGACGTCGGCGTGAAGGTCGCCGACAACTCGATCTCGGCGATGATGAAGGTGCGCGACAGCCTGCATCCGGAAGTCTTGTCGCAAGCGATACGCGCGCTCGAGCAGGCGCGCCGCATCGACTTCTACGGCGTCGGCAGCTGCGGCCTGGTCGCCGAAGACGCGCAGCAGAAATTCTTCCGGCTCGGCATGCAATGCGGCGCCTATACCGATCCCCAATTGCAGGAAATCGCGGCGGCGCTGCTGCAGCCGGCCGACGTCGTGGTCGTGATCTCGCACTCCGGCAAGCTGCGCCATCTGGCGCCGGCGGTCGAGACCGCGCTCGCCAACGGCGCCACCGTCATCGCGCTGGCGCCGCCCAATTCGCCGCTCGCCAGGCGCGCGCATTTGACGCTCGCGGTCGAACACGACGAAGGCAGCGCCGATCACATCCCGATGGTCTCGCGCCTGTTGCTGCTGCTGTTGGTCGACATCCTCGCGGTCGGCGTCTCGCTCGAGCGTTCCAGCCCCTATGCCGAGATGCAGCGCGAGGCCAGGCGCGGGATACCCACGCAAGGAGTAGGCGACGAAGAAGAGATCGATCGCGGCGGCGAGCCTGCGCGCGGCAATGACGACGCTTCACGCAAACGCGAAGTTCCGCGCAAGCAGGTGATTTCGCACCGGGCCTAGCGTGCCGACCCGCTACTGCTTGATGCAAGCCGCCAAGGTTTCGTAACCGGTCTGCGTGAGAAGTAGTTTGCGCGCGCGCCCCGGCCCGACGCCGATGACCGGATAGGCGATCTTTCGCTCCGCGATGAGCCTGCGGATCACCTGGTTCCACGGCGTTGCTTCATCCTTGCCGAGTGCCGCGCGGAGTCCCGCCTTGGACAAGGCGCCCCACCGCCCCAGTATTTCCAGCACGCGCAATTCCAGGTGCTGCGCTTCGTCGTCCGCCGCATAGCGGATGGGCGTCAGCACCAGGCGATTCTTGCGGACCTGTACGCGGATCCTGGCCGCGACGGGAAATCCGGCGTCGGCCAGCCATTGTCCGCATAGGCGGATGTAGGGGCGTTGGTGATGGGAATTTTCCGATTGGTAGCCGACGGTGAGGAGGCGTTCCTGCCTTGGCTTTGACTTGGGTGAGGGTGATGCAATGGCTTTCGAAGGGCGCATGCGGGGCTCCGTTACAAGAGGAAGATTCGCTTTCCCACTGTCAAATGGGGTGGCGGAACTGGCAGGGTTGACAGACCGGTGTAACGAGCCGGCGAGCCTTGCGGCTCCCCCGCCAGCCCGCCATAGAGGCGCGCGCAGGCGAATGACACACACCGTTCGATGTGGTCACGTTACAAAGGGCTGTCAAACCCATTCACCGTTTTTCTCCGGTGAGGAACGCAGACTATTGCAAATGACGGCAAGCGTCAAGAAAGGGCGGTATGGGGTAGTGGTCTGGTTTGGAGAGAAGGCGGTTACAAAATAATGTGTAGTAGGCCAGATTTGACTTGCCAGTCGGTGTCAGATTTCATCGCAACTTGAGGTCGGCAATACGGCGGAGTTCGGCCATAAGCGGGCGTAGCTGTATCCCATATTTTTGGTATATCTTTGCTAATTTCCCCATGGCAGCATACTCTGGCCTTGGGTTTAGCTCGACTCTGCCGTCTTTCTCGGTTTTTTAGTTTCCTGTTAAATCGGCCGATTTTTCGACAGCTAAACTCTATGCAGCTTGGCGTCCGATTGTCGTTCACGTTCACGTTGAGCTTTTCATTTATTCACTCCGAAGGAGATTGCAATGGCAGAGAAATTCAAAATCGGCGACATCGTTCAATTGAAGTCTGGTGGACCGAAAATGACGGTCACGAAGATACTTGAAGGGATCGTTCATACAGCTTGGTTTGCTGGTAGCAAAAAAGAAGCTGGAGCGTTTCCGTTTGAGGCTGTGATGATCTATCAGGAAGAAAAGAAGGCCTAGCCATGGCAACTACTCCTGATGATGTTGCAAAGTGGATGTTGAGCGAACTTCAACGCGAAAAGTACCTGTACCAAGAAACCGTTGTCTATGACATCGCGTCCAAATTCGGCGAAGAGTTCACTTATTGCAACGACAATGGCAATCCTGCTATTGGAAAGAAGGTCCTGTCAGCGTTCAAGAAACTCACTGGCGACTCAGTAATTTGGGAAAGGGGCGAACGTATGTGGCGCTTCAGAGAGGAATACGATGATCCAGGGCGACAACAATACTAGACCCAACCTAGCGGTCCACACGGACGCTGGACGATAAAGCCGCGCAGCGCCGGTGACTTCAACGTTGAACGACAGCTTCCGGAAAACATGACCGACAGTAAAGGGTCGACAGCTGACTGCAAGCAATTCATTCTGAACGCCGGCTTTACGCCGCCGAGGGGAAGGTGCTCATGAACACCGAACTGAACGCGCATGTTGCCGAAATAGATGTTCACGAATGCCGGATCAGGCAGCCGCTAGCAGCGGGAATGTTCATGCTAGGTCAATCACATTATCCATTCGTAGAAGGAAGGTATCCATGTCGGACGAAGACCCGATTAAAGCTGCAAAGGATGGAGTTTCTGTTGTCTCCGAAATTATAAAGGCCGCAGGAGACAGCCCCGAAGCGAAGGAAGCCGCAAAGAACCTTGGCAAGACAGCAGTTACCCTTACCAAGACGATCAACAATGCGCTAATGCCGTTGGCGGCAATTAATTTTGCATTTGACAAGGCCCGCGAGTACTTCGCCAATCATTTCCAGAGTGACTTAGCTGAAAAAGCAGTCACTATTCCACTTGAGCATATTGTCGAACCTAAAGCATCGGTCGCTGGGCCTTCCCTGCAAGGGTTAGCCTTCACGCATCAGGAGCCGACCCTAAAAGAGATGTACCTGAATCTCTTGGCTACAGCCATGGATGGTCGTGTTGCCGAAGATGCTCATCCCGCGTTTGTCGAGATCATTAAGCAATTGAACGGTAACGAGGCCGCTTTGATTCGTGAGGTGCTCACATCGCCTGGCCCAATAGCGATCATACAGATCCAATGCAGGCTGAATGAGAGCGGCGGACATCACGTATTGCTGCGACACGTACTCAATATGCGTAATAACACGACCCAACAACCTGTCGAGAATCCCCGTCTAGCAGCGATGATTGACAATTGGATACGCCTAGGCTTGGTTGATGTTTCGTATGACACTTACCTGAGAGACCCCAATCAGTACTCTTGGGCAGAGCAGCGTCCTGAGTTCATCCGATTGCGCAATACACACAGCAATGATACTCAGAAGGTAGAGTTCGCTAAGGGCTACATAGCGCGCACGGAGCTCGGCAAGCAGTTCGCCAAAGCCATCGGCATGATCACACCCTAATTGCTAACCTCTCGGTCAACCGTAAGCACCCGGGCATCTCACATTGACACGGGATACATGCGAGGTTACGCAGCCGGGCTCCAGCGGTGCGGCAAGAGTTCGTCGATGCGGTTGTTCGGCCAGGACGGCAGGCGTTCGAGCACATCCTTCATGTAGGCGA